>JAJXWH010000058.1 GCA_021781745.1 Bacillota bacterium | reverse complement strand
AAAGGGGTATACGGAAAAAATTATAAGATATAATAAGAAAACCATAGGGAAATCAATCTCTATGATTTTTTGCTTAAAATATAATGAATTTCTCCGAAGGAGCGTGGCGCAGCCACTTTGTTCTTTGGGATTAGGAACTGTAAATTCTATAGGAGTTTTATAGTTTCATCTATTATTAAAAATAAAGTAATTTTATATATTTTAATATATAATAAAAGTGATGTGTTTAGAAAAAAGTGCATTAATTTATATAATTTTGAAGACGAGGCTTATTTAAGGAGGAATTTCTCATGAAAATAAATGTAATAGAAATTGAAAACTTTAGACAATTAGAGCGTGCAAGGTTAACATTTGAAAATGATATTACTGTTTTAGCTGGGCCTAATAATAGTGGTAAGACAACTTTTATTGGATTATTAAAAAACATTTTGACAGAAGGAAAGGTAAAATATTGTAAAGATGATATTCCAGCTACAAAAGCAACAATATGGATTGAAGACGTGCTTCCAATATTTTTTGAGTGTTTTCTAAAATACAATACACAAGAAAATGTAATAAATAATATATTGAATAGAATCTATCCAACTACTACAAATATTTCTCCTAAAATTATTGAGCCGAGTACAATAAAAATACAAATAGATTATGATTTAGAAAAAGACGATATTAGAAATTTTGCAGACTATATTATGGAGTTAGATGAAGATATTAATTCGTTCTTTTTTATATATTCATTCAAGTTTAGCTTAATGATATTTAAAGAATTATTAGAAAAGAATTATGAGAAATTAAAAGTAAGATTTTCTCAATTAGATAAAGGTGATACTACAAAATTAAATGTTCTAAAAGAAATGATAATTGATGTTTATGCTAACAGTCTTATTCCAGAATGTAATTTTTGTGATAAAAACTATTCTAATCAATCTAGAATAGATATCTATGAATTTAGAAAATTATTTAACTTTAAATGCATACATGCAGGACGTATACTTGATGACACTGAAAAAGATAATTCTCATACTTTGAGTAAGGGAATGATATCATTAGCAAGTAAAGATGAGCAGTGGAAAGGATTGCTAAAAGAACTCCCTGATAAAATATTAGAACCAATTCAATCATCTAAAATTAGAGAAACTGTCCGTGAAACATCTGTAAAAACATTAAGCAATACAATTGATTCCTTATCAAAAACTAATGGAGGACACGCAGGAGAAATATTACTTGAAATAGCTGTTTCAGAAGATGATATCAGTGATTTATTAAAGAGGACTACCTGTGCCAAATACCATTTGAATGGTCATTATTTAAATGAATCATCACAAGGTCTTGGATATAGCAATATGATTTATATACATCTTCAGATTGAAGAGTTTAAAAAAACCATTGAAGATGATATCGTAAATATCTTTTTTATAGAGGAGCCAGAATCACATATGCATCCTCAAATGCAAAATGTCTTTATAAAATATCTATTGAACTATTATAAAAAATTAAATTTACAAGGATTAGTAACCACTCATTCTAATGAAATAGCTAGGGTTACAGGTTTAAGTCACTTGCGGGTAATCAGGGAAACAGCGTTGCTTAATAGCGAGATATTTGATTTGGCAAGTTTTAAAAAATCGATGTCTACTTCTCAAATAGAAAACGATGATATTTTAGAGAATTTTTATGATTATTTTTTTGAAATAGGATTTTCAGAAATTGTATTTGCAGACAAAGTAATACTTTATGAAGGCGATACAGAGCGCTTATTTATTAAAAAGTTAATTACATTATCTAAATATAAAGATTTAAGTGAGCAATATGTATCGTTTATTCAAGTTGGAGGAGCTTATGCATATAATTATAGGCTACTTATTGAATTCTTAAAAATTAAAACTTTAATAATTACTGATATTGATTATGATAAAGGGGCAACTACAGAAATAGATGTTAAATTATCACATACAACTAATGCATCTATAAATAAATTTTATAAAATGGCAACTTGTTCTGATAACCAGAAAGAAGCAGATCCGAGTGTAGGCACTTTATATTGGTGGAGTGAAATGGAGCTTAATATTTTTTGTGATAATCTTATATGTGTAAAATTTCAAACAGATGATGATAATTATGCTCGAACATTAGAGGAAGCTATGTTAGCTAAGCACTATAATATTAATGTATTTGACATGAAGCCTCGCACTGAATGGATTAAATTGCGTTCAGAATATAATTTGAAATATACTATTCCTAATAATAAGGAAAATGAAACTGATAGTAAATTTTCGGTGCGCGATATTGTATTAGCAACTTCTAAGTCAAAAACAGATTTTATGTACTCTGTAATTTTGATGGGGTTAGCAGAAAGTATGACACCAAACTATATAGAGGAGGGGTTAAAGTGGTTGATGGAAAAATAGAAAATGTGTATTTAATTAATGCTCCAGCGGGGAGTGGAAAAACAACTAAAATTAAATCAATGCTGTTAGAACATATAACTTGTAATCCTAGAGATAATATTTTATGTATTACTTATACAAATAGGGCTGCGGAGGAATTGCAGTGTGGAATTAATAACAATAAAATTTTTTTTGGGACAATACATTCCTTTATAAATAGTTTTATATCAGTTTTTTTTACACATAAAGATATTTTGGATTTATATTGGGAAGTGTATAAAGATCAAATTGATAATAGAATAAAAAACCTTTCATATTTCGAACATATAGCTGAAAGTAATCAAAAATATATTAATAAGTATGGGAGCCTAGATTGTGGAACGATAAAAAACAATATTAAAAAAATTAGTTATAATGAAACAAGCTTTAACTCTTTGTTCTATGGAGGATTAAGTCATGATGATTTGATATCCTTTGCTAAAATTGTTGTGGATAGATATCCAATAATAAAAAATAAAATTTCGAAAAAATATCAAGCTATATTTATAGATGAGTATCAAGACACCTCTTCGGATGTATTGAATTTATTTTTTGATGCTGTAAAAAATACAGATACAAAGTTATATCTTTTAGGCGATAAAATGCAACAGATATATAGAAATTATGATGGAGCATTTGAAAAAAAATTTGAAATCCTAAATACAGAAATCGCTTTAAAAACAAACCATCGTTCAATTGGAACTATAGTCAATATTTTAAACAAATTATACAATGATAAAAACTATTATCAGGAACCAGATGAAAATAACAAAGACGTTCTGCCAGACTATAGTCCCCAAATTGCTATTTGTAAAAAAGTAGAAAATCAAATTGAACAAATTAAACATGAAAATCCCAATACATTAATTTTATTTCTATTAAATAAAAACAAGTTCAAAGAAATAGGGTGTGAAAATTTATATAATAGTTTTAATAGAATGGAAAAGTATTCATTTTCACGTAAATATAAAGCAACAGATATTATTACGGACTCGTCTCCAGAAAATCCTGATCCTTTAATGAGAATTTTGTTCTTATGCCATAAAGCAATATCGTTTTTTATGATAAAGCAATATGGAAATATCATAAATTTGTGTAGGAGTAATCAGAAATTTTTAAATTATGAAACGTGCATCATACGATGTCATTCTGATAAACAAAGAATAAAATTTATATGGGAAGAAATATCTAAAATATATAATGATGATACTAATATCGTTAATATAGAAGAATTTTTAAATATATTAAAAAATAAAAAAATAATTAATAATGAATATCTTGGCAGTATTTATGAAATGAAAGAATATGAAACAATATTAGCAGTCAGTATAAACGAATTTAGAGTAATAGCCAGTTATATTGAAGATCCTCATATATCTACACAACACGGGGTTAAGGGAGAAAGTCATGATACTGTACTTTTTGTTGCCGATGACAGTCAAAATACCCCAATTGTATACATGTATAAATTTTTTGAAATTTGGAGTAAATATGATTTTTCACTAAAGGATTTTGAAAAATTTTATTATGATTATTATAATTTTATTATTAATGTTGAAAAAGAATTAGGAATTAATATAAGTAATTTAAACGCTGAATTACATAATAAGAATGAAAAAAATAAAGAGTTATTAAAAAGAAAGTCATTAGAAATTTTAGAAACATTTAGAGGAAATATTTTATTCGAATATCTTTGCAAGGAGTCATACAATACATATTTGAGTAATCCAACAGTTGGAAATATAAAAAAATGTTTTAAAGATGGAACAGTTTATGGCGTATTAAGTGCATATAGATTATTTTATGTTGGATGTTCACGTGCAAGAAGAAATTTAACTGTATTAGTATCAGAAGATAAAATTAGTAATTTCAGAGAGTTATTTATTAATAGGGCAAAGACAATTGGATTCCATATATGTGAAAGGTAGGAGAATACATAACAATAAAGTAGAGACTTTAATGAATGTAGTATGTATATTATGAAAAGAAAAATGAATGGAAACAATAAAGATGTTATTATTACAAGTTTAAAAAGAAAGATAAAAAAATTAGAAGAAGAAAATAAATATAGAAATAAAATTATACTGCTCTTATACTATTTTAAAAAACAAAAATAGTAAATTATAATTCTCTCAAGTAATAAAACCTCCGATAATACATTACGTGTTATCGAAGGTTTTATTATATATTATTGAGTTTTAAATTCATAATTTCAACCGGAACATAATAACTCCTAGCCAACTATTCCAAAGTAAATCAATCCAACTCAAACTGATCTACAGCCTCATCATCAATCAAAAACTCAGCAGCAAACATATTAACCTCAAATTCAGATTTTATTTTACTTATATAATTATTTTCATTTATAAAAAAGCATGAAGATTTTGGATGTAATACAGTATGTCCAATTTCATGAGCTAAAACAAAGCGTCTTTCTATTTCAGATAAAACTGAACTAATGAAGATGACTTTATTTTTGTTTATATATTTGTACATACCTTACACATTACCCAAGGGCTGAATAATCACAGTGATTTTTAGGCATTCAGCAAACTCAAAGGGGGATGAAGTATTGTATTTCTTCTTTAGTTTATTAATTACTTTTCTAATATAATCCCAAGTCAAATTAAACACCACCTATTTTGGGGATTTTTTCGGTTTATAAACCTCCTTATTTCTTACTTTAATTCTTTCAAGTGCTACTTGCATAGCAAGTTTTAAGTAATCGAAATCTTCGTTCTAGAGTTCTACGTCATTATAATATTTGCTTCCAGCCTTTTGTTCTCTATATTTATAGATTATATCTTTTTCAGTTAGTCATTTTGATTAAAAGTTATTTATAGATTCTATTAGAAGTTTATCAGATTAAGTGTGAAACAGCAATTTTGTTATCATATTTCAATTTCATGATTTTCAATTAAGTCCAATAGTTATTATAGTATACTTGTTGCATCCATAATGGTAAAACAATGAATAAATATTAATTTTTCTGTCCAAAATCTGTATATAAATAAATCTTTGGTAAAGGATGGTGGCTTGAAATTAAAGAATATAAGATTGAGGATGTAGATTTAAAGATTGCAAGAAATCTAAAAAAAGAAATCTGTGAAAAGTATAAAGTCATTCCAATTAAGGAGAATACTAATGAAATATTAGTTTTGTCTAGCAAAATTACTGAAGAGGCAAAAGAATATTTAGGGTTTATATATAACAAAAATGTAAAAGCAGTAGAAATAGAAGAAAAAAACTATGAGAATCTTAAGAATATAATTTTCGGTGAGGAAGATAGAACTTTAGAAGATGTATTAATTTATAACGCCATTGAGGAGCGAGCAAGTGATATTCATTTAGAGCCCCAAAAAAATTGTGTATATGTAAGATACAGAATTAACGGAAGCTTAGTACTAGTCCATAAAATTGATTCAAATGAGTATACAACTCTTGCATCTAAAATTAAAATTAAAGCAAATATGGATATAACTGAAAAAAGAAGGCCGCAAGATGGAAAGATAATAGTGAATTATAATAATCTGAAATATGATTTAAGAGTATCTTCCATTCCTGTGGTTTATGGAGAAAAGTTAGTTATAAGAATACTTTATTGTGATAATTTTAGCTATAAATTAGAAGATTTAGGTTTCTCCGAAGAGCAAATTAAAATTATTAGAAAAATGATAATGTTGAAGAATGGACTGATCTTAGCCAGTGGTCCAACCGGCTCAGGAAAAAGTACTACTTTGTACACTATATTAAAAGAAATTGATTCAAAATCTTTAAATATTACTACTCTGGAGGATCCTGTAGAGATTGTTATGCCTAATATCAATCAAATGAGCTTAAATAAAAAATTAGATATAGATTTCTCAAATGGTCTTCGAAGTATTTTAAGGCAAGATCCAGATGTGATTATGATAGGTGAAATAAGAGATGAGGAGACGGCAAATATGGCTGTTCGTGCATCAATTACTGGACATAAGGTATATAGCACTATTCACTGCAAATCAGCTAGGGAGGTGTATATAAGACTTGAGAATATGGGAATTAAGCCTTATTTAATAAGCGATGCGTTAGTTGGGATTATATCTCAAAGGTTAATAAAAACATTGTGCAATGAATGCAAAGTTATAGATAATGAAAATTCCGTAAAAGATAAAATAATCTATAAGAAATGTGGCTGTTCCGTTTGTAATTTTTCTGGTTATGCAGGAAGGCAAATTGTAAGTGCAGTTTACTTTTTGCAGGAAAAAAATAAAAAGAAAATGGATGAATTATATGAGGATAATGATTACTTATCAAATACAAATATGAAATATGACTTAGAAAAATTATTATATCAAGGGAAAATATCTTATAGTGATTACATTGAATTTATAGAGGGAGAAAGATTAAATGCATAATGATAATACTCAAAATATATATAATGAAAACTATAATTCAACTTTGAATTATAAAAAGAAATCAAAAGAATTTAAATCATTCCCACTATTAAAGAATAAAGTCAAAGAAAAGCAACTATCATTAATTTCAGGAAACTTAGCTCAACTTTATAAGGATGGAATAACTATAACCTATGCCTTGGAACTGGTTGCGGATATTTTACCTGATAAAATTTATAAAAATAATCTAATTAATGTATTAAGAGCTATACATAGAGGAGAAAGTTTATCACAAGGTTTTTCAGAATATAAAAATTTATATCCTGATTTCTTTATAGGTATGATAGCTATTGGTGAAAATACAGGAAAGCTATATGAAGTATTGAAAGGCGTAAATATTTATTATGATAAGATTTTATTTATTAAAAAGGAAATTAAGAATGCAAGCACTTACCCCATATTCATTTTCACATCAATAATAATACTTGGCATATTTTTAGTAAACATAGTAGTCCCAAACTTTTGTGAAATATATAAATCTATGAATATACCCATGCCAGCAAGCTGCAAATTATTATATGATATTAATCTTTCTATAAAATCAAACCCAGTTCTTGTAGAAATAACTTTGACCTCATGGACACTGCTATTAGCTATAATTTTAAGGCTTATTTGCAAAAAAATTACCGTTGATAAATTTATAAAAATAAAAATAGTTAAATCATTTTTTGAGTATATCATGGTGTTATTATTTTCAATAATAACAAGTACTGGAATAAATATATCAATAGCTCTCAAATATTGTGAAGATAGCATTAGTTTCACTTATTTAAGAAAGAAAATTAAAATGATTAATGAAGATATTTTAAGAGGCAGTACATTAACAGAGTCCTTAGATAATTGTGGACTCTTTTCAAAATATACATTGGCCATTGTAAGAATACGGGAGGAAAGCGGATCTATTGAAGAAGGATTTAAAGAATTAGCAAGTAAATTAGAAAATGAATTATTTGAAAAAATAAGTAAATATCTAAAACTAATTAATCCAATCTTTATGTTTATTATGGCAAGCTTTATTGTAATGTTTATGATTGGCTTTGTAATTCCCCTATTTGATAATTTAAAAAATGGAATAAGATAATGAGAAAACAAGGATTTACTTTACTAGAAACTATAGTTTGCATATTTATATTGATAATTTTATTTAATGTTGGAATAGCCTTGAGTAAATGGAGCAACAGTTTATCCTCTGATATAAAATATTCGGGAAATGTTTATGAAATACAAAATTTACTGACCTATGGAAAAGCAGTTTGCAGAGAAAAAAATAGATATGGCAAAATCACTGTCAAATCAAGTAAGAATGAGATTCGCTTTGTAGAAGGCTGGGATAATATCGAAAAAGTAATAAATCTTCCTAGTGAAATTAAAATAATTAGTGAAGATATAAGTGCACTTGTAACCCCAGAAGGAAAAATAAATAAAGGTGCTACAATAAAACTTTTATATAAGAATGGAGAAAGGGTAGATATAACAATTCGAGTAGGAGTTGATTTGATTGTTATTAAAAATGATACTGCGATATGAGAAAGGAAGGTAGTATTTTAATTGAAGTAATAGCTTCACTTATGATTTTATCATTAACTACAATCTTTATAGTAAGTGCAAGTATACAAAACTCAAGGATTCTAAAAGAGAGAATTTTATGTGAAAAAGTTAACAGAGACGTATGTAACTTGATAAATGAATTTAAATATAATGTGGCTAGAAAAGAAATAGATGATATGTTAATTGATGAAAAAATAGGTTTTAAATATGATCAGGACTTCTCGAAGAAGCTGATGGATAGTGGGATTGAGAATTTGGGAAAAGGTGAAGATATAGAAATATGCAAAGTTTCAGAAGATGAAATGGGATTAAAATTAAAAGTTATAGCTAACATAAAAGATGAGGTTAGCGAGGTGAATTTAGAAAAAGAGTTTACTAAAAGTTGGTGGATGGATGAAGTATAAAAAAAGAAGAGGCTTTACTATAATTGAGTCTTTAGTATATATCTTTTTAACAACTATAATCTTAGTAGAAGGAATAAGCATATTTGTTTCTATGTATAAATCCTATATAGAAACAGCTAAGCTCACTGTTAAATATAATAACTGTCAAAATTTCTTTATTAATTTGGATAATATTATTTCAGAAGGTGGACTGGAAAAAATTATAGTAGATAATAGTTATGTTATATTTTCAAAAAACGAAAAATCTAGCATCCCGGATAAAAAAATCAATTGTTTTGAGGGAAATATTGTAGTTAAATATACTAAATTTAATATTACTCAAACTATTAATGTAATGCTTGAGGATGTAGATAGTATTGAGGTTAGAAAAAGAGGTAAACTAATTTATTTTAGTATAATCGACAAAGAAGGAAAGGAATTTATTAAGTGTTTTTAAAGAAAAAAGCTACTGTGCTGATTAGCACTGTTATAATATTATCTTTAATGAGCATATTGGGATGTTTTTTATATAGTACGATGAAACACAACAATGAGCTAGGGAGTTATTACAAATTTGATATGGATAAATATGATTTTTGTAATAGAGAAGAAGAAACTTTATATAAATTTATGAAAGAGCTTAATAAGGAAAGAAAAGATAAGCTATCCAATTCAGATGAGAGTAATAGCGATGATCAAGATTTATTTGCAGAAGATTTTGAAAAGAAAATTGATGAGGATACGCTAAAATATAATAAAAATGATAGTAAGTTATTATTGATAACCCAAAATGATAATGGAGGGATTAGAAAAAGGGAAATCTTATACTATATTAAAGAAGATGAAAAGATAGTATTAATTCCGACATACAAATTTGAGAATAGCGATGAATAAAATTATTAAAAGTAGTAAATAATAAAAATATATTTTGATTTAAGGAGAGTTTATATTTTATTATATGAAAAAATCTATTATACTAATCAAAAAAAATTCCTATATATTAAATGGAAAAGAGTATGATCTGGAAATGATTAGTGAAATAAATCATTTATTAAAACCGAATATTAAAATAATTATTCTTGAAGAAGACCTTTATGTAAAGCAGTTTAATAATAAAGTGAAGAAGTATAGCTTAGCTGAATTTGTAAATAATAAAATTAATAATGACTTTCCTCAAAATGGAGATATTTTATATGATCATGATTTTAATAAAAAGAATAATATTGTTTTCATTTATTCCATAAGAGGTGCAAAAAGAATAGAAAAGTTAGCTGACTATGTTAAGAATATTGAAGTAAAGCCTATTCAATTTATAATTAAAGAGATTATGGTAAAGAATTTAAAAAATAAAAATTTTTCAGCAAAAGTTCTGATAAAATATGATGAAGTTTTTTACTTCATTTGTTTTAAAGGAGGATTATTTGATTATGGATTTATAGAAGAAGATGAAGAGGAGATATTAAATAAAATAATTAGCAATAATGAGGTTAAAGAAATATTTGTTGATAAAGATATAGTTAATATATTATCTAATGAGAATAAGATAAATATTATAAATATGAATATAGGAGAACTTATAAATGAAAAAATATATAAAAAACAAAGATTTCATACCGGAAAGGTTTTATAGGATTAAGCAGCTAAATATAAATAAATCTGAAAAAAGAATAATAAGTTTATTTATAATACTCAATTTATTACTGCTACCATTTACTGCTAGGATTATGTTGGGGAATAAAGAAAAGACCATTAAAAATTTTGATAATATTGCACACTCAAAACATGATAGTTTAGACATTAATGATATTGACCTATGGATTGAAAATATATTTAATGATGATATAAAAGAGGCGTGCATAACTAACAATAATGGAGAATTAGTAGTTAGCGATTTTAATAAGGTTAATGAATTAGCACGTAATAATCGTATAAAGATTAATGATATTAATTTGAATGAAAATAATAAATATAAGCTAGGGGTAAGCTTAAATGAATAAAATATACAATAAGTTCATAGTAATAGTAATGATTATTTTTGTTTTTGCTCAAATTTTTTGTATAAATAAACTAAATAAAGAAAAAGATATTATAGTAAATAAGACACAGAATAACTTTAAATATCATAGAACTTTAAGTGATATTACTAATGAACTAAATTGTTTAGATAAAATTAATATTATTTCTGCAAATGAGATTGATGGAAAATGGTTTATAAAGGTAAAGTTAAACGGTAACAAAGAGTATTTATTAAATGAACTTTCAAAACTAAGAAGTTATAATATAAGTGATTATATTATTAATAAAAATGAAAATGAAAATTCTATTTTAGTAGAGATTAGTGAAAAAGAAAGTTTTTAATTCATTATTATATAATAAAATTTTACTATAAAGTAACCAGAAATAATTGCAATTATTATAGTCTTTTGATAAAATATGAGTGTTATGTCAATGATTAAGTATATTAGCTTAATGTTTGAAGATAAAGTTACGTTGTAATTATTTTTACAAATTTGGAGGGATATTTAATGATAACAGCAGGAGATATAAGAAAAGGAACAACTTTTGAATTGGATGGACAAGTATTTACAGTAGTTGAATTTTTACATGTTAAACCAGGAAAAGGTGCTGCATTCGTAAGAACTAAACTTAGAAATGTTATTTCAGGTGGAGTTACAGATACAACATTTAACCCAACTACAAAATTACAAGACGTTGTAATTGAAAGAAAAGAATTGCAATATCTTTATACAGATGGAGAATTATATTACTTCATGGATCAAGAAACATTTGAACAAATTCCTTTAAATTACGAAAAAGTTCAAGATGCAATAAAGTTCTTAAAAGAAAACATGTTTGCAACAATCAAATTCTTTAAGGGTGATGCTTTCTCAGTAGAAGCACCAAACTTTGTTGAATTATTAATCACAGAATCAGAACCAGGTGTTAAAGGGAATACTGCTACTAATGCAATGAAACCAGCAACACTTGAAACAGGTGCAGTAGTAAATGTTCCTATGTTTGTTAATGAAGGTGATGTAATAAGAGTAGATACTAGAACTGGGGAATACATGGAAAGAGTTTAGGACCATACATAGGTTGCTAAGTATAGAGCTTAGCAACTTTATTTATATCCGTTAGGGCAATTTTTTACAATTAAAGAAATGGAAGTGAAAAGATATGGAAGAGCTTAGAAAAGAGATTGAAAATTTTAAAAATAATATATCAAAAATAGAAATCAAACAAGAAAAGGAATACCTTAATAATATTTATTCTATTTTAGAAATTATGAGCCGAAAAATTGAAGAATTAACTATAAACCAAGAAGCTATCAAGGAAAATATTAGATTCATGGATGATGACTTAAGCAATATTCAAGATGAATTATTTGAGGAGTTATCTATAGATGAACTAAATGATATGGAAGAAGAATATAAGGAAATCAATTGCGCCCATTGCGGTAAACCAATTTTTATTGAACAATCGGCTTTAAATAATAATGACGAAATTCCATGCCCTTATTGTAATAAAAACATTAAAGATAAATAGTTTATTATGTAGATTGTGAATAATTTAAAACTAAAATCAATAAACTTTTCTAATGGAACTAAAGCATCTTTTCAAATGGAATTTAAAATTAGAAGGTATTAAAGTTACAGAATAATATAATAGTTAAAGGACTATCCTAAATAAGATTTAGGAGGTCCTTTTTTTATTTTACATATTTTTATGAGAATCAGTAATATTTCAGCTTGAAGGTAAATATTAATTAAATAAGAGAACGATAGAGGAGGCAGTGAGAATTTTGAATGGTGAAGAAGAAATCATAGGGATTTTTCCTCTTAAGATAGGCAATTTAATTAAGGATAGACTTTATAAGGAACAAATTTATGAATTTAGAATCAAGGTTGGTAAACCAATAATAGTTTATTCAAAGCATGGGGAAAGCATTATGAGTTATATTTCAACAAAAGAAGATATGAGAAGTATAGTACAAAAAATTTCAAATTATTCATTATATGCATATGAAGAAGATATACGTCAAGGTTTTATAACAATTAAAGGTGGACATAGGATAGGCATCGCTGGTGAATGTGTTATGGAGAAAGGTGAAGTAAAAACTATACGAAACATTTCATCTGTAAATGTAAGAATTTGCAGGGAGGTTATAGGAGCCTCTGACAAAGTAATGAAGTATATTGCTTCAAAATCTAGAATTTATAACACAATAATTATTTCGCCTCCTAAGTGTGGAAAAACGACTATATTAAGAGACATAGCTAGAAATATTTCAAATGGAATGTCTATTTTAGGCCTTAATGGAAAAAAGGTAGTTGTAGTCGATGAAAGGAGTGAAATAGGGGCATGCCATTTGGGAGTACCTCAAACTGATTTAGGACTGAGAACAGATGTATTAGATAATTGTTTAAAAAGGGAAGGTCTTATTATGGCAATTAGAAGTCTTTCTCCAGAAGTTTTAATTTGTGATGAGATTGGGACTCAAGGCGATATTGAATCACTTATTATGGCGTTTAACTCTGGTGTAAATATAATCACAACAATTCATGGCTTTACAATTGAGGATTTATACAAAAGAAAAGTATTAAGTGATTTACTTAATAATCAGATCCTTGAAAGAGCGATTATTTTAAGTAATAGAAATGGAGTAGGGACAATAGAAAATGTATATAGTCTAAAAGGAGGTGAAAATATGTGCTTAAATTAATATTAGCCATGTGCGTATTTCTTATAAGCACTTATATTGGTTTTTCATATGGCGAAACTTTTAGAAAAAGACAAGCTCAGCTTAAAGAAATTTTAAAAGCTTTAACAATTCTTGAAAATGAAATTGTTTATGGAGCAACACCATTACCTGAAGCATTAGAAAATCTTTCCCATAAGGTCGATAAACCTTTAAGTGATTTTATTAAAGCAATTTCAGATAGGTTAATTAAAGGAGATGTAGAAAGTGTATATGAAGGTGCCTTAGAAGAATATTCAAGGTTTAAAAATGAATTTTTTATATATGATGATGATAAAAAGGTTTTAGGAGATTTTTTTAAATCCCTGGGGGAATCAGGAGTATATGGACAAGAAAAAATATTTTTTTTAGCCGTTGAAGGCATAAAAATGAATTTAAGTGATGCTGAAGATAACGCAAAAAGGAATATAAAGCTTTATAGATATCTTGGAATATGTCTTGGGGCAATGATAGTCATATTTATAATTTAAATACAAAACATTATGAGTAATTGAAAATAGAATTCTTAATATAGATTGGGGGAAGATTAATGCATGATATAAGCATTCTTTTTAAAATTGGTGGAGCTGGAATACTTTTAGTGGTGTTAGATAAGGTATTAACAAGTAGTGGAAAAGGTGAAATTGCAGCCATTACAAATATTGCTGGAGTTGTAATAATTCTTCTTATGATAGTTTCAATCATAGGAGATTTGTTTAGTACAGTTAAAACAATGTTTATGATGTAGGTGACCAAAGTATGATAATAATAAAAATTGTAGGATTAGCATTTATAGCATTGTTTTTAATTTTGATATTTCGTCATCATAATTCAAGTATTCCTACGTTTATTGGTTTGGCTGCTGGAGCACTTATACTACTAATAATGATAGAACCACTAAGAGAAATAATTGATTTTTTAAAGCAAATAGCTGATAAAGCAAATATAGATATGTTGTATATAGGAATTATACTGAAGATTTTAGCAATTGCATATATAGCATCATTTTCAAGTGCTTTGTGTAAAGATGCCAATGCAGATAGCCTGGCCGCACAAATAGAACTATCCGGCAAAATTATGATTTTAGTACTCGCTATACCAATTCTCATGGCTGTGTTAAATTCTATATTGCAGATAATGTAGGTGTTAATTATGAAGATGATAAAAAGAGTTACATTAGTATTAATAATGAGTATTACGTTAAATATGGTTTTTTCAATAATTCCAAGTCAAACGATTTTAAATATTTATAAAGTCTATGCCGCAGAAAGTAAAAGCAAAAGTGACATGGGATTAAATAACGCTATGAAAAATAACAACGAAGCAGAAAGTAAACAGGTAAATGAGGTTAATATAGATGACATAGGAGGAACTGCAAAAGATGAAATCAATTCTTTATATGAATATATAAATAAAATGAAAACTGATGTGGAATTGATGGATAAGCTAGATCCTGTGGAATACATGAAAACATATATTAAAGAAGGGAAAGGCAATCTTTCATTGGATAATATTTTAAATGCAGTAATAAGTTTGGCTTTTAAGGAAGTTAAAAGTGTTTTAAAACTTGTAATATCAATAGTTACAATAGCAATAATATGTTCACTGCTTAAAAATTTGCAAGATGCATTTTCAAATGAAAGTATATCGCAGGTAGCCTTTTATGCATGTTATGCCTTGATAATAATGGTTTTGTCTAAAAGTTTTATTATATCAATTTCAGTAGCAAGGGATGTGATAAATAATATCTCAGATTTTATGAGTGCTCTTCTTCCGGTATTAGTAACAATGATTACAGTTTCAGGAGGTATTGCTCAAGCTACAACATTGGATCCAATTGTTCTCGGGGCAGTAGTTTTTATCCCAAAACTATATTCAAATTTTATAATTCCAATGATACTGATGAGTTTTGTTTTAGAATTTGCTAATAATATTTCTTCAGAACACAAGATAACCAATTTATGCAAATTGTTTAAACAAATAATAATATGGATTCAAGGAATTGTCGTAACAATTTTTATTGGCCTGTTAACAATTCGAGGAATTACATCGTCTACTATTGATGCAGTAACTTTAAAAACAGCAAAATTTGCTGTAGACAATTTTATTCCAATAGTTGGAAAAGCGTTTTCGGATGCAATTACATCTGTTGCAGGGTATTCATTAATAATTAAAAATGCAATAAGTTCAATAGGCTTGGTAGTAATAATATTAATTCTCTTACATCCGCTTATTAAACTTGTATTAATGACATTCATATATAAATTATCAGCAGCGTTAATAGAACCTATAAGTGATTCAAGGATAACTAAATCTCTGGAGGCAGCAGGAAGTTCCATGGTACTAATAATGTCATGCGTTTTAACTGTAACCTTAATGTTTTTTATACTAATTGGTATTATAGCATCTTCAGGAAGGTTTATAGTTGGAGGATAAAAATTTTATGTTTATAGAAAGTTTGAAAAGTTTTGTAGTAACATTGGTGACAGCTCTCATATTCATAAGTGCTGTAGAGCTTATTTCACCTGATAATAAAATAAAAAAATATATAAGGTTTGTACTTGGTTTAATATTAATTTCTGTAATTTTAAATCCAATTTTACATTTTGTATCAAATGGAGAAAAAACAGTTGTGGATAGTATTAAAAGTTATGAGGAGGTATTTTCAGAAAATGAAGCTAAAGTTGATTTACAAAATATAAACAATAACGACCAAGATAAAGGTGATAACAGAAAGAAAGCATTTGTAAATAATTTTAATAAAAATTGTGACAATTTACTTAAGAACAAATTTAAGGATATGACATTTAAAAGTGATGTTGATTGTGATGTTGATTTCAATAAAATAACTTTTAATGTAAAGAAACTTAAGATAGGTGTAAGTGATAATAAGGTTAAAAAGGTAAAAAAAATAGTAATTAATGATGAGGTGCAAAGTAACAGTAAAGAAGAAAATAGTGAATATGGAGAAGTTCAAGATTATATAAGCAGTGAGTTAGATATTCCTAAGGAGAAAATAGAAGTATATCAATTAGATGAATAGGAGGTATAAAGATGGATAAGGACAAATTAAAAAATGAAATTAGTAAAATTTTAGGTCAAAAGCCATTAAAAAATTTAATAGCTGTATGTTTAATATTAGCTTTTGCATTAATTGCAATGAATGTTTTATATCCAACAACAACCAAAAGCTTAAGCAGCAGTAATCTATCTGAAACAGCTGCAAATCAAACAAATGTAGATAAGACTAAAACTCCTGATGAGGCTGATGCAAAAGATTATGAAGAAAAACAAAAGAATGATTTAAAAAATATTTTGAAGAAAATGGATGGAGTTGGCGATGTTGAAGTAATGATGTCCTTTGAAAATGGGGAAGAAAAGGTTCCGGCATATGACAAGAATACTCAAAAATCAACTACAGAGGAAACCGATACTGAAGGCGGGAAAAGAGTAAATAATCAAGACACAGATTCATCAAAGATTGTTATGTCAACAAGTGACGGAAATAATCAGCCGTTTATTTTAAAAACATACAAACCTAAGATTATTGGAGTAATAGTACTAGCAGAGGGGGCAGAAAACAGTAAAATAAAATATGAAATTGAACAAGCAGTATCTAAATTATATAACTTAAGTTTAGATAAGGTTAATGTATATAGCATGAAGAAGTAGCATATAATTTTATAGAAAAAGAATGGGAGGAAGTTTATTATGACAAAGAAACAATGTGGGATTATATTTACATTATTAGCATTAATATTATGTGTAGGAATGCTAGCTGCAAAACTTAATAATGGAGGATTAAATGATCCAACAGATTTAAGCCAAGTTATTTCAACAGATAAAACTAACAGCCAAGATACAGAAGCTATGAATCAACAAAATTTTTTCTACCAATCTCGTAGTGAAAGAGAACAACAAGATTCAGCAACAATTCAAACTTTAAATTCTATAATTTCAGATGCAAATACATCAAAAGATCAAAAAGATGCAGCTACAAAGGAATTAACTCAAAAAACAATGACAAGGGATTATGAAGGAAGAATAGAACTTGGTATAAAGAATAAAGGATATGAAGATGCTTTATGCATGCTACAAGGAGATAAGGCAACTGTAATAGTCAAATCTCAAACTGCTTTACAAGAAAGTGAAACTGTAGCTATACAAGAAATCGTTCAAGACGTTTCAAAAATAAAAGATGTAATAATACAAGTACAAAAATAGTAGAAAAACCATATTATATTTGTAATGTTAAATTATATTTGATATAATGAACACAAGATTATCATGTTTTGTAATTACAAAACCTAGGAGGTTAAGTAACATGGAAGATTTAATTAGAGAAGAAAATATAGGAGTTGTAAAAATCTCAGATGAAGTAGTAAGCGTTATTGCTGGAATTGCTGCTCAGGAAATCGATGGGATTTTAGATGGTCAGATGGGTGTTGCTAACAACCTTACTAATATCTTTAAGGGTAAAAAAAGCACCGCAAAAGCGAGTAAAGTAACTTTAGAAGAAGATAGAGCAATTATCGATATGAATGTATCAGTTGAATATGGGAAAAAGATCATGGACGTGGTAGCACAAGTTCAAGATAATGTTAAAAAAACTGTTGAAGCTATGACAGGATTATATGTTGAAGCTGTTAACATTTATGTTCAAAATGTTTATTTACCAAAAAAGGAAGACAGTGAATCTATCTAATTTGATTTTCACCCTCTGAAGCTTTCAGAGGGTGTTTCTATGCGGATATTAGGAAAGTATATGAAATCACTTATATACTTAAGGTTTAAAAGAAAATAAAAATGTGTATAATGATAGATGTACATAATTAAATATGCTACATAATTAGGAGGACTATATGAATAGAAAATTATCAAGAGAAAAAACTATGGAGTTATTATTTGGGATAACATTAAGCAAGGACACAATTGAAGAAGCAGTTGAATCATTTATAGAAAATTATGAAGAAAATATAAAAGATATAGACTTAACATATGTGAAGCAAGCATTGATTGGAGTTCAAAATCATAAAGCAGAAATTGATAAAATGATTGAAGCTAATTTACATAATTGGAAGATAGACAGAATATCTAAAGTTAATTTAAGTATACTAAGGCTAGCAACATATGAATTATTATATGATGAAAGTGTACCAAGAAGCGTTGCAATAAATGAGGCTTTAGAAATCGCAAGAAGATATTCAGATGAAAAAAGTGTAGCATTTATAAATGGAGTATTAGATAAAATTAAAGAAAATTAATAACTGTTAACTGTAAACTGTTAATTGTAAACTGTAAACTGAATTAATTGGGTGGTGTTTAAAATGGGGCAAATAATAAACGGTAAAGAAGTAGCTTCAAGGATAAAAGAAGATATAAAAAATTTTGTTAATGATAGAAAAGAAAAGAATTTAAAAATTCCTAAAATAGCATCTATTTTAGTTGGTAATGATGGTGGATCAATATATTACATGTCAAGTCAGGAGAAAGTAGCAAATTCTTTAGGTGTTGAATTCTTAAAGGTAACTTTACCTGAAAGCTGCAATGATATAGATGTAATAGAGGAAATACGTAAATTAAATGATGATGAAGATGTTCAAGGTATTATTTTACAATTACCGCTTCCTAAAAAATTTAATGAAAAGAAAATAATTAAACAAATATCTCCAAGTAAGGATATTGATTGTCTTACTTTTGAAAGCCAAGGGAAATTATACATGGGGGAACCAAAATTTTTACCTTGTACACCTAACTCAGTAGTTACATTAATTAAAAGTTTGGATGTAGATATTACTGGGAAAGATGTTGTAGTACTTGGAAGAAGTAATATAGTTGGAAAACCTGTGGCGCAGCTTCTATTAAATGAAAATGCTACAGTAACAATTTGTCATTCAAAAACTAAGAATTTAAAAGAAGTTTGTAAAAATGCAGATATTTTAGTAGTTGCTATTGGAAGACCAAAGTTTATAGATGAAACTTATGTTAATGAAAATGCAATAGTAATAGATGTCGGAACATCATCCTTTGAAGGGAAGATAACTGGAGATGTGGATTTTGATAAAGTAATTGATAAATGTAAGTTTTTAACACCAGTTCCTGGAGGAGTAGGTTCATTAACAACAACTCTTTTGATTAGAAATGCATGTGAGGCGTTGAAGGAAAATGAATATTAAGACATTAACTGTTTCTGAGGTTACAAATTACATTAAAAGAATGTTAGACAATGATTTTATTTTAGGCAATCTCTCTGTAAAAGGGGAGATTTCTAATTTAAAATATCACAGCAGTGGCCATATTTATTTTACTTTAAAAGATAATAATGGAAGAATAAATTGTGTTATGTTTAAAAGTAATGCATACTTATTGGATTTTTCATTAAATGAAGGTATGGAAGTAATTATTAACGGTAGAGCATCTATATATCCTGCAAGTGGAAGTTTTCAAATTTATTGTGATGAAATAAGAAAAGAAGGCTTGGGAGATTTATTTATTAAATTTGAGAAACTTAAGGAAAAACTATCTAAAGAAGGATATTTCGATGAGTCTTATAAAAAAATACTGCCCAAATATCCTCAGAGAATAGGCGTGGTGACATCGCCTACTGGAGCTGCAATACAGGATATTATAAATGTTTCCACTAGAAGGAGTAATTTGGTTGAATTAGTTCTATACCCAGCTAAAGTACAGGGAAAAGATGCATATAAAGAGATTATTGCTGGAATAGATTATTTTAATAAAAAGAAATCTGTTGATATAATAATAGTAGGCAGAGGTGGTGGATCAATTGAAGAATTATGGAGTTTTAATGAAGAAGAGTTAGCAAAAACTATCTTTCACAGTAAAATTCCTTTAATTTCAGCAGTTGGTCATGAAATAGATTTTACGATTTGTGATTTTGTTGCTGATATAAGGGCAGCAACTCCATCTCAAGGGGCTGAAATAGCTGTACCTTTAAGTGATAGTATTAGAGATAAGGTTTACGACATTTCAAGAGTTATAGATAAAAAGATTCAGGAAAAATTAAGTAACAGTAAAAATGATTTATCTGCTGCAGAAAGAATTTTAAATATTCATTCTCCAATAACTAAAATATCTAACTCATATTTGGAGTTAGATAAATTGCAGGATAGGCTTAACTTTGCAATAAGAACAAAGATTAAAAGTGAAAAAAGTTATTTAGAGAATTTAAATAATTTACTTGTTGCTCATAATCCAATTAAAGTCATCTCTAAAGGTTATGCTATAATTGAGGATAATGAAAAAAATTTGATTACATCAAAAGAACAATTAAGTGAAGATAAAAACTTGAAAATTTTTCTTAAAGATGGAGAAGTTGAAGGAAAATTTATGATGTTAAATCATAAGAAGTAACCTACAATCAATTATAAGTATATGTATTTTTGATATAATTGAGTAAAAATAATTGCATTAAAGTGAACTATTAATTGAGTATACTGATATAATAGAAAGAAAAAAGTTTTAGGCTTTTAAAACAAGGAGTTTGAAATATGGCTAAAAAAGAAAGTTATGAAGAAATGTTAACTAAGCTTCAAAATATATTAAATGTCTTAGAAAATAATGAATTGAATTTAGAGGAATCAATAAAATCATATGAAGAAGGAGTTAAACTAATAAATAAGATTTATAAAATACTAGATTCATATGAAACAAAAATTTCTATAATAAAAGAAGATAAAGAAGTGGAGTTTAGTGAAGGAAATGGAGATAAATAATTTAAAAAAAGATATAAATGATTATTTAGAAAATTATTTTAAAGAAAAAGGAACATATAATAGGATTATATATGATTCATGTAGCTACAGTTTAAATATAGGTGGAAAAAGAACTCGTCCTATATTGCTTGCTTTAACTTATTATTCTTACAAGGAAGATTATAAGAAAGTTATGCCAATGGCTGCAGCAATTGAAATGATTCATACTTATTCACTAATTCATGATGACCTTCCATGTATGGATAATGATGATTTGAGAAGAGGCCAGCCTACTAATCATATTAAATTTAACGAGAACATTGCAGTTCTTGCTGGAGATGCTTTATTAAATGAAGCTATGATAATCATGATGAATTATTCGTTATTAAATAGAGAAAACTCTTTAAAAGCTGCTTATGAAATTGCAGTTGCGGCAGGTGCAGAAGGAATGATTGGCGGTCAGGTTGTAGATATTTCTTCTGAAGGAAAAGAAATTTCAAAAGATCAATTGGAATATATGCATTCAAAAAAAACAGGAGAGCTGATTAAAGCAGCAGTACTTGCAGGAGGTATTTTAGCTAATGCCCCAGAGAATGATATAAAAGCATTAGAAGAATATGGAAATAAATTAGGCTTAGCATTTCAAATTAAAGATGATATATTGGATGTTATAGGTGATAGTGCTAAATTAGGAAAGAATACTCATGCCGATGAAGCAAATAATAAAACTAATTTCATTTCAGTTTATGGGTTAGAAAAATGTATGGAATTATGTAAGACATTAACAGAAGAATGTATAACAATTCTCGAAACTTTGAGTGTTAATGCGAAGTTCTTAGCGGAATTAACATATACTCTTTTAAACAGAGAAAATTAATAAAGGGAATGATTGTTATGGAATTATTAGATAAATTAAGTTTTCCAGAAGATTTAAAAAAGCTTAATGAAGATGATTATAAAGTTTTAAGTAATGAAATTAGAGAATTTTTAATAGACAGTGTATCTAAAACAGGAGGTCATTTAGCATCTAATTTAGGTGTTGTAGAATTGACATTAAGTTTATTTAAGGCTTTTAACTTTGATGAAGATAAAATAGTATGGGATGTAGGACATCAAAGTTATGTTTATAAGATTCTAACCGGGAGAAAAGAAGGATTTAAAAATCTTAGACAATTAAATGGAATTAGTGGATTTCCAAAGAGAAATGAAAGTAAATATGATTATTTTGATACTGGTCATAGTAGTACCTCAATTTCAGCGGCACTTGGAATAGCTAGAGCCAGAGATATAAAAAAAGAAAAATACAATGTGATTTCTGTAATTGGAGACGGAGCACTAACTGGAGGAATGGCGCTTGAAGCGCTAAATGACGTAGGATTTAGAAAAACAAATTTGATAATCGTATTAAACGATAATCAAATGTCTATTTCTAAAAATGTAGGAGGCCTTTCTAGGTATTTAAATAAGCTTAGAATAGCACCAACATACAATAAGTTAAAAACTGATATACATGCATCTTTGGATAGTTCAAATTTTGGGAAAAATATAGCTGGGAAAATATCTAAAGTTAAAGACAGCATTAAACAGCTAATAGTACCTTCAATGCTTTTTGAAAATATGGGAGTTAAATATATAGGGCCAATTGACGGTCATGATATCAATGCTATGACTGAAGTTTTTCGAATGGCCAAGGAAGTAAACGGTCCTGTAATAATACATGTATTAACTCAAAAAGGAAAGGGCTATGCATTAGCCGAGGAGAGTCCAAGTAAATATCATGCAGTTAGTTCTTTTGATTTAGAAAGTGGAGAATCAAAGGTATCCCCTAAAAATAGTTACTCAAAGGCTTTTGGAAAAGCGCTAATAAACCTTGGTGCAAAAGACGACAAAATAGTAGCAATTACAGCGGCAATGCCTGAGGGAACGGGACTTAGGTGTTTTTCACAGAAGTATAAAGATAGGTTTTTTGATGTGGGAATAGCCGAAGAACATGCAGTTACTTTGGCTGCAGGAATGGCTAGTAATGGGTTGAAGCCTGTTTTTGCTGTATATTCTACATTTTTGCAAAGAGCATTTGACCAAATGTTACATGATGTTTGTATTCAAAATCTTCCAGTAGTTTTTGCTATAGATAGAGCGGGAATAGTAGGTGAAGACGGTGAAACGCATCAGGGGATTAATGATTTGTCTTATTTGTCAATGATTCCTAATATACATATTGTAGCACCAAAGTGTTTAGAAGAAGTTGAAGTATTATTGAAATGGGCTCTTAATAAAAATGCACCTGTTGCTATTCGGTACCCAAGAGGCGGAAACATAATTAATACACTTTCTCCTATTGAAGAAGTAGAGGAAGGAAAATGGGAAATAATAAATAAAGGATCAAAGGTCTGTATAATTTCTACAGGAAAAATGGTTCAACATTCAATGCTGGCAAAAGATATATTATATGAAAAGGGCTTAAATCCAACCATAGTAAATGCAACATTTATTAAACCAATTGATAAAAATATGCTAGAATATATTAAAGAAGAAGGCTATAATATTTTAACAATAGAAGATAATATTTTAAGAGGTGGGTTGGGTTCAGCTGTCAAAAATTATCTTTGTGATATAGATTATAGAGGAATAATTAAATCTCTTGGATATGATGACCAATTTATTCCTCAAGGAAATGTAGAAGATTTATATAAAGCATATAAATTAGATTGCGAAAACATAAGTAAGGCTGTCATAAAGCTTTATGATTAAAAGGAGAAAAAAATGGCAGAAAAAAAGGAAAGACTTGATTTACTTTTGGTAGAAAAGGGCATAATTACTTCTAGAGAGAAAGCAAAAGCATGTATAATGGAAGGAAAAGTTTATGTTGATGGTCAAAAAGTGGATAAAGCTGGAGAAAAGGTTAGTTTAAGTGCTAGTATTGAATATAGAGGTGAAACTCTCAAATATGTTAGCAGAGGTGGACTAAAATTAGAGAAAGCAATGAATGCATATAATATTTCATTGAAAAGTAAGGTTTGCATGGATATAGGAGCGTCTACTGGTGGATTTACTGATTGTATGCTTCAAAATGGAGCATCTAAGGTATTCTCTGTTGATGTTGGGTATGGTCAGTTTGCATGGAAACTTAGAACCGATGATAGAGTAGTCTGCATGGAAAGAACTAATATAAGATATGTTACTTTAGAAGATATAGGAGAGCCTTTAGATTTTGCATCTATTGATGTATCGTTTATCTCATTAAAGAAAATAATGCCTGCAACATTAAGTCTTTTAAAAGATAGTGGTGAGGTTGTAGCACTTATAAAACCTCAGTTTGAAGCGGGTAGAGATAAAGTTGGCAAAAAAGGCGTAGTAAGGGAAATAAGTACTCATAAAGAAGTAGTTCATAATATTATAGATTTTTTATTGGAACAGCAGTTAAATGTTTTAGGAATAGGTTATTCGCCAATTAAAGGTCCTGAAGGCAACAGGGAGTATTTGGTTTACTTTACAAAAGATAAAAATAAAGAAAGTGATTTTAAAATAGAAGATATAGATGTAGTAGTTGAAGAATCACATGTGGAGATTTAACTTCTTTGGAGGGGCTATGAAAAATATTGGATTTGCAATTAATTCATCGAAAGATAAAGATAATAAAATAATAAATATGGTTATTAAGAAATTTAGAGAAAAATTTGATTTGGAAGAGATTTTTGTATTTAGTTCTTTTGATGCAGAGATACAGGATTTAAAAGATGTAGATTTACTTGTTGTTTTAGGAGGAGATGGAACGCTTCTTGGAGTTGCAAGATCTTTAAATGAAAGCTTTAGGGGATCTATTTTAGGAATAAATATAGGTAATTTGGGATTTTTATCTAGTATAGATATTTCAGATATTGATGTTGCTCTAAATAAACTTGAAGCAGGAAATTATAAAATTGTGGACAGAATGATGTTAAACTGTAAAGTTGAAGCACAGAAAAATATAGAAGAACTTAAAGCTTTGAACGATGTAGTACTAGCTAGAGGAACATTATCTAGAATGGTCAAATTCACAATATTTGTTGATGGAAAAATATATTCCACATTTAGGGGTGACGGTCTAATTATCGCGACGCCTACTGGCTCAACAGCATATTCTTTTTCAGCAGGTGGACCCTTTATATACCCAGATTTAGAACTTATAACCATAACACCAATATGTCCACATACTAAGAGTATGCAAACTATTGTATTAAACGGAAATAGTACTATAGAGGTACACGCAGATCAGGAAGAAGAAAAAATCTATTTAACAGTGGATGGTCAAAAGGCAATTAGAGTAAACCATGATATGTCGGTAAAATTAAGTAAAAATAATAGTAGCTTAAAATTACTATTATTTGATGATTATAATTACTTTAAGGTTTTAAGAAGTAAGATTTTAAATAATTCTAAAGAATGTGATGGTGAGGAAATTTGAAATCAAAGAGACATACAAAAATATTAGAAATCATAGGTTCTAGAGAAATAGAAACACAGGAAGATTTAGCAGATGCATTAAAAAATGAAGGTTTTGATGTAACTCAAGCGACAGTTTCTAGAGATATAAAAAATTTAAAATTAATAAAAGTTCAATCTACTAATGGAAAATCTAAGTATGTTGTATCAACAGGAGAACAAAAGAATATTATCGATAGATTAAGCAATATTTTAGCAAATACAGTTCTCTCTGTAGAAAATGTAGATAAGATGGTTGTTATAAAAACCATAACAGGATCTGCGCCTATAACAGCTGAAGCTATTGATAATTTAGAAAGTGCAGATATTGCAGGTACTGTAGCTGGAGACAATACTATTTTTATATTGGTTAGAAGTATAGAAAGCGCTGAAGATTTAGTGGATAAAATAAGAAAGAGAATGTCATCATAAATACAAGGGTGGGATGAAATGCTAATTCAATTAAATATTAAAAATTTTGCTTTAATAGAAGAGATAACTATAAACTTTAATGACGGTTTTAATATACTTTCAGGAGAAACTGGTGCTGGAAAATCTATTATGATAGATGCAATTGATTTTGTTCTTGGCGGTAAATTTTCTAAGAATTTAATAAGAACTGGTGAAGAAAAAACATATGTAGAAGCTTTATTTACAATCGAGAAGTCTAAAGTTTTAAATGTTTTAGAAGAACTGGATATTGAGTATGAAGATATATTAATTATTTCTAGAGAAAGCCATTTAAGTGGGAAAAATTTAATCAAAGTTAATGGAAAAAGTTTGATTACATCTCAACTTAGAAAAATTAGGGCAAAACTTTTGGACATTCATGGCCAACATGCAAATCAAGAACTTTTGCAAAGAAGCAGCCACATATTCTATTTGGATGATTTTATAGGAAATGAAATTATAAGTCCCTTAAAAAAGTATAGTGAATTTAGGGAAAACTTAAAGGAAATTAAAGAAGAGATTAATAGAATTAGTGGAAACTCAGATAGGGATAAATTACTTGACTATTTAAAATTTCAGATTGAAGATATTGGAAAGGCTAAACTCAAAGTAAATGAAGATGAAAATTTAAAAGAGGAATATAATATTTTAGCTAATGCTGAAAAAATAAATAATAGTTTGGCTCTCTCTTATGGAATTTTAAGTGGAAATGAGGAATTTAGTGTAATAGATTCAATTTCAAAGGTGATACAAGAACTATCTAGTGTTGAAAATCATTTCGAAAAGATAAAAAAGAGCAAACAAACAATAGAAGAGGCTTTTTATATTTTGGAAGAAGCTAGCCATGAAATTAGAGATATGGCTGAAGATATTTTTTATGATCAAGATGCATTAGATAAAGTAAATGCCAGAATTTATGAAATAAATTCATATAAGAAAAAGTATGCGCCAACGATACCAGAAATTTTAGAATATCATGAAAAAATAAAAAAAGAATATGATGAAATAATCAATTCGGAAAAAATAATAGAGGAACTAAAGCAAAAGGAAAAAGAAATTTTGATTAAAATGAAAGAAATAGCCTTAATTCTTCATGAATTTAGAACAAATAGAAGTAAGTATTTGGAAGAAAAGATATTAAAAGAACTGGCGTTTGTAGGTCTTGAAAAATCTAGGATGGAAATTAGCGTAATAGATGGAGAAGAGTTTAATGAAAGAGGCTTTGATGAAGTAAGTTTTATGATATCTACAAATCCTGGTGAACCATTAATGCCTTTAGAGAAGGTTTTATCAGGTGGTGAACTTTCAAGAATAATGTTAGCTTTAAAATGTGTGTTTGCAGAAAAAGACGAAATTCCTACATTAATTTTTGATGAAATAGATACAGGTATAAGTGGTGCAGTTGCGCAAAGGGTCGGAGAAAAGATGTATCAATTATCAAATACACATCAAGTTTTATGCATAACACATTCTCCACAGATTGCTATATTATCAGATTACCATTATTTTGTTATGAAAGATGTTAAAGATAATAAAACATTTACAAAAATTAAAGTTTTATTAAAAGAAGAAAAGGAATTTGAAATTAGTAAAATGTTGGCTGGTGATGATGTTACAGAAGCAACATTAAACAATGTTAAAGAAATGATAAGATTATGTGAAGCAAAAAAAATAGAAATTAAAAAATAAATACATATTTAAATAAAAATTGGTAAAAATAAAATCATGTGATTACGTGGTTTTATTTTTTTGTTTTGTTATATAAAAAATCAATATGAAGCTAATGAAATAAAAATATATATTTAAAAAATTTAGTATATGCTTAATTTTTTGACTACAATAACAGAGTTCCTATAGGATAAGACTCTCATGGTGTGGGGAAATTAAATTTAGTAAATAGAAGGAGGAGAGAAATATGAAGAAAAAACTTTTATGTACAACTAGTTTAATTATTACTCCAATCCTAATTCTAATTTTAATGACCACAATAAGTATAAGAAAAATACCAAATAAAATTTATACAAAGGATGAAAAAACTGTATCATCAATTGCGCCTATAGGGAATACAATAAATAAAATTAATAATAAAGATGATCAATATGAAATAAAATTTTTAGGAATGATTCCACTTAAATCGCTTCAAATTCAAAAAATTAGAGATTTAGAGCTTTATCCTGGAGGAAATCCTATTGGTGTAAGAGTTAATAGTGAGGGTGTACTTATTGTTGGATATTCCGATATTGTAATCAATAATAAAAAAGAAGAAAGTCCCGGAAAAGCTGGAGGCCTTGAAATTGGCGATATTATTTTAAAAGTAAACGGTGAAGAAATGGAAAATTCTCTTGACTTGTTAAAAACGATTAAGGAATGTGACAAGGAAGATATTAAAGTTGATATATTGAGAAATGGTGAGAATTTTACAAAAGTTATTCGTTTAAAGAAAGAAAATAACAAGGACTATAAAATTGGTTTATGGATAAGAGATTCAACCGCCGGAGTAGGAACATTGACATTCTATGATGCTAAATCTAAGAAGTTTGGTGCGTTAGGCCATCCGATTACTGATTGTGATACAAATGAGCCCTTTTTAATTAAAAAGGGAGATGTATTAGAATCATCAATCATTAGTGTTAGAAAAGGTGAAAAAGGATCACCTGGTGAATTGAAAGGTATTTTTTTAAATGAACAAAAGCCAACAGGAAATATTGAGAAAAATACACAAAGTGGGATATTTGGAGAAATTAAAAATAATATTGCATTAAATCAAAACATAAAACCACTTAAAGTTGGATTTAGAGATGAAATAACTACAGGAAAAGCAAAAATAATTACAACTATTGATGAAAGTGGTCCACAAGAATTTGATATAGAAATTGAAAAACTTTTAAATCAATCTACTGCTGGATCAAAAAGCATGGTAATTAAAATTACTGATCAAAAATTACTAGAGAAAACTGGAGGAATAGTTCAAGGAATGAGCGGAAGTCCGATAATTCAAAATGGTAAAATTGTAGGAGCAGTAACTCATGTACTTATAAATAAGCCAGATACAGGTTATGGAATATATATAGAATGGATGCTGCAAGATGCAGGAGTAATAAAATGAAATACATAGGTGGAGATATGCAAATAACTCCACCTAATTTGGTTAATCTATATTTTCATTATGATAAGTTAAAAAATATTAGGCAAAAAAATAAAAAAGTGGAAATAATTAGATGATTCTAATATAAATTATAAAGTGTGGAATATTTTTTTTAAAATAAAATAATTATTTCATTGTAGAAAAAAGAATATAAATATATAATAAATATATATTAGCTTAATAATTGAGAATTTAGGAAATATATAGTTACAATTTTATTTATAAAAATACTTTAAACTATTTTTTCAGAAACTATTTACTTTCTGAGAAAAAAAGTGTATAATTTACAAATAGTGGAAGATAAATACACTAAAACAATAAAACTTATTTAAAATTTATTTTTATTGAATATATTAATATAAATTAAAATATATTTGAGAATAAACGTACATACCCTAATAATAAAAACTTACAAAGTTTTGTAGAAGTGATCTTATATAGTATAATATATAGTAGGTGGATTATTAGATAAGATATGGTTATATAGGGTGAAAATATTTTAAAATACAAAACATAATTTTAGAATTGACAAAAGGAGAGAAGAAAATATGGAAGATTCAAAAATATCTGTACTTATTGCTGATGATAACAAGGAATTTTGCAGCATTTTAAACGATTATCTGTTAAATCAAAGAGATATTGTTGTTACAGGGATAGCTAAAGATGGGAGAGAAGCATTGGATTTGATTGTTGAAAAGAAACCCGATTTGGTAATACTTGACATTATCATGCCACATTTAGATGGTCTAGGAGTACTTGAAAAATTAAATACTATGCAATTAGAAAAGGTTCCTAGAATAATTATCTTATCAGCTGTTGGGCAAGATAAAATAACACAACAGGCAATAACATTAGGTGCAGATTATTACACTGTAAAACCTTTTGATATGGAAGTATTTACAAAGAGAATAAGAGAAATGTTTAGTGTTTCTCCAGTTCAAGAAAGTAATATTAGAACGTCATATCAATCATCATCAATTTTATCTTCAAGCGAAAATAAAACTAAGGCACCAATCGACTTAGAAACTGAAATTACTAATATAATACATGAAGTTGGGGTCCCAGCTCATATCAAAGGTTATATGTATTTAAGAGAAGCAATAACTATGGTTGTCAATGATATGGAATTATTATCAGCAGTTACAAAGGAATTATATCCTTCAATAGCTAAAAAGTATAATACAACAGCATCAAGAGTAGAAAGAGCAATAAGACATGCGATAGAAGTAGCATGGGGTAGAGGCCAAATCGAAGCTATTAACAGATTATTTGGATATACAGTTCATAATGATAAAGGCAAGCCAACAAATAGTGAATTTATCGCTATTATAGCAGATAAATTAAGACTTAAGAA
>JAJXWH010000113.1 GCA_021781745.1 Bacillota bacterium | reverse complement strand
AACTTCATTGAAGTCTCTTCCTTCTTTAGCTACTAGTGATGGGTTAGTTGTTACACCACATATTACTCCCATTTCATTTGCTTCTTTAATGTGTTCTACGTTTGCTGTGTCTAAAAAAAATCTCATTTCCTTAACATCTCCTCTTTAATATATTTATTATTGTCATATATCTCCCAATATGAAAGCTTAATAGACAAAATATAAAATACCCATAGAAAAAACAATAATAAAGTATTAAGAAACATTACTCTAGGGCATTCGCTTTAGATTTTCTCTTAGGGAGAATTTCAAAATAGGAGTTCCAATGGTAATTATGAAATTCTCCCAAAATATAGGTTTATACTTTTGTATCTTATTGACCATAGTATGCATTAGCACCATGTTTTCTAAGATAATGTTTATCTAAAAGATGTTGTTTGACACCCTTTACATCTTTGTTTAATGTCATTGTCTTATATGCCATTTCAGCAACCTTATCCAACACAACTGCATTGTAAACTGCTGAATCAGCGTCTTTTCCCCAGGCAAATGGACCATGATTTTTAACCACTATAGCTGGAACTTCAAGTGGGTCTCTATCTCCAATAGTTTCTACTATTACATTTCCTGTTTCTTTTTCATACTCTCCACTAATTTCTTCATCAGTTAAATCGCGAGTGCAAGGAATATCTCCGTAAAAATAATCTGCATGTGTTGTTCCAAAAGCTGTTATAGACATTCCTGCTTGAGCGAAAGTTGTTGCCCACTCTGAATGAGTATGAACAACACCACCAACATTAGGATAAGTTCTATACATAACTAAATGTGTTGGAGTATCAGTTGAAGGCTTATATTTTCCTTCTACGACATTTCCATCTAAATCTACAACTACCATATCTTCTGCTTTCATAGTGTCATAATCAACGCCACTTGGTTTTATTACTACCAATCCAGTTTCTCTATCGATTTCGCTAACATTCCCCCAAGTATAGATTACAAGACCTTTTCTTTGAAGTTCCATATTAGCTTCATAAACTTTTTCCTTTAATTTCTCTAACATTTGAATACCCTTACCTCCTTGTTGTGTATATGTACGTACAAGCGTGCATAAAAAATATTTTATTATATATCATTAAAATTCATCTTTGCTTTAGTAACTTATAAATCAAGATATCTAAAGCAAAGATAAAATTTAAATTCTAGAACAAGAATCTCTAACTATCATTTCAGCATTGTACGTATATTGAGGCTTGTCTATTCTTCCCTCAATCATATCTATAATACATTTAGCTGCTCTTATTCCCATGTCTTCTTTCGGATGCTTTATTGTTGTAAGCTTAACGTCTGATGAAACTGCTAAACTAGAATCATCAAAACTTACTATTGATAAATCTTTAGGGATTTTAACATTTTCTCTTCTACAATTATCTATAACCCTTAAAGCAACTTTATCATTATAACAAACAATTGCAGTTGGTCTTTCTTTAAGATTTAAAATCTTCTTTGTAAACTGATCTATATACATTTCTTGATTATCAGTTATGTATTCCCCCACTATACCTTTGTTAAAACTTAAATCGTACTCTTTAAGAGCCTTTATGTAACCTCTTCTTCTTTTTTCCCCTTGTAAGTCATCTGCTTTAAACAATGCAGCTATATTTCTATGCCCAAGTTCTAATAGATAACTCGTAAGTTTGTATCCACCTTGCTCATCATCCACTACAATGTATGCAGAGTTTTCTTCATCACAATTAGCATTTATTGCAATATATTTTATATTGTTTTTTTCTAGTTTCTTAATGCTGTCATGATGTAGGTTATTTATTGTACTTTGCGCAGGTTCAACTATTAGTCCTGCTATGTCTTGGTTTATGATATTCTCAAAACATCTTCTTTCGTTTTGAATATCGTTATTACTGTTAAATAATAACAAATTATATCCCTTGCGTCTTAATTCTTCCTCTATACCCGATATAATTTTAGGAAAAATATAATCGGATATATAGGTTGTAAGAACAGCAACATTTTTTTTAGCTTCATTACTTTTTTTATTAGAGTAAAAGCTTCCTTTTCCTCTTTCTTTATATATCCAGCCCTCTTGCACTAAATAAGTAAGAGCTTGTCTTACTGTATGCCTACTTACATTGAATAAGTTGGCTATTTCATTTTCAGAAGGTAATTGGTCACCTGCTGAAACCTTATTTTCTTCTATTAGGCTGATATAATAATTTTCAATTAGCTCATGCTTTGTTTCAGCTTCTTTCATCTTTATTCAACTACTTTCATCAAATAACTATGCAACAACTTCTTAAAATACAAATTAATTTCTCTAATAAGATTTCAGAAAGTTGTACGCACTTGATGATTTGATTATATATCTATTCCTTATATATATCAATAGTTTTTTCTAAATTTGTTTAAACTTCCAAACGTAACACGAATAATGCGCTTTACTAATTTTTACCCCAATCATAAAGATAAATTTTACTGTAGGCCTGTCTTTATCTAATTTATTCCATACTAATATTTATCTGCAAAATTAATATTGTTAATTTTTTTTGTTTTTTTTTATTTACATCTTGTATGTACAACATTATTATACTATAATAAGCTTGTACATACAACAAAACTTGTTTGTACCTATGAAAAGGTATACTAAATCGGACAAGTATTTTTATTTATATATTAGGAGGAATGTTAAATGTTAAAAGTAAAAAATTATGAATTTTGGTTTGTTACAGGAAGTCAGCCTCTATATGGTCCTGAAGTAATAGATCAAGTATCTGATAACTCAAAGATAATCGTTGAAGGATTAAATACAAAAAATCTGCCTTATAAAATAGTTTTTAAAACAGTTGCTACTGATTCTCCTTCAATCAGAAAAGTATGCAATGATGCTAATAATGATGAAAATTGTGCTGGTATAATTACTTGGATGCATACATTCTCACCAGCTAAAATGTGGATTCATGGTTTAACTGAACTTAGAAAGCCATTACTTCATCTTCATACTCAATTTAACAAAGAAATCCCTTGGGGAACAATTGATATGGACTTCATGAACTTAAACCAAGCAGCTCATGGAGATAGGGAATTTGGATATATTGGAGCTAGACTTGATATAGCTCGTAAAATAGTAGTTGGCCACTGGACAGATGCTTCTGTTACTGCTGACATAGCTAAATGGATGGCTCCTGCTGTTGCATTTACTGAAGGACGCAGCATTAAGGTTGCCCGTTTTGGAGATAACATGAGAGATGTTGCTGTTACTGATGGTGATAGAATTGAAGCTCAAATTAAATTTGGCTGGACAGTTGATTACTATGGAGTTGGTGACTTAGTTAAATCAATGGACAAAGTTACTGAAGGTCAAATCGATGAACTTATGGCTGAATACTCTAAATTATATGATATAGATCCTAAAGCTCCTGTAGATTCTATCCGTGAACAAGCTAAAATTGAAATTGGTCTAAGAACTTTCTTAGATGCAAAAGGGTATACAGCTTTCACAACTAACTTCCAAGCACTCCATGGAATGAAACAACTTCCAGGTCTTGCTGCTCAACATTTAATGGCTGAAGGTTATGGATTTGGTGCTGAAGGAGACTGGAAAACTGCTGCACTTGTTAGAGCTATGAAAATCATGGCTGATGGAAAAGGTACAGGTTTAATGGAAGATTACACTTATAATATGGATTCAGAAAATGGACTAATTCTTGGAGCACATATGCTTGAAATTTGCCCAACACTTGCTGCAACTAAGCCAGTTATTGAAGTGCATCCACTTGGAATTGGAGATAAAGAAGATCCAGCTCGTTTAGTATTTAAAGGTGCTTCTGGTCCTGCTGTTGCTGCTTCATTAATAGATATGGGGAATAGGTTCCGTTTAATAGTTAATAGCGTTGACTGTGTTGAAGTAACTGAAGACATGCCTAACCTACCAGTAGCTAGTGTTCTTTGGAAACCACAACCATCATTAAAAGAAGGTGCTAAAGCATGGATTATGGCTGGCGGTGCTCATCATACTAGTTTCTCATTCTATGTTGACGAAGAACAATTATTAGATTGGGCTGATATGGTTGGAATCGAATGTGTAGTAATCAATAATGATACTAAACTTTCAACATTTAAAAATGAATTAAAATTTTCTAGCGTTGCTTGGAAATAATAATTATTAAAGTTTATAATCTTATTATATTGATATAAAGGTAAGTATTGGTTATTATTTTAGAATATATAAATCGTTACATTTCTAAAAATAGTATCCTCCATCAATACCAATACTTACCAACCCCCTCATTAATTGAAATAATAAAAAGATAAAGCCTGCTCCCCAGGCTTTATCTTTTTGTGTTTAAAAATCAAGCTTATATAACTATTGGATGCCTAAGTTCTACAATCGTTCCTTCTCCATAAATGCTCTTGTAGGTTAGTCCATACTCCTCACCGTAAATAAGCTTTATTCTTTCATTTACGTTAAAAATTCCATATCCTATATCGTTTTTATTTCCAGAATTATTTTTAAGCATATTATTTATTTTATTTAGAGTTTGTTCATCCATACCTTTTCCGTTATCAACTACAGTAAAATACAGTAAATTTTCTTCAATTTTGCCGGTAATTATAATTTTTCCATTACCTCGTTTTTCTTTTATTCCATGGTAAATTGCATTTTCAACCAATGGCTGTAAAATTAGTTTGATTAATTTATAATTAAGTATACTGTCTTCAAACTTAATTTCATACTCTAGCTTGTCCTCATATCTTATCTTTTGAATAATTAAATAACTTTGTACATGACTCAATTCTTCTTTCACACTTATTATTTCTTTCCCCTTGCTTAAACTTATTCTAAGCAAATTAGTGAATGCCTCAATTATTTCAACAATATCTTCCGCATTATGTTCTTCGGCCATCCATCTTATAGTATCTAATGTATTATACATAAAATGAGGTTTAATTTGAGCTTGCAATACATTCATTTCAGCTATTCTTTTTTTCTTTTCTTCAATTTGTACTAAATTTATAAGTTTGTTTATCTCTTTAACCATTGTATTAAAAGAACTTCCAAGTTCTCCTATTTCATCATTATACTTAGCATTAAAAGAAACTGTTAAATCCCCTTCTTGAGCTTTTTTCATAAGTTTTTTTAATTTTTGTATTGGATTTACAATAGATCTAGTAAAGATTATCACTAAAATCTGAGCAATAATAAGTGCTATAATTGCAACTATAAGGGAATAGTATTTTATGTTTTTAATTATTCTAAGACTTTCACTTTCTGGAAATACTCCTATGGTTGCCCAACCTGTATATTTAGAATCAATCTTTGTTAATTGATAATTTTCTCCATTGATATTTTTTATAATTATTTCATTATTAATATCTTCAATCCACTCGTTTTTAATTCTATAAACTATATTATTAACTGGAGTGTATACAATGTCCTTATTACTATCCATAATATAAATAAATCCTGCTGTCCCTGGCTTTGAATTTTCGATAATATTTTTGATGGCATCTAACTTTATATCTATAAGAATTACGCCTTTTATCTTTCCAGTTGATTGATCAATAACTGCTTTAGACATTGAAAAAACCTCATCTGCTGAATAGCTAAAAATATTATCAATATTTCTCCCTACAGGTTTTGTGAATAGATGTATAATTTCTGGTTTATTATATGCCTTGGTGTACCACTCCTCTTGTGTTAGGGAATCTCTTGATACCTTATTCATAACGTCACTAATATAACCACCATTATTGTTTACTACCATTATTCCTGCTATTTCAGGGTTAAATTTTATAAAGCTATAAATTGACTTATAGGCTTCATCTTCCATATCATTATTTTCTAATTTGTTATCATTTAAAAATTGCAATATTCTAGGATCACCAGCCATGTAATTTATAATATTTTCAGTATTGCTAACATAGGATTCTATGTTGCTATTTATTTGCTTTATTATTTGATTAGTATTTTCATTTTGTGAAAAATTTATTGAATCTTTATATAGTAAATTTCCTATAGTCGTTATTGTAGTAGTTACAACTAATATTACTCCAAAAAAATACAATATAAGCTTATAACCAATGCTTTTATTCATAAAATAAATTTTTATATTACTCAATCTAGTACCTCCACTGCGTTACATAGCTTATATTTCTGCTCATAAATTATACCTATATACTAATTTTACTATCAACTAAATATGTAATCAATAAAACCATATTACAAAATTATAGTAAAATAACCAATTAGATAGAATCCTCACTATACCACATAAATTTTAAAAAGAACAAAGTGCCTGCGGTACGTTTCAATTGACAATTGACAATTTAGATTGAAAACCGCATGTTTTCTAGAAAGTATATTTTAAAAATCCTTTTAAGGATTTTATCCTACATTGTCAATTTTCAAAACCTTAAGATTTGATTCTATCAAGCCTTTCAAACTTTAAAAATTTTATACTTTCCTCGACATGAACATAAAACTGCGCCACGCTCTCAGAGAAATTTTCCATAGATTAAATATAGCAACTCATATTTGTTTGCACTTACAGCTACATATTTCTTGTCAAAACACAAAAAATATTAACTTTGATATTCACCTTTCTTCACCCTATCTTTT
>JAJXWH010000057.1 GCA_021781745.1 Bacillota bacterium | reverse complement strand
TATTTTGAAATTATATTTTGTATTTTTGCACTTCTGTAATTTCATATTTTGTATTTCCTTCTAATACTTGCCACATTTTTGTATTTATAATCACTAACAACATTTATTTAATACATTTTATAAGGATTTTTTATGATACATACATACATGCTTACATATATACTTTTTTTACAACACATATCTACATGTATATACTCGCATTTTAATGAAATTTTTACAATCTGAATTTCTCTTATCCATTGATATTACTGACTTTCAAAATTGAAAATTTTTATATTTTCCTACACATTAAAAAATTAATTACCCCGTTGCAACGGAACATATATTCCTATATTGATGATACGCTATTTTATAAAGTTTCATGTTGTAAAAAAGGAAGTGTAAACAAAATGGATTTAATGGAAAAACTAAAAATTTTATCAAATGCCGCAAAATATGATGTATCTTGTTCTTCTTCTGGTTCTAAAAGAAAAAATACTAATAATGGGATTGGGAATGCATCTGAGGCTGGTATCTGTCATAGCTTTACTCCTGATGGACGTTGTATTTCACTGCTTAAGATACTATTCTCAAACGATTGTGTATTTGACTGCAAATACTGCATTAATGGTTCCTCAAGAGATTTTTCAAGGGTAAGTTTTACTCCTGAGGAAGTTTGCGAGCTTACAATTAATTTTTATAAACGTAATTATATTGAAGGTTTATTTTTAAGTTCTGCCATAATTAATAATCCAAATTACACTATGGAACTTTTGCTTAAGACTGTTAGAAAATTGCGTTTGGAGAAAAAATTTAATGGGTATATTCATTTAAAAGCTATACCTGGTGCTGATGAAGCATTAATTGAACAGGCCGGTACTTATGTTGACAGAATGAGTGTTAACATAGAACTTCCATCTAGTAACAGTCTAAAGCTTCTTGCCCCACAAAAAAGTAAAGAAAAAATCTTAAAACCGATGAAAATAATTAAAAACTCTATAATTAATTATAGTGAAATGAAAAAAAGTATAAAGAGTACACCTCTTTTTGTTCCTGGAGGCCAAAGTACTCAATTAATCGTGGGAGCTACTCCAGAAAGTGACGGAAAAATAATCAAGCTTTCAGAAGCTCTTTATAATAAATATAGTTTGAAGAGAGTTTACTATTCTGCTTATGTTCCTGTAATTAAGGATAATAAACTTCTTCCTGATATAACTCATCCTCCAATGCTTAGAGAGCACAGATTATATCAAGCTGATTGGCTTCTTAGATATTATGGCTTTAGAGCTAATGAACTTTTGAAGAGTGATGATGATAATTTCGATTTAGATTTTGATCCAAAAACCTCATGGGCATTATCAAATTTAAATGAATTCCCAGTAGAAATTAATAAAGCTTCTTATGAGAAATTGCTGCGAATTCCAGGCATAGGGGTTACTTCTGCTAAAAAAATTTTAAAAATTAGAAGAGTTCATAATTTAACCTTCGAAGATCTAAAGAATATTAGAGTTGTCCTAAAGAGAGCAAAATACTTTATTACTTGCAGTGGAAAATATTATGGTGATGTTTTATTTGATGATGTTAGAATAAGAAATAAACTTTTAGAATTGGATTTACCTAAAAATAGTAAGATAAATATTAACCAGCTATCTTTCTTTGATATGCTGTCGCTAGAAGAAAAAACTACTCCTTCTAGCATTATACTTTCTGGAAAAAACACATCATTTTCTAATATAATTTTTAATCAAAATGAAACTGCTTCGAATATTTTCTTGCCAAAGGTAAATACGCTGCAAATAAGTGATAAAATTACTTCAATAAGCGGGGAGTTTTGATTATGAATATTTATATTTATGATGACACCTTTGAAGGTTTATTAACTACTGTATATGATATCTTTTATGCTAAAGTATTACCAATATCAATTTACGGCAAGAGCGAATCTACCGCTCCCCTTTTACTTGGGGAAATTCTCGAAATTACTACTGATATGAGAAAATTTAGAAAGGTAAGAAATGCAGTTATTGACAAAATAGATTACCTTTCGTTAAAAAAAATCTACTTGGTATATCTTAGTAATAATGAAGATAAAGCTATGATAATACTTAAATATTTGAAAATTGCCTTTAAGCTCGGCCATGATGTTCATAATTTTTTAAATATAGATATAATAAGACTTGTAGATAATATTAACAAGAAGGTTTCATACGAATGCCACAGATTTGAAGGCTTCGTTCGATTTAGTCACATTGATGATAAATTCTTATATTCATCAATTGAACCTGATAATGATATTTTAGAGCTTCTTGGTGATCACTTTAAAAATAGATTTTCTAATGAATATTTTATTATTCATGATATTTCCCGGGAAAAGGCTTTAATTTATAATACAAATTTTTATGAAATAGTTGATATGTATAATGAAACCTATGAAAAACTTAAATATCATAATGATGGATATGCAAATCTTTGGAAAGCTTATTTTAAATCTACTACTATAGAAGAACGTAAAAATCTCAGACTTCAATGCAGATTTATGCCCAAGAGATACTGGAAACATATAATAGAAACCTGATCAAGTTATAAGTTATAAATTTAAAGTGACAAGTTTAGGAGGAAAATCATAGGGCTTTTCTAATACATTCTTAAAAAATCTCACCGTAACCTTCCTAAACTTATCACTTTTTACTTCTCACTTATAACTTATTAGTTTTCACCATTTACTATAACTTCTAATTCTCCTGTATCTGGACTCATAATAAGACCATGAACTTTTATATCTTTTGGTATTAATGGATGATTTTTTATCATTCTTACACTTTCCTTAATTGATTCTTCAACAGATTCAAATCCATGAAGCCATCCTTCAACATTAACTCCTGAATTATTTAAGGTTGCTATAATTTCTTCATTTATACCTCTATTTATCATCTTATTAACAAGACTCTTAGTATCTAAATTACTCATACCACAACCGTGATGTCCTATTACAAAAACATCTTCTGCACCAAATTCGTATACTGCAACTAATATACTTCTCATTACCCCTCCAAATGGATGCATAACAGTTGCCCCGGCATCTTTTATAATTTTGGCATCACCATTTTTTATGTTCATAGCTTTTGGTAACAATTCCGTAAGCCTAGTATCCATACATGATAGTATCGCCATTTTTTTCTTAGGAATTTTAGTTGTTACATATTCCTCGTAATCTTTATTCTGTACAAACTTTGAATTAAACTCCATTATTTCTTCTATTTTACTCATTAGCCCCACATCCTTTATAAATAATTTATTATAATAATATTAAGTTAACTTAATATTATTGTAAAGTTAATTATCTTAAATTTTACAAACGTTATTGGATATTTGCAATGTATTCCTTATAAGGTATACGTACTGAAACTCCTGTATCATCAAATTTGTATGGTGTGCCCTCAAGTGGTGGCCTGCCATGTACTAAATTCATACCGATTTCATAAGTTGCTTCCGCCATTGAATACGCATCTTGAAGAACGGATCCTGTCATATATCCTTTTTTAATTAACTCTTGAGCCTCTGGTATTGCATCCACTCCAACAACTGTTATTGTTTTATTTTTATCTCCTTTGTTATATCCATACTTTTGCAATATCTCAATAGCGCCTATGGCCATTGCATCATTATTTGAAATAATAACTTCAATTTTATCACCATTTTGTAAAAATATCTGTTCCATAGCCTCTCTAGCTAAATCTTCTTTCCAATTACATACTCTAGATGCAATTTCCTGCGTTTGTATTCCAGCATCATTGACTGTTAAAACAGAATATTTTGTTCTACCAATTGCCTCTAAATTCTTAGGAGGTCCCATTAACATAACATATTGCATTATATTATCTCTATTTCTATCTATAAGAACTTTATCCTTATTCCATGCATTAATAAGAATTTTTCCCTGTAGTATTCCTGCTTCCTCTGGTTTTGTTCCTACAAAATAAGCTTTATTATAGGATCTGACTGAATTAATGTTAGGTGGCTCTATATTGAACAAACCTACTGGAATATTTTTTTCTTTAACTTTATTAATTATATATTGTGATCCCTCTGTACTCGCTAAATTTAATAATACAATATCTACATTACCTTTTTGAAGTACCAAATCCAAATTTTGATTTTGGATTAGCTGACTATTTTTGCAATCATAAAAAGTAAATTCAATTTTGCCTTCATTTTTCTTTTGAATTTCTTCAAAACTTTGTTTAAGTAATAAAGTATACGGATCATCTCCTGTACGTAATAATACAGCAGCGCGAACAGGTCTTTGTTCCACTTGGTTTAAGCTTGCATTAGCATACACTTTACTGCAATTAAGAAATACATTTGTTATTATAGCTATAATTACTATGATGGCAGTTATTGTTTTCTCGAATTTTCTCATTTTATCCTCCACTTTAATTCTATACTTAGGCTCTATAAACATAAATATATTTATAACCTACCAATATTGGAATTATAATAGTATACATTAGCCTATATACTCCTTATATGGAATACGCACTGCAACTCCAGTTTCATCAAATTTATATGGTGTACCTTCAAGTGGAGGCTTTCCATATACTAAATTCATCCCAATATCGTAAGTTGCTTGCGCCATGGCCTGGGCATCTTGAAGAACTGATCCTGTCATAATTCCTTCTTTAATCAATTTCTGTGCTTCTGGTATAGCATCAACTCCAACAACAGCTATTGTTTTAGTTCCTGGTCCTTTGTTATATCCATATTTCTGCAGTACTTCAATGGCACCTATTGCCATTGCATCATTATTTGCAATTACTACTTCTATTTTATCTCCGTTTTGCAAAAATAATTGTTCCATGGCATCTTTAGCTAATTGTTCCTCCCAATTACAAACTCTTGATGCTAGTTCTTGTGTAGCAATTCCTGCATCATTAATTGTTAGAACTGAATATTTTGTTCTACCAATTGCCTCCAAATTATTTAACGGACCCATTAACATAATATATTGCATTATATTATCCCCGTTCTTATCTATAGCCGCTTTATCCTTATTCCATGCATTAATAAGAATTTTTCCTTGTAATATTCCTGCCTCTGCTGGGTTTGTTCCTACATAATAAGCTTTATTATAAGATCTAACTACATCAATATTAAGAGGTTCTCTATTAAATAAAACTACTGGAATATTCTTCTCTTTAATTTTATTAATAATTGATTGCGAAGGTCCAGGATAAACTGATTCATCCACTAAATTTAAAAATATAAGATCTGCTGTACCTTTATTAAGGATCGAATCAATGTATTGATTTTGTATTAATTGACTTTCCTTACAATCATAAAAGGTGAATTCTACCTTACCTTCATTTTTCTTTTGAATATTTTCAAACCCTTGGCTGACTAGAGAAATATATGGATCATCAGCTTTGTGCAATAACACACTTATTCTAACAGGTGTTTCACCATTAACCCTTAATTTTGAGTTAGCAAGCACCTTGTTATATCCCAAAGATATATTGATTATAATAATTAAGTTTATAATTACTATTAATATCTTTTTGAAGCTTTTCATTTCAATCCTCCATGCACTTTACTTAACCCAATAAAAAAGTTTAGTATTATTTTGATCTTTCTATGCTGATATTTTAGCTTTAACAAGTAAACATAATTTTATGTGCAAAAAAATAATTATACTTATAAGGAAAATTTAAAATAAACATAAATGCTTATAGTTTAAATAATTTTCTCTATAAATATAATTATTCTTTAAAATCATCTTATTATTTCTTTTCTAAGTATAAATCTACATTTTCGCTTGTAACCTCAGTATGAGGAATCTTAATATATTTTCCTTTTTCTAATCCTTCTACAGAATTTACATATCCATGGGTAGCTAATGTATATGCCAAATTAAAAATTGCATTTGCCTGTTTTTTTGAATCGTTAATAATTGTCCCAGCCATGGATCCATTTTTTACTGCTTCTAAGGCTTTAGGCAACCCATCAACTCCAACCACAAGAGGTCTGCGATCTACTGGAATATTTGCATTTTCAAGAGCTTGTATTGCTCCAAGAGCCATGTCATCGTTATTACTTAAAACAACTTCTATCTTATCGCCATAATTTTTAATCCATTGAGTCATTTTTGTTGTTGCTTGAGCATTTTGCCAATTCGCTGTATCATCTGCTAACTTTTCTAACTCAATCCCATTTTGAGTTATAGTCTTAATGCAATATTCTGATCTAATTAAAGCATCTTGATGGCCTTGTTCACCTTCAAGCATTACATATTGAATTTTGCCATCTCCATTTTTATCTACACTCCTTTGATCTTTCTTATATGCATTTACAATTATATTTGCTTCCATCTCACCAGATTGTTCCGCTTGACCTCCAACATAATATAACTTATTCCATCTTTGCATATCTTCTTCTACTGGTTCTCTATTGAAGAAGACAATCGGTATATCAGCTGACCTAGCTTTATCGATTATAGTTGCTGCTGCAGTACGATCTACTAAATTTACACATATAATATCATACTTTTGTGAAACAAATTTATCAACTTGATCGCTCTGATTAATTAAGCTTCCTTTGGCATCTACAATGTTAACAACTATTTTATATTTTCCTTGACTTTCTTTTTCTTTTGCTATATCTTCAAGGTTTTTGGTAATCATAGATATAAATGCATCATCCTGTTTATATAGTGTAACACCAATTTTAATTTCTTTAACATTACTGCTTATTGCATTAACATTTGCATTACATGCTGATAATAAGTTGAAAATTGGTAATACAACTAAGACCCCACATAACTTCCTAATTAGTTTCACCCTAAATCACCCCGTAACATAATTCTGTTAGGTATTAAGCAACATTATTGACTGCAAAAACCTATCTTATAAATGGGAATAATAATCTTTGATTTTCTTCGGAATACATGTTTTTTCTATTAATTACTGTAGAAGAAATAGCATTATTATCTATATTATGTCTATTAATTTTATTTACTGCTGTTTTTACACTCAAATACCCTACATTAAATTCATTTTGTATTGCAGTTGTATTAATTATATTATCCTCTAAATAAGAAATAATGTTACTTGTACTCCCTGTTCCATAAATTTCAATATCATCTTTACTTTTATCCATATTCATTAAGTCTTTTTTCACTTTAGCTACACTTTCTAATATGCTTGTATCAAATGCTACAACTATGTTAATATTATTATCCTCTAATAATTTCTTTGCTCCATTATAGTAGGACGATTGTTTGTCCATCTCTACCTCCAATGGAATACAATTGTTATTTGTTTTTTCCATAACACTCATAAATCCTTCATATCTTTCTTTAATACTGCTGCACTCCATATTGTTTTTTATAACAGCAATGTTACTAGATTCATGCCAATTTTTTATTATTTCTTCTGCCAAGCTTACCCCAAGCTTATAATTATCACAAGAGATACTTGGAAGTACAGCATCTGAATCAACTTTTGAGTCAAATAATATTACTGGTACTTTTTTCATTGCACTCTCTATAGGTTTAACCATTTTCTCATAATCTGTTGGCGATATAATTATTGCGTCTGCTTTATTTTTTATTTCTCTGTCAATAAGCTGTTGTTGTTCAAGGACACTGTTTTCCTCCGATAAAGTAATAAAACTTATATTAACATTCATTTCTGAAGCTGCTTGATCAATGCCTTGTCTCATTGTCATCAAACTTTCACTGTTTTTCCCTCTAGTTATTACTGAAATATTATAGTTTTTTTTATCTTTTTCATGCCATAATGTATCACTTAAAAGAAGTAGAAAAGATAGTATTAACAATAAAAACAAAATAATAAAAGTTTGCTTTCTTCTCTTTCTCACTATCTTACTTCCCCCTCTTTTTTCATCTCAAAATAATTCACACACGGCATGTGAACCCTAATTGTTGTCCCTTCATCTGGTTCACTATAAATTTCAAGTCCATAGTTTTTTCCAAAATAAAGTTGTATTCTCTCATGAACATTTTTTAATCCTATGCCTGAACTTTTCTTTTCAATTTTACTTTCATTGGTTAAAAGGGGATCAGCAATTTCCTGAAGCATACCAAGTCCATTATCAATTACATCAATATACAATTCCTTTTCTTTTGCATATGCTTTTACTAGAATCTCACCATCTCCTCCCATAAATTCCATACCATGATATATAGCATTTTCTATTAATGGTTGAATAATCAATTTGATGCTTGCTAAATCAAGAGTTTCTTCCTCTACTTCAATATTATAAATAAACTTATTTTTGTAACGTATATTTTGAATTGTCAAATAATTACGCGCATGTTCAATTTCGTCTCTTACTGTTATTATATTTTTCCCTTTGCTTAAACTTATTCTAAAAAGTTTAGCTAAAGCTGTTACCATAATAACGGCTCCATCATAATTTTCATTTTCTATCATCCATATAATAGAATCTAATGTGTTATATAAAAAATGAGGATTAATCTGTGCTTGAAGTGCATTTAATTCACTTTTTCGCTTTGATTCCTGTTCTGTCATTATATTATCCATAAGAGTGTGCATTTGGTTTACCATGGATTTAATTGCTTTTCCTAAATGCTGAATTTCATAGGAACCACTAATCGAAATATCTACATCCTTTACACCATTTTCAAGTTTTTTCACACATTTCTCTAAAGATTTTATTGGATTAGCTATGCGGGAAGAAACAAACATGTTTAAAAATACAAGAATAAAAATAGCAAAAAACATAATAAACATTGCAAAGATACTCATTTGATAATAATCAGATGTAATATCCGTCATAGGAGTTACCCCAACAATTTTCCACCCAGTATATCCAACTGTTTTAACGGTAACTAATCTTTTTTCACCTTGAAAAGTTTCTATATGATTTCCATCTTCATAATTAGCTTCATCTTTATTATTTTCTTCAATTAAATTTGAATAAATTAATTGCTGTCTAGGATGATATATTATCTCCCCTTCTCTATCAATTAAGTACACATAACCTGATTTACCTATATTTACATTTTTACAAATCTGCTCAATACCACTAAAGTTCATGTCAACTAATAAGACACCTGAAGTAGTTTTTTTATTGTTTGTAAGCTCTACCGCCCGGCTAAGGGATACAACCCATCGATACTTGTTATCTGGGTCAGCAAATAAATTTTGAACATGAGGCGTTGAAAAGTGCAGATTTTCTTTTTTATTAACTGCAATGGAAAACCAGTCATTTATTCTTGGATCAACTGAACTTTTTAGTTGTCCAACTGGTGAGGCAGCTACCACTTCACCCCTTTGTGAAAAAACGCAAATACTTATAAGAGAGTCTTTATTGGTTTCATATAATAAATCCAATTCTCTATCTAAACTTTCCACTGCTAAGTCTTTCTTTTTAATTACATTGTAATATGTTGCATCAGATACTTTCATCATATTTCTTAGATATGAATCTAAATTTAGATTGACTTGATCCAACATGGATTTATTATTTTCAGACACCATATCTTCAGTTGAATTAATATAGCGCAAATAGAGTGATCCACCTACAATTATCATTCCTGTAACTGCAATTCCTGTAAATGAAATTGATATAATATGTTGTATACTTGCATTTTTAAAATAAGCCATTATCTTCTGTATTCCTGCTCTTATTAAATTAAGCATAGTAAATCAACTCAATTCTTTCTATACTTTGATGGTGATACGCCAAATTTCTTTTTAAAAACATAGCTAAAATAGTTAGCTTCTGGATATCCCACCTTTTCAGCTATTATATATGTTTTATCATCTGTAGTATTTAAAAGTTTAACAGCTTCCTCTAAACGCAGTGTAGTAAGGTAATTCACAAAATTCATACCCGTCTCACGTTTAAAAATTGTAGAAAAATATGTTGGACTTACATGGAGCTTGGAACAAAGTGTTTCTACAGAAATATCATAGTCGCTATAATTGTCCTTTATATACTGTTTTGCCTTCTCAATAAGTAACATGGAAGAGTTTATTCGTTCCTTTTTAATATATACACTTATCTTAACAGCTTTTTGTATAAGCCACTCTTTAACTTCATTTATGGAATTAAAAGCTTCTAAAAAGCTATAGCAGTCAAAATTTTTTCCAAAAATTTCTTCTATATCTAAATTGTATGCTTGTACTAGTTTTAAAATTGAAGTGATAATTTCCATAAAATAAATTCTATACTTATTAAATGGTAAAAGAAAATCTTCAACTTTTTTAAATAAACTACTTATTATCATTACAATTTCTTCTTCTGAGTATATCTTAATAGAATTAAGCATTGTTCGTTCTTCCTGCTCCTCTAATTGGAGCTGAATAGAACTATCCGGCTCAACATCATCGATATAGATAGCTTTTCCCGTACCTAGAATAAATCTGTAATCCAAGGCACTTTGGGCACTTCTATATGAGAAGCGCATTTCTGGCATACTATTGTACACGTATCCAATTCCAGCTGATATCGTTAAATTCATAACACGCTTATATATTTTACAAACTTCATTTATTCCCTTTATAAACAGCAGTATATCTTCCTTTTTCTCAAAATTTCCTATAACTACTACCATATCAGAGTAAAAAAAGCTAATATTTTTACAGAATTTTTCCATACTCTCATCAACAATTTTCTTAATTGAAACAGGTATCAATGAGGAATCTTGTTGTATTCCCAAGTTACTATTTCCCTCTTCTAAATTTAAGACACCATCTGCATGAATTAATCCTACTGCTAAGTGTTCATATTGAAAATCTATTCCTAAATTTTCTGCCTGCTCATTCCACTGTCCTTCAGTTACTTTACCTTCAATTACACCTACTAGAAATTGTTCTCTAAGGACAGGTAAACTGTTAATATAATATTTATAAAGGTTTTCAAGATTTCGCTTTTCATTATATTCACGATCTAATTGTTCCTTTAGCCTTATTAAAACCTCAGTGAGTTCGATTGAGTTAATCGGTTTCAGAACATACTCAACTACATTTATTTTTATTGCCTTATGAGCATACTCAAAATCATCACATCCTGAAAATACAATAATCTTTGTTGATGGCATTAATTCCACAAGCCTTTTACCTAACTCCAATCCATCCATAAATGGCATCTTAATATCAGTCATTATTACATCTGGTTGAAGTTTCTCCGCTTTTTCCAGGGCATCTTGTCCATTTTCCGCGTCACCTACTACACTAAACCCATTTGCTTCCCAATCTATTTTTTTAATAATTCCGAGCCTTATTTCTTCTTCATCATCTACAATCATGATTCTATATAAACTCATTTAATTCCCTCCGATAGATGAATTATTGTTTATGCGTATACTATACTATTTTATTTTAGTAATTTAAAATTTATTTATTAAAATTTACTAAAATCTTAGTAAGATCTTCCAATATTATAAATACCATTATACATTATGTATTAAATTATTGCTAGTATGCGTAAGAACCATAGTCAGGGACTATTTGTTAAATTAAAATAATAGATGCAAGTAAATATCCAGTTAATAACTGTAATTCACTTGCATCTTTAAATATTATGGGCAAAATTATTTTCTTCTATATTTAGCCATATCAATAGCAACAGCTACTGCAATAATTATACCTTTTATAACTTGTTGCCACATAGGACTTACAGCTATAAATTGTAATCCATATTGGATAACAGTAAATATCAAAACACCACTTACTATGCCACCAACTTTACCAACACCACCATTAAGTGAAACACCACCAACAACGCAGGCTGCTATTGCATCAAGTTCATAACCATTACCATAGTTATTTGTTGCCCCTGCCGTTCTAGCTGCTTCGAGCACACCTCCAACACCATATAAAAGTGATGCAAAGATGAATATTCCCATGATAGTTGCAAATACGTTAACTCCAGAAACTACAGCGGCTTCACGGTTACCACCAATAGCATATACATTCTTACCAAATATAGTTTTGTTTAGTATAAACCAAACTAAAATGATGAATACTATAGCAATAGGAACTAAGATTGATATTCCTGGAAAACTTCCTATTTGGAGTAACTTTGTTTGTCCAAGTGCTATAAAGTCTTCACGAATACCACCTATTGGTTGCGACTTATTTGGGGGCATATCAAAATATAGTGACGTTACACCATATACTATAACTTGTGTTGCAAGTGTTGCAATAAATGGGTGCATATCATATTTAGCAACTAAGAACCCATTAAGTACTCCAAATAATGCACACGCTGCAATTGCTAACAAAATAGGAATAATAACTGCTAGCTGTGGCAAACCTGGGAAAAATCTATTTGCATAATCAGGATTTTGTAGCATTGATGTTGAAATTACCGCTGCAAGACCTACCATACGTCCTGCTGATAAATCCGTACCAGCAATTAATAGTGTAAAACAAATTCCAAGAGCAACAATCATTCTTGTCGATGATTGTGTTAAGATATCTAAAAATACAGCATATTGCATAAAACGTGGTTGAATTATCATTATTACAACTACTAAAACCAATAGTGCTATAATAATCGCATTATCTGTTAAAAAATGTTTTACAGTTTTAGCCGAAAAAACCACATCCATATCTGCATTTTTCTTATCAAAAAATTGTTTTGCTCCATAAATAACTAACGCTAAACCAACTCCACCCACATATATAGGTAAATCATAAATTACATCTGGATCTAAAATAATATTAAATAAAATTCCGAGTATCACGAAAAAAGCACCAATACCTAAAAATATCTTACCAAAATCTTTTCGCGAAACTATCTTTTCTCCATTCATATTATATACCTCACTTTCTTTCTCCTACTAAAAATCATTTATTACTAAAATTACACTTGATAAAGGAGATATCTATTATTGCATAAACTTTGTAGCAAGATTCATAACCTTTACTGAATCTGCTTCACTTTGTTCTAAAATTCCGGTAACCTTACCTTCACACATAACCATAATCCTATCTGCCATTCCAAGTAATTCTGGCATTTCAGAAGAAATCATGATTATCGATTTACCTTTCTTAACCAATTCATGCATGATAGAGTAAATTTCGTACTTAGCTCCAACATCAATTCCCCTCGTAGGCTCGTCCAGTATAAGAATGTCTGGATTTGTAAGAAGCCAACGTGCAATTAGGACCTTTTGTTGATTCCCCCCTGAAAGATTTTGAATTAATTGTTCCATACTTGGTGTTTTAGTTTTTAATTCTTTATTTGATTGTTGAGCTACCTTATATCTTTTTCCATCTTGCAACACACCATATTTTGCATAATCTTTTTGACTTGCAATTACTGTGTTATCTAAAATTGAAAGAATTCCAAATATTCCAGTTGCACGTCTTTCTTCAGTTAAAAGTGCAAATCCATTATTTTTTGCATCTCTTGGAGTTTTAATTTTAATTTCTTTTCCATCCTTTTCTATAACTCCGGATTGTATTTCGCGAAGTCCAAATAAAGCTTCTACTAACTCTGTACGTTGTGCACCAACAAGTCCACCTATTCCTAATATTTCTCCTTTATATAATTCAAAATTTACATTTTGAAATGATTTGCGTACTGGAGAACTAAGGTCTTTCACCTTTAATACCGGCTCCTTAGTTGGTGTATATGTTCTTGGCGGAAATCTATTAGTCATATCACGACCAACCATACGATTTATTATTAAGTCTGTAGTAAGTTCTTTTGCTGGCCAAGTCCCTACATACTGACCATCTCTCATAATTGTAACTTCATCTGATATTTTAAGAATTTCTTCCATCTTGTGGGATATATATATAATTGCACATCCCTTTTCTTGCAGTCTCCTTATTATTTTAAATAAGTGCTTAGTTTCATTTTCTGTTAATGATGAGGTTGGCTCATCCATAATAATTATTTTTGAATTATAGCTAACAGCTTTTGCAATTTCAACTAGTTGAAGACTAGATGCTGAAAGTTTCCCTGCTAATACTTCAGGATTTATATCTAATTCAATTTCTTCAAACAATTCTTTTGTTTTTTTAATCATAGTTTTCTTATCAACAGCAATTCCCTTCATAGGAAATCTGCCAAGCCAAATGTTTTCCATAACTGGACGGAAACGAATTGGGTGCAATTCCTGATGTATCATTGATACACCTAAATCCAATGCTTGTTTTGAAGTATTTATCTCCATTTTCTTTCCATCTAATATGATTTCTCCACCATCTTCATGATAAATACCAAAAAGGCATTTCATTAAGGTTGATTTTCCCGCACCATTTTCACCCATTAGTGCATGAACACTTCCTCTACGCACTTTGAGTGTTACATTATCTAGTGCTTTTACGCCTGGAAATACCTTTGTTATATTATTCATCTCCAGTACATATTCACCCATAAAGCCATCCTCCTTTTTTATTAATTAATAATTAACGATGAATAATGAATGATTTAGGTTGAAATTACTTCGTAATTTCTTCCTCAATCATTCATCATTAATCATTCATTATTCATTTATAATTTAAGCTTATTTCATGTAATCTTTGTAATTATCTTGAGTAACTTTTACATAGTCAATCCATACATATTTTCCATCTGTTACATCATAACCAACGTTTTCTTTATTAATTTCTTTACCTTGGGCAGCTGCTAAAGCAATATTTACAGTTGCTTTACCTTGACCCTCAGCATCATTTAAAACTGTTCCAAGAAGTGATCCTTCTTTCATAGCTTGTAACGCTGGTGCTGTTGCATCAACTCCAACTACTGGAATATATTTGCTTGCATCACCTTTGTTATATCCTTCAGCTTTTAAAGCTTCTACTGCACCAAGAGCCATATCATCATTGTTACAAAGAACAGCTTCTATTTTGTCAATACCTTGACCTGTTATAAACGCTTTCATAAGGTCTGTAGCTTTTGCTTTATCCCACATTGCTGTATCAGCAGCTAATTTTTGTGTCTTAAATCCAGCTGCTTCAATAGCTTTTATAGAATATTCTGTACGAAGAGTAGCATCTTGATGTCCTGGTTCACCTTGAAGCATTACATATTGTATTACACCATCATGATTCTTATCTGCTTCTGGATGAGCCTTAAAGTAGTCAGCTATAATTTCACCTGATAAAGTTCCTGATTGTTCTGCATGTGCACCAACATACCAAACCTTATCATAACTATCCATATCTGCTTTTTCTGGTTCACGATTTAAGAATACTATCGGAAGTTTCTTTGCTTTTGCCTTTTCAATAATTGGTCCAGCAGCAGTTCTATCAACCGGATTAATCGCTAAAGCGTTTACACCCTTTGTAATAAAAGTATCAACTTGCTCATTTTGAGTAGGTTGCTTATTTTGAGAATCCACTAATTCAATCGTTGATCCTTTATCTTTAGCTTGTGCTTCCATTGCAGAACGTACACCTGTCATAAATGTATCATCAAATTTATAAATAGCAGAACCAATTAACACCTTTGAGCTATCAGCTTTTTTACCTGCATCAGCACTAGATCCTGATCCGCTTTTACATCCTACCACTGTAGCCGCAACTAAAGTTGTAGTCATAACAATTGCTAATAATTTTTTAATCCTTATCATTTTTACCCCTCCATATTCTTGTATAAATCCTCAAACAAATATCAATTATTTATTTGTAATTCGTTTACATTTTTAATTATAAAGACTTTACGAATTTCTCTCCATACGAAATTCTTCACACTTTTATCGAATTTCTTAGATACTAATTAAAATAAGTGAGATAAGTGAGAGTCCAAATCTACGATTTGGTTCCTCGAACTTAGCTAAATTACGCATGTAATTTAAATTCCTTTATCAAACAATTCTTATTTGCAATTTGACTCTACGAATAAACTCCATAATAAAAGAAAGTATAAACACTAACGTCTATACTTTCTTTTAATTTACATATCTATTGTTATCTCCAGTTGTTTCATAACTGCTAAATTTCAAATTTTTTTATCATTTTATTTAACTTTTGTGCAAGTTCAGCTTGACTATGGGCAGTTTCTGCAACTTGTCCTATTGCCTTGGTAGTTTCATCTATACTTTCTTTTATTGTTTCTACTTGTTCATTAGATTTTTGCGCTGTAACAGCAACTTCCTGCACAACTTCGCTAACTTGTCCAACAGTAGCTGTAATTTCTTCTGACATAGAAGCGATTTCTTCTGACATTGTACTCACGAAGTTTGAATCATTATAGTATTGATTTCCTGTATCTTTATATGCATTAAATTGCTCGTTAACTTCGTTATTTATGAATCTTAAGATATCATTTCCAGTATCTATACTCCTATTAAACGCTTCTTGAACTTTTGATATTGTTTCTTGAATAGACATTACCGCCTGAGACGATTCCTCTGCTAATTTTCGTACTTCCTCAGCAACTACTGCAAAACCTTTGCCTTGTTCTCCCGCCCTTGCCGCTTCAATAGCAGCATTTAAGGCCAATAAATTAGTTTGCTCTGCTATTCCGCCTATTGTATCAGCCATTATTTTTATACTGTTTACTACCTTCCCATTTTCAATAACCTGTAACATTTTGCTTTCTTTTTCAGAGTATAGTTCTTTCGTTTGCTCTAAAGCATTTGTACTTTTTGACTGAACTTCAGTAGCTCTCTCTTTAGATTTATTTGCGTTGTTACTACCTTCCATAGCTCTATTTGAAAGTTCTAAGATACTAGCATTTATTTCTTCCACTGATGCACTCATTTCTTCAGATGCAGCACTAGATTCCTGCATATCCACTGCAATTTTATTTATTGCTTCATCTATACTCACAGTTTTAGAAGCAAGATCTTCAGCTGTAGCTGAAAGTTCTTCACTTGATGCGCTTATATTTTGTGAGTTCTCCATAATTTCCCTAACTAGCATGTTGACATTCCCTTGGGCTTTATTTAAAGAGATACCTGTTTGTCCAAATTCATCTTTTCTTGTAATAGTTATTGGAGTTGAAAAATCATATTGAGCTAACCTCTCTGCATATTCTTTTATCTTGTTAAGAGGGGCAGTAATATTCTTTGCTACAAACACCCCAAGTGCCATTGCAATAACAAATCCTAATATAGTTAATATAAGTATAGTTGTATTGGAATTTTTATATGTTGAATTAATACCATCGTTTGCTGAATCTGCTAACTTTAAATTTATTTCTATAATTTTATCAAGGCTGCTCATCATTTCATTTTCTATTGGCTGTAACATAACAAATTGATTTTGTGCTTCATTAAAATCGTTAGATTTAGCTGCATCTATTGTTTTTTGTCTTACATCTCTATATTTTGTAACATTGTTTTTAAATTCTGTAAAAGTCTTTTTTGCATCCTCAGTAACAGCCAATTTTTCATATTCAGCTATATATTTATTATCTTCTTCTACCTTTTCATCAATATTTTTTTCCGCTTCCGCCACTTTCGTCTTATCTTTTTCATACATTATAGTTAATATTTGCGAATTAATTTCTGACATATTTGCTTTTATAGATAGATTCTGTCTAATACTTTGTAAATTGTTTCTATACATACCTTCAGCATCATTATTTACTTTCCCTAATGAAATTGCCCCAACTAAACCTACTATGCCAATAATCAAAGCGACTATTAAAAATGATAGGATTAGTTTAGTTTTTACTTTCCTAAATAAATTCATCGAATATTTCCTCCTTAAGTTAAAGTTATTGCTCCATATTTTATTAATTTAATTACTATAGTTACTTAATAAATTCTCCATTTGCAGCTTTGGAAGCGGTTTACTAAAATAGAATCCTTGAATTATGTTACATCCTAATTCTGATAATATTTTCACTTGCTCCAGTGTTTCTACGCCTTCAGTAATTATCTTATATTTCAAATCCTTAGATAAATTCACAATATTTTTTATTAACACTTTATTTTTATAGTTTTTAATATCGTCAATAAATGCTTTATCTATTTTTAACGTATTGATCGGAATATTAACTAAGTAACTTAATGAAGAGTATCCTGTTCCGAAATCGTCAATTGCAATGCTGATTCCGTTATTGATAAGCTCATTTAGTACTTGTACATTTTCTTTGCAAGCATCTATCAGAGTTCCTTCTGTTATTTCTATTTCAACTAAATTAGGTGGAATACTGTATTTGGCGCAATAATTTAACAAAGTATCTTTAAATTCCTTTTTTCTCATTTGAATCGGAGAAATATTAATAGAAATATTACTGAATTTATAACCTTCTTCCTTCCACATAGACACTTGTTTTAAAGCCGTATCTATTACCCAATTTCCAATTTTATTTATATATCCGGTATCTTCAGCTATTGGAATAAATTCGGCCGGTGAAACACTGCCTAGTTTATAACTATTCCATCTTAACAGTGCTTCCATTCCTATAATCTCATTATTTAAAATATCAACTTGTGGCTGATATAAAATATCAAATTCACCCCTGGTAATTGCATTTTTCAATTCATTTTTTATTAATATTTTTCTATAATAACTATCTAAGGCGTTTTGATTAAAAAAAGTATATGTACCTTTACCTATATTCTTAGATTTATAAATTGCAAAATCACAAAATTTTAATAATTCATCAGCGTTTAGACTATTTTCTGGAAATAATGCTATTCCTATACTTGTTGTAACGTATATTTCTTCATTTATTATTTTAAAAGGCTTCTTTAGCTCGCTACAAATCTTTTCACATATTTTCTCGATCTCTTCTAACTCATTATATTCGTAAAGTATAATTGCAAACTCATCACCATTTAATCTTGATAAGTGTCCTCTTTTTCCAATGCAACGATATAATAATTTTGAAAGTGACTTCAAAATTAGGGTGCCCACATGATATCCAAAATTGTCATTAATAACCTTATAGTTATCTAAATCCAAATAAATAATCGCACCTTTTTTATTGTTAATTTTGTTCTTCTTCATGACAAAATTAAGCTTCTCAAAAAAGTAAACGCTATTGGGTAGATGCGTAAGTAAATCATACTTACCTAAGAATCTTATATGTTTTAGTTGAATTGAAATTTTATATTTACTTTTAGTTATCTTAAGATTATTTATTCTTTTATCTTTAAACTTGGAGATATATTCCTTGTCTAGTTTGAACTCTTTAATTCTATTCATAAACTATTTCCTCTTGTTTAATAAATTTATTCATATACTATTTTGAAATTATCACCTTTCTTTTCATATCATTTCTAAAATAATTAAGCTTTATATTGATGTAACTTTTTTCCTCTTGATTCAGAAAACTAAACTACTATAATATTTATTGGAACATAATAAATATTTTGTCTAATTACCTTAGATGAAATTTTATTATATCAACCAGAAATATGAAAACTTTGGATATTTTAGTTTTCTAATATGACTTTATGTGATGATTTTTATCTATTTTTGCATTATTTTACTCAGTTTTAATGGATTTTTTACATAATCTTTACATATATTACATTCTATATTATAATAAAATTAGACAAAATATTTATAATGTATTATTATTTTGTGAAGGGGAATATAGATGAGAGCATCTACAGAAACTAAAATCAAATATTTAACACAAAAGGAAACGATATCACTATTTAATGCAATAGAAACTTCTGGTAACTTGCATTCAATTCGTGACTTAGCAATATTTAGATTAGCCTACAGATGCGGCCTTAGAGCTTCAGAAATTTCATTATTGAAATTAGAAAATTACAATGCTCCTAAAGGTGAAATTTATTGCAAGCGGTTGAAAGGTAGTAAAAATAATACTATACGACTTGATGAGAAAACAAGAAGTGCATTAGATAACTACATAAATGAATATAATATAAAATCTGAATCTCAGATTATTTTTACAAGTCAGAAAAACAACCCAATTTCACGTCAAACTCTCGATTATTTAACAAAAAAATATTGTTCAATGGCTAAAATTGAAGATAAATCAAAACATCATTTTCATGCTATTAAACACACTACTGCTGTCCATCTTGCAGAGTGTGATATGGATATTAAAGAACTTCAATGGTGGCTCGGACATAAATCTGTTTCTAATACAGAAATATACTTTCAATTTACTACAAAACAACAGGATAGAATGTATGCTAAACTTGAAGGTAAAAGTGAGATGGTATAATTTTGTTAGTCTCTTAGATGGGAAAAGGAGACGTGTTCTTAAATCAAACACGTCTCCATTTTATTTTACTAATAATTTTAGCTACATAACTTAAAATCTAAAATCACGTTTTCCTTTATTTAAATCTTCAAGATTTTCTATTACAATCTTTTTAACTTTTTCATTTGGAATGTTAGGAATTTCATTTTTTATTACTTCCTCACCTTTTCTTCTTGTATCTTCTGAAGCATAATCTTCTAAATATTCCTTAAGAGTCATAAGTGCATTTGGCTGACAGCAGTTAGCTATTTGCCCTGCTTTTACTAGCTGCATAAATCTATCACCAGTTCTTCCTTCTCTATAGCAAGCAGTACAGAAACTTGGAATATGTCCTTTTTCAAGCAGCCAGTTTACTATTTCATCTAAAGTTCTAGTATCACTTACATCAAATTGAGCTGAATTTTCTTCTTCTTTTTCTTTTTCGGCATATCCTCCAACACTTGTAGATGACCCTCCACTTATTTGAGAAACTCCTAATTCAAGTACTTTTTCTCTTGTTTTTTGAGACTCTCTTGTCGAAACTATAAGACCTGTATATGGAACTGTAATTCTAAGCACTGCAACTATTTTAGCAAATATATCGTCTGATATTGCATTAGTAAATTCATCTGGATTTATATCATCAGCTGGCCTTATTCTTGGTACACTTATAGTATGTGGTCCAACTCCCATAGCAGCTTCTAAATGTTCTGCATGCATTAATAAACCAACAAAATCATATCTGTACATATTTAATCCATATAACACTCCTAGACCAACATCATCAATTCCACCTTCCATAGCTCTGTCCATAGCTTCTGTATGATAAGCATAGTCATGCTTTGGTCCTGTCGGATGAAGTTCTTCATACGTCTTCTTGTGGTATGTTTCTTGGAATAAGATATATGTTCCAATCTCTGCATCCTTAAGTTTTCTATAGTTTTCAACAGTTGTAGCCGCGATATTTACATTAACGCGTCGTATAGCACCATTTTTATGTTTTATGCTATAAATTGTCTTTATACTTTCTAGCACATACTCAAGTGGATTGTTTACTGGATCTTCTCCTGCTTCTAATGCAAGTCTTTTGTGACCAAGATCTTGTAGAGCTATAACTTCCTTTTTAATTTCTTCCTGAGTAAGCTTTTTTCTTGTTATATGTTTATTCTTGTAATGATATGGGCAGTAAGTACATCCATTTACACAGTAGTTGGAAAGGTATAAAGGTGCAAACATCACTATTCTATTTCCATAGAACTTTTGCTTGATTTCTTTAGCGAGTTTGTATATTTTTTCGTTTTCCTCATCTAATTCACATTCTAATAGGACCGCTGCTTCTCTATGGGAAAGACCTTTAAATTCTTTAGCTTTTTCTAATATTTCATTAATTAGTTTCTTGTTATTCTTATTTTGTTTAGCATATTTAAGACTTTCTAATATTTCTCCATCATCAATAAACTCTGTTGCTACTTTTGATTTTACATTATACATTACTCTACGCTTCTTTCTTTAATTGGATTTTTAATTATTATTCGCTCTGAACTAAAATTTTCATTTTATCATCCAACTTTGGCAAAGACTACATTTTATTTTGCAGTTTTAGAATACATTGTCTTAACATTTATGCCTTCTATCATACCAAGCTTACCTGATAATGAACTTATAACATCATTGGTGGCATCTATAACTACACTTATTATCCCAACATTTTTCTCCCTATAAGGTATTCCCATTCTCCCAACCATATACTTTGAATATTCATGCAAAATACTGTTTAACTTATCTGTTGAATTCATGTCTTCCACTATAATTCCTATCAATGCGATTCTTGTTTCCATCTTCTTTATTCCTTCCAAAAACAAAATATCTGTATTTTACGTATTCATTCAAAAATAAATCCTTGCACAAAAATGCGCAAGGATAGTGTATTATCTCTCTAATCTATAGTACCGCCTTGCCATTTGGGACGAACCCTCATGTATTTCAGAACGATTTTATTTTAGAAGTCTTTCTTATTGGGAATTCCCTTAAAGTTAGACTACATTTTAATTTTAACACAAATATATCTTAATGCAAGGCCTTCCTTCTTTATTATAATTTTTTAGCTATTCTATTTAATTCGGCTGCCGTTGCAGATATTTCTTCTACAGTTGCGGTAATTTGCTCTGATGCGGCAGCTTGTTCTTGGCTTGCAGCTAATGAATTTTTGCTCATTTCACTTGCTTCCTCAACCTTAATTTTGATACTATCAGTTAATTTTTGAATTTGTGGTACTGTACTCTTAGATTGCTCAGATAATTTCCTTATTTGTCCTGCAACAACACCAAATCCTTTACCAGCTTCTCCTGCTCTAGCTGCTTCAATAGCTGCATTTAAACCAAGCATTTTAGTTTCATCAGCAATTTTTTTAATAAAGGAAGATATTTCATTAATCTCTTCAGACATATTAATTACTTCCTTAATTTCCTTATTTAGTTCCTGCTCATTTAAATGTATTTGAGATGCTGATGCTGCCAATTCTTCTATAGCAGATGCAGCTCCTGAAATACCATTTTCAAGATTTTCTGACACTTCTTTTAAATTAGCTGCAACTACCTTCGGTATAATTAAGCCTAAGGTTGCAACCACCTCACTTGAATTATCTTCATCAAATAATGGATAGCTAGTAGCTAAAACTGGTACACCATATTTTGAACTATCGATTTCCATTGTAACAATTTGCTTAGATTTTATTGCTTTAAATGCAATATCATCATCATTTAATTCATATCCTGTCTCCATCGATGTCATATCAAATTTTTTTGAAGTCTGTCTGTATGCAACTTTTTGTAAATCAGTCATATATATAAATGCACCTTCTGGGAACATCTCTACTAATATTGGTGCAAAGTCACCAAATGCCTTTGCAACAGGATGTAATCTAGGAAAAACTATGGAAAATACGCCAACTGCCTCCCCATTATCATTGACTAGTGGTTCCGCTATAGTTTTTAACCTCATTCCATAGAGTGATCTTGGGACATTTTCTATTAATGTTCTTTTTTCTCTTAATGCCTTAACTGCTATACTATTACTACCTAGTTTTTGACCAACACTAAATATATCTAAATCAAAAACCTTCGATGGTTTCTTCCAGGTAATTGAACCTTCTTCACTAATTAAATAAATGACTCCTCCAGATATCATGTCTGCTTGTAATTCAGACATAGCCTTAAGGTACCCTATGCCATTCATAGAAATCATAATAAACAACCCCTTCTTAAATTATACTCCCATACCATAATTAATACTTATCAAATAATATTCTTTAATTTAGTCCGGAACTTTTTATCTTAAGGTGACAAACTTTTCCTTATTTTTATTCTATTATATCAAATATTTTTTACACATAATAGCTTATTTTGACATAATTCTTAGAATATTATGTTAAATTTAAGTACCATAGTTAATAACTATGGTACTTAAATTTAATACTCAATTTCAGTTTTCTATACTCTCTCCGAGCAGTTAATACCTTGTTTTTTCTTTTTTATTTTATTAAATATAGATTTAATTAATACTTCTCCACCTAAAAATACGCCAATAACAATTAACAGTATTTTAACGTTATTATCAAGCACTGAGAAATTTATTCCAGAAATAATCATTCTCAATGTGCTTATTGCATAAGTCATAGGCAAAACTTCTCCAACAATTCTATAATTGCCTATACATAAATAAAAGACAAGTTCTGTGCTATATATAAATTATATAGCACAGAACTCGTCTTAATTATATACATTTCTTTTTCTTACTTCATACACTACATTTTATTGTTTAAACAAACTATTTCTTATATTATTCACTATATTTATTAAAAAATTCGGCTAGAAGATATTTATTATTACCTTCAATATTAATCATTTACATGTTAATCTTTAAGTAATCTTGTCATAGCAATTACCTTATTTATATTACTCAAAATATTATGTTTTAATTTTACTCTTAGCTTATAAATGTATGTGACCAGTAATAACTAAACTATGAATTATTTCTTTTTCTTTGAATATAAGTCAAACACTACAGCGAATAATAATACAAATCCTTTAATAGCTTGTTGCCAGTTATTATCAACTCCCATTAAAGACATACCATTATTAAGTACTCCCATTACAAGACCACCAACAACAGCTCCTAAAATTCTTCCAGTACCACCTGCTGTAGATGCTCCACCTATGTAACAAGCTGCTAAAGCGTCTAATTCAAAGTTAATACCTGCTTTAGGTTGTGCTGAGTTAACACGAGCTGCATAAGCAAGTCCAGCTAATGCTGCCATTAATCCCATATTTACAAATACTATGAATGTAATTTTCTCAACATTTACTCCTGATAAAGCTGCTGCTTTTCTATTACCACCAACTGCATATACTTGTCTACCAAACACTGTTTTATTAGTAACAAATGAGTAAATTGCTATTAATACTCCTGCGATTATTAGTATATTAGGTATTCCTTTATAAGATCCTAATATAAAAGTTGCTGCCATTATTATTGCAACACATATTATATTTTTAGCAAGAAACATTGTTTGACTTTCAACTTTAAAATCATATTTTTGAAGTTTCTTTCTACCTCGTAAGTTGAAAAATATCAATACAAGTGAAAATACAATACCAGCGATTATTGATGATCCAACTAAATCTATACTGCCCATCTTTAGATAAAATAGTGGTGGTATAAAACCAGATCCTAAATTTGCAAATTCATTTGGGAATGGTGCAATTGTCTTACCATTTAGTATTATCATTGCAAACCCTCTAAAAATTAATTGTCCTGCTAATGTTACAACAAATCCTGGAATTGCTCTATATGAAATCCAATATCCTTGTATAGCTCCAACTGCTACACCAATTAAAAGTGTTATAATAACAGATACAACTGAATTCATTCCTTTATTAACCATAAGAACACCAGCTATTGCTCCAAGAAAAGCACAGACCGAACCAACTGCCAGATCAACAGTACCTACAATAACTACTAAAAGCATTCCTACTGCAAGAATAAGTTCATAACCATTTTGCTGAATTAAATTTGTTATATTAAGCGGTTTTAACATAATCCCTTTAGTTAATATTGAAAATATAACCACTACTACCAATAACGCAACAAGCATACCATTATCTTTCATAAATTTACTAAATGCACTTTTTGCAACCTTTTTTTCTTCAACTTTTGCTTCACTCATTTTACTACCTCCCTATTTTGACGCAACAATTTTACTCATGATAACTTCTTGAGTTGCTTCTTCCTTATCTAGTTCTCCTATAATTTTCCCTTCATTCATGATATAAACTCTATCACTTAATCCAAGAACTTCTGGTAATTCAGATGAAATTACAATAACGGCTTTTCCTTGAGCTACCAAATCATTTATAATTGTATATATTTCATATTTTGCTCCTACGTCAATTCCTCTAGTAGGTTCATCAAGAATTAGTAAATCTGGTTCTGCATAAACCCATCTTGATAATATTACTTTTTGTTGATTACCACCACTTAGGTTTCCTGTAAGCTGTAATATGCTTGGAGTTTTTATCTTCATTGATTTTCTGAATTCTTCTGCTGCTAAAATCTCAACTTGTTCATTAATAACACCATTTTTAGAAATTTTGTTTAATGAAGCTATTGAAATATTATGTCGAATATCATCAATTAGATTTAAGCCTGCTTCTTTTCTATCTTCAGTTACATAAGCAATACCTTCATTAATTGCATCTTTAACTGTTTTAATATTAATTTCTTTACCTTCTTTTAAAAGTGTACCAGAAATTTTTTGTCCATATGTTCTACCAAAAATGCTCATTGCAAGTTCAGTTCTTCCTGCACCCATAAGTCCAGCAATTCCAAGAACTTCGCCTTTTCTAACTTTTATATTTACATTATCAACCATTTTTCTATCTGGATAATCTGGATGATATACATTCCAATCCTTTACTTCAAACATTACATCTCCAATTTTAGGAGTTCTTTTTGGATAACGGTCTGTAAGTTCACGACCAACCATCCCTTTAACAATTCTATCCTCTGAGATTTGTCCCCCTGAGGCATCTAGTGTTTCAATAGTAGCTCCATCACGTAATACTGTTATAGAGTCACATACTCTTGAAACCTCATTTAACTTATGAGAAATTAAAATGCATGTAATTCCTTGCGATTTCAGCTCTAACATTAATTTTAATAAATTCTCACTATCATCCTCATTTAATGAGGCAGTCGGTTCATCTAGAATTAATAATTTTACGTTCTTTGATAATGCCTTTGCAATTTCAATTAATTGTTGTTTACCAACACCAAGTGTGTTAACAATAGTGTCTGGATCTTCTTCTAATCCAACTTTTTTAAGTAATTCTTTAGTTCTAATTTTTACCTCTTGCCAATCGATTACTCCATGACTAGCAAGTTCATTTCCTATAAATATATTTTCACCTATGCTAAGATATGGACTTAAAGCTAATTCTTGATGTATAATAACTATTCCATCAGCTTCACTATCTTTTATGCCTTTGTATTTACATGCTTTTCCATTGTATAAAATCGCACCTTCATATGTTCCATGAGGGTATATTCCACTTAATACCTTCATTAATGTAGATTTACCTGCTCCATTTTCTCCACAAAGAGAATGAATTTCTCCTGCTTGCACTCTTAAATTAACATTATTTAGTGCTTTTACACCAGGAAATGTCTTCGTTATATTTATCATTTCAAGAATAATGTCATTGTCTTTAAACATACGTCACGCCCCTCCTTATTTGAATGATAGCGGACAGCATGTCCACTATCATCACTGTAATTTGTCTTATTTAGAAAGATCTGCTTCTTTTATATATCCTGAGTCAATTAGAACTTCTTTGTAGTTTGATTTATCTACTGATACAGGTTTTAATAAGTAAGCTGGTACAACTTTTACACCATTGTTATAAGTTTTCTCGTCATTAACTTCTGGTTTTTGACCTTTAAGAATTGCATCAATTGTTTTAACTGCTTGATCTGATAATTTTCTTGTATCTTTAAAGATTGTTGATGTTTGTTCACCAGCAATTATTGATTTAATAGAAGCTGTTTCTGCATCTTGACCTGTAATTACTGGCCATGGAAGATCCCCTGAACCATATCCAACACTTCTTAAGGCTTCTACAATACCACGGCTAATTCCATCATAAGGAGATAATACAGCATCAACTTTTTTACCACCTGAGTAGTTAGCAGTTAATATATTTTCCATTCTTGATTGTGCTAATGCACCATCCCATCTTAATGTAGATATTTCATCAAATTTAGTTTGACCTGAAACTACATTTAATTTTTTAGAATCTATATAAGGTTGAAGTACTTCCATCGCACCGTCAAAGAACATATGAGCATTATTATCATCTGGAGATCCAGCAAACAATTCTATGTTAAATGATTTTTGTGAATTTTTTAAATCTAATTTCTTTTCAATATATTGACCCATTTGAGTTCCTACAAGTTTATTATCAAAAGAAATATAATAATCTACATTTGCAGTATTTTTAATTAAACGGTCATAAGCTATGACAGGAATTCCTGCATCCTTAGCTTTTTGACAAACATCAGTTAAAGATTCACCATCGATATTTGCGATTATTAAACCGCTAACACCTTTTGTAATTAAGTTTTCAGCTTGTGATACTTGAGTTTCTACAACGTCTTCTGCGTATTGAAGATCCGTATTATATCCAAGATCTTTTAACTCTTTTACCATAGCATTTCCATCATTTATCCAACGTTCTGAAGATTTGGTTGGCATTAAAATACCAATTGTTTTTCCACTAGCCCCATCAGTTTTTGCTTGTGACTCTGTTTTAGCAGCATCTGAATCTCCACCTGGGGCACTAGTTGATATACTACATCCGCCTATGGTACCTAATAATGCCATTGATAATAACATTGCCATTAATTTTTTCTTCATAATATTTTCTCCCTTCAACTTCCCATTTAATAAATTTATATTTTCTTTTAACCTACTAAATAATTATCGCTTCTGATAAATTAAATTCGATTAAAAGTTAATATTCTAAATTACTAAAGACAATATAACTTTGTATATATACTTATCATAGAAAATCCAAACTTATCAATACGTTTTCATTAAATTCAATCATATTCTTATTTATTTTGACATATTATAAGTTAACTCAAGAATAACTAATATAGCCATGGCATTAGCATATTTACTACTAATATTAAATTTATAATCCGGATTTCTCTTCTTATAAATCATTGGTATTCCTACTCCCAGTATAATGGCTAATCCAAATATAGCTAGTACACTAAAAGAAGAAGTAATTATTCCAGAATCAATGGAAATAAAATATAACAATAAGCAAGGAGCTACAAAATAATATACTAATTTGTTACATAAGGTAATGTGCTTTTCGTTCATAAAATTCCTCCCCTATCCTAGTAAATATTATTGTTTAATATTTAATTGATATTACTCATATAATTTAAATATATATCATGGGAAATACATCTTCCTGTATATGCTCTATGATACATATCCTGTAAGTACAACAACATTCTTCTTCCTTACTGCTGCCTCCCGTCACCCCTTCTTTTCATATCCAGTTTGCTTGTACAAATTAAGTAATAGCTTGTTTTTTAATTGGCATCTTATAAACATCATTTCAACTCTTTATGTATTATAATTTTAGAAGATAGCACTTGTTAATTCGTTGTACGTACTTCATGTTTTTATTATATATCGTTTTCATGTTAATATCAATAGTTTTTCGCTTTTTTTTTTTCATATTGTATGTACAATATTGTTATATTATATCATGATTGTGCATACATCTATAGTTATTTTGTATTTATATTAATTAAAACCATTATAATATCATTATTCATAGAAAATAAATACTAAAGTTGAGTCCTTTTTATCGGACTCAATCTTCTTGGGTACACTATCTACCTAAAAATTATCCACTGCTGCTCTTTCGATAGCAAGACCTTTAGCATAACGTTCGATAAATTCATTAAATCCTTCAACATCCTTAGGATCTGGATTTATCTTTGTACCAATTTGCCCTGCAAATACTTTATTAGTAAGATAATCATCTAATGTTTCATTTTCAGCTTTGTTTATCATATAAGATGCAAGTACGGCAATCCCCCAAGCTCCACCTTCTCCTGCTGTTTCCATAACAGAAACTGGCGCATCTATAGCTGCTGCCATAATTTTTTGTCCTACACCCTTAGTTTTAAATAAACCTCCGTGCCCTAACATTTCGTCAACCTTAACTCCTTCCTCTTTAAGAAGAAGGTCTAAACCTGTTTTCAGTGCACCTAATGATGTAAATAAATGTACACGCATGAAGTTAGCTAAATTGAACTTGCTTTCTGGTGTACGTACAAATAGCGGACGTCCTTCTTCAAAACCTGTTATATGCTCACCTGAGAAGTAATTATAAGCTAATAAGCCGCCACAATCTGAATCTCCTTCAAGTGCCTTATTATATAAAGTTGCAAATAACTTATTCATATCAACTTCTATACCAAATGCCTCTGAAAATTCCTTAAATAATCCAACCCAAGCATTAAGGTCCGAAGTACAGTTATTACAGTGAACCATAGCTACTAGATTACCAGTAGGAGTTGTAACTAGGTCTATTTCTTCATATGCTTTTGATAAGTCTTTTTCAAGTACGATCATTGCAAAGACAGATGTTCCTGCTGATACATTACCAGTACGCTTTGCAATACTATTAGTTGCAACCATTCCTGTTCCTGCATCACCTTCTGGAGGGCAGAATGGGATACCTGGTTTTAATTGTCCTGTAACATCTAAAAGTTTTGCACCTTCTTCTGTAAGTGCACCAGCATTTTCTCCAGCTAACAATACCTTTGGTAGAATTTCTCCAAGTTTCCATGAAAAATTCTTAGAAACGACTAATTCATCGAACTGCTCGATCATACGTGCATTATAATTCTTTGTATCTATATCAATTGGGAACATTCCTGATGCTTCACCAACACCTATAACCTTTTCACCTGTTAATTTCCAATGTATATATCCTTCTAAAGTTGTTTGGAAATCAATATCAGTTACATGCTCTTCTCCATTTAAAATAGCTTGATAAAGGTGAGCAATGCTCCATCTTTGAGGGATATGGTAGTTAAACAATTTTGTCAATTCTTCTGAAGCTTTTTCAGTAATAGTGTTACGCCATGTACGGAATGGCACTAAAAGCTCTCCTTCTTTATTGAAAGCCATATACCCATGCATCATAGCACTGAATCCAATGGCGCCTATTGTTTCAATAGTAACTCCATATTTTTCTTTAGCATCCTCAGCCATCTTCGCATAACTGTCTTGAACCCCAATCCATATATCTTCTAAACTGTAAGTCCAAATATTATTAATATATTTGTTTTCCCAATCATGACTGCCTGAAGCAATCGGTGTATTATTCTCATCAATTAAAACTGCTTTAATTCTTGTTGAACCTAGTTCAATACCAAGTACTGTTCTGCCATTTGCAATGGTATCTTTTACATTATTTATATCTATGCTCATAAAAAACCTCCATATATATCTATTATTTCTTAATCGTTTACTTACTATATAATAAATTAATCTATTTTTTAATGAAAGCAAGTCATGCAAATGATTTTCTAAATGCAAAACTTGCCTTCATGATTAGTATTATGGCTATATTATTCTATCTATACATATACAATCTTTTTCTTAATTTAAATCATTAATTTTATCCGCTTCGCTATATTTATTAGTATATTTTATTTAGATTACTTTCCTACAGCTTTAACTGCTTTTTCTACTACGTTTTCCACAGTAAATCCAAATTGTTTGAATAATACTTCTGCATTTCCTGATGCTCCAAAAGTATCTAATGAAATAACTTCTCCATCAAGGCCTACATACTTATGCCATCCAAAGCTTGTTAATGCTTCAACTGCAACTCTTGCTCTAACTGATTTTGGCATTACTGATTCTTTGTAAGCTTCATCTTGAGCTTCGAATAATTCGAATGCTGGCATACTTATAACTCTTGCGTCTATTCCTTTTGCTGCTAGCTCATCAGCTGCTTTGTAAATCAATTCAACTTCTGAACCTGATGCCATTAAAAGTACATCTGGAGTTTCTTTCTTAGAGTCCTTAAGGATATATCCACCCTTTAATGCTCTCTTTGCACATCCATCATATAGTGGTAACTTTTGTCTTGTTAATACTAGTGATGTTGGAGTTTTTCCATTAGTTACAGCATAATACCAAGCTGCTGCTGTTTCTTTTGAGTCTGCTGGTCTAAATACTGTCATAT
>JAJXWH010000056.1 GCA_021781745.1 Bacillota bacterium | reverse complement strand
CGTATTTTTATATAAAAATAGACACTACTGATAATATTTATAGATCTTCAACGGATTGCATAAAAATTTTATTTTATACATTAGTTTCCGTGACTACTCATCAAATATTAGTTACATTGCTCTTAATTTAAATACTAAATTGATAATTAGTTTTAGTCCTGCAATACTTCGTTTAAAATTACAATTAAGCACAAATATTTTAGTCATAATACATTTGTTTAATCATAAATGATTTATTCATACATTTTAGCAAATGGATCATATTCACTATTTTCATTCCATATATATTCAATACTTTTGCTGATTTCCATTGCTTTTTCTTTTCCAAAAAGATCTCCAATGAAACCGAGTGCCATATCTATCCCCGCTGATACTCCTGATGATGTATATATTTTATCATCATTTATCCATCTCGCTTCTTTTATCCAATTCACATTTTCATCTTGTTCTACAACCCACTTGAATGCTTTTTTATTGCTTGTTGCTCTTTTTCCATTTAATATTCCTGCCTTAGCAAGTAAGGCAGAGCCAGTACATACACTAAGTATATAATTTGACTTGTTTCCCATATTTCTAATATATTCAGTAAAAATAACTTCATTAACTTTTTCCCTAGTTCCGCTTCCACCTGGCACAAATAAAATTTTCTCTATATTATTTTCATTTGTATATAAATTAGTATCTACCCTTACATTTTGTGAACTTTTAATTATTCCTCCATTGAAGGATATGAAATTTAATTTAAAAATATCTGGCAATCTTCCAAATACTTCTACCGGCCCAAATACATCTAATGTTTCAAACTTATCGAATAAAAGTATATCTACTCTATAAATCATAATATCTTCGCCTTCCTATTTGCTTTAACTTTCCATATTCAATAATTTTATCAATTATTATTTTATCACCTCCCATTTTTCTATATCATTTCAATGTGCCTATATAAGAAGATTATGTTCAATTGTTTGTTCAAATCAATTAATAATGCCTTGAATAACAAAATAACTATTTATATTAGTTAATTATATCAATAATACGCACTGCATCATTTTCAGTAATGCCCACTTGTCCATTTATTCTAACTAAATGCGCATTAATTTCTTCATTCTTTAAATCCAAATCATCTATCACAACATACTTGTCTACAACAATTTCATGCGCATTTAACCATGCATTAATTTCCGTGGCTTTTACATTACTAAAGGTTTTTCTAGTTCGTATTTCTTCTGTACTGAAATCAGGCGTTTTCCCAAATAACTTTATATGAAATTCACACAAAATATCATATAAACATTGAGAATATCCATCTTGCGGCATCATATTATCATCAAACCATAATCTCCATCCTGAAGACATAACAATAATTGCCCCTGTTTTATCAACTATGTTTTTTAAAATACTCACACTGTTTTTATCAATTGCTTGGCCTGGATTATTCCTTAAAAATTTTTCTGAATTAAGAACTCCATCTATATCAAGAAATATAACTTTCATAAATTAGACCTCCATTTGCTGATTTTATAAAGATACTAAAAATGTACTGAATTTACAATTTATAGACTCTTACTTCGTCCTAATACGAATATTTTTTAGTCATAATATATTTTTTAAATCATTCAAATTGTGAATCATCTTTATGCTATTAATAGCCAATGTTTCAAACTTTCGATTTAACCAAATACCATTCATACCTGCATCTTTACAAGGGATAATATCTGTATGTAAATCATCACCAATATAATAACATTCCTGTGGCTCTTTATTAACCCTGTCGCAAGCTATATTAAATAATTTTTTATTTGGTTTTGAAATACCAACTTCTCCAGCAGTAATAATGTCGGTAAAATACTGATTAATCTTCATTTTTTCTAACTTTAGCGATTGTTGGTTCAAATCTCCATTACTAATAATTCCAAGCCTATATTTTCTTGATAAGTGTTTTAAACAAGGAAGTACATCATCATAGGGTTTCCAATTATCTTCGTAGTTACTTAAATATTTATTGAATTTAACCATGGCTTCTTCATCTGTAAGGTCGGTGTTTGAATAACTAAATAACTCTTTTATTCTTTCAACACGTTGCTGGTCAAATGTTATTTCTCCTTTGAGGTACCTATCGAAATACTTATCTGATATTTGACACCAAAACTTATAAAACATTTCTTTCTGAAGTTTAAAGTAATCTTTATACTCTTCATAAAAGGCTTCTACTCCAAGTAATTCAGAACTTTTATGATCTAATAATGTCCCATCTAAATCAAAAAAAATCATTATTTATCTCCATTAGTCATTTAAAATTTTAATAGATTAATTTCGTAAAGATTCCAATATTACGTTCTACAAGAACATTATGTATTTTGTTATTATCTTGGAAATGCTCCATTATTTATATCAATGCATGTTCCATTTATATACTCTGGACTTTCTGTTGCTAACCAGTATATTGTTTTTGCAACTTCCTCTGGCTTTGCAAATCTATCTAAGTATACACTAGTGAGTATATCTTTTTTTCTTTGGTCTGGTATTACAGCCATCATATCTGTTTCTACAGGCCCTGGTGCTACAGCATTTATTACAATTCCTTTTGGACCAAATAATTTAGCAAAACTTTTAGTGGCATTAATTATTCCTGCTTTTGATATTCCATACCATATATCTGGATGCCCAATTTGTCCCGCAATTGACGCTGTATTTACAATCCTCCCATTACCTGAATTAATCATAGATTTTGAAACATGTTTTATAAATTCTATAGGCGCATAAAGATTTATATTCATAATTCTTTTTATCTCTTCTTCTGAATAAATATCATACGGAATAGAATTCATTATTCCCGCATTATTAACTAATATATCTATATGTCCAATGTCATTAACTAATTTTTCTATACCTCTTATACAAGATACATCATGCCATATCTTCTCTACATTCTCATTATCATTAAATTCAAAGTTAGTATAATCTCTTGCTACTATAATAACTTTATAATCATTTTCAAGAAATAATCGTGTAGATTCTAATCCAATCCCCTTATTTCCACCTGTTATTAATACTATTTTTTTCATTGCGTTCACTTCTTTCATATTAATTATATATACAATATTCTGCATTACATTTTATAAGAGCAAAACTAAATTCTGATCAATACAACATTCCTTTTATAATTTTTCTAAAATTTCAGCAATATATTTTTTCCCTTTTTTAACAATATCAAATTCTGCATTTGAAAAGCACCACGAAACCATAAGTCCTCTCACAAAACTTTCTAGATACAAAAATATTTCTGCTTCTGTTTGATTAGTTTCAAATATATGTTGATTAGCCCCTTCCGAAATTAATTTTTTTAATTCATTAGAAAAATCTCGTCTTTCAAAATGTTTGCTATTTCCTGACATACATTCAGATAAATTTGTTAGATAAGCACGACATGTCATTATATGTCCAACATGATTTACAAACATAAATTCTGCTTCTAAAAATTTTTCTATTTTTTTCTTTATATTAATAATTTTATCTTCCGAAATTAACTTTTCATATTGTTTTAAAACAAAGTGACTCATATCAGAATAATAACTTTCTTTTACAATATCTTCTTTAGATTTATAATGAACGTAAAAAGTTCCCTTTGCAACTCCTGCCTTCTCACATATCTGACTTATTGTAACATCGTCATATCCTTTTTCTTTAATTAATTCAACAGCGGTTTCAAACAACTTATTTTTAGTAAGATTTGCTTTTTCTTTTCTTAACATATTTCTTCCTTTCTTGACTTTTCTTATTATAAGTATATAATAATGACTATGGTCACTGACCCTAGTCATTAAATCATAAACTATTTAAAGGAGAATATCAATATGTTTATACTAAATCTTACCTATATAAAATCTATTAATGAAGTAGAGAAATATTTATCGAGCCACATATCATTTTTAGATAAATACTATACTAATGAGAAGTTTATTTGTTCTGGAAGAAAAAATCCTCGTACAGGTGGAATTATACTTTGCAACGCTGAAAATATTAATGAAGTCAATAATATATTAAGTGAAGATCCATTTTTCAAAGAAAAAATTGCTAACTATGAAATTATAGAATTTCATCCCACAAAATATGCAGCCAATTTTAAGTCTTTTGTTTAATATAAGAAATAACAATCCCTAGTTTTATTATTAATAACTAAAGATAAATATGTATTTTTATTCACTCTATTTAAATTTTTATTAACAATGCAATATATTATATACAAATTACTTAGTGTTACAGTGGCTAGACATCAGATAAAAACTCTCTTCCGGTCCAAAATATGAATTTGGGAGTTTTCCTTTTGATAAAACCAGCTTTTGCAATACTAATCCCGCATCTAATCCATAGAAGCGGAGTGTGTGTATTCCCTTAGTTAATTTATGAGTAGTAGTGGTTATATGAATATTTTCCAATACTGCATTGCACCAAACGTAATTATCATAATCGCCAGCAATGAAATCCTTTGGTAGAGCATCTTCTATAATTGGTGTTTCATCATCAAAAGCTACAGAATATTTTAATCTGCTGTTTTTAGATAGATTATTAGTCGGTGCAAAGTAGGTTGTTAAAGTGTACTCTGCATCCTCATTTACCCTTAATACATATTCCAAATATGGTGCATCTTCTGATTTTTCAAAAGATACAGTTGTAGGAAACATCTTCATTGATGACAAGGTACGTCCATAATTTTCAAGTATCCTCCATTCCACATTGGATTTTGCAACATTATTTACTACATGTTCTGCTTCAATGGAAACTACATCATGATTCTCAACAAAGCACATATTTGGCAAACCTATAGTATCTATAACCTTGGCAATAACATTCACTTTCACTATTTCTCCTGCGCCCGAAATAGCTATGAAGCCATTTGATGTATTGGATACTTTGTTCCAATCTATTGAAACTTTAATTTTTGTTCCATCAGAGATAGTTCCTTGTGTATTATTTACCTTTATCCAATCTACACTTGCTTCCACTTTATAATCAAATTCTGTACTTCCACCATTGCTGATAACGATAGAATGGCTTTCTTTACCTAAGTTTGTAAAGGCTGGCAGAACTGCTGTACCAGAACAGTATGCTTCTTCGGTGCCTTGTGCATCTACAATCATAACACTTCCATCTTTTAAAGAAATATTGTAAATTTCTGGATATGCCCAGTTATCAGGACTCCATTCCATATATCCTATATGAGGCGAGCTCATCATTCCCTTCCACTTACCATTAGACATATTATCATTGTAATAAGCCTGCATATCAATATCTTTTACTTTGCATTCTTCTACCAATGCAGCATAGGAATTTGCAAGAGCACTTTTTCGTTTATAATATAGATTATTTAATTCTGCGTATATCTGCATTTTTACAACATTTGCAGATGCTGCTGCAGGATAATATACCAATTGATAGTATACATCCTTGTAAACTTCTGGCATCTGATCGTAATATCTCTTAGCTTTGTTCTCTAAATCAATTGCTTTTTCCAGCACTCTTTGTGCTTCATTATAATTTATATAGCTATATGTATCAACAAAAGTGACCTCAGGTTTTCTGCATCCACTCATCTTAGTATAGCTTGTTAATATACTCTCAATTCCATCTAATACATCTTCGTTGCCGACATTTCCAAACTGCTGTGCAGCCCACTTCTTTGTATATTCCTTGGTTTTATTCCTTCCATTAACACCCCATGTTTCAAAGTCATAGGCTAAATCTAAGAAGTATGAAACTGGAAATTCATTAGGCTTTAAGTCTCCAGTATTAACAATCCATATATCGCGTACACCGTAATCATAAGCCATAGTCATCTGTTCCCATACTTTTTCAAGAGGAGTTGTATTTACCCATTCATAAGAACGTGGACCTCCATGATAATCGAAATGGTAATACATTCCCCAGCCAGCCTTACGATTTCGTTCTGCTTCTGTTGGTAGTGTGCGGACATTAGCAAAGTTATCATCTGCCAGCATAATTGTCACATCATCAAGCACATCCCAAGTTCTTAGACCTTCTGCCTTATCTGTGCCATACCAATACTTTTCTACTTCCTTATATATAGTTAGAACCTGAGGTGCATCCTCAAGACCTTGTTCCTTTAATAAACGCTTTTGAGTTCTGATAATATCCTTTAAAAGTTCGATGTTTTCTTCTTCAGAACCTTTTAATGCTGAGTCTTGTTCTCCTCTCATCCCCATAGTAATAAGACTTTCAAGATGCTTATTTCGTTTTAATCCATCTTCCCAAAACTTTGTTATTGCCTCTGCATTGTTGAAAAAATCCCATAGTGGGTTTGTACCATACTGACTGTTAATATTCTTCCACTCTTCACCTGCTCGGAACATTGGCTCATGATGAGAGGTACCCATTACAATGCCATATGCATCAGCAAGTTCTGCATTAGCTAAAGGATAGCTTTTACCATTTTCACTAAATACAGCACTCCACATAGCTGGCCACATAAAGTTTCCTTTTAATCTAAGAATCAATTGGAATACCTTGTCGTAGAATTCTTCATTAAAGTCTCCGAAGGCACCAGTTACCCATGACCCTAATGATGGCCATTCGTCATTTAAGAAGAAACCTCTATATTTTACAGATGGCTCTTTAGAAGTGATGTTTAACTCCTTTTCTGAAAGAATCAATTTAGATTTTTTTGCTGGCATAACATCTGCAAAGTAAACCCACGGACTTACTCCAATTAATTCTGAAATTCGATAAATTCCGTAAATTGTTCCTCTCTTATCACTTCCTACAATAACAATAGCCACCTCTACACCTTCAACTGGCTTTTCAACAACCTGTGTCTTATAGCATTCTCGCTTGTCCTTTATTGCAGATACATCAATTATTCCTTTCTTAATTAATGAATCTATTATGTCGTTATTTCCTATTGAGCCTACAATAATTACTGTTTCCTTTAATCCTTTCACATCTGTTACTACTGCTGGAGTTACTCCAGTAACCAAATTAATATCTTCAGCAAAAGAGCTTGCTACAAGCTTTAAACCATTGTAATCTTTTCCTTTTGAATCTAAATATATGGCAGCTGCTTTTCCATTAGCTGCAATTGTAATATTTTTCATACCGTTTATTTTGCTCCTTCCATAACTTAAAAACTAATCTTCGTTGCTCCCTTAAAATTTACCACTAATAAAAAATTAAAAAACCTAACAAATTATATAAAAAACATCAAAAATTATGTTTTTAATCTAATTTCTATCATTTAATTTATCAATTTTTCTCCAAAATGTGCAAAACAGCCTAGAATATTTTTCTATTCTCTAGGCTGTTTTAAATATCAATTTTCTAATTAAATACCTTATATTATTTATCCTTCCAATCTTCAAAAAACACCCCTGAATACTCAATCGGCATATATTTAGAAAAGAATTCTTTTAAATCTGCATTGGGATCAACGTTTGTAAATTGTTCTGGCCATAATTTCTTTGCAATATATTCGATCATTGCAAAACCATAAGGATACTTTGCATAGTTAAAATGGAAGCCATATAATCTGCCATTTTTAATCGCTGAAAGATCACTCCAGCCAGCTCTTTTAGTATATTCGCCTAAATGTTCTTTAGCTTGTTCTTCATTCATAAAATAGCCAAATCTCATAATATTTGATGTTGGACTCCAATTCGCTCCACCTATCATAATTATATCAGGATCTGAAGTTAAAACTATTTCAGGATTTAATTCATCCATTCCATGACCCTCTCCTATATTCTCAGCACCTAACCTCTTGAGTAGTGCTCCAAGTCCACTAGATGTATCTCCTCTAGTAGTTCCAATTTCCTCTGGTGTTACATTTCCTAATTCAAAATAAACAGAAGGCTTTTTTGAATTCTCTTTTATCGCTTCACTAGTAATTTTTAATAAATTATCTATTTTACCTCTAGCATATTTCACCATTTCATCTGTTTTTTCTTTGTATCCTAACATCTCACCCAACATAGACATACTATCAAGCATACTATATAATGGATCATTTTTAGGATTAGAACCATCTCCATCAATAACAACTACAGGCAATCCAGCCTCCATAAGTTTTTTAACACTGACCTTATTTATAAACGCATAATCAACAATAATAATATCAGGAGCAAGCTCTAACAATTTTTCACTGCTTACTGAATCATCATACACACTTCCACATTCTACAATCTTACTCATATCAAAGCTTTGAGAATATTTATTATACATGTCTATATCGTTAGCTTTTAAATCTTGTCCTACAGATATTACCTTTTTATCAAAATCCTTTCCAAGTATAGCAGCTAATATGTTTGTGTCCATATAGCGTAAAGTAACAATTTTCTTAATATCTGTTGATAAAGTTACTTGTCTACCTGCCATATCAGTATATGTTTTTGTTTTAGGTGCATCCTTAGATACTTCGATATTTTTTGTCGCTGTATTACATCCAATCAATGACACCAACATAACTACAATAAACAGTAAACTTAAGACTTTTCTTTTAATATGTATTTTTTTCATTATTTTTCCCCCCTACTTGTATATGTTATTGAATTAAATTTGAGACACTAATTTATATTCATCAGTTTCAGCAGCAATATCTACAAATTCAACGACTTGCTTACCCTGCTTGTTTACATAGATTTCACTATCAATCTTATAAATTTCCCTTACCATTTCTTTTGTTAAAACTTTCTCCGGTCTTCCATGAGAATAGACATTACCGTCTTTCATAACGATGATATTATCGGCATATCTCGATGCAAGATTAATATCATGCATTACAATTATCACAATCATTTTTTTCTCATATGCCAAATTTGATATTGTATTAAGCAGTGAGAATTGGCGATGTATATCCAGATTGTTTAATGGTTCATCTAGTATTAAAATTTCTGGTTCTTTAATTATTGATTGTGCCAATAAAACCATTTGGAGCTGACCACCGCTTAATTCATTAATCTTATTTTTTGCTAAATGCTGCAATTCAAAGGCACACAAAATATCATTTACTTTCTGCTCATGCTTTTCACTAACCTTAAGAGTTAGCGTATTCATAAGCCCTAAAAGCACAGCTTCAAAAACAGTAATTGATGCATTATTTTGAGATTTTTGTGGCAAATAACCTACCTTTTCTTTAATAAATTCTTTTTTTTGTTTTTTAATCTTATTTCCTTGGTAATATATTTCACCATCACATTTATATATATTTATAATACATTTCATAAGTGTAGATTTTCCTGAACCATTAGGCCCTATAATGGCAGTTACATTATTATCAAAATCCAAATTAATATTATTTAAAGAAAATTTAGAAGAATGTGTATAATTAATGTTTTGTATTTTAAGAGTCATTTACTTCTCACCTTCCTTGTCTTAAAATAAGTACCAATAAAAATGGAATACCGATAATTGAAGTAATTATGCCTAATGGAATCTGTATCCCCGCTATGGCTACCTTACTTAGTACTGATGAAACAGATAGCATAAATGCTCCAGTAAGCATTGATGCTGGAATAAAAAATCTTTGTTCTTCTCCTACCAAAGACTTTGCTATATACGGTGAAACCAATCCAATAAAACCTATAGTTCCAACAAAACAAACTGAGATGGAAGTTATTACAGAAGATAATATTAAAACCTTTGTTCTTAATTTTTCTACGTCAATTCCTAATGCAGTTGCGGTGCTTTCCCCCATACATAGTGATGTAAGTTTCCAAGATTCACTAAAGAGTATTGGTGTTACAATTACAAGTACAATGAAAACTATTGTATCTTGTTCCCACGTAGCCCCCAAAATAGATCCCTGTGACCAATTAGTTATACCTCTTAAAATTTCATCAGATACAAAATATGTAAGAATAGAATTTAAGGCCGTAAACATAAAACTTATGGCAATCCCAGCTAAAATTATGGTTCCTCTATCCTTTTTTGCTTTTCCAATAGAATAAATAAAAAAGGATGAAATTAATGAAAAAGCTAAAGCAAATATAGGAGTAGCATAATTACTCATAGATTTTGGTAAAAAAGCATATCCAAAGATCAAAGATAAGGATGCTCCAAAAGATGCTGCTGCAGAAATTCCAAGGGTATAAGGACTAGCAAGATTATTATTAAGAATAGTCTGCATTTCCATACCTGCAACTGCTAATCCAGCACCAGCTAGTAGTGCCATAGTTGCTATGGGCAATCTCATTACCCTAACAATTATATTTACCTTTTTACTTAGGGACTCAGGATTTGTTAGCGAAGTAATTACATCGAAAATATTTAACATTGCTGGTCCAGTTGATAAATCAATTACAAAACTGCTTAGTACAAGCAATGCTAAAACCATCAAGGCTATTACCTTTCGAAAAATAATCAATTTATAATTTTGAGACTTTTGAGCCGTAAACTCCTTAAAATATAAATTTATATCCATAGATTCTTCCCTCCAAACTAATTTATATCAAGATTTAGAATTAAGCATATAAAAGTACGTCAAATTCAATATATCCTCAACCAAAAATATCACGCCATCAACCCCTGCATAACCACTTTTACTTATACTAATCTTGTCAAATACTGGATAGGTATACTGTAAAAAAGGAATACCTAACTCATCGGCTAACCCTCTCTCAAAGGATGAACCAAAAATCATTATTGAATTCGACCATACAACCTCATCACATATTACCTCTCTGTCTTTCTTTTGTTCAGTATCAATTAAAACCTCTACAACCATTCCCAATTCATTTTCTAAAAAATTTTTTAACCCATACACTCTTGCCTTGTCTCCTAAAATAGCTACTGGCATCCCCCTAAAAGCATCTATAAATGGATGGATCTTATTTATTAATTCCAATGACGCGACTTCCTTTTCATAAAAACTTTTAGGAACTTCAATTGATAATGATGAAAATATTTTATTAATAAAAATTCTACTTCCTTCTACTCCATACGGATAACTAACAATTATGTATGGAGTTCCAAACTTTTCTTCTAACATTTCTCCAACAAACTCAAATCCATCTAATACAACATTTAACATAGCCGATGGGGCCTTCATAATGTTCTGATAGCTATCATAAGGAAAAATTGAATTTATATATACAGAATCTTTCAGCATATTTTCTATGTTAATTAAATCTGAATCAATTTTATAATCATCGGAGAAAAAGCCAATCAAGTTGATTGAATTTTTAATTATTTCTCTTGGAATCATTTCTTTTATTAATAACTTAAAGGCACTCTCAATACCTTTTATAGCTACATCATTAAAGCCTGGTTCATTTAACAAAAAAATATTATCTAAGTTGTTCTTCTGCTTAAATTTGCTTATGACTTCTCTCGCATCATCATTTATAATTTCAGGTATGCAGCCAGTTATTACATAAACAATCTTTGCTTCATAAAGTTTAACGGTATTTTCTAACGCTTCTTCTAAAATTTTTTCTCCTCCATTTACTATTTCTTCTTCATAGATAACTGTAGAGGTTTGTCTTATATCGTTTATTTTTGAGGTCATATGAAAGGCTAAGGTCCCCCAATTGCAGCCAACTGTGGAATGAATCAAGATTACAGAATCCTTAATGCTTATAACAACTCTGTATGCCCCAAATAGTCTACATTCATTATCACAGTTCATATTTTTTTCCTCCTCTCTGTAACCAGAGGATATCCCACATTTTTTTACTTACCTCCTCATTGACATTTTCCTTGTTATAATTATCTAAAGGAAACCCCCTCTTTTCGTTTAATGCAGTTCTGTTAATCATATCTATATAATGATGTATAAATTTTTCATAATTATCAAAATCCAATGGTATAAATGCTGGTGGATTAATATGTTTAGAGCTTTTTGTAGATATATCTCCAACGCATATATCAGCATCTTTTTCAAATGTAATTGTTTCTTCATTATTAAAATTAATTTTCCAAGATACTTCATAATCTAACTTGCTTAAACCATCTATTATATTCTCTTTTGCCATCTCAAATAATTGATTTTCAGAAAACAAACTCATATACCTATTTTGTTTTACTGTAACAGCTATATATTTTATTTTTAATTTCAATACATAACCATAAAAGTTTATTAATTTACCTATATTTCTAAAATCCTCGCAATATATAACACAAGTATATTTACATAGCTTAAGAAATTGTTTTTTTAGTCTTTCTTCCATATAGACTTTTCGCATATTTAAGTATTCACTTAATCTCTCATATGCTCCAATTTTCTTAGCTACATCAAGATAAAATTCTTCAATTCCATCTAACCCACTATAGCTATAATCTTCGTTTCTCACTACCATAAATTCAGTTCCATATAGTTCTTTCATTTTCATTACCCATTTAACACGACTTGTTATTATATTAAGTGTTGCTCTAGGGGCTGTTTCTAGTTCTTCAACAGAACAGTTTGGTATAAATGAATTTATTTTTATTCCCATCTTCTCGAATTCTTTTTTCATGCCATTTACCATAGCATCTTCATTGATGCCCCAGTAAAAGCCGCATATATTTATGAGATTATTATCTACTTCTTGAGGCTTCATCACCTTTTGCACAATTTCTTCCATTGCTTCTGAAAACCCACAACTTTTTAAATTACCATCATGAATCTTTTTCTTATTTGTATTATTTTCACAAAAGCTTTTTCTTGCATTACTTCTCTTATCTGCATGTGAAATCTTTTTTGATTTCACAAATATCAACTTACAGCTAATTAGAGGCTGTATTTCTCTAATAACTCCTTCTATATCATCATTAGTCACATCAATTGAAGATGCTGGAATAATACCAATTAAGGATGGATTATATTTTTTTACTGTTTCAAGAATTGTTTTCTTTAATTTTTCACTGCCACCCATTATAATATCTTTTTCTTTTAACCCTGTACATTTTAGGTTATATGCTGGTTTCCAGCTCCTCCTACAAACATATTTATAATGAAATCCACATCCACTTGAACCATGTAAAATTGGAATCGCATTTTCAATTGTTGAAATTGCAAATATAGCTCCAGAAACTTTTCCGCTTGGTGTAAATTCGTGAATATATGGTATTCTGTCATATAAATAACTATTCTTATAAAACTCTCTTAAATTTGTCTTCATCTTATCACCACTTTCTATAATTTTAATAAGGAGCTTGTGCAAATTTATATAAAAAGAGCACTAAAAAAAGAATTCACATCTTTTTTAGTGCTCAACACTGAGTTATATCATAAAAAACTTTTAAACTTTTAGATATTATTAATCACAACATATTCTTAATTGTTATTTTTTATTTGTTTTTATTAGGTATTATTAGTTTATGTTTTGTTTTATAGATTATATATTACTTTCTTTATTCTTTTTTGTCAAGTTTTCTAGTTAATAAAAAACACCTTCTTTAATTAAAGAAAATGCTTTTTATCTACGAATACATTTTTTCTTTTTGAATTTAATTTCTTAAATGAATAAGTAAAAATTACAACTAGTTTAAAAAGTCACCATTAATTTTATTAGAAATCAATATATCTATAGATGGTAATTATAATCCAATATTAACTTCCATAAACCTCTTCTCTCGTAAAATATCCACTTTTTATAAGAACAGCATCTATATTACTCTTATCTATAAGAATCGGTTCAATAAGAACCGTTGGTACGTACATTTTGCCATTAAATAAGGCTGTATCTGTTGATATATGCTCCCCATTGGCTAGCTGTATTGCAACATCTATAGTCTTCTTGGCGGATTGCCTAGTATCTTTGAATAGTGTCATTGATTGTGTTCCTTGGATTATTCTTCTAATGGCAGCCAATTCTGCATCTTGCCCAGTTACTGCTACCTTTCCAGCTAAACCTCGTGCTTGTAGCGCTTCAATTGCAGCTCCTGCTGTTGAATCATTTGGTGCTAGTATAGCATCAACTTCATCATTATTAGTAATTAATACATCTCTCACCACCTCAAAAGCAATCTTTGGATCCCAGTTTTTAATTGCTTTTTCTGCAATTATCTTTATATTTCCTATAATAGCCAAGGGATCTATATATTGCATTGCTCCATCCCTTAACGAAGAATCATATGGAAGATCCGCATACATAATAATGTAATTTCCTACCGGAACTTTAGTAATAAGGAACTTTCCTTGAAGTTGTCCAGCCATCAAGTGATCAAATGTAACAAATATCTCTAAATCAGTTTTTAGTATCCGCGCCTCATAAGCTACCACCTTAACTCCTGCTTGTTTAGCCTTTTCGACCATACTTCCTGCAGTATATACATCTATGGCCACTAAAATCAATACATCTATCCCCTGTGATATTAGATTTTCCACTTGTGAAATCTGTTTATTTACATCATATTCAGCATCTTCTATCTTCAAAATAACATTTTTTTCTTTAGCATAGGCTTCCATAGCTTCCCTATCTCTAATCCACCTCTCATCTCTTTGATTAGGCAAAGATACACCTATTACTAACTCCCTTCTATTTACAGGTTTGTTTGTAAAATGAGTATTACTGATACCTTCTTGTAATTTTACTATTTTTTCTGTATTTAAAATATCTTCTGCAACACAAACTGGTACTAAAAAACTGCTTGGTATGGATAGATACATATTTACCACCTTTTAATTACTTATCCAATTACCAATCTATTCTAGTGAAAGTCATATAATTCCACCACTTAGCAGAAATATTTTTTCTAAAATAAAGACATCCCATCTGCCCTAGTTTTAATTCCTGAATTATTTTTTCCTTCTGCTTTATTAAACCACCTATAATAAGGTTTACCAATCTCTTTTTTATATTATTAATAATAAAGTGGTATTACTTAATGAGATTATCCAATCCTTTTTTCAGTAATCTTTCTAAATCAGTACTTAAAAGCGGCCTGCTATATACATACCCTTGAATAATATCACAGTTTTTCTCTTTCATAACTATTAACTGATCTATTGTTTCGATACCTTCCGCTACAACTTCCATCCCTAACTTATGCGCCATTTCAATAATGCTATCAACTATAGCCCCCTGTTTATCATTGATGCAAATATCATCTATAAAGGATTTATCAATCTTTACTGTATTTAGTGGTATAGTCCTTAAATAATTTAAAGAAGAATATCCTGTCCCAAAATCATCTAGCGCAATTCTTATCCCAATATCTCTTAGCTCTTGCAGAATCACAACATTTTTATCCAACTGTTCCATCAAAACACTTTCAGTTATTTCCAATTCTATAAAGTTAGGATTTATTTTATACTTTTCAACCAATTTTTTAATCTTTTCAACAAAGTCAGGTCTATGAATTTGAAGTGAAGATACATTTATAGAAACACGTATATCCCCATATCCATTATTGAACCATTCTAATTTTTTTATAATTGCAGTTTCCATAATCCAGTCACCTATTGTTATAATAAGTCCTGTCTTCTCCGCTATTGGAATAAATTCACCAGGAGATACAAAACCAAGTTCTTCATTTTTTAGTCTAACAAGTGATTCAACACCTATTATTTCACCTTGTATATTAACTTGAGGCTGATATTGAAGATAAAAATAATTGTTTTCTATTCCATTCCTTAATGCTTTTTCAATAATCATATCCTTTAATATTTTCTTTGACATCTCTTCATTATAAAATTCAAAAGTATTTTTACCTTTTTCCTTTGCTTTGTACATTGCTGTATCTGCATTCTTCAAAATGCTATTCTTATCTTTGCCATCTGTAGGAAAAATGCAAATACCTATACTACAAGTTATATAAACCTGCTTATTGTCTATAATAAAGTAGTCTTTAAATATATTTAATAATCTATTAGCTAAATTTATTACTTGTTCCCTAGCTTTCACATCACACATTAATACTAAAAATTCATCTCCTCCAAATCTATAGAGGATTTCATTTTTATTTAATATGTTTTTTGCTTTAGTGCATATTCTTTTTAAAAGTTTATCTCCAATATCATGTCCTAATGAATCATTAATCCTTTTAAAGTCATCCAAATCTATAAACAATGCTGCACCTAATTTATTGTTTTCTGCACATTTATTTATTACTTCATCCAGCTTCCTCATAAGTGTAGTTCTATTTGGAATTCCTGTTAATGAATCACAATATGCAAGCTCCATTATTTTATCATTTGCTTGCCTAATGTTGGTTACATCAGATATAGTACCTGTTATTTTTATCGGATTTCCTTTGCTATCCCTAGTTATTCTAGCTCTATTTAAAATCCACTTTTTATCACCGCTTTTAGTTGTAATCTCAAATTCCTCTCTAAAATATTCTGCTGAAATAGTAAGTGTTTTGTAATTTTTAATAATTCTTTGTAGTTCTTCATTTGGTAAAATAATTTTCAAGAATTTTTTGATATCTATATTTTTATTGCTATATCCGGTTAGTTCTTCCCACTTGTCAGAAGCGAAGAAAGTATCTGCCTTTATATCCCACTCCCATATCACATCATTTATTCCGTCTAGCGCTTGTTTAAATCTATCTTCACTGATGGTTAATGCCTTCTCATTTTCTAAAAGTTCTTCATATTGACACCGTAATTCTTCTTCTGTTGCAGATAATTCTTCATATACAGCAGATAATTCCTCATAACTGCCGCTCAGTTTTTTTATCATACTGTTAAAATTACTTGATAGTTTTCCTAATTCATTATTTGAATTGTAATCACAGGATACAGATAAATCGCCATTTTCTGCTTTATTCATCATGGCTATTAAGCTGCTAATAGGGTTCGTTATAGATTTTGAAAAAAGCAAACTAATTATAGATGTTATAACTAGCATTATTAATGTTAAGACTATTATAAAGTATAATTCCAATCGTGCTGGAGCATTTACTTCATCTACGTTTTGAGTAACTGCTAAAATCCAATTTATTTTTGGAATTACAGTATATCCAAAATACTTCTTAGTACCATTATATACATAGGTATCAAATCCAGTATCATTTTGATTTAAATACAACTTTTCATCAACCACTTTTCTTAAAACTGAATTTTCAACCGGTTTGCCTAATTTATCTTTTTGAGGATGAGCTATCATAATTCCATCGTCATCTACTAGATAAGCATATCCTGTATTACCAATTGTAATATTTTCTATATATTTATTAAAGGCTGAAATTTGTATTGCATTACAATATAAGCCAATTACATTTCCTTGTTCATCTATTACAGGACTGGCCACCACAATTATATCTTCATTACTGATTTTTGATTTCATCTCATCACTTATTGCTATTTCTCCATTTATAGCTTGTTGAAAGTATTCTCTATCTGTTATGTTTAGCATTAATCCTGTGGAATTGCTATCAGCAATAATATTTCCCTTTAAATCACAGATAAAAGAATGCTGAACATCATTAAGTTCCTTAACTCTTAAAGTTAGTAATTTATCAACATTTAGAGCGTCTGTTTTATATATAAATTGTTTTAAATCCTCAGATTGTTTTGCCTCTTTTAATAATTCTACAACACTTCCTATCCTTGCTGAAAGCTCTACTTCTTTTATTTGATAGTTAACAAAGGTACTTAATGCATTACCTTCTATTGAAGTCACTTGTTTAATATGATTCTTGCTATCATTAGTCACAGACATATATGTATAATTATAAATCGCGTAACTTAATATTAGCAGCGGTATTGAAATTAGTATAATCATTATTATTGGTAACTTCTTCTTAATATACATAACTACCTCCATAAACACTTCCTACAGTCAGACTTAATATCATTAAATATACAAATAATAAATAGTAAATATATACAATTTAAACTTAAATTAATATTCTAATATAGTATTAATTATATTTTATAGATAATTATATCACTTTTATTGGAAATTTGTTATATATTAAGTAGCAATTCTAAAAGATAATAATTATTATCGTAAATTTGATAAAAAAATCCGGAGCCCAATTAACAGAGAAAATGTTACTAAGATAGCTGTAGCTAAAAAAATGCTCGTTACTTAATAGCAGCGAGCATTTTTTAAGTGGATATCACTATTCTTTCTATTATTTTTAATACCGTTCCAAGCAATTACTATATAAAAATTTAAATATATTATCAGCTTCTCTTGTATTATAAAATTCAACCATTAAAGTATTAAATTGCAGCCTATCTTTCGCTTTTATATTAAATATCCCTTGACCATTTGATAGTAAAATCATGTTAGATACTAATCTGGACGTTCTTTTATTACCATCACAATAAAATTGATTTAACGCTCCCCATAAAAATATTTCAAAAGCTAATTCTGTTTTACTATTACATCTTTTGATTAACTCAGGTAATTCAGTTTTAAAGATCCCTTCCAATTCTTCGGCCTTTGGAGGAATAAACTCTGTACCAGCTATTCTAACCTGCCCATTTCTAAATAAGCCACTAACTAAAGCTTCATCTTTAGCAACAATATTATTAAATTTATTAAATATTGAATAAAGCGAAACAATATCTAAAGATAACTCATTCTTATATACTAAATCAAACAAATAATTCCATGCATTCCTAATATCAAATATTTGTTGCTCATCACTTACCTTATGACCACCTATAGTAATTCCATCAAGCAAGGTTTGTACTTCTGGATAAGTGAATGGGTTTCCTTCCAAACTGGCCATATTGAATACAACATCTGGTAATATTTTTTCACTAATATTATCAATTTTTCTGTATCTAATGCTGGAACTATATCCTCATAAGATTGTTTTCTATTAAATAACATTATATATCACTCTTCCTTCTACAGCTTTTATATCTATAATGGCATTTTTCCTTTTCTATAATTTGAGATGTTATATGGATTCATTAACTCTATGAGTAATATTATAGCCTATAAATTATTTCCGTAAAATAAAAAATTGCACTAAATTAATCATTAGTGCAATTTAAAGTGTATTTTTTAGAGTTAGAGGCATGAATCTAATATATCTCTTTAAGACTAATTTTAAAATTATTAAATACTGAGCTTACATATATATCATCATTCTTATAGACATCTGATATAATATACTGATTATCTAACAAAGAGTATTGTATGATCTTCCCATTTTGTTCAACTATATTATATTCTTGCACCTTAAATTTTTGATATACTGCAAGTTTAGTTATATAATCATGAGAGGATGTACTTCTTGAAACTACCTCAAATATAATTTTAGGTACTGAAGTAAAACTTTCTCCCTCTTTAGTTGAATTTTCACACATTACAAAAATATCTGGTTTATACTTATATACTTCTTCTTTATCTCTAAATATAACCTCTATCTGCTCATCAAAAGGTTCACATTTTGACCCATTAAGGAATATGTCAAGCTTTGTTAATATTTTTCTTTTTATTCTATTATGTTCCATTGATGTATTAGAGCTCAAAAAAATTGAACCATTATCAAATTCAGCCTTACCATTAAAGTTATTCTGAATTTCTTCAAATTCTTCTTCTGTATATATATAATCTTTAATAATATTCATTTTATCCTGCCTCCTCATTTATAGGTATTTCTATTATATTTTTGTAGCATTTTTTATTCATCTTTCATCTACTGCTTTTATATCAAGTATTGTCATTTTTCCATTTTTATAATTTGAAATATTATATGAATTTTTTAACTCTATTTTATATTCTTTATTTTGATTAAAATTAAATACAAGCAAGAAACCTCTATTCATATTATGAATATCTAAATAATCGCTAAGCTGCTCTACTCCGTTTTTATGATATTTTCCGCCTCTCCACACTTTAAGTTCAATTATATACTTAAAACTATTGTAAATTATAACTATATCTAATCTCTTTTCTTCTGAGATTTGAACTTCTTTAAAATCAAATCCCACACCATTAATTATAGGTTTAATAAATGCAAAAAATAGAAGTCTTCCTTCCCTTTCTATGAATGCAGCATCTATATGACTATATTGTTCTTTAATGAATTGCTGAAACTTAAGTAATATCTTCTCAATACACAGCCCACCTTCATTAGTTATAAATTTGTCTTTAAAATTATATTTACTCATATCTTTGTAGGTTATTCTTGATTTTGAAAGCATATAATTGTAGATTATTTCTTCAAATATTTTATTACTTATTTCAATTCCGCTAATCCCTTGTTTAAAAATACCATAAGTTAAACCTAAATTTATTAATGGATCAAGAGCATTAAATAATATTATTTCTCCATTTAGGCACATGAAAATAAATAACGAGTCCAAAGCTGCCATGGATATTTTTCATCAGGCAAGGAAGTAAAATACCATCATAGCGGGCCCATTATGGTCTTTTGCTGACGCAGGATGATGGAAAATAGGCTGGCAGATAGACTTGTTATTTTTTTGATTGTGCCTTATTAAAAGCCTTTTTACTAAATCATATAATTCTTCATTATTTTCAATATTTTTAACTATGCTTTCAAATAATGTATTAACTTCGCCTATTATAAGCTTAACAGCTTTATCAATATCTTCTACATTCCAATTTTTTTATTGTCAGGATAAATTTTCTCATCTAAAGTTTTACACATTCTACTTACAAGAAATGGATACCCAGATGTAAAAAAATGAATTCTATCTGATAATTTAGCTATATTCATAGTTAAATCATTGCACTTTGCATATTCCTCAAGCATTGTGCCTATTTCTTCCTTTGAAAAGCTCATATCTATATCAAAGTCTGAAGCAATATTCCACGGACTATTGTATTTCTGTTCTTCATCTGGTCTCTTATCTTCACTTTCAAGCTCTTAACATCATGTACGCCCGCTAAAATCACACTATAAAAGGTGTAGTCTTTTCCTACATTTCTTAATAGATATTTATTTCTAAGCATTCCTAGAAAACTTAAAAATAATTGATTATTACTACTTTTATCTACTTCATCTATCATTAATACTACTTTTCTATTTATCTTTTTTATGAGTTTTGTTATAAAGCTTGATAAGTCATCTAAATTTTCTACTATTTCTTTTCCTTTATCTATAAATGCTGCTATTTCTAAATTTTCTAATTGAACGGTTCTTTGCAATATTTTCAAAAATCCCTTAGAGAATTTAGTTTCATCTTCAAATATTAAGTCACCTATCCCTTCAAAACTTATAGAAATAACCGAATACTCTTCATTTTTGGTTAAAGTTTTTTCAATCATAAATAATGCTGTTGTTTTCCCGTACTGTCTTGGTCTGTTTATTATAAAATACTTTCCTTTATCTATAAGTTTTATAACTTTTTCTAATTTATTAGATGTATCTACCATATAATGTATTTCAGGTATGCACGTTCCCGTTACGTTAAATTCCTTTTCCATATTCCTCACCATCCCACAATTCTATAGTATTATTCTATCATATATGAACTTTGTTTAAACACTGAAATGAGCACCAACAACTTCTGCATTACTTGCTATAACTCCATTAAAGCAGAAGTAATACAATTTAAAGTGTATTTTTCAGAGTTAAAGGCATGAAATTAATGCTAAAATAACAACACCAAACATCTCAAAATCGAAATATTTAGTGTTCTTTATTATAATTCCATTACTTTGTTATTCTTATCTTAATTTTTGTATTTCTTCTATAGTTAATCCTGTTTTAACAGCTATTGTTTCATTATCTAAAACATCTAATAAATTTTTAGCTATTTCTAAAGCTTTATTTTTTTCTCCTTTTTGAATTCCTTTTTCCTCTGCTGTCTTAATTTCTGCTTTATGAATACGCATAGCTTTTAAGTCATTTTCATATATTTCTCTTTCTTCTTTGTTTAGATACATTATATCTAATTTTTCTATGGCCTTTTTTATATTTTCATCTTCTTCTAATTCTTTTGGTATTTTATCTTTATCTATCTCATATGCTCTGTTTAAAAAGCTAACCCATCTATCAAGGGCTGTTTGTATATCTTTATAACCCTTTTTAAATTTATTTAGTTCTATAAAGTGCATTTCAAATAAATCTGAAAATTCCCCTTTTGTTTTTTCATTATAAATTTTATATACATTATGAAAATCTTCTTCTTTTAAATAATTGAAATCTAATATATTTATTCCTATTGTTTTCCTTAAAAGTTCAAAATCATCTCCACTTTCTATTTGATCGGAATACACCTTTGACCAATAATAAAGTGCTCTTTTGTCATAATACCCTTGTTCTGCTATCTGCATTTCTATGTCATACCAAATTCCTTTTTCATCTACTGCTTTTATATCAAGAATTGTCATTTTACCTTTTCTGTAATTTGAAATATTATATGGATTTTTAAGTTCTATATTCTTTATTTGATTTTCTGCCGATACTATGGAATTTATAAATGAAATTAGTATATCCTTGTTTTCTTCACTTCCAAATAGCTTTTTAAATGCAAAATCTACCTTTGGATTCAGTTTACACATAAGCGTCACTTCCTCTCTATCTAACATTAGCTTTAATAATATTATAGCCTATAAATTATTTCCTTAAAATAAAAAGATTGCACTAAATTAATCATTTAGTGCAATCTTTTATAACTAAGTTTTACTTATTAATCAACCAATGCTCCATCGCTTCCTAAAGTATTCTAGCACCAGTTTCTATATTTTCATAACCCTGCATATGGATTGTATCCATTTTATCCTCCATTATTACATAAAATTATTTTCTCATCGCAATACGTATCTTGAAGCTTTAAAATGCTAAAAGTTCCTCAGTCTTAACTGTTCTGAATTTCATCTTTTCCCCATGCTCTGATTCCACAGAAAAACGACCGAAGGAACGTACATATATACGTCTTAGCTTCTCATTCTTCTTTTGATCTCCACACCTTTTTATATATCTTTCTAAGGTTTTTTTCATTCGTTCTTCCGTAATTGGTTTCATGATGTAATCAAGTGCTTCTATCTCAAATGCTTCAATAATTAAGAATGTCGTACTAGCTGCGTAGCAGTTATGCAAAAAAAATGTGAATTTTTTTTATACTTTTATAACAAATGAGTACCTAAAACTAATATCCCTACTATCCAACAATAGTAAGCAAAAGGTCTCATAGCATTTATCTCTTTCTTTTTAAACCATCTCATTAATATTAAAACACTTATAAATGCAAATATCCCTGCTATTACGCCTCCTGCTAATGATGTCATAAGTAATCCATGAGTTTCTGATTTAAGTAACTTTGGTGCTTCTAATATTCCTGCACCAGCGATTATTGGTGTTGCAAGAAGCATAGAAAACCTTGCGGATTCTTCATGTTTCAATCCCATCCAAAAGCCAGCAGTCATACTTGCACCTGATCTTGAGAAGCCTGGAATAAGAGCTAAAGACTGAAATAATCCAACAACAACTGCCTGACCGTATGATAAATCTTCAATATCTTTTGTTCCCTTAGAACGCACTCTTTCACCAAAATATAATAGTAAACCATTGAAAATCAAGAATGTTGCTGCTACAGTAACACTACTAAATACTTCAGTTAATCTTTTTTCAAATACTTTACCCAATACTGCTGCCGGTATGGTACCCACTATAATAATAAGAAGTAATTTCTTTGAATCTTTACTGTTAAAAATCGATTTAATTATATTAATCCACTCTTGTCTAAAGAAGATTAAGAGTGCTACCGTTGTACCCAAATGCATCATTACTACGAATGGAAGAAAGTTTTCCTTTAAGAAAACAGGATCAAGTTTCCATCCGAATACATATGGAGTTAATACAGAGTGTGCTACACTACTGATTGGAAATAATTCTGTAATTCCTTGAACTATAGCAAGGATAATAGTTTGAATAATATTCATGTTTAACATACCTCCAATAAATCTTTTCTATAATATGAACATAATATTAATATCATATACAAACTAATAATAAAGAAAAAGTATTTTTATAGCATAGAGTTTGTCCCTCATAATTAATATTAACGACTATTCAGAAGTATAATGCAATAAATAAATATTTAACGTAATATACAACCTAATTTTACAAAAAAAAATTTTAAAATCATCATAATTTCTATGTCTCGATTATATAGTATAAAGATTATAATTTTATTTTTTAAATATAATTTTGTTTTTTCTCATGCCAACATTTAATACAAGACCTAATGACATAAAATTTACGAGGATTGAACTTCCACCATAACTCATAAATGGAAGAGTAATTCCAGCAACTGGCATAAGACCTATGGTCATGCCAATATTTTGAAAGATGGAGAACAAGAAGCCAGATGCTGTACCAACACAAATGAGTCGTCCCATAATATCTTTAGATTCTTTTGCTATCTTAATCATTCTATAAATTAAAATACTATATAAGATTAGGAGAAAAATAGAACCTAACAACCCCCATTCTTCTCCAACTATAGCAAATATAAAATCTGTATGAACCTCTGGAATAAACCCGCCAGGTGCATGGACTCCTTTCAGAAAACCAGCTCCCCAAAATCCACCAGAACCTATACTAATTATAGATTGCATCAATTGAAAACCTGCATCTTGTTGATACGCGTCCGGATTTAAAAATACCAATATTCTATCTTTTTGATATGTCTTTAGGAGACCACTAAACCATATTATGAGACTTAATGGAATTGCAGATAAAAATCCTATTTTAAGAATTTCCAAATTTAAATCCGAAATAAAGTACATTCCTAGTGTAATAAAAAAACAAATAAGCGTCATGCCTAAGTTGGGTTGAATTAATATTAAAAACATTGGAATTGCGGCATAAAGTGATACAATAATGAAATTTTTCGGCTTATTTACATTGCCCTCCATATCATCTAATTTTTTTGCAATAATTAGAATTAACCCAAACTTTACAAATTCACCAGGTTCTATAGCTCGATTTCCAAGTCTTATCCAAGATGAAGCTCCCTTTACTGCTCTACTGGTTACATCATTAAATAATAAGAGTGCAATTCCAGACCAATAAATTAATTTTGAATATCTTCCTAGAGAATTATAATCAAAGACTAGAATAAAATATACTATTATTAGTCCAATAATTAACCACAAAAATTGCAATTTAGCATAATAAAAACCAAGATTTGAATACGTAACACTATAAATATTCATAATTCCAAAAATGGTAATAAGAATAGCTGTGATAATCATTATAAAATCTAATTGCCCAATAAGTCCTCTATTAATCAAAAACTTGTTCATTCTAAATCTCCCTCACAGAAAATAAAATAGCAAAATATGAACTAATTATGTAGGAAATAATAGAAATATGCAATTGCTTATAGTTAATCTTAATTTTAATTTAATATTTAATATTTAATATAAAAATATTCACCTAAATTAAGTGAATTGAATTTTTTAGGTTTTATATATTTTTACATGAATCTTAAAAATATTATTTTCACACTCTGCCCAGATTTCTCCTTTGTGCAATTCTACTATATTTTTTGATATAGCCAATCCAAGTCCAGAACCACTTACTTTTGAATTTCTAGATTTATCTCCTCTATAAAATCTATTAAAAAGCTTTAATGTATCATCTAAAAATTCACTTGCTGTTTCATTTTCAAATGTGATAGCTACATATTCATCATATTCTTTTAAATTTACATATACATCTGTGCCTTCTACCCCATACTTTACTGCATTTGATAATAGATTTTCAAAAACTCTTCCTAATTTTCCTGAATCAACCTTTAAAATCACTTTAGAATTCTTAAATTCCTTTTTTAAATTCACATTTCTTTTTTGGGCTTCTATAAATAACTCCCCTATGCTTTGTTCTAATATTTCTATTATATTCACTTCTTTTTTTTCTAAATCAAGCCCGCCACATTCCAGCTTTGAATATTCAAATAAATCCTCTATAAGCTGCTTTAGCCTATAAGCTTTTTCAATGGATATGGTAGTATATTTCTTTTTATTTTCCTCTGTTGTTTTTTCGTTTTCTACAAGCTGCAGATACGCTATTAGTGAAGTAAGTGGAGTTCTTAAATCATGAGATACATTAGATATAAGCTCTGTTTTAAACTTTTCCTGAGCTCTTTCCTTTTCAATATTTTCTTTAAGTCTTTCTGCCATATTATTCATGCTCTCAGCTAAAAAGCCTAGTTCATCCAACCCCTTCTTCTTAATTCTGTAATCTAAATTTCCAATTGAAAATTCACTGGCACCTTCAGCTATTGTTTTAATGTATTTCACCTTTCTATTTGTTAAAAAGAACGTTAAAAGCATTGCAATTATAACTGGTATCATTAAAATACATAACATAGTATTTTCACTAAAACTAGTTGGCTGCTTGATCCATATCACAAGTTTTTCTGTTTGATTATCTATTGTAATATCATACCATTGATAGAAATTTCCATCCTCATATTCTCTATGAAAATATTTAACTAAATTATCAATATTAAAGTCTTCTTTTTCTACATTCCTTGATTTCAATAATATTTGTCCATTTCTATCTATGACTGCAATGTTAACATCATACAGCTCTGAGACTTTTTCTAAATATCCCTCACATGACTTATCATTTCTATTTACATACTCCTGTGCTTTAACGAAAGCACTATTAAAATTATTAATCTTTTCATCTACGGTATTTTCGTTAAAGAAAGACATAATTCCATAGATTCCAAATACTATTATTAAAACACTTAAAACATTCATTAATATAAATTTTATATTTAAGCTACTTAGGCTTCTTATTATTTTATTTTTCACCATTCCACCTCTTACTTGTCAATCTTGTATCCAACACCCCAGACTAATTTTATATATTTAGGCTCTTTCGGGTTAATTTCTATTTTTTCTCTTATATTTCTAATATGAACCGCTACAGTATTATCGGAATTGAAAAAAGGTTCATCCCATACTCTTTCATATATCTGTTCAGTACTTAATACTCTGCCGATGTTTGTTGCTAAAACTTTAATTATCTCAAATTCTCTTGGAGTTAATCTAACAAACTTACCGTCTACAAATACTTCTCTAGTTGCTGTGTTTATGACAAGTCCATCTATGCATATCTCATCACTATTCTCTTCTCTTTTCTCATTAAAACTTGTAGTCCTTCTTATTTGAGATTTTACTCTAGCAACAAGTTCTAAAGGATTAAATGGTTTTACCACATAATCATCTGCACCAATGTTTAACCCTAGAATTTTATCACTATCCTCACTTTTAGCTGATAGCATTATTATAGGAAGCTTTTTTTCTTCTCTTATTTTAAGGCATGTCCTAATACCATCTAATTTGGGCATCATTATATCTAAGATTATCAAATCTATAGCTTCGCTCTTTATTTTTTCTAAAGCTTCCAAGCCATCACAAGCTGTAACAACAGCAAAGCCTTCATTTATTAGATAAATTTCAATAACTTCTCTTATATCTTTTTCATCATCTACAACTAATATAGATTTTTTCTTTTCCATTTATATTCCCTGCCTTTTCTTTATCCTTGAATCTCTATATTTACATATTCTATAGTAAACATAATCACCTGAAAAAATTATCATTAAGGGCATAATAGGATATGCATATCTACTGTATGTGTAGTACGGTAGATAAACTACATTCATCACTATTATCGATAATGCAATTATTTGCTTTTTTAAATCCCACTTTCCTGTCTTAAAATTATTAATCATTCCAATAATTGCTGTTATTAAAATAAGGTAGTGTTCAAAAAAAGCCCATCCATAGCTTATTCCTAAAATTTTATCCCAATAGAATGGTTCATACCAAAAATAAAAGGTCTTTCCTAGGGTATACCAATATATAAATTTAAGAGGTTCTTCTTTTCCAAATATCTTTAATCTTTCTATTCCAGTTTCTATTTCATATTCATCTTTTTGTATCAGGTTTTCACTTGTCTTATAGTCAACTCCCCAGCCATTACTTTGATCATAATTAACAAAAGTTCCTTGTAAAAAAGGGTTACCACTAGATTTTGTAAATGGTATAAACATATTAAAATTATTGTAGTTTCTTACCCACCAAGGCGACATCACAATACAAAATATTCCTACTACTATACTAGCATATTTAACCATTTCTTTCAGCTTATACCCACCTTTAATCCAAACTACAAGTATTACTAGTGGATAAACTGCTATTGTAGGTTTAAATAAGCAGCAAAAACTCCAAACTATGCCTGCTAGTGCATAGTATTTTATTCTCTTAGTTTCTATTGCTCTAATACTTAAATATATAAGAAGTAAAATCAAAAACTTAAATGTAACTTCCATAAGTATAAGGTTTGCTGCATATATCTCAACTATATAAATTGAATCAATAATGCAGGCTATTAATGCTGCCTTCTTATTAAAAACTTTTATTCCTATTAAAAATATTAAATTTAGGCTGCATATCTGTAGAACAACTTGAAATATTTTAAATACTACAATAGCTTGAAACTTCCCAAATATTATCACAAAGAATGAAAGTATAAAGGTTAATCCTGGCATTATATAAACTGTCGGCTTGCTTATATCTTCATAGGATAACATTCCATTTTCCACTAGATTCCAGGCACTTCTTATATATTTAACATCATCATTATCAAAATTTTCCAAACTTCCAAGCAATGTAGAATTACCATGTTTGAAAATTGAAATAAGAGCCACTATTATAAACAATATTTGTAAAATGGCAAGTCCAAGTTTTATTCTTTTATCCTCTTCACAAACAATAACCATGATTTTCTCCTTTACCTCGCAATAATAAATGTTCCAATTATTATAAATACTGCACCTAAACCTTTGCTAAGTGTAAAGCACTCCTTAAATATTAAGACTCCAACAAGTATTCCTAATACATAACATAAACTTTGCAATGGATATACCCTGCTTAGTTCTTCCTTAGATAATATATAAATCCAAATTATTGTAGCAAACACATATATAATTCCTCCACCTAATATATAAGGATTAAAAAACATATCAATAATTCCTTGAATTGATAAGTTAAAGCTATTTTTTCCTACACCAATTTTCCATAATACTTGACCTAAAACTAACATTATTATGTTTATAAATAATAATAAATATATCATCTATTCTCTTGCTCCTTTATAAGTTGCCAAATCACAGCATTTTCTTGTATCAATCTAACTAATCTTCTCTTGATCTCATATATTTGTCTAACTAAATATGCTATTATAAAAATCAAAATCATAAAAAAAATTATTACTCCATTCATACCTTAATCTCCTTATTTTCTAATAAACCTGTTTTTGAGCTATTATTAATGTTGATAAGGTTACTTTAATCATGTAATAAATCGATTTTATTGGTGTTATAGATGACTTCCCTTCATGCCTTTGCTTCATATTCACACTAATCTCTTTAACTCTTAAACCATTTTTGCAAGCATATACTATAGTCTCCACTTCTGGATAGTCTTTTGGATAATATTTTGCAAAAAGCCTTATTCCTTTTTTGTTTACTAATCTATAACCAGAAGTGGTATCGTAGTAATTACTTCTGCATAGTAAAGAAACTAGTTTAGAAAAATATCTTATCCCCATTGCTCTAAATTTACTTGGTATGTAATTGGTTTTCTCTACAAACCTTGAGCCTATAATCATATCAAAATTACTTTCTTCCATTTGTTTAATTAAATTTTCTAAATCCTTTGGATCATGCTGGCCATCACCATCTATTTGCACTGCCACATCATATCCTTTCTTTAACGCATAAATATAACCTGTCTGAACAGCTCCTCCAATGCCTAAATTTTCAATTAAATTTATAACCTCTGCTCCTGCTCTTTTCGCTTCAGAATACGTATTATCATTAGAACCATCATTAATGACCACAACATCTGCAAATATATTATTGTTTCTTATTGAAGTTACTACATTAAATATATTTTTTCCCTCATTATAAGCTGGTACTATAATCAAACATTTCATTTACTTCACTCCTTTTTCCTTCATCTGGCATATTCTAATTTTAGTTACCAAAATTAAAGAACTATTTATTAAATTTATGAAGAAATTATGAAGTTCATATTTTTATTAAGACACATAAAAATAACTAACAATTCCAAAATTCCCATAGATATTTTCATTTCATTGATTTTAATAAAATAACCCACGAAAATCTAAATTTAGATTTTCGTGGGTTATATGGTGGAGACGAAGCGTGACCTTCAAAATCCACCAATAAAATTCTTCTCTACTTATTACTAAAAGTAATAATCCATTCTTTTATATATTCAGAATCATATTTTCCCGATGCAACTCCCAATCCAATATCTATAATATCTTCATCACTACAGACTAGTTCAATTCCGTTTATATCTAAAAACACCATCATTGCTAAAATTCCTATCCTCTTATTTCCATCTAAGAAAGGATGATTTTTGATAATGCTAAACCCTAACCTTGCTGCTTTAGACTGTATAGATGGATATAATTCTTCACCTGCAAATGACTGAAATGGAGCATTTAAAGCTGAATCCAATAGCCCTTCATCTCTAATCCCATTTAACCCACCAGTCTTTTTAATTGCCATGGAATGCAAATACATCATTTGTTCTTTGCTTAGGTGCCTCATTTAGCTAACTCCTCGAATGCCTTTAGATGTTTACTTAAAATATTATTTGCCGCTTCTTCTACTGTAGCATCATCTGCAATGGTATCTTGCTGGAACTTACTATAGTCTATTAAAACATATCTTGGTGCATTATTTTTAAGTATAACTGCTGCACCATTTTCATCTACCATTCTTGCAACTTTAGAGAAATTTTGATTAGCTTCAGATATAGAAACTAAATTATTAATATTTACTTGCATAAGAACACCTCCTTCTATAATTATATTATATACAATTTTAGGATAAATTAAACCTAAAATTCTTTTGATATAAATAATTCATAATTTTTCTCAAGAGTTTTTTCTTTTGTGGTTTTTGCTTTTTTCTTTTCGAAATCTAAATAATTATATCAAGCTCATTACTACTACATTTAATTGATGCCAAATATTCATCTAAAATTTCTTTTATTTTTTTATAATTCTTAATTTTATAAATTCCACCATCATATTCCTTTAAATTCTTATATGCTTGCTTTTCAGACGGTGTAAAAACTCTATTAAATACAGTTCCATTTAAATCATTTGCATTCAAACTACACACTCCCTCCTGTATTTAACTACATTCCAAATATTTTACATATATCTTATCATTATAATATATAAATATTTATAATTCTTTTAATAGTAAGCCTACATTAAAATGAGTCGGTAAAATTCTAAAGACTGCTGAGATACATTTTATTATCTTATAGTGTATTTATTTTTGTTTAGTTAAACTCTTTTCTAAAAACTCATGAATTATACTTAGATAGCCTATTCAGATTTCGAAATATTTAATACTAATTTGCCTCCTATCCTTTTCAACCTAAACAAAATTTAAATATTTTCATATTGTGTATAACATCATTCATTCTTAATATTATTTTCTATAAATATCTCCAATTAACTGTTCCGCAATACATATTTTTACATTAATAAAAATATTCTAGGTTAACAAATGCGACCAATGTCATACCTTCCGTTTTTCTTAAAGCATAATATATACATTACTTTATAAGTATAATATATTTCCCCACCTGACTTATGGACAGTTATTTGTATCAAGTATGCTTATTTTCTAAGTAATTTATATATTTCATTATAATTACAATGGTAATTAATGAAATAAAAATCTTATGATCATATATCTTTATAAATATGAAATTTATTGAAATTAAAATAGGTATACGTACCCTTTGAATATTCAAAGGCATTATTCTCCAGTTGAATAAATTAGATATCATAAAGTACAAAATCAAATCTAAGCTTGTACTTCTTGATTGAAGAATCGTAACATCTATTGAACCATTTCATACCAGAAGTAAATAAGCTATATATTCTAACAATTTTGTTGTGTATCTTTTTTGTGGCACCTATAATTTTACTCTTTTTATTCTTGGAGCAGTCTGCTCCAAGCACTATCATCCATG
>JAJXWH010000055.1 GCA_021781745.1 Bacillota bacterium | reverse complement strand
GTTATATAATTTAGATAAAGAATTGGATTATGTTCAAATAATGCTCAGTAATTTGTTAAATGGAGATAGATTTATTAAAACCAATAAAGTAAGAAGGATAGAAAATTATATGTATTAAATATATTAGCTATATCAGATATTAGAGATAATAAAAATATAAGAAATACGTTTAAGTAGTAATTTTAGGAAACGTTTTAACAAGTGCTTGTACTTTGTACGTAGTACTTTAATTAACAACATTATTTTGATACATAGCAGAGGGATTTTAAAAAGATAAGGTGAAGAAAGGTGAAGACCAAAGTTAATATTTTTTGTGTTTCTACAAGAAATATGTAGCAGTAAGTGCAAAGAAATATGATTTGCTATATTTAATCTATGGCAAATTTCTCTGAGAGAGCGTGTCGTAGGCACTTTGTTCGTCATATGTGATAAATTTTGAGTTAAAAGTTAGGAGGATATCTAGTAGAAGTTAGGAAGAAATCTAATAAAGATTAGAAAACTATGTAAAGTGAGCTAAACTCTAACAGAGAAAAACAAAAAAATTGGCTATATGTTCACTGAGAAGATCTGTGAGAATAAGCTGTTAAAAGCATACTAGTAGAGGGGAGTTCTATTAGTATTTTCTAGCATAATCTTAAATAGTCCTAGACAGTGAACATATAGCCAATTTTATGGTTTATTTATACTTAAAATTAATATACTTAGGGTTTATATATTTTATACTGGGTTTACAGTTTCACGTTCGATTAAAGAGTTCATAAGGATTATTCTTTTACTATGTAAATTATCGTATTCAATCTTCTCGATTAAAAGCGAAGCTGCATTTGATCCTAGAAGAAACATATTTTGATCTATAGTAGTTAACTTGGGTTCCACAAATTTACTCAAATCTATATTATCAAACCCAATAATTGATAGTTTTTTTGGTACATTAATATTTAATTTCTTACAAGCATTAAGAACACCTACTGCCATAAGATCATTACATGCAAAAACAGCAGTTGCAGAGGATTTCGTTAATACATCAAGAAATATATTAACAGTATTGTCCACAGTATCACTACTATTTCCATTACCAATGTTGATAATATTTTTTGGATTATAATTTCTTAATTCTTCCATTGTCTCTTTATAGACTTTTTCTTTTATATCATAAGAATAACTATCTCGTCCTCTAACGAATAAAATATTTTTGTGATTATTTTCTATAAGGTGATTTAAAGCCATACTTGCACCCATAGCTTCATCATTAACTACTGATGAAATATTATTAGATACTGAATGTCCATTTACAAATACAAGTGGAGTTTGCTTTGCAATATTGTTATAAAATTTATCCTTAATATTTTCTGTGCTAGGATCGATAACTATTATTCCAGAAACATTCCTAGATAATAAATTATTGATACATGTTTTTTCTTCTTCGCTGTCATTGTTACTGCAGACTAAAACTAAAGATAAAGAATTAACCTTTAAGCTGCTTTCAATCCCGTTGATAACTTCTGGGAAAAACATATTATTAATACTAGGAACCACAACACCTATAGTAGCAGACTTTTGCTGCGTAAGTTCACGTGCTTGCATATTAGGAATATATTTAAGTTCCTCTATTACTTCTAATACTTTCTTTCTAGTTTCCTCTTTTACGGGGTAATTTCCATTCATCACTCTTGAAACTGTTGCAACAGAAACATTTGCTTTTTTAGCCACGTCTACTATGGTTATTTTCATAATTACTCCACCTTATAATATATTTATAAATTTATCAAAAGCAGCAAATCCTAAATTATTTCTTTTGAATACACCAGCATGGCATAGTACTTCTAAAAATTTAAGACCAACTTCGTCTTCTAATATGCCATCAACGTTTTCATTAGATATATTTGGGTATTTTTCTAAAAGGTATTTATACCAATCAGAGTGTTTTGCTACAGCTTCATCATTTGAAATATCAGCTTTTTTATTAATTAAATATTCTTTTAGGGCATTTAACTCATCTTTTAATCTAGCAGGAAGAACTGCAAGACCCATAACTTCTATAAGACCTATATTTTCCTTTTTAATATGATGAACTTCATCATGAGGATGGAAAATACCAAGAGGATGCTCAGCGCTAGTTCTATTATTTCTTAGAACTAAGTCAAGTTCATACTTATTCTCTCTTTTTCTTGCAATAGGAGTTATTGTATTATGTGGTTCATCATTTGTATGACTAATTACATCCACAGATTCATCAGAATAACTTCTCCAAGAAGATAAAATTTCATCTGCTAAATCTAATAGCCTATCTTTATTAGCGCTTGAAATTCTAATGACAGACATAGGCCATTTAACTCGTCCTATTTCAATATCTTCGTAATTCTTAATTGTATATTTCTTTTCTACTGGAGCTTCCTCCATAGCAAAAGTATAATGGCCTCCCTGATAGTGATCATGAGATAGTATTGAACCGCCAACTATAGGTAAATCAGCATTTGATCCAGCAAAGTAATGAGGCAGTATATCTGTGAATACTAATAAATTTCTAAAAGTATCTTTATTGATTTTCATAGGGATATGTTCGCTATTGAGTATTATACAATGCTCATTATAATAAGTATAAGGGGAGTACTGCAAGTAATATTTTTGCGTATCAAAATCTAAAGGTATAATTCTATGTGTTTGCCTTGCAGGATGATTTATATGTCCATAAAAGCCTTCATTTTCTTTACATAATAAACATTTTGGATATGAGCTGGATTTAACTAGTTTAGCCTTAGCTATATCTCTTGGATCTTTTTCAGGTTTTGATAAATTAATAGTTATATCTAGGTCACCATACTCGGTAGGTGCTTTCCAAACTATATTCTTATCAATTCTATCTTTTCTAATATAATTGGAAGCTATGCTCAAATCGTAGTAGTACTCAGTAGCCTTTTGCGGGGATACATTGTATAAGTTATGATATTTACTAATAACTTCGGAAGGTCTTGGCATAACGCAATTCATAATTGCAGTATCAAATAAATCTCTTTCAGTTACAGTATTTTCAATTAATTGATTTTCACAAGCGTAATCTAAAATATTTTCTAAAATAGGAGTTGGAGTTTCAAGGTCCCCAAAAACTTCGGAAACTTCAAACTCATTAATATTTAGAGTTCCAAGTAACATGTTAGTAGAATATATTACGTCGGCAGCAGTTATAAGTTCCTTTTTTAATGCAAAATTTATAAGTCTATTTATTTCATGATTTATATTTATCATGTTAAACCCCCCTTAATCTTAGTAATAAGTTAAGGTTGAAATCCCTTTTGGGGATTTCTAAAAAGTATTCTTTTGAAAAGCCCTAGGCTTTTCCTCCTTAACTGTAAAATGTGAATTGTTAACTTATAACTGATTAAAGTTCTCTGTCTTCAAAGCCATCAGGATTGTTTTTGTGCCATGTCCAAGCTGTTTTGATAATAGCCTTCACGTCAGTATATTTAGGAATCCATCCTAGGATTTTTTGTGCTTTTTCGTTTGAAGCTATTAACCTTGCAGGATCTCCAGCTCTTCTTTCGCCTACAACAACGTTAATTTCTTCGCTAGTTGCGTCCTTAGCTGAATCAATCATTTCTTTTACGCTAAAGCCAACACCATTACCTAGATTAAAGATATTACTTTCATTACCATTTAGTAAATACTCAACAGCTTTAATGTGTGCATCAGCTAAATCAAGTACATGGATATAATCTCTTATACAAGTGCCGTCAGGAGTATCATAATCTTCACCAAAAACAGTTATAGCTTCTCTTTTTCCAAGAGGAACTTGAAGAATTAATGGTATTAAGTGGCTTTCAGGAGAGTGGTCTTCACCGATGCTTCCATCTTCTAAAGCACCTGCTGCATTAAAGTATCTTAATGAAACATAATTTATCCCATTAGCCTTGTTAACCCATTTCATCATTTTTTCCATAGTTAATTTTGTTTCACCATAAGTGTTAGTAGGATTTGTTTCATCGTCTTCACAGATAGGAATTTTCTTTGGTTCTCCATATACAGCTGCCGTTGAAGAGAAAACAATATTCTTTATATCGTGTTTTACCATGCTTTCAAGTAAAACTTGCATTCCATATACATTATTATTGAAGTATAGTAAAGGCTTCACCATACTCTCGCCAACTAAGGAATTAGCAGCAAAATGTATAATAGCTTCAATATTATTTTCAGAAAAAACTTTATCTAAAAATTCAGAGTCACGAATATCCCCTTTATAGAATTTTGCTTTTGGGTGAACAGCCTTTATATGACCTGATTGCAAATTATCAACTATTATAACGTCTTTGTTTTGTTTTATAAGTTCATATACTGTATGGGAACCAATATATCCAGCACCACCACAAACTAATATTGACATATTAACATCTCCTTTATTTTAATAGATATTTACTCAGAAAATTAATTCATCTAGATTTATTCTATATTTATTCTATTTCATAAACAATATTTTTATTAATTAAGTTTTTATTAAACAAATTTTAACTTATTTTTCTTGTTCCGTCTGAAATACTAACTACATAGAAGCTAGGTTCATATCCAATTTTGTTTGTATATTCAGCTTTTACTTTTTCTATAAATGAATCTATGCAATCCTCTTTTACAATATTCACTGTACATCCGCCAAAGCCAGCGCCTGTCATACGAGCTCCGATTACGCCTTCACTTTCCCAAGCAAGTGAAACTAAAGTATCTAATTCTATTCCTGTAACTTCATAGTCATCTCTTAAAGAAATATGAGAATCATTCATAAGTTTTCCGAATAAAGCCAAGTCGTTAGCTTCTAAAGCCTTTACTGCCTTTAAAGTTCTTCTATTTTCATATACTGCGTGCTTAGCTCTTTTGGCCTTAATAGGATCTGAAATACAAGATTTAATTTCTTCAAATTCTTTTTCTGTAAGTTCACCTAATGCACTTATATTTTTTATCTTCTGTATTTCTGCTAAAGCAGTTTCACACTCACTACGTCTTTCGTTATATTTAGAATCAGCGAGTCCACGTTTTTTATTTGTATTAGCAATTACGATTTTGTAACCATTCATAGCTAAGGTGCTATAAGAATATTTTAAAGTATTACAATCTAAAAGAATAGCACAATTTTCTTTTCCCATACCAATAGCAAATTGATCCATTATTCCACAATTTACTCCAATAAACTTATTTTCAGCTTCTTGGCACATCTTAACTATGTCTACCATATTTATATTTAAATTAAATGAATCATTTAATATTGTACCCATTAAAACTTCTATTGAAGCAGAAGAAGATAATCCTGATCCATTAGGGATATTTCCATAGAATAATATTTCAAAACCATTAGAAATATTATAGCCGTGATTCTCAAAAGTTTTAATTACTCCTTTAGGATAATTAGCCCAATCGTGCTGCTTTTCATAAACCATATTCTCTAGATCAAATTCTATAATGCCTAGTTCTTCGAAATTTAAAGAGCTGACTAAAACTTTTTTATCCTCTCTTTTTCTTACTAAAGCATAAGTTCCTATTGTAAGAGCACAAGGGAAAACATTACCACCATTATAATCTGTGTGCTCACCAATTAAATTAACTCTACCTGGTGAAAAGAAAACATTCTCAGAGTCCTTCTTAAATAAATCAGTAAAATTACTTTTTAATAAATTAATATCTTGCATATTTCATTCCTCCTTCTTATCTTTATGGTAACCGCTTACTATAAAAAAGTAAATAGGTATTTTAAATTTTTATAATAAATTACAAAGAATAATAATTTTTAATTAAAATTAACATTAGTATAATAAAAATGACTTTAATACATAAATGTATATATTTACATTCATGTATCGATAGAAGTTGTATTAGCTTAAAATAGTAACCTATCATTCATAAACCAAACAATAAGTAATAAATATAATTAAGTAAATTAATAGAAAAGGCTTACTATATAATTACTTATTAAGATTATACTATATAACAAATGTTTTCTGTTTTCATGAACAAAAGTAAAACTTATACTAGTGATAAAGTATAAATTAAAAATGATAAGTTGTAGGGGGAAAATTCCTGGTTTTTCTTAAATAAATATTTGTATAAGACATCTGATTTAGATTATAAAATTATATAAACAATTTTTACTGGACTTAAGTGCATATCTACACTAGAAATAAGAAACATTTTTGCGAAGTCGGCATTTGAAAATAAGCTGTTGAATGTACTTAATATTAGGTTGTTCCACACATACTTGTCCAAATGAAATTTGGAGCAAGTATGTGTGGATGCAACCTAATATTTAGTACATTCCAGCGAAATTTTCATAGTCTGACGGAGCAACAATGTTTCTAATTTCGGTAGATTGCATCTAAGTCTAGTTTACATATTGTGTATATACGCATAATCAAATAGGCAGCTTATGAGTTAAGCTGCCTATTGGCATCCTTATCTTTTTTTTGAATAAGAATTTCTATTCATATTGTTATTCATGGAATTCATACCCATGTTATTAGAGTTTGCCATTAACATACTTAAAATGGAACTAATATCATTTAAGTTTGGAGTAGCCCCATTACTGTTATTAAATGAATTACTGTTGGCATTACTAGAATTAGCATTAACATTGGCATTGGCATTGGAATTGTTAAATGAATTATTATTGGCATTATTCATATTATTCATACTACCCATACCATTCATATTTCCCATCAGCATATTCATTAATGGATTGCCATTCATATTATTCATGCCGCCGCCCATACTTCCCATAAGCATGTTTAATAGAGGATTTCCGCCCATCATGTTCATGTTGGGATTCATGCCGCCGGATTGGTTCGGATTGCCTCCCATCATGGGATTTCGCATTCCTCCGCCCATGCCATTAAAAAGTGAAGCTAACAGCATATTAATTAAAGGATTCATTTTACCACCTTACTATTAATTGTTATAATATAGTTTATTGCAGTTAAGCACAAAAGGATACAAAAAGATAATTTACGTCCTAATAATATTTGTAGAAGGCATCTAATTAATGAAGAGATAGAATAAAAGAAGAAAAATTGAATAAAATAAATGTATTAATGAGAACTGAGAAAATTGATCTTAGTTCTTTTTTATACTTATTTTATTAATCTAAAATGACAAAGGATGAATTGAAGAAAATGGGAGTAAATTATGAGAATTGGAGAATTTGAACTAGCAGTAATTGATATAATAACATTTACAGGACTGCTGATTACATTTTTAACTGGAGTTTTAAATCTACTTCAAAATAAAAAAACTCTTTATATAAATAATATTACAAGATTTAGAGTCATATGGATAACTACACTTAGAACACATATTTCATGTTTAAAGGAATTAAGTAATATAACAAATTTATATATTAGAACTAAGGAAGGAACAAATAAAATAGAATATAGAAGAGAATTAGAAAAAGTTGTTTCTTTAATAAAAATGCACTTGAATTTTACAGGAACAATTGATATGGAATTAATATCTAAGATAGAAGAATTAAAGGCTACTCTTAATAGTTATTTATTATTATATCATTGTAAAAATTCTATTAAATCAGTGAAGGATGATAATGAACTTATAAATAAGTTTGATGACGCTATTGATGTTATAAGTGAAAAGAAATTATTAAGGCAGTTTTTAAATATTGCCATAAGTAATAAAAAAATTGAAGAAATTAATAATACCGAAAATCTTACTTTATTTGATTTAAAAAATACAGTTAAGCAGGCCTATATAGGTGACTTAAGGTTAATAAAGCAAGTGATTAAAGCAAGTGATTATATGATAAGTAATTATGAAAATGAAATTGAGTGTTTAAATAATGATATAGATAGAATAGTACATATTTATCTAAAAGCTGAATGGATTAGATGTAAAATTGAAACAAAAATGTGGCCCTACAACAGGTATAATGAAGAGCAGGTTATACAAAAATTACGAAAAGAATACCAACAAATTAAGAAATAAATGCAGATTATTCAATTATACATGTGAATAATCTGCATTTATTCATTAAACTAACTACACACTTATTTTAGTGGAATTTTTTATTGTTGGCTTGAAAATTTTTGTCTAGCTTGATTTATTTTATTTTGATCTTCTTGTTCTGTTGAGTACCAGCCTTTATTAGACATTTTACAATATATTTCATTTTGCATTTTTAATGTATCATTTAATGATCTATCAAATGCGTCATGAACATTTTTTGTAGAAGATTCTATGGTTCCATGTAATAGTAAATCAGAGCCACGTTTTACTGTCAATAAAAGATCTTCAATTAATTCTTTATCATTCATAACAAATTCTCCTCTTAATCTTATAATAATTGATAAATTTGATCAAATATTTGTTGGTGAGTATTAGCCAATTGATTAACATAATTTTTAAGCTCACTATCTTGAATTTGATTAGCAATGTCTTGGCATTTTTTCTTCATATGTTGTTGATGACCTAACGCATCTTTAATATATAATAATTCTTTTGGACTCATTATAATTCACCTCCTAATAATTAACTTAATTTATTTAACAAATGTATTATGTGATAAAGAGAATTTTTTATACTTAGAGTTATGATGAAGTTATAAGTTATAAATTATAATTTCGCACTAATTTAAGGACATTATTGGATATTGCTTGGAAAATATTATAGTGATATTATTTTAGTAATGAGGGAAGTGGCAGATTCAATAGAACCTTAACTATGAGTATTAAAATGGGGGAATGAGTATGATTAAAAATATAATATTTGATCTTGGAAATGTAATATTAGATTTTGATCCCAAAACATATGTTAAAGCTAAAATCGGTGAAGAAAAACTTGAAGAAATATATGAATGTGTTTTCAAAAGTAAAGAGTGGCCTATGCTTGATAGAGGTGTAATTAGCGAAGAAAGTGCTATAACAGAAATAATTAATAGAAATACTAGAAATGAAAAATTAATAAAATTAATCTTTGAAAATTGGTATGACATGCTAACTCCTATAAAAAGCAGTGTAAATATATTAAGAAGATTAAAGGAAAATGGATATAAGGTATTTTATTTATCAAATTTTCATTTAGCGGCATTTGAATATATAAATAAGAAATATAATTTATTTGAACTATTTGATGGAGGAGTAGTTTCATATAAAGAAAAGTTACTTAAACCTGAAAAAGAAATTTATGAAAAAATTATTACTAAATACGATTTGGAGCCAAATTCAACAATATTTATTGATGATATGAAAGAAAATATTGAGGGGGCTATAAAAGTTGGCCTTAAAGGGATAGGCTTAGAGGACCCGAAGGATTTAGAGATAGAATTAAGAAAATATGATATAAAAATTTAGTCTGGTACTAATTAGGTATACATTAAAATATATTTATTGGAGAATATAACGCTGAAGACCTTAAAAAAGTACGGAGGTGTTTATTATGGCCGATAAAAATAATATATCTTCAGCAGGAATAACACTTGATTTTATTCACAATGCTGCAGTGGCAAATACAGATATAAAATTAAGTGACCAATCTCTAGATAATAATGAGGGTTCAACATTTAAATCACAAGCTGATGATGAAAAAAGTTCAATAAAAGCAATAATAAAGCATTCAGGGGAAATAACAGGATATGAACTTTCAAATGGAGAGAAAGTTACTAAAGAACGAGGTGTAGAATTAGCTAAAGAAGGAGCTATATGCGGAGTATCTGTTTCAACTTCAAGAAAAGGTGAAGAATATTTGAGAAGCCGCAGAGATGATGATGAATCAAATAATTTAAGCTCGCTGCCAGTAATTGAAGAATAATAATTTCTAAAATATTAATTTAAGTAGAAATACCTCACAAACATTGTAACAATTAAGATTAAGTCAGAATATATAATTTATTAGAAAACTCATATCATGAGGACACTTCAATAAAAGACTTAGTTTAGTCTATTATTTTTTTGAATGTGTCTAATCAAATGATATGAGTTTTTTTATAAAAGTGCTAAAATAATAAAGAAGCATAAAAATGAATAGATATATGCTAAAAGGAAAAAATTAAAAGTTATAGGAACTTAATCAAGAATAGGAGATGTATTAATGAGTGATTTACGTGATTTAAAGGAAATGACGAAAGCTAAGGCAGCACAAGAAATGCAGGAATTAAAAGACAAAATAATAGAAAGATTAAGCTCTATTAAAAGAGATGGAATAGATGAATTAATAAAATACCTTTTAGAAAGGACTGATTATTTTATTGCACCAGCATCTACAAAGTTTCACTCAAATTATGATGGAGGCTTAGCATATCATTCAGATAATGTGGTTGAATTACTAATTCAGAAAAATAATCAGTATAGATTAGGATTAAGTAATGATACAATATACTTAACTGGATATTTACATGATCTTTGTAAATGCAATTTTTATGAAAAGACAATGAGATTAAAAAAAGATGAAATGACAGGAAAGTGGATAGGATATGCCTCGTATGAATTTGATGATAAGATTCCTTTAGGACATGGAGAAAAGAGCGTAATTTTATTACAGCAATTTGTTAAGTTAACCCTAGAAGAATGTTTAATGATAAGATGGCACATGGGAGCTTATGTACCTAAGGATGAATATAGAGATTATAACAAAGCAATAGAAATGTATAAATCAGTTTTAGCCTTTAGCAATGCTGATGCAGAAGCTTCACATTTTCTTGAGGAAGTTAGAGAGCCTGAAATTTATTCGATTGAAGAATACAACCAATATGTAAAAGAAAAAGCTATGAGAAAAAATAGTTAAGTAGATTTTGGCATATTTGTATATGAAATATGGAGGATTTTAAAATAATATTGAGCATAATAGAGTTTAAGTAAAATTATTTAAACCACAGTAAGAAATATTGTCATAAATAGTAGCATTTTTAAAGATAATATAGTAAAATGTCAATGTTGTATGATAATAATGTTTCAAGGTAAACATAAAATTAAGTATTTGTAAGATTATGAACATTAAATAGATAAGATTTAATCGGTGGATTTTTGAAACAAATTCTAATGCAACTAGAATTTAATTTATGCCAGAAAGGTTGTGATGTTAGGGTTGGACAACAAGCTGAAGTTATACGGCTTTAACAACCTCACAAAGACACTTAGCTTTAACATCTATGATGTGTGCTATGCAAAAAGTGAGCGCGAACAAAAGGACTACATTGCGTATATTGATGAGCAATACAATTCAGAGAGACTTACAAGAATTTTATGTGATGTAACGGAAAGTATCGGGGCACATGTACTTAATATTTCAAAACAAGATTATGACCCGCAAGGAGCAAGTGTAACTATCCTAATATCTGAAGAAACTTTAGCTGTTAAAGAAATCGATGCTTCTTGTAATAAAGGTGAAATTGATATTTTGAAAACTAGAGATACCGTTGTCGGGCATCTAGACAAAAGTCATGTAACTGTCCATACTTATCCAGAATATCACCCAGATAACTCAATTGCTACTTTCCGTGTTGATATTGATGTTGCTACTTGTGGAGAAGTTTCTCCTTTAAATGCATTAAACTATCTTATTGGAAGTTTTGATTCGGACATCATAACGATAGATTATCGTGTAAGGGGATTTACCCGGGACGTTGATGGCAGAAAGTTGTTTATAGATCACAAAATAACATCCATTCAAGATTATATTGATGAAAGTACCTTGAAGAGATATGATGCTATGGATATAAATGTATATCAGTCAAATATATTTCATACTAAAATGTTAATTAAAGAAATTGAGCTTCAAAATTATCTTTTTAATAGAGATGTTTATGAAATCAAACCAAAGCAAAGACTTGAGATTGAGAATAATCTAAGGAAAGAAATGATTGAGATTTTTAGTGGGACTAATATATATTAATGGGGGGATGTACAGATGAGAGATAGAGAATCCCATGCTAATGCACCAATTTATAAAGCGTTAACAGAATATAAGAAAGCTAGAGTGGTTCCATTTGATGTACCAGGACATAAACAAGGAAGAGGAAATGCTATGCTTAGGGAATTTTTAGGCGAGCAGTGTCTTTCTGTTGATGTAAATTCAATGAAACCCCTCGATAATCTTTGTCACCCAGTATCAGTAATAAAAGAAGCTGAAGAACTTGCAGCAGATGCGTTTGGTTCAAAACATGCATTTTTCATGGTAAATGGAACAAGTTCTTCTGTTCAAGCTATGGTTATGAGTGTTTGTAAAAGAGGCGATAAAATTATAATGCCTAGAAATGTACACAGAAGTGCCATAAATGCCTTAGTTATTAGTGGAGCAATTCCAGTTTATATAAATCCAGGAATTAATAAAAAGCTTGGAATACCTCTTGGAATGTCAGTTGAAGATGTGAAAAGAGCAATCTTAGAAAATCCAGATGCAAAAGCCGTGTTAGTAAATAATCCGACTTATTATGGAATATGCTCAAACTTAAAAGAAATTACTAAAATTGCCCATGAGCATGGGATGTATGTTTTAGTAGATGAAGCACATGGAACACATTTTTATTTTGGAGAAAACATGCCAGTATCAGCTGTGGCAGCAGGTGCAGATATGGCAGCAGTTAGTATGCATAAAACCGGTGGTTCCTTAACCCAAAGTTCTTTCTTGCTGTTAAATTGTGATTTACATATTGGATATGTTCGTCAAATTATAAATTTAACTCAAACTACAAGTGGATCATATCTTTTAATGTCATCCCTTGATCTAGCAAGAAGAGATCTTGTACTTCATGGAAAAGAAATTTTTAACAAAGTTACCCAGATATCTGAATATGCTAGAGGTGAAATAAATAAAATAGGCGGGTACTATGCTTTTTCTAAGGAGTTAATCGATGGTGATGCAGTTTATGACTTTGATATAACAAAGCTATCAATTTTTACTAGAGAAATAGGCCTTGCAGGAATTGAAGTATATGATCTTTTAAGAGATGAGTACGGCATACAAATCGAATTTGGTGATATTGGAAATATACTAGCTATTATTTCTGTTGGAGATCGAAATTTAGCTATTGAAAGATTAATATCATCATTATCAGAAATTAAGAGATTACATTCAAAAGATAAAGCTGGAATGTTCGATCATGAATACATTAATCCAGAAGTTGCACTTACTCCTCAAGAAGCATTTTATTCTCCTAAGATTTCAGTTCCTATGAATGAAAGCAGCGGGAAAATATGTGCTGAGTTTGTAATGTGTTATCCGCCAGGGATACCAATTCTTGCTCCAGGAGAAAAAATAACTAAAGAAATCCTAGATTATATAAACTATGCAAAAGAAAAAGGTTGTTTTTTAACAGGAACAGAGGATCCTAAAATTGAAAATATTAATATTGTGGAGGATAAATAAATGGAGTTATGGTATACAGAACAGCACACTGAAAATGTGAGATTTTCGATTAAAGTTGAGAAAGAAATTCATACTGAACAAACTGAATTCCAAAGAATTGATGTATTAGAAGCTAAGGAATTCGGTAGATTTTTCACATTAGACGGATTAATGATGGTAACAGAAAAGGATGAATTTATTTATCATGATATGATCGTTCATGTGCCAATGGCAACCAATCCTAATATTAAGAAGGTTCTAGTTATAGGAGCAGGAGATGGAGGAACAATAAGAGAGCTTGTAAGATATAATTCTGTAGAGCAGATAGATATGGTTGAAATAGACAAGAGAGTTGTTGAAATCTGTAGAGAATATTTTCAGCAGACAGCATGTAAGCTTGATGATGAAAGAGTAAATATATTTTATGAAGATGGTTTGAAATTTATACGTGATAAAGAAAATGAATATGATTTAATAATAGTAGATTCAACAGACCCTTTTGGTCCAGGAGAAGGACTATTCACTAAAGAATTCTATGGAAATTGTTATAAGGCATTGAAAGAAGATGGGATCTTAGTAAATCAGCATGAGAGTCCATACTATGACAACGACGCAGCTGCAATGAAAGAGGCTCATGAAAAAATAACAATATATTTTCCAATTATCAGAGTATATCAAGCACATATTCCAACATATCCATCAGGACACTGGTTATTTGGATTTGCATCAAAAAAATATCACCCTGTAAAGGACTTAGATGCAGATGCATGGAATAAATTAGGAATAAAAACAAAATACTATAATACAGATCTTCATGTAGGAAGTTTTGCTTTACCTAATTATGTTAAAGATATGTTAAGTGGGCTTACTGAATAATAAAAATTAACAATTCAATGATAAAATGAAAATTGTAGTAACTACGATTAAAAATACAAATTTATAAAGAAATTGGAGGAATTAGGATGGGAAAAGCTTTAATTATTGGTGCTGGTGGCGTTGCTAGCGTTGCTATTCACAAATGTTGTCAAAACTCAGAGGTATTCGAAGAAATTTGTATTGCCAGCAGAACTTTATCAAAATGTGATGCTATAAAGACTTCATTAGAAGGAAAAACTAAAACTAAAATTCAAACTGCTCAAGTAGATGCCGATAATGTAGCAGAATTAGTAGCACTAATTAATAAGTTTAAGCCAGAGGTTGTAATAAATCTTGCACTTCCTTATCAAGATTTAACAATTATGGATGCATGTTTAGAAACAAAGGTTCATTACGTAGACACAGCTAACTATGAACCACTTGATACAGCTAAATTCGAATATAAATGGCAATGGGCTTATAGAGAAAAGTTTGAAAAAGCAGGGATAACAGCACTTCTTGGAAGCGGTTTTGATCCAGGTGTAACAGGAGTGTTCAGTGCTTATGCTGCAAAACATTATTTCGATGAAATTAATTACATAGATATTTTAGATGCTAATGCAGGTGATCATGGATATCCATTTGCAACTAATTTCAACCCAGAAATAAATATCCGTGAAATTACAGCTCCAGGAAGCTATTGGGAAAATGGAGAATGGGTAGAAACAGAACCTCTTGAAATAAAGAGAGTTTATGATTTCCCTGAAATAGGTCCAAAGGATATGTATTTACTTCACCATGAAGAATTAGAATCTTTAGGCATCAATATTAAAGGAATTAAGAGAATAAGATTTTGGATGACATTCTCAGAAAAATATATAACACATTTACATGTACTTGAAAATGTTGGCATGACTTCAATTGAACCAATAGACTATGAAGGAAAGCAAATTGTTCCATTACAATTCCTTAAAGCGATTTTACCAGACCCAGCATCACTTGGGCCAAGAACAAAAGGTAAAACTAATATAGGATGTATTTTCCAAGGTAAAAAAGATGGAAAAGATGTAACTTACTATGTATATAATGTTTGTGTTCATGAAGAATGCTACGAAGAAGTTGGATCTCAAGCAATTTCGTATACAACTGGAGTTCCAGCTATGATAGGTGCAAGCTTAATCTTAAGAGGTTTATGGAAGAAACCAGGAGTATATAATGTAGAAGAATTTGATCCAGATCCATTTATGGAAGAATTAAACAAGTGGGGATTACCATGGAAAGAAAACTTTGCACCAACTTTAGTTGAATAAACAACAGAAATTTTAAATTAAATGTTAACTAACCGAAAGGGTAGGTACTCTGTTGTTTCGGTTGCTATAGAATATAGCTGTGGATTTCTAAAATTAGAAGTTGTACCCACAATGCTAGTATCAAAGGCAAGCTTTGAACTAGCATATGTGGAAGAACTTCTAATTAAGAAATACCTACAGCTATATTCTAAATGCAACACTTCATATTATGACCCTTGTGGTTACAAAAGAGTACCTACCCTTTCTGGTATAGATAATATTTTAGTGTAAAAATTCAGTTGATAGTTTATTTATCTAAAATACACAATTGTTTAATTTTATGTTCTGTATATAAAATTAAAGACTTAAGTATTAAGTAACAATTGATAATTATAACGATAAAATTTGAATGTTATCAATGAAAAAAGTTAAGGATGAAATCTTAATTGGATTTCATCCTTAAAATGTTAACTCTTAAATGAGAAAAAGGTTGGTGGATTGATGAAAGATATAGATTTGAGTAAATTGCCATCGCCATGTTATTTGGTTGATGAGAGGCTTCTTAAAAAGAATTTGGAAGTTTTGGATCATGTTCAAAAGGAAACAGGGGCTAATATTATTCTTGCAACAAAAGCTTTTTCAATGTTTTCTACGTTTCCTTTAATAGGAAAGTATTTAAAGGGAGTTACTTCAAGTTCTTTGCATGAAGCTAGACTTGGATATGAAGAAATGGGTAAGGAAGTGCATATTTACGCGCCTGCTTATAGAGAAGATGAATTTGATGAGATAATGAAATACAGTGATCACATAGTATTTAATTCATTTAGCCAATGGAAGAAATATAGAAATAAAGTTAAAAATCTTGAAGGAAAGAAAATCGAATGTGGAATTCGTATTAACCCAGAGTATTCTGAGATAGAAACAGACATATATAATCCATGTTTTGAAAATTCAAGAATGGGAGTTACTTTAGCGAATTTTGAAGAAGATGAGCTTGAGGGTATAGACGGATTGCATTTCCATACAATGTGTGAACAAAATTCTGATACTCTTGAACGTACAATAAAGGTTGTAGATGAGAAGTTTGGTAAATACATTAAGAAAATGAAGTGGATTAACTTTGGCGGCGGTCACCATATTACTCGAGAAGATTATGATTTAGAAACTCTAATAAAATCTATTAACTTCATAAAAGATAAATATGATGTTCAGGTGTATCTTGAACCAGGTGAAGCTATAGCTTTAAATACAGGATTTCTTGTAGCAACAGTTTTGGATACAATGAAAAATGGAATGGATATAGCGATATTAGATACTTCAGCAGAATGTCATATGCCAGATGTGCTTGCCATGCCATATAGACCTAATATAATTGGAGCTGGAAAGCCAAATGAATTTGAGTTTACTTATAGATTTGGAGGTCCAACTTGTCTTGCTGGAGACATTATAGGTGACTACTCATTTAAGGAGCCATTAAAGCCGGGAGATAAACTTGTGTTCTGCGATATGGCTATTTATTCAATGGTTAAAAATAATACTTTTAATGGAGTTAACCTTCCTGCAATTGTAAAATACAGTGAAGAAAAAGGTGTCGAAGTTATAAAAGAATTTGGATATGAAGACTTCAAAAATAGACTGTCATAAATAAAAGAAGGATTGTGTAATTAAACACAGTTCTTTTTTTATTTTACAAATATTCTTCTAATAATCATATTTTAATAAATTAATGATACTACGAATAAAAAATTATAAACAATTAATATTATAATACAACAATTTTTGATAAGTTATTGATCAAAAATATAAAAAAATGTAAGTGTTAAATTAAGTTTGATTTTAGGGAAAAAAAGAGAAAAAGTTCGTATTAAGTTAAAAGGGTGAATTTTAGTAAAAAAATGTAAAATAAAATTTTAAATATTTAAATGACAATATAGTTTACTATTAAAAACACAAATGTAAAAAATGACTAAATATTCTTGAATAAATTTAATTCATATATTATAATTTGCTATAGTATTCCTATAAAATGTAATAAAGGGGAATGCTAGGTATAAAATAATTTTTGTGTAAATTTATTTAATGGGAGGATTAAAAGTGGATGTTATAAATCAAACGAATAGAACTATATTATTTGAGGAGATTAATCCAGAAAAATTAGATTTAATTACAGTAGTAGGTGATACTAAAGGATTAAATAGTTTAAATGACGACAAAATTAAAGAGATTAATGAATTATTTTTAGTAAATAGCTTTGATGAATTTTTAGAAAAATTTTCGCCAGTGGTATATTCATTTTATAATGCAACAAATCAGAAAGTAATGTATACACTAAAAAAACCAGAAAACTTTCCAAGTGAGTTAATAACTGAAATTCCAATCAATAAATCTAACGACTTTTTGAAAATGCTATTTACGTTAATAGATACAAAAAGAGCTCAAGGAATTGCAAATGTAGATTTTAAGTTTGAGAATTTATTGGACATGATCTCACCTAAAAAAGTAATGGATGATATAAGGCAGACTCGAAAGGAAATTCAATATACATATAGTAAGTATGAAGCCTTAGATGATGAAGATCCAAGTAAACTTGACATGGGGGATAAGCTTAACTTAATGTTTGAGGAAGCAAGTGCAAACTATAACAATATTATGGCAATGTTACCTCTTGCAATTGAAGATATAAAGACAAGATTACTTCTTGGAGGAGACGATAATAAAAACTCAAATGAACAATTTCAGCTTGGTGTTTTGAGCATGGGAGAGAATGGAGAATTGAAGGTTATAGAAGCTCCAAAAGTAGAGGAAACCTCATTAGTTGCAATAGATGATAAAGCAAATACAGGCTTAATCGAAGCTTTTGAGGAAGACTATGAAGAAGTTAATGAGACAAAATCAGAGTATGTAAAAAGCTTAGTTATAAGAACATTTTGTCCACTTTCATCAACCATGGAAAGCTCAGTAGACGTTGAGTTAGAAGTAAATAACTATAATACTTATTTAGAATTCTATAAAAATTCTAAAGATGATTTTATAAAGACAGTAAAGCCTTTAATAGAAAAAATATTAGGGGTAAAAATGTTTTTTGATCAATATAAAACAAAGAGCAAAGGAATGAAACCAAGTTTATTGGTTACAAATACAAAGCTTACTAGATTGGTAAATGCTCAAAATCTACCAAGGCTGAACACATTCTTAAGTTCAGTAAATGATAAGAATGACTTTGAAAATACAATTTGGTTTGGAATTGTTCCATCAATCGAACTTGAAGGACAAGCAAAAAATAAAGTTCGAAGGGAAAGATTTAAGTCTAACAAACAAACTTTACAAACAGATTCAAATTCAATGGAAGACTTAGCTATGCTTTTGGATGCAGTTCAAAAATACCGTATACAAGTGTTCTTTAGTTTTGAACCAAGAGAAGATACTACCTTTAATCATATAGCAACAGCAGGAATTGAGAAGTTTACGGATAAATGTGAAACATTAATGAATAATCCGTATAGTGAATTTGCAATTCCATGTTTACCTAATTTTACAGTTATTCCAAAGGAAAAGTCAGGGGTAATTTTAGATAAGAGAATGATATTAACGGAAAATGGAGCAGTAGAGCTATCTAAAGAAAAAGAAGATATTCTAAAACTTTGGATAGAAGGAGTTTACATTGGAAGTTCATATATAGGAGCTGGTATTGTAGCAGCATACCAATGCCCGGAATATTTAAAAGAGAATTTTAAGGATGTTTACAGTGAATATCCGGGAGTTAGATTTGATATAGAATCAGGAGCTAATTCATTAATGATTACAACAACTCTTGCGAAAGAAATATCTGGATTTACAAATGAAATTAAAAATGCAATAAACAAAAGAAATTTTGGATTTGTTTTTTCATCTGAAAATGCAAAAATTCAAGGTAAGGATATAAAGCAAATAACAGTATATAAGGCTAGAAGCTTACAAGCGAATGAAAATGATTTTGAATCAATTTACAAGACATTAGTGACAACATATATTGAGAGAATATTAAGATTCTACACTAATGATTTTAAAGAAGATAATATTGTGAAATTCTTTAGTAACAATCCAACAAGTGTTAAAAGCAAGTGGATGGCACGTAAAGAATACATTAATGCCATTGTTAGAGATGGAGATGATATTAACTTCGTAATAAATGAAAAGAATGGAACATGTAATATCGACTTAGTATTTAACGGTAATGTTAAGAATCTTGAAGTTGAAATTACGCGTAATGACGCACGTAGTGAAGTTAGTTAATTATAATAGATTTTAGGCGCAATCAAAAAACAAGTCTATCTGCCAACTATTTTTCACCATCCTGCATCGGCAGATTGACCTGATGGGCGCGCTATAATGGCAATCTTGCTCGTTGCTTGATGAAAAATATTCATGACATATTAGACTTGTAATATTTTAGTGCCTTAATAAATCTATTTTAATTATAAATAAAAATTAATGGGAGGATCAAAAATGGGATTTAGAGTAAAAGTTGAGGGTGCAGAAACTATTGATTTAAACATCGAAAGTATTGAAACTGTAGAATTCAAAACAGATACTCCAGATGATTCTAATGCACGTTCAACAGATTTAGGAACAACATTAGTAATTGCTGGTAAAATTTTAACACCAGTAAATGGAGAAGCAGCAGATAACACAATTAAATTAGCACAATGGTCATTAGTGCCAGCAGAAAAAGCTGATTGTTACAGAAAAGTAACTGTAGATGTAATTTCAGCATCTCAAGTAGTAAGACAATTTACTTTACCTAATGCTTTTGTAATTAATTATGAAGAAGATTATGGTGATACAGAAGGTGTAGGTACATTTAAATTGTATGTTAAACAAAAGAAGGATAAAACAGCCGGTGTTAAATTTGAAGGCGGCTTTGCTGAATAAAAATTATAATAAGGAGGACGTTAATAAATGGGATTTAAAGTAAAAATTGAAGGCGCAGAAACAATAGATCTTAGCATAGAAAGTGTTCAAACTGTAAAACTTACTACAGATACTCCAGAAGATTCAAATGCAAGGTCAAAAGATGTTGGAAGCACAATGGTTATTGCAGGTAAGATCTTAACAGCAGTAGACGGTGATCCATTTGACAGCACAAGAAAAATGGGTACATGGTCATTAGTGCCAGCTGAAAAGGCAGACTGCTATAGAAAAGTAACTGTAGAAGTAATTTCAGCAGATCAAGTTATAAGAAAAATAACTTATCCAAATGCCTTTGTAGTTGATTATAAAGAAAATTTTGGAGACACTGAAGGAATAGGTACTTTTGAGCTTGTTGTAAGACAAAAGAAAGACAAGCTAAGCACAGTTACAATAGAAGGCGGATATAGCGCTTAACTATAATAATATTGATTTTTCTTTTAGGACAAAGTCCAAAAGAAAAATCTTTTAATATATTACAAAAATCAAATTCTAATATAAATAAACATGCAGCTTATAATTTCAACATAAGCTGCAAACTCTTAACTGTAAATTGTTAACTGTTAACTGTTAACTGAACTAAGTGGGGGATAAGGTGAAAGATTATTATAAGATATTAAATATATCTACAGAAGCCTCTAAGGATGAGATAAAAAAAGCATTCAGAAGTTTAGCAAAAAAATATCATCCAGATAGAAACAAAAATGATACGGATGCATTAAGAAAATTTCAGGAAGTAAATGAAGCATATGAAGTTTTAAACAACGAAGACTCGAGAAGAAAGTATGAACAAGAATTTTTTAAAGCGAAAAACACCAGAGAAGCAAATAGTACAGATAATAGATCTAATAATAGTAGTAATAAAAAATATCAAGATAAAGGTGAAAGTATAGAAAACTTAAATAAATATTTTGAGAGTTTTTTTGGATTTAATGCAAATTCCAATAATATTAACAAAGATAAATTACAGAATAAAAAAAATCCAATGGATACCAGTAAAATGTTTGAGAGCTTTTTTAATATAAAAAAGAAGTAATGGAGTGGTTACTTTGAATGAAGAAAATAATTTAAATTATAATAGTAAATTACTAATAAGTCTGCAGTTAATTAATGTATTTATAGGAGTAATAATTGCATTAATATGTGGTGTTGCCTATATAACAATAGGATCAATTTATGTAAGAGGAATTATAATAGCTGCAGCAGTAGGATTAGGAGCAATATGTTTTATAAATTTGTATAAAAGATTGCATAAGGAAGAAGTAATAGAGGATGAGAGCAATATAAACAGGATTGATTTAGTTAATGAGGAAAATGAAATCATAAGAACCTGGGATATAGGCGAAAGAGTATCCTTTATTATTGGGAAAAACGGAAGAGACAATGATGTATTTATAGACTTAAGCTGTTCGATATATTCGAAATTTATAGAAAACAACCATGCAGTAGTGAATTATGCAGCTGGAAAATGGTATATAGAAGATTTATCAGAAGAAAGCGGAATAAGTATTCAAAAGGCTGATGATGACACAAAGTATAGAATTGTAAAAGATGCTCCTTGTGAATTAAAAAGAGGAGATATTTTATATATTTCTAAAGTAAAATTATTGCTTAAATAATAAGTAAGAAAAGCCTATGGCTTTTCGTAAAGATATTAAAAAATCACGCACAGGGATTTTGTAAACAATTGTACACGGATACCCTAAAGGGCATAAACTGTAAACGGATTTAAAGAAATGGAGTGATATAAATGGGACTTATTAGATGTCCAAATGGGCATATGTTTAGTGAAAGGCGTTATGGAAGTATATGTCCATACTGCAATATAGATACTTCAAAAAAAGAAAGAGTAGAACCTGTACAGGAAAAGATAGATATAGAAACTAACTTGCTATATCAAGAGGTTGATCCAGTCTGCGGATGGCTTGTATGTATTCAAGGAACAAGAGTTGGGAAGGACTATAAAATAAAAAGCGGAAAAAACTTCATAGGTAGAGCAGATGACATGGATGTTCAAATTATAGGAGATAACGATATTGCTACAAGAAATCATGCAATAATCGTATATGATCCAAAGAAAAAAAATAATGTATTATTACCAGGAGATTCTTCGGGAATTGCCTATTTAAATGGTGAGCCTGCTTATATGCCTTCAGAACTATCTGCTTATGATGTAATTGAGCTTGGAAAAAGTAAGTTCCTATTTGTACCATTTTGTGGTGAGCACTTTGAATGGCAAGATAATGAAAAAGAATAGGTATGCGATATATGCTAAGTGTTGATGATTATGGAAATTTAAAATTAATTCTTTTACTTCTAGGCGTTTTAATACTTTTGCTAATATTAAGAACTTTTTTATTAAAGAGAATTAATAAAAGAGATTTAGAGATAGCAAAAGGAGTAAGCATTGGATCTGAAGAAATCCAAGAAGATTATATGGATGTAGTAAATACATCTAATGGAACATTGGCAGTATTAGCAGATGGTTTAGGTAAAAATGAGGCAGGGAGAATTTCAAGCATTGTAGCAGCTAAATCAATAATTAAAATGTTTGTAGAAGAGGGCAGTAAAGAAAAATTAACTTATTTCTTTAAAAAAGCTTTCAATAAGGCCAATCATGAAATTATAAAGCGAGTTGAAAAAGATAAAGGAGGAGCAAGCGTATTAAGCGCAATAGTAAATGATAACTTATTATCTTACGCTTTAGTTGGGGATGCAATGATTGGCATTTTTAGAAATAAGGAACTTGTAAGATTAAGTGAAGGACATACCATAAGTGAAGTAGCAAAAAAAGAATACTACAATGGAAAAATTCAAAAGAAGGAAGCATTATATGCTTTAAAAGAAGAAAAAATTCTATATTATGTTGGACAAGAATCTTTTAAGAATATAGAAATTTCTGAAGTTCCAATTGAGCTTTATAAGAATGACATAATTTTACTTATGAGCAGAGGTATATATGAAGGCTTAAGATGGGTCGAATTTGAAGAAATTCTAAGTAATAAGAGAACATCTGTAAGCGTAATCTGCCAGGAGATAATTGAAAGAGTTGAAAATAATAATAAAAACAATTGTAATGGCAGTCTTATACTTATGAAATACACTGGCAAAAAAAGAGAAGCTGCTAATGAGAAATAAATTACAACCAATAAAACTAAGTTAGGGTGAAGAAAATGAGGAAGCTAAACTCAAAATTTAAGACAAGTTTTATATCAGAAGAAGGAACTAATTTACAGAATAAAGACTATTTTGCATTTGTTGAGCTAGATAATTATGCATGTTATGTAATAGCTGATGGAATAGATAAAGACAAGGAATTAGAAAGTGCCAAAATAGCAGTAACAACTTTCATAAAAGATTTTACAGCAAAGCCTACAATGAATAAATTCACATTAAGGAAATATTTAAAGAATGTAAATGATGAACTTATAGCCAGCAGCAGAAATGTGAGATTAAAGGCATCAATGACTGTAGTTGTAACTAACTATAGTAAATTAATTTATTCAGTTATAGGAAATACAAGGCTTTATTACTTTAAAGATGGATATTTGAAGCATAAAAGTAAAGATCAATCACTAGCACAACAATTAGCAGATGATGAGATGATTCCTCTAGATGCAATGGAAAAGCACGCTGAGAGGAACAATCTTTCTGCATATTTAGGGCAAAGTGATTTTAAAAAAACTTTTATATCGAAGAAAATCAAACTTTTTGATGGAGATGTGTTTGCACTTTTAACAAAAGGGATATGGGAAAATTGCGATGCTAAAGAAATAGAAGATTCTTTAGAAGGAGCAAAAGAACCTAAGGATGTAATTGATAACGTTGAAGATGCAATTTTATCAAGACAGGGAAAAGAATTAGAGAATTATACTTTGGCTATGACTTTTGTAGAAAAAGCATACATAGATCCAAAAAGAAGCAAGAAAATAAAAATAGCTATAATAGCTGCAATACTCGTACTCTTAATAATAGCAATAGGGGTAGGGGCATTTATAATATACAAACATAAAAAGGCTGATGATATTGCTGTAATGAATAAAGATAAGAAAGATGCAGAGGAATACATTCAAGAGGGCAATATTGAAAAAGCTAATCAGGAATATAAAGATGCTTTAGCTATAGCGGAAAAGTATAAACTTGCTGATGATGAAAAGAACTTAGATACTGATTATAAATATACAGGAATCATAATTGATGGTGATAAAGAATTAGATGGGAAAAAATATGATGATGCTTTAGATAAATACACTCTTGCTCTAGAAAAAGCAGGAGATTCAGAGGATATAGGAAGAGATTATATATTAAATAAAATAGATATAGCTAAGAAATGTATAAAGGTTGCGGATTTATTAACCTTAGGAGATAAGCAATACAATGATGGAGATTTAGATGGCGCATTGCAAAATTACTTAGATGCTAAAGATTTAGCAGTAGATAGCAATTTAAAAGATGAAAAGAAAGAAGCTATGGATAAGATTCAAAAGATATATGATCAAAAAGCTGCCGATGCAAAACAACAAAAGGCTGATGCAGATAAAGCGGCAGACGATAAAAAGAAAGCTGATGATGATGCGAAGAAGCAGCAGGAAGATGCAGCGAAAAAAGCAGAAGATGCTAAGAAAGCAGCAGAAGATGCTGAAAATAAAGCCATAGATCTTAGAAAAAATGGAGATCTAAAATATACTGCAGGAGATTATGTAAGTGCAAAAATGTACTATGAATTAGCTAAAGAGAAATTTGAAGAAATAAATGCAAATAGTTTAGCTGATGAATTAGTAGATAAAATAGCACTTATGGATAAAAAAATCAGTGAGACCTCTGATAAAAAGAGTGAGGCAGATAAATACAAGGAAGAAGCAGATAAAAAATATGCAGAGGGTGACAATACTTCAGCAAAAGTATTATATCTTTTAGCTAAAGATGCATACAGCAGCCTAGGAGATAATGATGATTTATCAAAAGTAACTGAAAAAATAAATGCTATAGATCAAGCTTCAGCAAAAACCCAAACTGCAGCTAAATAATAATTTAACGTAGGTGAAAAAATGGATGATAGGATTTATGAGAAATTAAATGAAATAAAGGATTTAAATGATAGATTGCTTCTAAAAAAAATAATGAATGGTGTCTTCGAAGAACTAGAGGAATATTCAAAAGATAGGCTTAACGATATAGAAAAAAGAGTATTTAATGAAGTGCCTTATATAAAAGAAAAATACAATATTTACTCGACTATAATTCGAAAAGATAAGTTAGATATAACTGATGATTTTTTATACCCAATATTAAAAGAAGATGCAGAAGAAAAAATTTATAATACTTTAGAGATTTTAGAAGCAATTAAAAATAGAAAAGATAAAAAGATGTTTAAGGTTTTTCTTAAATGCGATTACCTAAAGTTCAGGGAATTTATAAATAAAGATTTTAATATAAAAGGTCGTATAACGACAGACAAAAGGATTTATGAAGCTGATTTTAAAATAGTAGAAAATAGGCAATATATTGATAAAGTTAGTAAGTTATATAGAAGCTTCATAAAAAATAATATTCCGTGGACTACAGTAAATGATCCATATATCTATAAAATTGCCGATGTAGTTTTAATAGGGATAGAAGGCAACCTAGACAGAAATGAAAATATAAGCACCATTGAAGTTGATTTTGGGGAATATGCACAGTATGTAGAGTATAATATGGTGCCCCTTTGGAATATAAAGGAGCTGAGCTTAAAGTGTGGAGGATTTCCAGTACCGTGCATAGATAAAGTAAGTTATGAGCATGATATCACCATAGTAAAAGAAGGAACAAAAAATGGATATTTAGTGGATGAAGAAAATAGTGAGTTTAATTATATTACCTTTACTAAAAAGTCAGTAATAATATGTACAAGCATAAGTGAATCAATTGATTGGAAGTTCCTATGCATTATAGATCCACATAAAAATAAAAAATATGAATATGAGCTTATGACTAATGAAATAAAAGTTAACTTTACAAATAAATTGGCCTTCGAAAAACCTTATACAATAAAGACTAAAACAGAGCTTGCTAGAGTAATAAATTCATATAAAGTTTCAAAGCATTTAATATTTAATGAAGTTAAGCTTACAGCAGACTATCCAGAGGAATTTAAACAAACCTATGAGGTAAATAACTTTATAATAGATGAAATAAGAGAAGAAAATGTAAAGAAGTCTCTTGTTTTATATTTTGAGCCAATAAACAAAGAATATTATTTAAATAAAGATATTCTAAGTTTCTTAGTATCAGAAGTTCAATTGCTTTATCCAGAATATAAGTGTGAAGGAAGATTAATATGAATTATATTTGGGAGATGTTATTAAAAGCAGATAGGCAAAATATTCCTAGAGGAGATATAAAATTTATACATGCAGAAACCAGCAGTCCATATATGGAGATTTCTCTAAATGAACTTAATTCTAGTGCCCTTCCAGAAGATAACATTATAGAAGTAAATGAATGCTATAGATTTTATGAGATTTTTAAAGATTTATTTAATATTAACTTGGAAGAAAGTCAGGAACTTAGAGAAGTCCTTTTGGATATATTATTGCATTACTTAGGTGAATTAGATCTAAAAATAGGTTTGTGTAAAACAGAATTTTATAAGAAATTCCTGCTTAAAGATATATTAAATTCAGTATTTGGAGAAAAGCTGGCTAAAAATATAAGCTATTTTGAAAAGGAAGAATTGGATATTTTTTTAAATGGATTTATCAACTTATATAGAGCTGGAATTTCCCTTGAATTATTTAGAAAAATTCTAAGAAAAATATTCAAAAACAGTGTAATTTACATGAGTAAGGAAAGACCAAAAAATGTTTATATATATTTAGATGAAGAAGAAAACAAGGAACTAGAAATTAAAATCAATGTTATAGTTGAAACATTTTTACCTATAAACATGAAGCCCTTAATATTTTGGGATAAGCATTTTGGAATTATAGGTCTGGATAATACCATGAAGATTAACGAAACTATTATGGTTGAGTAAAGAAAAAAGTTTTAGGAGGAGAATATGAGTTTATATTCATACAAGCTACATAAGGGAAATGAAAATGAAAAGAAGAACAAGTATAAAGAAAAAGATTTAAGACTCATGACCACTTTTCAATTAAGGGAAATATGTAATAAAGAAAAGCTGGTAAAGAGTATAGTTAATCCTCTTGATAAAGAAGAACTAATAAGACTCATAATGAAGTATAGAGGCGAAAAAGAGAAAAAACTCATAAATAATTATTTAATTGGCGGAATTGGAAGGATTGAAAGGTTTTTAGAGAGAAGTAAAAAAGAAATCATTACAGATGCTAACATTGATTATCCAGGGAAAATTACTCTTTACGAAAATTTAGCTCTTGATATTTATGACAATTGTATTTTAAGAAGTAACGAAAACCTAGAAGAAGGAAATGTGCTTTTAGTTGATAACAATTATAAAGTTTGCACTATATTTAATATAAAAAGAATATTTATGGACAATAAAGAAAAATACTTTTTAACAAAAAGTGAGTTAGTAGAAGCAAGAGAATCAGAAAGTAAGCATTATAGTCTTTTATTCTTTTCAGAAAAAGATTCAGAAACCCTTTATGATACTTATGAAGGAGACACTATTGAAATAAATTACTCAATCAAATTTATTTCCCTGCCAATATTACAATTTGAAGTAAAACCATTAAATGAGACAAAAATGCCGCTAGCTATTGACTTTGGAACCACAAACACAACAGCTGGTATTTATATAGATAAAGAAATATTTCCAGGCTTAAATGAAAATTTAACCGAAAGCCAGGAATACGCAGATTACGAAGATGATAAAGTAAAATTTGTAAAAATAATTAATGAAACAAAGGAGCAAATGGAAATAACTCCGCTTATACCAAGCGTTGTAGGAGTAAAAAATATTGAAGATAATGAAATAGAATATATCTTTGGATATGAAGCAATGAGAGAATCAAGAAGAAGATATGTAGATGATGGAATGAGTCTTTTCTATGATATAAAAAGATGGATAAGTGATTTTGAAAAAAGTGAAAAGGTAATTGATATAAATGAAAGAACAACCTTTATAAAGAGAAAGGATATTATAAAAGCTTATCTTAATTATATTATCTCTTTAGCTCAGCAAAGATTTAAATGTAAATTTAAAAATATTTATATATCCTGCCCATCGAAGCAAAAATATAAATTTCATACTTTATTTAAAGATATCCTAAGCGATTATACCGTGGAAAGTACAAATATATTAGAAGAAAGTGTTGCTGTACTTTATAATACAATTTCTGAATTAATAGATAAAAAGAGATATGTTCAGGGGGAATGGTATAAAGCTTTAATTATAGACTGCGGCGGGGGAACTACTGATCTTACTGGCTGCAGCTTCAATATATCTAATGGAAGGGTATCTTATAAGCTAGACATAGAAACTTCTTATGAAAATGGAGATACAGATTTTGGAGGGAATAATCTTACTTTTAGAATACTTCAATTTATAAAGATATTAATGGCAAATGTTTTAATTAATGAGGATGAGAGTATAAAAAAGGCCATAATAGATGAATTTAAAATAGATATATTTAGATTTATAGACAAGACCGGAATTAATGAATTATATGAAACTTTAAATGAAGCATATGAGAGAGCCGAAGCAATAATACCAACAAAGTTTCAGCTATATGAAACAAGGAGTAAAGAAGATTACTGCAAGGTTAGAAGTAATTATTATTTCTTATTTGATTTAGCAGAAGAAGTTAAAAAATTATTTTTTGCAAACCCAGATATTTTAAATATTATATTAACTCCTAAAGAAAGTAAGGATTCCGAGGAAAATGTAATAAAATTTGATAAATGGAAATTATCATATGTAAATAAAGGAATTTTGCAGGTAGTAAAAGAAGCTCCAAGCATCTCTCTCAGCATATATGAAGTAACCACTTTAATAAAAGGTGATGTTTATAATATAATAAAGAAATTTTTAGAGAAATTATATGACAACGATGAGTTATATGATTATTCTTTCATTAAATTAACAGGACAATCCTGCAAGGTAGATATTTTTAAGGATGCTTTAAAAGAATTTATACCAGGGAGAATAATTGAAGTTAATAAAAGCAAAAAAGAAGCTAAGGAAGAATATGAATTAAAGCTTGCATGTCTTAAAGGTTCATTAAAATATTTATATGCCAGAAACTTTGGATATGCAGATATAAATATAGAAAGCAAAACTCCAACCCTTCCTTATGTTCTAACAGCTTATACACATACTGGAGAGCAAAAGACTTTAATTAAAGGAAGAGAAATAAATAGAGGCTTCATTTCAAGATTTATGGATAGAATTCTTCTTAAATTGTATCTAAAAGACAGTAATGACAATGTAAAATACGAATATAATTATCAATTTAATGAAGAAGAACTAGAGAAGACTGATGCAAAAACTATAGGAAAAATGTTTCCAAATATCAATCAACATGAAACAGACAACATAGAAAACAATGAAGTGAAATTCTTTGTATGGGAAGAAGAAGAGCTATGGGGCTTTTATGTACTAGCTATCTTAAGAAAAGAAGAAGAACTATATATAGGAAAAGAAAACTTCTTCTACTTTGAAAATGACAAATGGGAACGAAACTTTTTCGATGGACTTAAATAGAAGTTTACCGAAATCAAATACATTTTTATTCCGCAGGACTATGAAAATTTTGCTGAAAGCACTAAATGGAGGCTTGCGCCCAAATTAGCTTGCTCCCACTTTCAGTGTGACAAGCTAACTTGGAACAAGCCTCCATTAAGTGCTTTTAACAGCGAAATTTTCAAATGCCTGCTTCACAAAAATGTATTTGATTTTTGGTAAAGCCGTCAAATTAAGTCAATCAAAAAATAATAACTTAGATTTCTGGTTTAGCGTGAACTTAATATTATAGCGATGCAAATGAATGGGGTGCTAGAGGCTGAAAACATTATTGTTTACTTCACAAAAATGTATTTGATTTTTGGTGAAGCTGTCAATTTAAGTCAATAAAAAATAATAACTTTGATTTCTGGTTTAGTATGAACTTTATATTATATCAGCATATATAAATATGGGTTATGGTAGGGATGAAATATAGAAAATTGGTAAGGAGAGAAGGGGTAAGGTGTTTGAAAATAGATATCCGATTTTTAATAGCGGAAGGCTTTTGAAAATTGAAATGCTTGAGGAACTTAGGGATTTTTCTAGGGAATTTTTTGATGCACAGTTTAAGGGATATTCTGATGGGATAATTTCCGGGTGTGATTTAGAGGTTTCTGACAATTATATAAAAATATCAAAAGGAATAATAAAATACCATGGTGTAATTTACCTTTTAAAAAAGGATAGCAGACTTGAATACACCTGCAGCAATAAGCTTACGATTTTAAAGGTAAAATTCTTACCTGAAATGCAGGATAGCGACTTTAGGATGAATTCTACAGAAATGAGTTTAACAGAGAATTTAGAACTTGGAGAAAATGAAATTGAGATTTGCAGATTTAAATTAAGAGTTGGAGCAAAGCTTAGAATTAATCATACAGATTTTACTGATTTAAGCACAGAATACGATACAGTAAATACAATATATGCACCTTATGCAGCTTATGGAGACAGCAGTTTAAATCCAGATATCTTAAGAAGATTTGGACTAGAATTATTAGGCTGTAATTTAAATGAGCCTTGGGATATATCCTTTGCAATGATGTGTGTTCAAAGCAAGGAAGCTATTCAAAAAGAGATATTAATCAGTTATTTAGCATACAAATTGAGCATTGAAAACAGAGAGTATAGTAATGAAGATTTATATTATTATCTTTTAGATGTATTAAGCAGTGCAAAAGATGGAGCAGGCAGTCATGGACGTAGAGGCAGCGGAAGATTTAAGAAGATACTTATAGATTAAAAGTGAGGATGGGGAATTTTAATGGATAATGAGAAAGCATTTAAACATATAAAAAATGCATATTGTTTGGCAATATTATCTGGAGTTATGACACTGATTCTAACAATGTTGTCCATTCTGGGAATTTGGGATTTGGGTTTGGATTTATCTGAGCTATTGGAGGTAGTACTAGTATTGGGACTAGCTTTTGGAGTAAGTAAAAAAAGCAGAGTATGTGCAATTGCTTTATTTATTTACTACACTATAAATAAGGCTATTATGATATTTAGTAATGGAGGCATAGTAGGTTTAGCAATAATATTTATTTTTGCAATAGGTTATTTTCAAGGTATAAGAGGGACTCTACATTATCATAAGAACATAAAATTAGAAAAAATGAATGATGAAACTTTGGATAAAGATTTGAGTGTATAGAAGTTATAAGTGAAATAGAAGGGGGAAAAGATATATGGCAGAACGAGTTGACGAAAAGATTTTAGATTTTATAAATGAAATGGAGAAAAGAGAGGCTAAAAAGGATATTAAAAGTGGCCCTGTGAAAATTGGAAACAGATATTATGAATTTGAGGAAAGAGACTTTTTTGAGGAAAGGTTAAAGATGTATATTCCAAAGGATTTTCAGGACATGCCATTAGAAGCAAGAAAGTTTAAATATCCATCAGAAAGCAGACCAGAAATTATAAAGTGCAATGAAGATGGAAGTATTGCGATAACTTTAAATATTATTGACAGTCCTTTAGATGAAGAACGTGTGGAAGAACTAAAAGATGGAATGAAGATGATAATTAAAAAGACAAATCCTGCGAATGTGTTTT
>JAJXWH010000001.1 GCA_021781745.1 Bacillota bacterium | reverse complement strand
ATTCTGTAGGTTTGTTTGCTGTGCGTATTTTTATATAAAAATAGACACTACTGATAATATTTATAGATCTTCAACGGATTGCATAAAAATTTTATTTTATACATTAGTTTCCGTGACTACTCTATATTATCTTTAATTCCTAGAGATAATTATACAATACTGCTAGTTTTTTATCAAATAAAACCCAGTCTACAAACTGAGTTTTATTATAACATTAAATATTATTTCTTTGATTGTGCCTTATTGTCTATATCCTCATACTCAACGTCAATAATTTCTCCATTTGTGTAATCATCGGTTTCAATTTCATAACTCTGATAATCATTTGAATTATTATAATTATCCGAGCCTTTCTTAGCTTTTTTATCTTTAATAAAACCTGCAATTTTTACTCCAACGTAGGATATTAATCCTATTAGCAAAAGCCATGGAAGAAGCCTTAGTATTACACTTCCAACAATAAATACAATGCAGATTCCTCCAATAATATATATATACTTTTTAATATCTCCACTCATCAAACTTAACCTCTACAATCCTTAAATTTATCTGATAGTAATTAAGAAACAAACCACTTAACTTTATAATATTGAATGCAAGCTTAACTTAATTTATCTTGAATATAAATATTATTATATATTAACATAATTCTACTTACAATGCTCAAAGATATACTCAATTATATTATGTGCCTCCTGTCAGGTAAAAATTTATATATTATTAATATTGTAACTAAAAGTAGTACAGTAACCACTAATCCGCCTTCTGGACCGAAACTGCCTCCATTTATTATATTAGGATTTACTGTTTTTATTGTATAGATAGAATCTGTAGTATTTCCACTAACTAAAAATCCAAAAATATCCCCCTGAAAATAATTCCATGTTATATGATAGCCTATACCTATCCATATATTCTTAGTTTTTATGAATATATAACCCATGGAAATTCCAAATAAAAATAAGTTGATGTATGCTATTAAACTTATTCCTTGATTCATTGAATGCATTAATGCAAAAATTATGGATGATACAATAACAGGAACATATGCATTTTTTGTTTGCTTTAAGACCGTCATGCAGTATCCCCTTGCAAAAAGCTCCTCATTGATTCCAACAAAAATAAAAAGAATTAATTGTATAATCAGCGACATTGAAAAGATAGGTTTATTAAAGCTATTTACAAGTTCAACGGACCTTGTACATAATAATATAATCGCTACAATTGTAAAAGATATAGCTCCGCATAATAAACCAATGCCTAGATCTCTCCAGCTACTTTTTATATTTGTAAATCCCATATCTGAAACTTTTCTTTTCTCCCATATTTTCCAAAATAGAATTACAAAAAATATCATTATTAAACATTGAAGTAAACTTAGGAACGCCCCTGGGAAATGGTTCATACCTGAAAATTGTTCAGCAATATACTTTGTACCTTTATCATCCCTTGCTAATAATTCCGGCTTTAGAATAACAATAATTATGCCGCATAATGCACTAAACATAATTGATGCAAATATGGTTGCTGCAAAAAAGGATATAAATACAATTAATATTTTCCATCCAGATCTAATTTGATTCTCAGTATTTTTAAAAATTCTCATTTACCTCTCTAATCCCCCTTATGAACTTTTCCTTATAATCTTGTCCTATAAAATTTATACATAATCTATTATAGCTTGAAATTTATGCAAATATATTAAAATATACTTAATTTTATCTTAATATAATCTCTAATTTCTAGCAGGTAAATATCTAAATGAGATACATATACTTACTAAAAGTAATATTGTAACTATGATTCCACCCTCAGGTCCAAAATCACCTCCATTTATTATATTGGGATTTATGACCTTTATATTATATATAGATGCAGTATCAATTCCACTCACTAAAAATCCAAAAACATCTCCTTGAAAATAGTTCCATGCAATATGATAACCTATTCCTGTCCATAAATTTTTAGTTTTAACAAGTAGAATACCCATGAAAACTGCGAACAAAAATAAATTAATATATGCGAGTACACTTATACCTGGATTATCAGCATGTAATAGTGCAAATATTATAGCTGATATCACAATAGGAATAATCCACGATTTTTTAGGCTGTTTTAAAATATTTATACAGTAGCCTCTTGAAAAAAGTTCTTCTCTAATACCAACAAAAATAAAAACAATTAACTGTGAAATTAATAAATATGAAAAGCTAGGCTTACAAAAACTATTCTGTAATTCTACAGATTTAGTGCATAACAGAGTGAACGCTACTAATGTAAATGAGAGTGCACCAATTATTAGTCCAAATAATAAATCATTAAAACTCCCATGTATATTAGTAAGTCCCATATCTTTAATATTCTTTTTCTCACATATCTTCCAGAGTATAATAACACAAATTATAGAACATATGCATTGAATTAATATTAATGCTATGCTTACAAAACTATTCATGTTTGATAATTGTTCATTTAAGTATCTTGTTAACGCCTCTGAACCAGCAGCAAATTGAGGATTTGTTCTCCGAAGAAATAAGTTATAGATTCTTAAAAAAATATCAGACACAATATATGTAGTAGTATAAGATACTGCATATAAAATTCCTATTTTTAATAAAGATATTATTAGGCTGTTATTATTTTTTAAAACTTTCATTGTATTTTTCCCTCTCTTTCATTAAGAAATAATAATTTACATAAATAATTTATTTACCCTAATAATATTTTATTAATCTTTACCACAATATAGTAATCACTTGAATAATTTCAAAGAAAAAACAATACCCCTAGAAAATTTTCTAGAGGTATTGTCTTTGTGAAATGATCTTATATGCAGCATAGCTGCTCTTTTTATCTGTGAAATGATCCGAATTGCAGCATAGCTGCTCTTTTTATATGTGAACTGTTCCGTATTGTGGCATAGCCACTCTTTTTATATGTGTTTATTTTCTTAAAAACTCATTAACTGCTATAGCAGCTTGTATTCCTTCGCTAATTGCTGTTACAACTAATGATTGACCACGTCTAGCATCCCCTGTTGCGAATACCTTAGGCACATTAGTCTTAAAATCTCCCCCAGCTTTTACATTAGTTCTTGCATCTGATTCTACTCCAAAAGCTTCCTTAATGTAGTTTTGGGAGCCTGTGAATCCCATAGCAAGTAATACTAATTCAGCCTTATAATTTTTTTCTGATCCTTTAACTGGAACTGGCCCGAATCTACCGTTTTCGTCCTTTTTCCATTCAACTTTTACAGTATCAACACTTTCAAGATTTCCATCTTTATCTGCATGAAGAGCTGTAACTGTAGTTAAATATTCTCTTGGATCTTTGCCATAAACGTCTATAAATTCTTCTTGGCCGTAATCAACCTTAAGAACCTTAGGCCATTCTGGCCATGGATTATTGGCAGTTCTTTCTTTAGCTGGTTCACCCATTATTTCAAATTGAACTAATGACTTACATCCATGTCTAAGTGAAGTTCCAACACAGTCAGTACCTGTATCTCCACCACCAATTACAATTACATTTTTATCTTTTGCAGAAATGTAGTTGTTATCGCTGTGGTTAGAATCTAATAAACTCTTAGTATTAGCTTTTAAGAAGTCTACAGCAAAATAAATACCTTCTTTAACATCTGCTCTTCCTTCGGCTACAAGGTCTCTAGGTTGTGATGCTCCAGTTGCAAGAACTACTGCATCAAATTCATCTAAAATTTCATTTGCATCATAGTTATTACCAATATCTGCATTATTTACGAATTTAACGCCTTCTTCTGCCATAAGGTGTACTCTTCTTAAAATAACTTCCTTATCAAGTTTCATGTTAGGAATACCGTACATTAGTAATCCACCTGGTCTGTCACTTCTTTCAAATACAGTAACTTTGTGACCACATTTGTTTAATGTATCTGCCACTGCAAGCCCTGCTGGACCTGATCCTATTACAGCAACAGTCTTTCCTGTTCTCTTAACTGGAGGATTAGCTTTAACTATTCCATTTTCAAAAGCAGTATCAATTATAGCTCTTTCATTTTCCTTTATAGTAACTGAAGGACCATTTAACCCTGCTGTACATCCAGCTTCACATGGAGCTGGACATACTCTTCCTGTAAATTCAGGGAATGGATTAGTCTTATTTAATCTCTCATAAGCTAAATCCCATTTTCCTCTATATACTAAATCATTCCATTCAGGAATTAAGTTATGAAGCGGGCATCCTGATACCATTCCTGAGAATAATACTCCTGATTGGCAGAATGGAACTCCACAATCCATACATCTTGCACCTTGAATGCTTTGCTTATCTGCTGGAAGACGTAAATGAAATTCTTTATAATCTTTTAGTCTTTCTTTAGGTTCTCTATTTTTGCCTTCTTCTCTATCATACTCTAAAAATCCCGTTGGTTTTCCCATTTGACTAACCCTCCTAATTTCCTTTAATTTCTTGGAAAGTTTTAATTAATGCTTCGTCCTCATCACATCCAAGATTCTTATACTTCTCAACAGTTTCTATTACTCTCTTATAATCTTTTGGAATTATCTTGTGGAATTTAGATTTTTCTGTTTCAAAGTTGTATAATATTTTATTTCCCTTAGGAGAGCCTGTAACTTTAACATGTTCTTCAATTAAGTTCTTTAATTCTTCTTCATCTTCTAAGCTTAACTCTTCTAATAGAATCATTTCTTCATTTAGATTTATTCTAAAGTTTGGATCTTCTCCATAAATGTAAGCAATTCCTCCGCTCATACCTGCTGCAAAGTTAATTCCTGTTTTACCTAAAACAACAACTTTACCACCAGTCATATATTCTAATCCGTGAGCTCCAACTCCTTCTACTACAGCAGTTGCCCCTGAATTTCTAACGCAGAATCTTTCACCTGCAATACCATTTATAAATACTTTTCCTGAAGTTGCCCCATATAAAGCAACATTTCCGATTAAGATATTTTCTTCAGCCACAAATGTTGATTTCTTTGGAGGATATACGATAATCTTACCACCTGACAATCCCTTACCTAAGTAGTCATTTGCGTCTCCTTCAACTTCAAAAGTTAATCCATTTGGAATAAATGAACCAAAACTTTGACCAGCTGCTCCATTACATTTAATAGTTACTGTATCATCTGGCAATCCTTTTCCACCATGTACCTTAGTTATTTCAGATCCTAAGATAGTTCCAAGTGTTCTATCAGTATTAGTTACATCAACTTCTAAACTTATTTTTTCACCATTATTTATAGCTTCTTTGCATTTGTCTAAGAATAACTTTTCATCTAATACTTTGTTAAGTTTAAAGTCATACTTCTTAGTCTCATCAAATTTAACAACTTTACCTTTATATTTATCAGGAGTGTATAACACAGAACTTAAATCAACATTTTGAGCTTTCCAGCCATGAATGTTTTCTTTTTGTTTAAGTCTATCTACTCTACCTATCATTTCATCAAGTTTTCTAAATCCAAGCTTAGCCATAATTTCTCTAAGTTCTTCTGCTATGAAGTACATAAAGTTAACTACATATTCTGGCTTTCCTTTAAATCTCTTTCTAAGCTCTTCATTTTGAGTTGCAACACCAACTGGACATGTATCTAAGTTACATACTCTCATCATAACACAACCAAGTGCTACAAGTGGTGCAGTTGCAAATCCAAATTCTTCAGCTCCAAGAAGCGCTGCAATAGCAACATCACGACCGCTCATAAGCTTACCATCAACTTCTACTCTAACTCTTTCTCTTAAATCATTAAGTAATAGAGTTTGGTGAGTTTCTGCTAGTCCAAGTTCCCAAGGAAGTCCTGCATTCTTAATAGAGTTCTTAGGTGATGCACCAGTTCCTCCATCATATCCAGAAATTAATATAACTTCTGCTCCACCTTTAGCAACACCAGCTGCTATAGTACCTACTCCACATTCAGAAACTAACTTAACAGATACTCTAGCTCCAGTATTTGCGTTCTTTAAATCGTAAATTAACTGTGCTAAATCTTCTATTGAATAAATATCATGATGTGGCGGTGGTGATATAAGACCAACCCCAGTAGTTGAATGTCTTGTTTTAGCAACCCATGGATAAACCTTTGTTCCTGGTAATTGTCCACCTTCACCTGGTTTTGCTCCTTGAGCTAATTTTATTTGAAGTTCATCTGCATTTACTAAGTATTCTGAAGTTACTCCAAATCTACCAGATGCAATTTGTTTTATTGAAGATCTTCTTGAATCTCCATTTTCATCTACTATCCATCTTTCAGCATCTTCTCCACCTTCACCAGTATTAGATCTACCACCAATTCTATTCATAGCAATAGCTAATGCTTCGTGAGCTTCTTTAGAGATTGATCCATAAGACATAGCCCCTGTTTTAAATCTCTTAACTATTTCTGATACTGGTTCAACTTCTTCTAAAGGAATTTCATTAGAATTATAGTTGAATTCTAATAAACCTCTTAATGTTATTTCAGCATCTTCAGCATCAATTAAAGAAGTACATTCTTTAAATAATTCATAGTTTCCTGTTTTAGTTGCTTCTTGAAGCTTATGAATAGTTAATGGATTATATAAATGCTTTTCTTCATTTCCTTCACCTGATCTAAGTTTTTCATATCCAGGTGAGTCTAATGAAAAATCAGCTGCATAAGTTTTTTCTCTGAATCCATTTTCGTGGTTAATCTCAGCTTCTTTTTGAATTTCTTTTAATCCTATTCCACCAATTCTGCTTACAGTATTAGTGAAGTATTTATCAATAACTTCTGTACCAATACCTATAGCTTCAAATATTTGAGCTCCTTGGTAAGATTGAATTGTTGAAATACCCATTTTAGAAAGTATTTTGATTATACCTTTAGTTAGTGCTTTATTATAATTGTATACAGCCTTATTATAATCTACTTCAAGTAATCCTTCTTCAATTAGTCCTCTTAAAGCTTCATATGCCATATATGGATTTACAGCAGATGCACCAAATCCAATTAAAGTAGCAAAATGATGAACTTCTCTTGGTTCTCCACTTTCTAAAACTAATCCAACTGATGTTCTAGTTCCCTTTTTAACCAAATATTGATGAAGGGCTGATACTGCAAGTAATGATGGAATTGGAACCTTATTTTCACATACATTTCTATCTGATAATATTAATACAGTATATCCTTTTTCATAAGCATCTTGTGCTTTTTCAAACAATTCATCTAATGCAGCTTCTAAAGAACCGCCTTTATCAAAAACTATATCTATAACTTTTGATTTTAAATTTCCGCTATTAAGCGACTTTATCTTAGCAAACTCTTCGTCATTAATTATTGGAGAATCAAGCTTAAGTAATTCACAATTACCTGGCTTGTCTTCTAATATATTACCTTCTGGTCCTATGTAGACATTAGAAGCTGTAACTATTTCTTCTCTTATAGCATCTATAGGTGGATTAGTTACTTGAGCAAATAATTGCTTAAAGTAATTAAATAATGGTTGAGCTTGTTTAGATAATACAGCTACAGGAACGTCAATACCCATTGCAGCAAGAGGTTCTGCTCCAGTGTTCGCCATTGGAAGCATAGTTGTCTTAACTTCTTCATAAGTATATCCAAAAGTCTTTTCTAGTCTCTTTCTTGTTTCTTTATCATACTCAATTCTAAGCTTCTTGCCATCTTTTAATTTATCTAAAGTAACTAAATTTTCCTTTAACCATTCTTCATATGGATGCTCAGTTGCATAAGCACGCTTTAATTCTTCATCATCTATAACTTCTTTTTTAACTGTATCTACAAGCAGCATTCTACCTGGCATTAATCTATCTTTCTTTTCAACAATTTCAGCTGGAATATCTAAAGCACCAACTTCTGAAGAAAGGATTAATCTTCTATCTTTAGTTATATAATATCTTGAAGGTCTTAAACCATTTCTATCTAAAACTGCACCAACTTTTTCACCATCAGTAAACACGATAGCTGCAGGACCATCCCATGGCTCCATTAGTGTAGCATTATATTCATAAAAAGCTTTCTTTTCTTTGCTCATTGTTTTACTCTTATACCATGGTTCTGGAATTGCCATCATAACTGCTCTAGTTAAATCCATACCATTCATATATAAGAATTCTAAATTATTATCGAAAATTGCAGAGTCTGACCCTTCTTTATTTATAATAGGTAATACTCTGTTTAATTCTTTACCAAGCACTCTAGATTTTACATTAGTTTCTCTAGAATAAACCTTGTTTACATTTCCACGAAGTGTGTTAATTTCACCATTGTGAATCATAAATCTATTTGGATGTGCTCTTTCCCAACTTGGGAATGTATTAGTACTATATCTTGAATGTACTAAAGCTAAAGATGTTTCAACTCTTTCATCCTCTAGATCTTTATAAAATTCTCTTAATTGTGTAGATAAAAGCATTCCTTTATACACAATAGTCTTTGAAGAAAAAGATGCTATGTAGAAAGTTTCATTTAAGAATTTACTTATCCATCCTGCTCTCTTTTCTATGTTTCTTCTAACAATATATAATTTTCTTTCAAATTCTTTTCCTACTTTTATGCCATTAGGTCTCTTTACGAAAGCTTGCATTATTGCAGGCATAGCTTCTAAAGACGCTTTTCCAAGTATTGAAGGATTAGTTTGAACTTCTCTCCACCCGATTAGTTCAAGATTTTCTTCTTTACATATATCTACAAAAAGGCTCATAGCTTCTTTTCTTGCCTTTTCATCTTGTGGTAAGAATACCATAGCAACAGCATAATCACCTTCTTGAGGAAGGTTTATTCCCTTTGCTTTTAATTCTTCTTCGAAGAACTTATGAGGTATGTTAAATAATATTCCAGCTCCATCTCCTGTATTTTCATCAGCGCCTGTACCACCTCTATGCTCTAACTTTTCTAAGATAGTTAAACAATCTGATAAAATTTCATGAGACTTTTTTCCATCAATGTTTACTATAGTCCCAATTCCACAAGCATCATGCTCAAAACATGGATTATATAGCCCTTGTGCATTCGGATTATTGTTTTCCATTTTAATTCCCCCTTGAGATAATAATATATTCATTTGTACCTTATTTTTTAGTCTTAAACCAGGCACTTGTCAATGTTCTTAATGTTATAACAGTATTATATTCATTGGTAGCAAAACAACGAGTAAAAATATCATTTTTTTCGATATGATTACCCGTATATTTGCTTTTTACAATTTATTGTGTTTCACTCAATATTAGACTAGCAATATCTTTCATTCTTTTCCCAGAGTCCATACTTATCTTCTGCATGTACCTAAATGCTTCATTCTCAGTTAATCCTGAAGTTGACATGAGATGACCTTTAGCCTTTTCAATAAGTTTTCTATCCTCTAAAGTATGTTCTAATTTTTCAACCTGCGCTCTTAACTTCTTAATCCTTTTTTTGCTTTGAAATATTAAATCAATAGCGTTAGTTAATAGCACATTAGAGATTTTGGTACCAATACAATATATATCAGTATCTTCTTCTATAAATGACTTATAAGGCTCATTTACAATAGCTAAAAAACTAGTTTGATCTACTAAAGTTTCATAAACATCTAGCAAACTCATATCTTTGAATTTATATCCAACTAAGACTAGGTCTGGGGAATATTGCATAACTAATCGAATTAATTCATTTCCTGAAGTACACAGTGCCAATATTTCATAGCCCTCTTGTGTTAGCAAACTCTTTAATTTTTTTGCTGTCTCAATATTGCTTAATGCTATAATAAGTTTTCCATTTTGAGCCATTGCAATCCCCACCTTAATTAATACTAATTGGCGCTATCAGATTAATATCTATTAAGATAGTTTTCTAATTCCCAGTCATGTACTTTAGTTCTATAGTCATCCCATTCTGCTGCTTTTCCAGCAAGATAGTTTTCATATATGTGTTCTCCTAAAGCTGACTTAGCTAATTCACTTTCTTGCATGAATTGAACAGCTTCATATAAGTTGTTTGGTAAATTGTCAATTCCATTAGCTTTTCTTTCTTCTTCAGTCATAGCAAAAATATTTGCTTCAACTTCAGCAGGTGGTGTTAAGTTATTCTTAATTCCATCTAAACCTGCTTGTAGTAATGCAGCTAATACTAAATATGGATTAGAACTTGGATCCGGACATCTAAGTTCAACTCTAGTTCCTGCTCCCCTAGCTGCTGGTACTCTGATTAATGCAGTTCTATTTTTACAAGACCAAGCTAAGTAAACTGGCGCCTCGTATCCGGGAACTAATCTCTTATATGAGTTAACTAGAGGATTAGTTACAGCTGCAACACCTTTAATATGCTTTAATAATCCAGCTATAAATTGGTAAGCCACTTTACTTAATCCATTTTTATCATTTTCATCGACAAAAGCATTCTTTCCATCTTTGTATAATGACATATTAACATGCATTCCTGAACCGTTAATTCCAAAGATTGGTTTTGGCATAAATGATGCATGTAATCCATGTCTTTGAGCTATAGATTTAACAACTAATTTAAATGTCATAATGTTATCAGCTGTAGTTAAAGCATCAGCATACTTAAAGTCAATTTCATTTTGACCTTCAGCAACTTCATGGTGAGATGCTTCAATTTCAAATCCCATTTCTTCTAAAGCTAAAGTCATATCTCTTCTAGCATTTTCTCCCAAATCCATAGGAGCTAAATCAAAATATCCACCTTTGTCTTGAGTGTTAGTAGTTGGGTTACCATTCTCATCAGTTTCAAATAAGAAGAATTCACATTCTGGTCCAACATTCATTGAATATCCAAGTTCAGCAGCATCTGCTATAGCTTTCTTAAGTACATATCTTGGATCCCCTTCAAATGGTGTTCCATCAGGTCTATAAACGTCACAAATTAATCTTGCAACCTTACCTTGTTGCGGCCTCCATGGAAAAATAACGAAACTGTCTAAGTTTGGTCTTAAGTTCATGTCTGATTCTTCAATTCTAACAAAACCATCAATAGATGATCCATCAAACATGCACTCGTTGTTTAATGCTTTTTCTAATTGCTTATCTGTAATTGCTACATTTTTTAATGTTCCAAAGATATCAGTGAATTGAAGTCTTATAAATTTAACCCCATTTTCTTTAACTAAATCAATGATATCTTCCTTAGTATATTTTGCCATTTTTACATTCCCCCCTTTTCTTAAAAAAAGGCGTACAATAGAGAGGTATACCATCTATCGAACGCCTTTGCTCAATTCATTTAATAATGAAATTATATACCACTAATATTAAGAAATCAAGTGGTTTTTCTTAAATAATAAATTTTTTTATTGAAAAAACTTTAAATAATAAAGTAAATAATGTCATAATACTTATAATATAAAGTTTTGCGGTATTATTTTCCAATTAATCTTCAGTATTTTAAATTTTTTTCATTTTTAATATATCTTTTTTCTATATATTTTTATTTTAATTCCATTTTTTCGGCATTCACTATATATTAAAAATATATTATTTTATTGTTTATAAATTTATTATGGTATATTTTCTTAAATTATATTCTATAAAAAATCATCACACAAAAAAGAAGCCATAAAAAGTTTACACCCTATGACTTCATCGCCAAATTCTATTTACTTACTATGATTTAATTATATATATCAATAGATTTTAAGTCAATTATTTATGATTGAGTATTTTTCATAAATTTAGCAATACCTTATCTTTTGATAAGCTTTTGCATGAAAATTTTCTTACCAATTATATCTATCTTTAATAATTCTCTTGAACATTTTTTGATAAATTGCTACAATCTTATATGTAAAAAATACATGAAAATATGGGGGCTATAATTATGAAAACAATTGTTACTAAATTTGGTGGAAGCTCACTTGCAGATGCTAATCAATTTAAAAAGGTTAAGGATATAATATTTTCTAACGCTGAAAGAAGATATGTAATACCTTCAGCACCTGGAAAAAGAAATTCAAAGGATTCTAAAATAACAGACTTATTATATCTTTGTCATGCCCATGTTTCTACCGGAATATCTTTTGATGATGTTTTTAATCATATAAGAGATAGATACTGCAATATTGTTAAAGACTTAAATTTGGACTTTGATATTGGAGCACACTTAGATATAGTAAAAAAAGATCTTGAAGAAGGGGCTTCAAGTGATTACGCTGCAAGTAGAGGTGAATATCTAAACGGCCTAATACTTGCAAACTACCTTGGTTTTGAATTTGTTGATGCTAAAGATGTTATGGTTTTTAATGCCGATGGTACTTTAGATTCAGAGGCAACAAATTCAGCGCTACATGACAAATTATCTAAAACATCTAAAGCTGTAATTCCTGGATTTTATGGAGCAGATAAGGATGGTAATATAATCACTTTTTCAAGAGGTGGTTCTGATGTTACAGGCGCTTTAGTTGCTGCAAGTATAAATGCTGACCTTTATGAAAACTGGACTGACGTTTCTGGATTCTTAATGGCAGATCCTAGAATAATTAACAATCCAAAACCAATAAGCAAAATTACTTATACAGAACTTAGAGAATTATCTTACATGGGAGCTTCAGTTTTACATGAAGATGCAATATTCCCAGTAAGGGAAGTTGGAATTCCAATAAATATAAAAAACACTAACAGACCTCAAGATGAAGGCACATTTATTGTAAAAGATACTGATGCTTCAATGAAACCAACTACAGTGACTGGTATTGCTGGTAAAAAGGATTTTACTGTAATTTCTATTGCTAAGGCATCAATGAATTCTGAGCTTGGTTTCTGTAGAAAACTTTTATCAATACTTGAACAACACAATATTTCCTTTGAAAATATGCCTTCTGGAATAGATACAGTTTGTCTTGTAATTCAAGATTCTCAACTAAAGAATAAGAAAGAAATTGTACTTGAAGAAATAAAAAGGACATGTAATCCTGACAGCATCGAAGTACATCCAAATATGGCTATGATAGCAACTGTTGGACGCGGAATGGCTAAACAAAGAGGAACTGCTGCTAAAATATTTACAGCTCTTTCAAACGCTGAAATTAACATTAGAATGATAGACCAAGGTTCTAGTGAAATGAACATTTTGGTTGGTGTAGAAAATGATGACTTCGAAAAAGGAATAACTTCAATTTACAACGCTTTTAACTAATATATTAAATGTAAAAATAAAGGTTACTCTGCTTTATGAGATAACCTTTATTTTTTAAATTTCAATAACAACTCGTAAAATTCAAATTAATATTATGCAATACTTATACCTGTAAAATTTTAACCTTTGAGGTTCTTGTGAGTAACCTGTGCCTCACTTGGTTCACTCCTTAACAGTCCCAACTATGTTTTTAACATATTCAACTTCAAAGTCATTTATATCTGCTATATATTCTATTGAAAGCCCTTTTTTATATTGTTTTAATATTAACTCCCGTCTTTCTCTTTCTATTCCCTTTTCTATTCCTTGTTCTATTCCCCTTATTTCAGCTGTTTTCATCTCCGCTATATAATCTCTAAGTCTTTTTAAATCATTCTCGTATATTTCTCTTTCTTCTTTATCTAAATACATAACATCAAGTCGTTCTACAGCTTTCTTTACAAATTCATCTACTGCCAATTCTTCTGGAATTTTATCCTTTTCAAGCTCATAAGCTCTATTCAAAAATACTATCCATCTATCTAAAGCTGTTTTTACATCTTTGAAGTCTTTTTTAAATTTATTTAATTCAATAAAATGCATTTCAAATACACTTGACAGTTCCTTCTTACTTTTCTCATTATACACCTTATATACATTATGAAAATCATCATCTTCTAAATAATTAAAATCTAATATGTTTATAGCTATAGTTTTTCTTAGTTTATCATAGTTATATCCACCTTCTAATTGATCAGAATATACCTTTGCCCAATAATAAAATGCTCTTTTTTCATAAAAAATTTGTTCTGATAGCTGCATTTCTATGTCATACCAAATGCCTTTTTCATCTACTGCTTTTATATCAAGTATACTCATTTTATCTTTTCTATAATTTGATATATTGTAGGGATTTTTAAGGTCTATATCTTTTATTTGCTGTTCTTCTGACAATATTGAATTTATAAATGAAATAAGAATATCTTTATTTTCCTCACTTCCAAAAAGCTTCTTAAATGCAAAATCAACTTTTGGATTTAATCTACACACAAGCTTCACTTCCTCTCCAATGCATTTTCAAATCTAATATTGACTCTAATAATATTATAGCCGATAAACTATCTACCTAAAATAAAAAATTGCACTAAACATTCATTCAGTGCAATTTTTATACAAAGACGAGCCTTACTTAAGAAAATTTCTTTTAACTTACTTAGGTATAATGAATTACAATTCTAAGTATTAATATTAATTAATACTTTGCTCACATTTCCAATACAACTATACAGATGGCAAAAATATCTTTTCTCCTAAAGGCAAATCATTATTAGGTAAATTATTTATATACACTAAAAATTTCATTACTGATTCAGCGGTATATTCTGGATAGCATTCATTTGCCACCTTATACCAAGTATCACCTGAAGATACATTATACATTTTTCCATTTTCAAGTGCATATTCTGGGATTCGCAAAATAGTTTGAGCGTTCATATTATTTTCATCATCAATCTTGTTGATTGATTTTATCATCTTAATTGTGCTATTCAAATTACAAGTGCTTTCATATTTTCTTGCAATATCAGTTAAGGTTTCCCCAGATTTCAATTTGTAATTAATGCATTGTAATTTTGCTAAATAGTTAGATGCATCGATACCAGTCTTTTCAATTTCACTGTTAGCCTTTTCTTCTTTTACCACTTGTATATCATTTGCTTTAACATTTGATGTATTCTTATTAGAATTTTCACTGCTAGAAGCTGGCTTTATTTTATTAGTGACGTCAGTAGATTTTGTAGAAATATCACTTTTAATATTATTGTTGTTGCTTCCAGTTGATGAAGTGATGGATTTTTCCGTTTTGTAAAATGTGGCAGGCAATAGCAAAGCTGAAAACATACACAGCATTACTATCAATGGAATAAATTTTCTAATCATTATATGATTACCTCCAGTAATATTTTATTATCCTTTGAAGTATTGTCATATAATTATTATGATATTCAAATTTTAATAGGAAATGTTGAGATAATCATTCTAATTACTAAATAATATTTTCCTGACTATCTAAAAGTCTTTCTTTTCGACTTCTCTTCTCTTCATACATTCTTTTATCTGCAATGTTCATTAAATCTTCCAATGTAATTCCATCTTCTTTATATTTCGAATAACCTATACTAACTTGTGTATTTTGATTACTAAAAATATGTGAAACACCATTTTTAATTAATAGCTTAATATTTTCAATTTCCTTTTCACTTATATTTTCTATAATCGCAATGAATTCATCGCCACCTGTTCTAGCAACAAATCCTTTCCTTCCTATTCTATTTTTTATAATTCTAGCTGAGCTAATTATATATTTATCACCTACTAAATGTCCAAGACTATCATTAATCCTTTTAGTTTTATCTAAGTCAAATGCCATAATAAAAAAAGATTGACCTATTGAAATTTTTCTTTCAAAAAACTTTTCTAATCCCTTTCTATTATGCAGACCTGTCATCGGGTCATTATTTACATTTCTATTTAATGTAGATATAACCTTTACAATACAGTTAACCCAAAATATTAGATATGTAACAAAAACACCTACTCCAATTAAAAGACATATGTTAATTATATTTTCGACTCCAATATGTATTAAATTTGATATCATATCTAAAAATGAAGCTGCTAAAATTAACCCTAAACCACTAATTCCGACAGCAGATATCTTTTTTTTATACACAAATTTATTTAATACTTTATAATTTATCCATACCATATAAATAAAAAGAAACGATACAAATAAAAATATTATTAATTTACTTAACCAAACCATAAAAAATCCTTCTTTCTCCTTTATACCACTTATTGCTTATTATACCACGAAGTTCTTTAAAGAAATATAAAATAATTGTTAAGTATTGTAAAATAAATGAATTGATTTTGAAATTTAAAATGCACAATTAGGCAATTTTCTCCTAATTGTGCATTGTTTTTTATTATATTATTTCATTTGATTTTTTCATTTTACTTTTTAAAACTTCAATAGCAATTGGTAAAATTGAAATTAATACTATTGCTATTACTACAATGTCAAAATTCTTTTTAACTACAGGAATAGCTCCAAAGAAATATCCTAGCGCTGAAACTCCTAATACCCATAAAACTCCACCAACCGCATTAAAAGAAATAAAATTTTTATAGTTCATTTCTCCTACTCCTGCAACAAATGGTGCTAACGTCCTTACTATAGGTACAAATCTAGCAAAAATTATTGTCTTCCCACCGTATTTTTCATAAAATTTATGGGTTTTATCAAGATGTTCTTTCTTTATAAATTTCCCGCTTTTAATCATTTTATTTCCTAGCAATCTACCAATTTCATAATTTGAAGTATCTCCAAGAATTGCTGCTGCCATTAGAATTCCTATCAATATAAATATATTTAACATTCCCATGGCTGCAAAAGCAGCTGCTGCAAATATCAAAGAATCACCTGGTAAAAATGGTGTTACTACCAACCCTGTTTCCAAAAATATTATAACAAATAGCATTAAATAAGTTTCAAATCCATAATTATTTATTACAACTCCCAAATATTTATCTAGATGCAAAAACATATCTATCAAATAAGCAAATGTATTCATCTCTTCCTCCAATATGTTAATTTTTATTTTTCACATATGGTCATTATACATCATTGGTGATTAAAATTAAATTAAGATTTTATTAAAAATGTTTTTAAACATATAAAAACTCTTTCTAATTGATCTTCTAGAAAGTAATATATGTGTATAAGAATAACATCTTCCTATTCAAATTATTTTTAGGTCTAATAAATAATGATAATCGAAACATTTTTAATTTCAATGATACTAAATGTTAAATTATCTTTTAGTTATCACATAATATTCTTCATTTTGTAATATAAATTTTTAGACCTCCAAAATGCTAGTCGGCAGGCTAGGATTAACTTGCTTTTTATTTTTTCCGATATGCAACAGTCATCTTTTCTGACATCAATAATTGAATCCTCTTTCTTAGTAAATTGCTAATATAGTGAATTATAATAGGTACTAAAACCCCAATTATAGTAAACATAATCCACCAAAAACCAATAGAATTTATTGGGCCTAAATCTCCTAACCTGATAATTGGTAATTTATAAAATATAATTTGTACTAAGTATATTAATTTAAAACTAATATATTGTAAGGCTAAAATAGGTACTGTATTTCTGCCAATATATTTTAGCAATGATATGTTTATATTTAAATTACACATTTTTTTTGCTGCATATATAAGCACGTAGATTCCACATAAAGCATCTGGAATTAACAGAATAGGATTTGAATATGAGTTTAATCTCATATCAACTCTAATATTATATTTTCTGCTTATTACTAATATAGTAAATAGAACTAATGCTATAAAAAAATTAAGTTTTATAGCTTTTTTATATCTATTATATAAATAACCGATATAGAAAAATGCCAAAGCAACAAATGATATATTAATTGTTTCTGGACAAAAATTATTAAAAATTAAGTTTGCATTATAATACTTTAATCCAATGCCTAAAATAAATAATATTACTATTATCAAAAGTCTAACCCATTCCAATTTAAAATATCTGCTAATTAAACAAAATATTATAGTAGTAAAAAACAAAGCAGGTAAAAACCACAAGGGAATTACTAGTACCTCTGTTCCATTGAATGTTAAAATTTTAAATACATTTATAATCAAATCGTTCATTGAATAAAATTTAATGGGTTCATTTCCATAACTACTATAAAAACTTAAATTTACAAGAATATTATGTAACACTAAAAATATCAATTCATACTTGATAAATGGAATATACAGTGATTTTAACCTCTTCTTAATTAAAATTTCAAGTTCATCTGAATATTCATCCTTATAAAAGTATCCCGACACAAAGAAAAATAAAGGCATATGAAATAAAAAAATCATCTGTTCACCAGGTGATTTTACATGTGCCATAATAACAAGTATAATCCCTAATGCTTTTACAATATCCATACAATCATCTCTTGAGTTAATCTGGCCCATATAATAATCGACCTCCAATTATCCAAATTTTACATAAATACCAGCATTATACTATATATTATTTTATGAAGAACATAGTAAACTACGCTTCTAAAATCTATTTACAACAAAAACACTAGCTCCACTTCTTTCAGCTGCCTCTATTCCAACTAAAGAATCCTCAAAAATAATGGTATCATTAGGGTTAATATTGAAAAACTTCATTGCTTTTATGAAACCTTCTGGGTTAGGCTTTACATTTTGTATATCTTCATAAGCTATAATTAAATCAAATACATTCTGCTTATTAAAGTGTGTTAATATTTCTGTACAATTCTTTTTAGAAGCTGTAGTAACAATAGCTAAAAAATATTCTTCCTTAATTAATTCAATCATATTAAACAAGTGTTTATTAATTATAGCTTGTTTCAAATTAGATGAATATGTCTCTTTTTTTAATCTATGCACAATATCTATTGAAACTTTATCGTCTTTAATTATTTCAGGCAGGAACTTTTTATAACTCATTCCATTACATTCTTTACAAAAATATTCATACTCTAATTCATATCCATATTTCTCCAATACGAGTTTATACGATAAATAGTTCACATCTTTTGTATCAAATAATGTTCCATCTAAATCAAAAATAGCTAATTTTCTTCTCATACTAATTAATTCCCCTCATACATTTTTACAACTTCATTCACAACTATGACTAAACCAGCATAAAACAATACTGCTCTTTTGCCCTCTTTCTCAATCTTATATGGCATAAGTCTTAACCAATGTACTATTTCATGAAAAAATATACTTTTAACCTTATTATACGTAAATTTTTCCTCCAAAAATTTTTTATATCTTTCAAATAATTCATTATATGCAGAAGACTTTATATATAAGTAGTTTATGTTACTTTTACTAACATCTACCTTTCTAGTATTCATCAAAAATTCATATCCACCATGTAAAGATTGTAATAATTTCGAATAGTCTAAATTGCTGGAATTATGCACATTTCCGGTATTTGGATCAATTATATAATACTCTGATTTATACTCACTTTTTCTTCTGCAAATTAAATTTTCTATTGTTAAATCCCCGTGAATATCTGAATATATATCTTCTTTAAAAACATCATATAAAAATTTAAAGGTAAAATACTTTGAAAAGTAATTTAAATTTTTATATCTTATACCATTTATAATCAATTCATCATATTCCATTAAATTTCTTAATGACTTTGCTTTTTTAATTTTTTTAATATTTTGTATTACCTTTGTATCTATATATTTTTTTATTGTATCTTTATCCGCTTTTCTAATATTAATATAATACAACTTCTCCTCTAGATCACTTAAAGCTTGTTCTATAATTTTCCAGCTATCCTCTATAGGCATTGAATGAATATAGTTAAAAAATCCAACGTATGAATTATCATATGTCATATCATAATAACAATATCCTTTTCCTTTATCTTCTGAAATAATTTTAGGAAGTGTTAAGACATGTTCATGTTCATGCAGCCATTTAATCTGCTCATATAATTTGTCTCCATCTTCTCCAAATGCATATTTTCTAAAAAAACTTTCTTTACCATTTGCACATAGCATTGTAGTCGCATTTGAACCTGCTGAGTAATCATTCATTATAGATATATCTCTATTTATTCTTAAATATTGTTTGAAATACTCCCTCTCTAATCCTGAAAAATAAGCTTTTAAAAATGCTAACTTCTCATTTGCATTAATATGTGGCAACATTTTTAAATATTTCACTTCAAACTCATTATCTGAATTATCTGTTAGGGTATTATTAACTTTAGCTTTAAATATAGAAACAATATATAAAATAATCAATGGAGTTAAAATATATATACTCATAATCAAAGGAAATTGCAATATCAAATTGCTTGATGTGTGAGATACAGTTATTGTAGACATAAAAATATTATTACTATTAAACAATAAATTAAAAATATCTATTAATTTTACCTCACTTTGAAAAGTTGATAAAAATAAAGCAAATAAATAATATGAAATAATATACAAGAACCACATTAAGACCGTATTAGAAATTAACTTCTTTCTATTAACCTTTTCATACATATCCTTAAATACAGAAATAATCGACCATGAAAAATATAATAAATTTAACTCTATTTCATCATTAAATATTGAGCTTATTTTCTTAGTTAGAATTTTCAAGTACTTATTATACCTTATAGATAATATAGAAAAGAACAGTGCAATTATAGAAAATCCAAAATAAAATAATAAAGAATATAGTAAAGTGATTTTCTGAAAACTACATAGATAAAATAGCAAAAATAAAAATCCCACCACAATTACATCTAAATATTTATCAACAATTACTGTAGCTATCGAAAAACAAATTCCATTTTTCATTTTTCTTCCTGAATAAATACCTCTAATTAAATCTCCAACACGAAATGGCAAGCAAAAATTCACCATATATCCAATTATTAACGACTTTAATAAGACATTATTTTTTGGTTTTTCATATATCTGAACAAATTGTCTCCATCTTAACATTTTAAAATAATGCCCTAATAGCAACATTAAAATTGCCAGAATTAAAATAAAATACCTCATTATAAAAGCACCTCAAAATCCTTTGAATCTAATGCAATATTATATTCTTCTGGTGTTCCAAATGATAAATGCTTGTCCGCAGAAAACTTATTAATTATTTTTCCATTGTCAGCCATAACATTATAAATCCCACTTACGAAGTATTCATTATAATTACATACCTTTAAATATTCTTGTGCTGAACCCATAAATACATTTTTATTTTTAAAGCAATAAGTTCCACAAATAGCATCATTACTGATTACTACTTTTTCAACAGTTCTAATTACATGCCCCACATTATTACATTCCAAATAACTAAATTTAGATTCATTAGAGTTAAATGTTAATAACGTTCCATCTACATTAGATAATTTACCCTCATTACAATAATTATGAAAAGATGAACTATAAAACATATGATCACAATCATTAAAGATTATTGGATATTCATTATCAACCTGTTTAACTCCTTCAATGCATGTAAGTACTGCTCCATTTAAAACTTCAGGTATAATTTCAATTTGTGCTTCTGGAAAATATTTTTTTATTTCTTCATGAATTTTGAATTTTTCAATATGCTCCTTCAAAACAACAAAAATCAAACTTCTTAAATCAATGAATTTTCTTATAGATTGAGTAGACCAATAAAAAAATGGTTTTTCATTAATTTCTATCAGTGGTTTTGGAAATTCAAAACCGTTCTTGATAAAGCGTGATCCTTTACCTGCCATTGGCATAATTAAGTTTATATCTTTATTCACTTCTAACACTCCTATATCCGAAAAATAATCACATCTGCTTTATATTCTATATTAGATTCCCTTCTTAATTCAGATTTTATAAAATTTCCTCTTTTAATAAAATACTTAAATAGAATTTCCAAAGTATTAATTGCTTGACTAAACATCTTTACATTAGACACTTGGTCATCTTCCCTCCATGAAATAGGGAAGAATACAACTTTATGTTTATAATAATCTGAAGCTAAAACCATGTAACAATTAAATGTTAATTTATCTGAAAATTTAACATAAAATCTATTTTTCAACATAGTAACATTATACATATTTAAACCAGAGCCTAAATCATATATCCTTTTTTTCACAACTAGCGAAAACAAACAATTGTATACTATATTACCTACAATTCTAATTTTAGAATATCCTTTTAATTTAGAACCCTTCATAAATCTAGCACCTAAACAACAATCATATTTCTTATACACTTTATTTTTTAAAACTGGAAGTAAATCATGAACATTTCCTTGATCATCTCCATGTAACACAATTATATAATCAAAATTATTATCTATAGCATAATTGAACGCTATTTTATGCGAACCGCCTAATCCATAATTTTCATTATTTCTCAAAAGTTTTAACGGTATTTCTAAATGTTGTTTAATAAATTCTATTACTTTTTGTTCTGTATTATCTGTACTTAAATTATTAACTATTATAATCTCGTGTACATATTGTAGCACTTCATAATCAATTTGATTCAAAACACGAGAAATTTGATTTTCACAATTATATGCAGGAATAAATAATAATATTTTTTCTTTCATTTTTTATCCTTCCTTTAAAAAAACACATTTTAATATTTTTCAGATAAAATTTTCATTACACAAAAATTTAGTACCATTGTTATAGGGGTTATTATCAATTTTATCATAATTTTTAAGTATTGCTTTACAATAACAATATTATAAAAACTACTAATACTTATAATTGAATATAAGAATTGACCTAATAATGACATTATTAAGATAAGAATCATCTGATAAAAAAAATATATACTATATTTTTTTTTCAAACTAAATCCTCTATTGTTATATTCAAAAATTTTTCTTGTAGAAACTAAAAATACAAAAGTTAATGCAGGTATTCCGCTAATGAAATTAGAGTATCCCACAGCAAAATTTAATTTTATTGTTAACAACAAATAAATAAAAAAATCCATTAACCACCCAGTACCAGAAACCAACAAAAACTTACCTATCTGTATAAGTAACTTCCTTATATTCATCATCAACCTAATTCCTCTTCTTATTTATTGAAATTTAACTTCAGTGATCTTCATGCGCTTTCTCTCTCTGTTTGCGCGAATAAACATGACAGTAATAATACCTATCAATAAAATACAGATTACAACTGAAAAAATCATCACCATATTATCTAACAGATTATCATAGTATAACTTCACCATTCCTTGTCCAACATTTTGAGTAATTACTTTTGTATAACCAGACTCATCACATATTACATTAAGTTTTTTCTCAGTACCGTCCAAAGAGGTAAATACTGCTCTGTAATTTTTGCTGTAGGTGAATGAAAGAGTAACATATTTAGCTTGTTCATTATTAAGATTAAAATTCAGTTCAGCCATCTTGCTGTTCAAAGGAATACTTTTACCATTGTTTGTTTTACACAGTGAATCAACTCCATCGATTTCTATAAGAATTGTATTATTCACAAAATCAACTTCGCGAATAATACTCACCTCTGGAATCTTATTACATAAACGCTTAAATGCATTTAAACTATTTGTTGCATCCTTATCAAATAAATAATACTTTACTGCATTATCCTTTAACTGATAATAAAATTCCCTAATCCTAGGATCATTGTCAGCAAGTTCGGCCAATTTGCTAAATGTTTCGTAACCATTTACTGCATTCGTGTACATATTATTAAGGTTAATATCTCTTAATATCAAGTTACTTTGATTGTAACTCATCTTAGTAAAAGCATTATCATATCCTGCTAAAGTAAATACCCCAACCATAGTACTCATATTTTTCGTCATTTTATCACAGAAATCCACTGAAGAACTTTCTATGTATGAGTCTTCTGCAAATGATTTATTCCCTTCAGTTATTGCTAAAAATCTATAGTTGTTTCTATCTGCACCAATCTTGTCAATCCTCGAAGATACATTTTTAACATAATCCACCTCACTATTATAAGGATATCTTTCATTATTAAAATATGTATGAAGTCCACTATTAACCAAATAGCATGAGTTTGAAATTCCAATAATTGAAAGCACAACTACAGAAATAACAATACTTCTCCGCTTTTTCTTAATATTATTTAGCGCAAAAGCCGCTGATATTACCATTAGAGGAATAAAAATAAACACGCATTTGTAAAGAAATCTAAAGGAGTTTATTATAGGAATTTTTGATAAAGCAATTGCAACGATGCCAGAATTACCTATAGAAAAAAGAACGAAAAAAATTGAAGCAACTGTACATGCTATTGTAATATGATAATTAAAAACTTCTGCTTTTTTATCTTCATTATGACTGTCAAATAGAGGAAAAGCATTGCCCATGCATATTTTCTCTTTTATAAAATAGCATATTGCAATTACAGCAGTAACAAACGGAAAATATATCATTAATAAACTAATAATCACTTTTTGCCATTTCTCGATTTCATTTCTTTTTAAAATCCTCATAAAAACAAAAGCAAATGTAATAATTAAAGTAGCTGTAGAACAAGCCAATTTGTTCATATCTCCAATATTAGATGTGCTCACAATCAAAATTATCAAAAAGCATATACTTATATAGCAGAAAAGTTCAAAAAAAATATTTTTCTTTATAATTTTTCTAGTTAATTTTGGTATACCTATCCTTAAACTCTCATAAATAAAACATTGTATTTTGTTAAAATATCCTGAAATAAATATACCACAAAGAGGTAATAAAGCACCAAAATAACCAAAGCCAACTGATAAATAATCTAACTGGTCACGAAAAGCTCCACCTGACGCAATCATTTGATAACTATCTCCAATTACATACAATGGCATTGCAAAAAATATAATCATATTCTCCCAAAGTATTGGAATTTTTAAAAAATCACTTGTTGTTTGTATTACATCTGAACGATTGCCCGATATTAATACTAGGGCTAGAAGCTGTGGTGCTGAAAGAATAATTCCAACAATTACATTAGTCAACATAATTATAATATAACGCCTATTATATGAAAAAGCCATAAAGATCATAATAATTGCATATACCATATAATAGTAAAATGTATATTGAATATGTCCTAAAAGCAGACTGAATGCAAGACAGATACCAGTAGCAAAATAACTAAATTTATTTTTATCGAAGCTTAAAGTAACCAAAATCATAAAAGGTATAAAAAAATAATTGTTAAAAGTAAAATAGTAAAATCCATAAAGGATGAAATGCGAAACTGAACTATATGCTAGTACTGCAATACATGTATTTATTTTTGAAATATTGAGTCGTCTCAATAGTACATACATAACTGCATTACCCAGCATAAACATAATATAAATATATATACTGATTGACCCTATGTGTGAAGAAAAAACAAATCGTCCCAAAACATATGAAATCAGCATAATCGGATTATTTAATGAATAATATCCTGGATCTAAAATGTTAAACATTTTATATTGATAAAAGTCTATATAAGGAATATATCCTTCTGAGAAAAGATTTTCAAAACTTTTATTAATAATTGGCTCCCATTGAAGTATATTATCATCCACCAAAAAAACATTTGGGTTTGCAAATGTAATAAGACTTAAAATAGCCAGCGAAAAAACTATTATTAGCATGATTATAAAAGCATCTGAACCCCAAAAATTTTTCTTAAAAATCCCGTTCTTACTTAATGTAATCAATGTTTATTTCCCCTTTTTCAATTTTTTACGCAATAAATGTTTATCCTAAGACATTAGGGTTGTATTTCCTTCAAATTCGGAAATTGATCAATAATATCTTTTCTAATATAAACCAAATAGTCATAATCAGTTACTTCCCATTTCCAGACATAGTTTCCCTTTGCATCATGTACGCATACATAATCTTTATAACTAAGTGAATTTCCAAATACAATTCGTAAATCAGGTGATCCTATTATAACATCAGGAAAACCGATTTTTTTCCACTCTTTAATGTTTTCATCATTATTTGCCACCATGTGAGTTACGAAACATTTATTAGGTATATTATTATTTAAATTATAATATATATTCTTATCGAAATATGGTAACGAATCTGTACCACCAATTAAATTTGTATCAACTACTGTCATTTTAGTTTCATTATTAGTATACTGTTTCCATTGAGCCATAATATTATATTTATCTAAATTGTTTTCTTTAATAAACGTTGCTAAATCTCTTCCTACTCCATATGGAACATATATTTCATTTACAGATGACATTATTGTCCAAGTAATTGATATGCAAATTATAATTCCAAATAAAACTGTTGGAATCCGATTCAATAATCGAATATCTGATTCTTTCTTAACTAACCTATTTAAAAATTGAAAGTCAATATTTTTCTCTTTTTTCCCTTCATAACAAATCCAAACTATAAATAAAAAAAATTCTGTAATAATACCAACATGATGCGGACTAAAATATACGAATGTAGAAAAAACTCCAATAAAACTATACGGTATCAATAATACTAATAATTTATTATTTCTTTTTGCAAATGCAATCAATAGAAAACTAATTATACCGCTTCCAGCGATCCCGATAGCAGAATAAATACTCAATTCAAGTTTTGTTGTAAAATAATTGCAAATATCTAAATAAGTAGCATCTCCAGGCAACACAAAAAACATATAAATAAATCTATTTATGTAATCATTATTTTTCACTACATTAGCCATCGCATAAGTATCAGGTTTAGGCATAATACTTATTACTAACACTAAGTTAAATATTAATAATATTAATAAGGAGAAAAAACGTTTATCAGAAAAAAACTTCTTTATACTATCTATTGAAAAGCCCTTATAAAATATTTCAAATAACCATGCTATAACAATTCCAGCAGAAAGTATTATTCCATATGCACTAGCGCTGCAAAGTATAAATAAGGCTGCCATAAATCTAAAAGGTTTTATGTCTTTAGTTTTGTAAAACATTGAACAAAGAATAAATCCAAGCATTAGTATGCAATAAGGCCTGCTTATTACTCCATATTGGTAAAAAAAGAAATAAGTAAATGGTATAGTTAATCTAATTATTCTTTTGAAAGGTGCTTTAAAAATAAATAATCCCATAGCTATAGAACAAAAGGTAAGAGATACTAACTTAATGCTAAATTCAAAAGGAGCACCCAATTTAGCAAAAGGTAGAAGTACTAAATGCCATATAGGAGGATGTCCTTCATAATGTGGCAGCACAAATAATATTTCTTTTAAAGAAGCATCTCTTGCAATCAACCATGCCTGTGCTTCATCAAACCATGGTTCATGAAAATACATAATTATTATCATACATACCATATATAGTATTAAAGCTAAAATTTCTGGTATATATTTATTAATCCTTTTGTTATTCACCCTCTTCTCCCCTTGCTAACTAGTTTTAATTTCATGATATTCTTCTTCAGCGTTGACATCCCAAATTTTGTGCTTATTAATTCCATTATTTATATACGAATCGACCGCCTCTATTGCTGTTAACATTGAATGATCCATATTGTTGTATCTATGTTGACCATTTCTTCCAATACAATATAGATTATCAATAGAATTTATATAATCCTTCACAGAATTAAAATGTTTATAACTACCAAAATACGCTGGATAAGCTTTTTTAACTTTTATAATTGTAGAATCTATTACATCACTTTTATTTATTATATTAATTTTACATAGCTCATCTATAGCAAAATTAATAAAATCTTCTTCAGTCATATTCCACATTTCATCATTTTCATTACAAAAATACTCAAGACCTATCCAAGCAGTATTTTCTAAATCATTAACTAAATATGGTGACCAATTATTAAAAATTTGTAGTCTTCCTATTTTAACATCTCTTTCTTGGATATATATCCAACAATCTGGAACAAGATTTGAAACAGTTTTAATTTTTGTTTTATTTTCTAATTGTAATTTATTTAAAAGTAAACCTACTGTAATAAAATCTCTATATGGAAGATTTTCAGCAATATTTCTTATTTCTTGATTTGACAGATTTTTAAAAGATTTTACTAAATCCTTAATAGGCATTGAAGAAAATACAGTTTTGACATTATTATATTCCAATATATTCCCATCAATATCTTTTGCCTTAAGCTTTACTATTTTATTATCATTAATATCAATTGCATCAACTTTTGAATTAAAAATAATTTCTCCACCCATTTCAATTATCTCATCAGCCATAGCTTCCCAAAGCTGTCCTGGCCCCTTTTTAGGATAATAGAATTCTTCTATTAGTGATGTTTCACATTCTTTTGAGCCTTTAAAAGGTTTAGTCAGCATAGATAAAATAACTTTAAATAGTGATAATCCTTTAACCCTTTGAGCACCCCAATCTGGTGCAATTTTAGATGGATGAACACCCCATAATTTTTCTGTATAATCTTCGAAAAACATTTCATATAGCGGTTGTCCAAATCTATTAATATAGAAATCCTCTAATGAATTTTCTTTTCTCTTTATTAAACAAGCCTTAATGTATCCAATGCCAGCTTTAATCGTACGTATAATTCCCATATTATAAAAAGTATCAAAACTTAATGTAATAGGATAATTAAAGAAATTTCTAAGATAAAATATTCTTGAAGTTCTCCTTCTTTTTAATAAAACTTTTTCCCCCACTTCAGGATCCGGTCCACTTTCTTCCAAATCCAATTTCCTATTTAGTATAATATCATCTTTAGAAGGATACCCTTGAATAGGCATTAATTCTTTCCATATATTCATTACCTGTTCATTTTTAGTGAAAAATCTATGCCCTCCAAGATCCATACGATTATTGTTGTAAACAGCCGTTCTTGAAATTCCTCCAATAAATTCTGATTCTTCAATAATGATTGGCTTAATTTCAGTATTCTTTAATAGTTGATATGCGGTTGTAAGTCCTGCTGGCCCTGCACCAATTATAATAACCTTTTCCAAAACGTCTCTTCCCCCAATTCCTAGATCTATAAAATATAAACTATGAAAATATTAGTATTTTTCTTGCAGCATAATTCCATATTAACACTATTACTGCAACTATAACTTTTGTAAATAAATAATTCATATTGAAAAAATTTACTCCTGTATACATTCCAATCTCAGTTAAAATCAACCCTATCATACCTATTAGGGAAAATAAAAAGAAAGAAAATATATTTCTTCCTTTTCCTTGCTCTTTGGCATCTTTAAAAACAAAAATTAATGAACAGATATAGTTAAAAATTAATCCTGCCAAAAAACCTAATGCGGTAGATACATAAATGCCTATATACCCTAAACCAAAAAATACTTGTGTTTTAAAAAAATATAAAGTTAATATATCTATGAAGAAGGCAGTACATCCAACAAAAATATATCTAATAAATTCATTAATAATTGCTTTTCTGTTCATATAAAATAACTCCTAAATATCCTTAGTTATGTCTATATTATTAAAATACTTTTTTTCTACATGAATACTAAATAGAGATTGCAAAGCAGGAACAAAAAGTCCCACTTTGCTAATCCTACTATTTTTATTTAGAATAAATCTGGTTGAGCTTCGATATTTAAAGTAACAGGCACAGGACTTGTACTATCTGCTTTTGCCGTTAAAGTAACGTTATCGCTTCCCATTGGAGTAATAGTATATACTATTAGATACCTATTCCCATTTTGCATTGAAAGTCCTGTAATATTTCCACTTCCATCAATACTTAATGATGTTGGGCTTCCAATTGTACCTGCTGAAATATCATATCCTTTAAAGGAAGTATTATCTATTGTAATATTTGTATTATTATCTGCACTCAAATTTATTACTGGATGTGATGATCTTGCATCAACTATCATTGCCATCGTTACAGGAATTCCATTTGTAACGCCTACGCTAGCAGTACCGTTATTGATTATATTAGTAATACTTCCATTATATAAGCCATGTGCCGAAATAATACTTGCTGCATAAGTATTGGTTAAGGCAAAATCTTGGCCATATGGTGTTACTTTCCCCACTAATGTTTGTGTAAAACTTTGAGTGCTATAGTCATTTGCTGATGCTGTAATTATTACTTGTACTCCAGCTGCTGGTGCATTTATGCTATTGAACGTATATTTTCCGTCTGAACCTGTTAGCATAGAAAAAAGTGTATCTCCATTTGTATTTTTAACAGTTACTGTAGCACCATTTATTGGGTTATTATTTGCTGAATCTCTTACAGTACCTTGCACTGTTGCATATATATTATTTATTGTAATTGTTGCTTGAGCTCTTTTTCCTTCTGTATCTTCAACTGTAAATGTGTAAACTCCGTTACTTGTAACTTCATATTGAGCTGATACTCCACTTATACTTGTACCATTTGGTAAGATTATATCTTTTACAGGATTAGTACCAGCAGCTCCAGTTGCTGTTATTGTTACAACTCCATTTGTATAAGTTCCTGCATCTGGAGATTGACTAAGACTTATGCTTGGTAAATTATACGGATTTAATGAAAAATTCTGTGTATATGCATCTACTTTACCAACTAATGTTTGCGTAGAACTTTCAGTACTATAATCATTTGCTGATGCTGTAATTGTTACTCGCACTCCTGATGCAGGTGCTGTAATATTACTTAATGTATATTCTCCATTTGAATCTGTCTTCGTAGAAACCGTTGCTCCTCCATCTAATACTACCGATACTGTAACACCACTAATTGGATTATGAGTTGTAGCATCTGTTACTGTTCCTTGTACTGTAGCCGTAATATTATTTATATCTATACTTTGAGTCGTTGTATTACCTGCATTATCTTTTGCCGTAAATTCATATGTTCCATTTGCATTTACTGTATAAGTTATAGTACTATCTGAAATTAATGTTCCATCAGAATTTGTAACCATTCCATTATTGGCATTTATAACGCTATTAGTTGGATTCGTAGCTGTTCCTTGTGGCTTTCCATCAGTAGCCGTTACATTTGTAATTGACGCTACTCCAGATCCACCATCTGTTGTTTCTGCTGTTATTGTTACTGTTCCGTTTGTTGAAGCTGTTGAACTTTGACTTAAGGTCAATACTGGCGGCGTCTTATCTATTGTTATATTTACTGCATCAGATGGTGAACTCACATTCCCTGTTGCACTTGTTGCTGTTGCTGTTATTGTATGAGCTCCATCTGATAACCCTGTCGTCGGTGTAAGTGTCCAATTTCCACTTCCATCTGCATTTACTGTTCCTATTAACGTTGCTCCATCATACACTTTTACTGTTGAATTCGCTTCTGCTGTTCCTGTTATTGTTGGTGTATTATTATTTGTTACTGTTCCAGTTGTTGGTGATGTTATTACTGGTTTCGCTATAAAAATATTTTCAACATCTATTGTCTGTACGGCTACATTTCCAGTACTATCTGTAGCATATACGGTGTAAACTCCGTTAGTATATACATTAAAAGTTGACTGTGCTGTCGATTTATCACCACTAATACTAGAATCATAAATACTTGTACCACCAGCGGTGAAATAATTTACTGACTGACTTCCAGCTGCCCATTTTATTGTTTTAATGCTATTTTGAGAACCTGATGCACTAGCATTTGCTGTTATTGTTACATTTCCATTTATCATTTCTGTAGGATTCTGAGTTAATGTTAAATTTATACCTGTTACATTAATAACTGTAACTGAACTATCCTGAACAGGAAGCCCTACATTTCCTGATAAATCAGAATAATTAGCAATTTTTACAATAATTGATCCCGTCTGAGTTATCTTATCACCACTAGAGTTAATTGAGCCATCTGATCCTATCTTAACAGTTGCAGTATAATTATCATTAGAGTCCTTTGTGTATGATACCACACTAGCAACATATCCATCGATAAGTATTTGTGGATTTGCTTGCAATGGTTCACTAGCTTTGAAAGTTATAGTTAGAGTATTTCCACCCCCTGCTTTTTTATTATTGCCAGAATAATCAGATACAACAGATAAGCTAGTAATTGTAGGCGGAGTATTATCAATTATAAAGGGACCATATAAACCTGAAGTTGTAGTTGCACCGTTATCACTTAAAAATTTAGTAGCAATATAGTAGATTCCATCTTGAGTAGGGAACGGAATTCCCGAAACATCTCCAAAATATGCTCCTGGAATAGTTCCTGGCGTTGTTGTTTTACTAGAATAAAAATAATTTTGTGGTACATTTGACCAGCTACTGTTAAGTGCACTAGTACTACTTTGACTGCTAAATTGATATACGGGAGTAAATGCACCCTGAGTAGGGCACCCTTCATACCACTCCATATATATTGGATAATAAGAATTAGCTGAAAGATATACAGGATTCTTATCAGTTCTGTTAAAAGCAGCGTTAATAGACCAATCATTAACAAATTCTTTTGTTTGCCCGTTTACTATAATATATCCATAAGCTCCATCATCTGAATACGCACCTAGATTGTAATAACCAGATTGTGATGGTGAAAAATATCCCCAATATTTCATTGCTTTCCAAGCAGCATTTTTTGTAGGTTTGCTATAAGCGTTACTAAAGGGATTCCATACATAATACGTAGAATCTTTAGTAGTTTTACTTGTAGTTTTATCAATATACATTGTTTGATTTGACAAAAATGCATTACTTCCTGAAACAGTATAATTAGGTATATCACTACCTACAGTTGCATTTTGAACAAGCATAGTGGAACTAAGTGGCGTTCCAAAGCTAACATCTCTTGTCAACTGTGCGGAGCTACTAGCAGAACTCGGATTTCCAGCATACACATATTGCATGGTACTAATAGTTCCTTGATCACCTATGTCATTTGCATAAGCATCTTTACTATTAGGTGCTGGTAAATTTATATCTGTCATTGTTGAATCCTGAGGAAATTGTGGTGGAGTAGTCACATCACTTGCACTTACAAATTGATATTTTGCCAGTGTTGCATTAGTAAAATTGTATGAAATTTTGGCAGTTGCATTTGCTGCCAATCTTACAGGAGTGTTTCTGACAGAATTACTACTATTAAAAATAGTATCCATTCTTGAACCTCCATTATTTGTATATTGAGGTATGCTCTGGTTAGATGAATCATTAACACTTATAGTCAATCCAGTGGTAGTAGTTGCTGATACTTTAACACCTGTAAATGCCATTGAGTATATCAACATCACAGCTAAAAAGAAACTTATAAACCTTTTGTTTAATTTTATTATTTTTTTCATTACTTGTACCCCCTTATTAATTATTTATTCCTAAAAGTAACTCTAAAATCAACATGCTGTTCTACACTGCTGTAACCATCCTCTTTTTTTAATGAAATATTAAATTCAATTGAATTAATATTTTTTAACATATTTGCATTAGTAACAGTAGCATCATCTAAGCTTACGCTTTCTACATTACTTGAAATTAGTTCATGACTTGAAGTTGCTTCATCATATATTGAAAGTTTGTATTTTTTGCTTCCATTTTTATAAACTTCACCTGTATCTTCTTTATTAATTTCAAAACTGTGTAAAATTGGATTCCCATTTTGATCATATACATATGAGCTAATTTTCATATAATTCATCTGATTATTATTATCTAATTCTAAGTCTTGTACAGCAGCAGCCTGCATTCCAATATCACTTATTTTTTCTTGGATTGCCTGTCCTTCTATTTGTAAAGTTGATTTAATGTCTGAATCAGAAAAAACTTTGTTTCCTGTAATAAACATAGAACTTGCAATTCCTAATATTATTACCGTAAATGCTAATGCAATTATAATTTCTACTAGAGTAAAACCAAGCCTTTTCCTCTTCATTTATAAATCTCCCCTCCTTATTTAAGGATTTTCCATAATTTATTTTCTAAAAAGTTTTTTAAATTATAGTTAGTCGCCGTACTGCCAGTACCTGATGTGCCATTTGTGTTATTATTTGTATCAGCTACAATACTTGAACCAAATACCGCATTAAAAGTATCAACATTTCTTGCTTCTACTCTTTCTATAACTCCCGAATCATAATTTATAGTCACTCCATCTCCATCAATATTCAAATCACCTTTAGCAATAATACATCCATCAATAGTAATTCCAGATTCAATAGAAACCTTTCCTGCTGTAGCTATAACAGCATGTAACACTCCACCATTTCCCACTTGTATATTTATAACATTAGGATCATTAGTATTTATCACATCATCACCAGTAGTAGATTTTGTAATCTTTATTTCCTTGGTATCATCTCCATTGAAGATTGCATATTCACCTTTATTTGATTGATTCCCTAATACATATGTTGATGGAATTTTGCTAGTATCAATCAATGAAATATTAGGAGTTACTGTTCCATTATCATAATCGCTTATGTCAGCATTTTGACCAAATTTGTAAACATATTGTGCAAACTCTACTCTTTTTTGATATACTGGCTGTCCTTGATTTTCTAAATCCATACTATAATGAGATGGAATTACTTGCGGTAAGCTAGAGCTATCATTATTTTTCTTATAAACTATAACTCCACTAGACCATATATACTTCTGATCAATAGTTCCATCTGCATTATGAGGCCAGATTATTCCTCCAGCATTTGGATTACCTCCATCCCAATAAGCTCTAAAATGCAGTTCTTTTTCTTGTTGGGCTGTGGCTGGATCTGTTGGATATAATAATTGCAATGGATTATCATATATAAACTGTTCTGTTCCAGTAATGCCATATTTATTTTTTTGCTCATCTGTTAACGGAATAGAATATGCTATATAATTTCCTTTAATCGCCCCCGATTCTGCCGTTTGATAGTCTCCTGCCGTAGCAATATGTGCAGTTCCCATAAGATATGCTGAACCAGTAATATTAATTGATGAATTATTATTTCCATTAACTATTATGCTACTAGATGATTGTGCTTTGGCATTAATGTTCTCATCATTAATTCCATATAAATCCTTTAATTTTATAGTTGCATTGTCAGCATTTAATGCTAAATCATTATTTATTATAGCTTCATTGGTTATATTTAATGAAGTCACCCCACTTGCTAATACTCCATCGCTATTATCTATTTTTCCTATATATATATTTCTTGCATATAAATTTTTAACATTTGTAGTAGCTGTAACACCTGCTGGCGTTGTAGTATTTTGAATATTAAAAGTCCCTCTCGTAATCACATTATTTGCGAAATTTACACCACCACTATTGTTCAATGTTATTCCACCAAAATATTTGCCATATACTCTATCCGTTGAACTAAGATCATCACTACCTTGAACAAATATATCCCCAGCAACACTTAACCCATTTGCATTATTTACGTTCATATTTCCAAAAATCGTCAATGCTCTATCTTTAGTGGCTAGATATTCATTTAAATTTCCATTTGAATTTTGGAAATATATATCCTTGTAATTAGGAACTAACATTCTATAAGCTGCTTGAAGTTGTCTTTGGTTAGTTTCATTTCCGTTAACATTTTCAGTATAAAAAGTTGATTTAACAGCTATATCAAAATACTGGTCACCATATACGGTAAATGATACGTCATAATGATGATTATTTGACTCACTTATTCCTGTTGTTGGGTATGAAGTTCCTACTATTGGACTCTCGGTAACAGTTGTTTCCAATGTTGGTTCCTCATTATTTTTATTCTCTATACCAATCTTAACAGTTTCTTCTGTGAAATTATCAATATCCGAAACATCACTAATATATTGCTTACTATTTATTAGAGTTTCAAGTTCATTTGGTGCTTCTTCATTTGTTCCTAATCTATCTTGATTTGCATCATCATTTTCATCATATTTCGGATCTCCATCTTTATAGGTATGCACCTTAATAAAGTTACAAAAAGATCTTTTAAATTCTTCATTGCAAAGAGTTTCTTGCATGTTTTCATCTTCTTTTATTAGAGCTTCGTCTTTTGCTATAGCACTTTCTATCTCACTTGGTGTTTTTTGCTGACTTGCTGAATGCGTTGCATTCCAATTTGGCAAAGTTATATTAATATCATCTTGAAAATACTTAATATCACTACTTATATCTTTATATGCCGTATTATAAATACTTGTATCATTACTTACATTAATATCTGTGGCTTGTATATTTTCCAATTGTGTCACTTTTAAATTTGCATATTTTGTTGCAGCATCAAAAGTTTTTCCTATTATATTATATGCAACATCTAATCCTGAATCTGAAGCATATAAATTTTCAACTCGTTTACTTTCTGCAATTCTAGCCTTGTAATTACTAGCCACCATTGATAACATAGCCGTTGATACTGTAAATATAAACATAAATACTACTACTACTGCAATTAAGCTGGCCCCTTGTTTCTTTCTTTTCATAACTTCACCCCCTCCTACAAACTTTTAATAATATATTTTAAGTTCTTAATTGCAGCATAGCTGCTTTTTTTATTGTTTATTAAGTTCTTAATTGCAGCATAGCTGCTTTTTTTATTGGTGTATATTTTTCTTGCAGTAGCCTGTAAATAAATTGTTCTTGCCTTCATTTATCTCAAGTGTGATGTCGTATAATTCTCCAAAATCATCCTCTTTCGGATCTTCAGACCGATTATCATATATATTTATTTCACCTTTTCTTGCCTCAACATCTACATTTAGCTCCTGAGATTTTTCAATATAAATTTTAGGAATGTCGGTGGTTTTATTATAAACATCTAATTCTATATTAGCCCCTGTCGGTATCAATCCATTTGAATCGACGTAATTACTAAAATTTATAACTAAATCTTTATCAGTTGTAGTTTTTTTGTTTATTGATAACAAATCATATCCTTCATAATCCTTGATGTTAATATTTTGATAACCATTAACATCTATAGAAAAATAAACAGACATTTCTATTTTGGGTGCACTATTACTTGGTATAGGTACTGTCGAACTATCGTTAACCGGAGCATATGGAGTGTTTGCGTTATATTCCCAATATCTCATGCAGTCTTGTGAACCTATCTTACTAATATAAAGCTTATCACTTTGCGAATTAAGTTCACCATTTGTATCTAATTCAACACTTTGCCCTGTAGTCTGTGGTGTCTCATAGGCTTTTGCTGGACTTATCGTTACTTTTTCTTGATATTTGCTGACTGCTTTATTACATGGTTTGAAATCCCCATCTAAATATCTTGCATAAAATATATTTCCAGAAGCATCTATTTCCGGAGGCAGGTCTATATTATTTCCTAGACTCAACGCATCATTGCCACTGGGTATTCCAAAATTAGTAGCTTTCATTGTTTCAATTATCTTTTTACCTTCTAATGCCGCTGTTTGTTTTACCTGACCTGCTTTAATTTGCTTTGCAATAAACACGCATCCATCATATAAACCAATTGAAACTATTGCTAATATTGCTATGCATATTACTACTTCAATAAGAGTAAAGCCTTCATATTTTTTAGAATTATTCTTCATAATCCTCACCTACTTATTATTAACTCTAATTTTATTTAAATCCCCTTCAACCGTAACGCGTGGATTATTAGAATCATCACCACTAATATTTACATCTAACTGCCTATCTGTATTATTGACGATTTTAAGTTTCATAGCTGAATTATCATTTGCATCTATTCTGCTTCTGCTTAAAACATCTAAAACTATATTTTTAGATGCTGGCACAAATTCTGCCCCTAAACCATCATAATTAGCCGGAAAGCTTCCTTTTGATGTCTTATATTTATAATAATATTTATCTCCCTCTTGAGTTAATATCATTTCAACATTTTGTACTGAATTACTATCTGCGTAAGCATAAGTTGTTCTTAAATCATCTTTCGCCTTACCTATCATTATTGTTGGTAAATCAGATGCTATTGGTTTAACTGATGCTATAAAATCACTTGTTTCTTCACTTTGTTTAGTGCTTGCTGCTGTATTAGTTCCTGTAACTGGCGATTGGTTAGACACTGTTCCGCCACCAAATGGCACACTCTTACCATAACTTTTATTAATGTCCCAATTTAAATAACTTTTTAATTCATCAGTAATCTTTGGAATTGAGTAAAATTCAAGGGCAATTGTTCCTTTTATTCCATCTGAAGAATCTGAAGTTAAATTTATAGAATTTACTACAATTTTTCTTCCACTTTCATTTTCATTTTGATCAATTGCATTTAAAAATTTGTCTAAAGCTCCATATGTTCCTTGAATCTTCACTTCACACTTAACATATTGAACTGTATTTTTCTTTGTATCTTTAGCATCTTTGTTACTACTTTGATTGGAATTATTTGAAGCATTTGCACTATCTCCATTATTCCCCTGATTATTTGCAGAATTATTTGAAGTTTTATCAGTGCTTTGCTGTGCTTTTTCAGTATCTCCAGATGTAGAATTATATTGATCAACTATAGATTGCAACGAACTCTCAGCCAAAGATTTCACTTCTTTTTTAGAATTTTCTACGCTATTGGATGCTATAGGTTGAAACGTCACTCCCCCTTTTAAACCACTATCCTGTAATAATTTATCTATTTCTGTTATTATTTTTTCTTGGTTTATTATTGGATAAAAAGGTGCAGCTTCCTCATTTATCTTAGCGTTTAAAATTTTCACATCGCTTTTCTTATCTTCCATTGACTTTATTGTGCTTTTTACCATATCATATTTTTGTTTAAGTTCGTTTTCTTCTCTAATCTTTTGTTGAAGCTGATCTACTTGTGGTAAATACATAAATTGATAATATAAAAAACCTACAATAATACTTCCTAATACACATAACATTGTTTTTTCTTTCTTACTTATTTTCATATTACCTTACATCCTTTAACACACATTTTATATCAAAGGAGAACTCTCCTTCTACTGCACTTTGTGCCTCTATTGAATTTACATAAACATCTGACATTATTGGCAGCTCTTTTAAATTATGCTCTAATTCTGCAACAGCCTGTCTGTTACTTGAAGTACCTTTTATAGCTATTGTGTTTTCTACTACATCTAAGTTCCTAAATAAAACTTCACTTGGTAAAGTTGAACTTATATCCTTTAACAATTCTTCTGAAACATTGTTTCTGCCTTTAACAGAAATTGCAACATCATTTAATGCTGTATCATATTTCTTTAATATATCTATTCGCTTATTTACATCTTCAGCTTCCTTTAATTGCGATTGTATATCTGGAGCTGATAATTCTTCATTGTATTCATTTATACTTTTATTTAAGAACATCATTTGGGTTGTATTAATTCCAAAACTTACAGCTATAGCAAGTCCCACTATTATCATCATTCCATATACATATATTTGATAATTAATTTTTTCTTTATTTTGTCCTAAATATGGTTTAAAAAAATTCAAATCTTTCACAATTGCAACCTCCTATTCAACTCTTATAACTGAGCCTATTACATTTATAAAATCATCAATAGGATGGCCATCATCTTTTGATTTAAAGGCTATTTTAGTTATTTCATTTATTTTTGTTTTAATTCCAAGTTTTTCTGTCATATATTCTTCCATTCCTCTTATCTTAGAACTACCTCCAAAAATAATTATTTTATTTACTTCATTTCCCATATTTCTATTTTTATAAAATTGGATTATTTTTTCTATCTTATCCATCCAGTCATCTACTACATATTTGACTTGCATATTTATTGGTTCTAATTCCTCTTTTAAATTTAAATTTTTCTGTTTAAAACTTGTCACTTCACTAGGATCACCAATCTGCTCCAATAATATTTCATCAATATTATTTCCACCATCTTTTATTATTCTAGTAAAATCTAACTGACCATCTTTATATATGTTAACATCAATGAAGCTTGCCCCAATGTCAATGAATGCAACTGCTTCTTTTGATTTATGTTCAAACTCACTATTTATACCTGTATAATTAATAAATTTATTTACCGCATTGTAATTTACATCTAAAGCATATGGTTTTAAATATAGTTTTTGTAAAAGATTATAATAGCCTCTTGCTATTTTCTCTGGATATGCAGTAACACGAACATTAATTCTCGCATTTCCATTTACTTCTTCTTCACCTAAGCTTGTTACCTGCAATATATAATCCTCTAAATTTATAGGTAGATATTGTTGAATTTCATATCTTACCACTGTATCCATTTCTTCCGCTTCTACTTTTGGTATTAAAATTTCTCTATTTATAATCAATGTAGAATTAGTTGAGCATATAGCATCTTTAGCCTTTATGCCGCTTTGCTTTAGTACTTTACTCAATTTATCATATAGCTCTTCTTCTTTTTTTATTTCTCCATCTATAATTGCATCTTTAGGGGTTGGGATGGATACATATTTGTATATAACTAATTCCTTTTTATAATACATTCCCTCAACTATTTTTATCATAGAGCTTCCAATATCAAAAGCAACAACTCTTCTTCTTTTCTCTGGTGTACTTAATTTATTTATTTTCTTTAAGTTTTTTGACAATTTAACCTTTAAAGTTCCTAGATCCATATTCGCTAAAGCTTTAAAATCAATGGATTTTCTCTTTTCTTTATAATCCATATTTTCGTCAAATTCAGAATTATTGTTCTTCTTCATCATTATCCCCCATACCTTATTTTTCTTCTCTGTCATTCATGTAGTTTGTCTATTTTAATGTACAATGTAAAATTAACAGCTTAAATATTAAACCTTCATTAATATTGGTTTCCTATTTTTTTATTGTTAACTTTACATGATACATTAATAATGATTTTAACAATTTTATATATTTTTATGGGCAGATCAATTTCATTGATTTCTACCCATAAAAATTAAAATTCAAAGTAATACTCTTAAGCCTTTTTACAAGGCTTATAAATTCACCATAAAAAATACTATGATAAATTATAAGGTGAAACTGGTGTTGGAAAAATCTCTTGACCGCCATTTATACCTACATGTACCACATTGCCACTAACACTAGCTGTAAAATCAGCGCCTGCGTGCCCACTACTACTAGCCTTCACTTTAGGTACTGTACCAGACATTACACTTGATACAGTAACAGTTGCATCACCAGAACTATCTAATGTAATATCTCCATTAGCTATAGCTGTTTGTACTGCTGTTTCAATATTTTTAGCTGTTGCTATATCTGCCTTTACATTACCATTTTCTCTTATTTGTCCAAATCTAGGTAATGCTATTGCTGCTAGGATTGCAATAATTGCGATAACGATAATTAATTCAATTAACGTAAATCCTTTCTTTTTTTTCTTAGTTAACTCATTCTTTTTTCTGATTGATAAGTTAATCATTAAAAACCCTCCTAATTTTTTATTTTTATATTTTAATGCCCTTTGACTTTTGCCTCGTGCATTAATTACTACTTTATTTTTAGATTTGAGTATAGGAATTAAATAATGGCAGCATTATGGATACTATCATAAATCCTATTACTAGCCCCATTACTACTATTAAAATTGGTTCTATAAGGGCTACAGAAGTTTGAATTATTGATTCAAGCTCTTCATCATAAAAATCTGCTGTTTTATTTAATATATCATCTAATGAACCTGTCTCTTCGCCTATTTTAATCATTGAATAAAGCATTGTAGGAAAAATTTCACTTTCTCTCATTGAAATATATAAACTTTCTCCCCTCATTACATTATCCCTTATTTTTAACAACACCTTCTCTGAAACTTTATTTCCTGTAACTTCTGAAACAATTTTTAAAGCTTCTACCAAGGGTAGTCCACTTGCTATAAGCGTAGATAGTGTTCTAGTAAATCTTGATACTATGATCATTTGATTAAGTTTCTTAAGTACTGGTAACTTTAATTTAAGTTTACTTGAAACTAGTTTTCCCTCTTCTGTTTTCAAGAAAATATTTAATCCAAATACACACACACTTATCAAAGCAATCATTAAAATCCAATTATTTGCAATCATATCACTAAGCCCTAATAAAAATCTAGTAGACCAAGGCAATGCTGTACCACTTTCTTTGAATATTTCTGTAAAAGTAGGCATTACAGATGTTAATATAAATATAATTGCTCCAATAGACACTATTCCAAGTACAATTGGATAAATCATAGCACTTTTAACCTTATTATTAATCTTATTTTCCTTTTCATAATGTGCTGCCATTCTAAGCATTATTGCATCTAAATTACCACTAGCTTCCCCTGAAGCTATTAAAGATACTAAAAGCTCTGGAAATACATCCTTATGCTTTTTCATTGCATCTGATAAAACTCCACCTTTTGCAACTTCCTCATTTATATCTCTTGTTGCCTCTCTTAATTTTTTATTTTCAATCTGATTTGATAATATTTCTAAACAAGTTAAAATAGGGACTCCTGCATTTAACATAGTATAAAACTGTCTACAAAATATTGATACATCTTTAAGCTTAACCTTATTATTAAACTTAAGTTCAATATTTACGCTTTCTGATACCTCTTCTATCATTAGAGGATAATATCCATTACCTGAAACAAAATCCATAACTTCTTCTTTAGAATTTGCTTCATAATGCCCCTCAATTTTCTCTCCATCTGAGTTCATAACTCTATATTTAAACTTTCCCATATCATCGCCCCCTTTCTAGCCTTATTTTTTAATCATTGCAATTGTTGAAAGCTCTTCAATAGTAGTTATTCCTCTTAAAACAAATTCTTTACATTCACTTTCCAAGGTTTTCATTCCATTAGCTATGGAAATATCCCTTATTACATCAGAATTTCCACCTGAATTTATAGCTTCCCTATGCTCTCTAGTCATTTCCATTATTTCATAAATACCAATTCTTCCTGTATATCCTGTTTCATTGCAATATCCACATCCATCCCCTTTATAGAGGCTGAGAGGCTTGTCTATATCTTGTCCTAAAAGTTCCTTTTCATATAAACTTGCTTCATATGGAACTTTGCATTTTTCACATATTCTTCTAACTAGTCTTTGAGCTACTACTCCCATAACAGAAGTTGAAACTAAATAAGGCTTAATTCCCATATCCACAAGTCTCACTATAGATGACGGAGCATCATTGGTATGGAGGGTACTTAAAACTAAATGCCCTGTAATAGCGGCTCTAGTCGCAATTTCTGCCGTTTCTTCATCTCTTATTTCCCCTACCATTACTATATCCGGATCTTGTCTTAAAATACTTCTTAAACCACTTGCAAAAGTCAACCCAGCCTTTTCATTTACATTTACTTGATTAACTCCATTCATAGTAAATTCAACTGGATCTTCTACAGTAATAATATTTACATCACTAGAATTCAACTCTCTAAGTACTGAATACAAAGTAGTAGATTTACCACTTCCTGTAGGTCCAGTAACTAAAATTATTCCATGAGGATTAGCTATTATTCTATCCAATCTTTTAATATTCTCCTCACTCATTCCAAGTTTATCCTTGCTTAATACTGAACCGCCAGTATTAAGAATTCTTATAACTATTTTTTCACCGTTAACCACGGGAAGTACAGATACTCTTAAATCTATATCTTTGCCGTCCACATTTGTTATTATTCTTCCATCTTGAGGTATACGTTTTTCTGCTATGTTTAAACCTGCCATAATTTTTATTCTTGTTACTAAAGGTCCTAAACTCTCTATTCCAAGCGTGTTAATCGTTTTTAACTTTCCATCTATTCTATATCGAATTCTGATTTCATGCTCAAAAGGCTCTATATGAATATCTGATGCCTTTAGTTCTACAGAATTTTTAAACATATAATCAACCATTTTAACTGCAGGCGCACTATTAACCTCATTTATGTCTTCTGCACTACTAGTTTGGGATTGCTTAACTGCTTTCAAACTCTCTTTTGCTAGCTGTAGTGCCGCATTATTAACTTGTTGGCTACTGTAGTATATACCTATAAATTTTTTAATATCATCTTTTTTAGATATAAAAGAATCTATTTCAAATCCTGTAGATATTGCAACATCATCTATTGCAAAGATATTTAAGGGATCTGCTAAAGCAACTTTTATTTTGTTATTATCAAATCCAAATGGAATTAACATGTACTTATCACATAAATTTTGAGGTATTAATGTTATTGCTTTTCTATCAAAATTAATAGTATTTAAATCCACCTTTTTTATTCCAGTTTGCTGTTCTACAGCTTCTATTATATCTTCTTCTGTAATTATACTATTTTCTACTAATATTTCCCCTAGCTTTTTATTAAGTGCCTTTTGAGACTTTAATGCTTCTTGCAGCTGATAACTAGTAATTTTACCTGCATTTACGAGAATATTTCCCAGTCTTCTCTTTTCAGTTGCCATTTTTTCTGCCTCTCCCTTCCTTACTATGCAACGGCTCTTTATTAATTATAAAATCCCTTTTTAACCTCTTCGATTATAATTAAGTTAAAATCTTGTAATTAAAATTTACGTTAACAAACTCCAATAAAATTTCATTATTTCTATGCCCCATAACATAGAGATTAAGCTTCCGATTGCTATACACGGTCCAAAAGCTATTTTATCTTTTGCTTTTTTTAATTTTAATGCTAAAATAATAATTCCTATTATTCCACCTAATATAATTGCTAAAAATAGCCCTAAAAGAATTCCTTTAGTCCCTAAAAATAATCCACAAACAGCTGCAATTTCCATATCTCCTTCCCCCATACCTCGGGTCAAAAATACTATGATTCCTATAATTGCAAAGCCCATAACTCCTCCTAAGATTAAATCAAGGCTTCCTTCCTTATAATATACAGCTTGAATTGTAATAAATATAATCGCTATAATTCCAGCAAATATTGTGGTACTTGTAAAAACAAACTGTGTATCGTAATCTATCATTCCAATAACAATTAAAATAGATACTAATATGCAATATTTCAGTGTTAATATTGTTAATCCATATTTAAAGTACACAATTAGATATAATAATGTGTTTAAAAACTCTATACTTGGGTATCTTATTGAAATCTTTGCTTTGCAGTACCTGCATTTGCCTCTTAGAAATATATAACTTAATATTGGAAACAAATCTGCTGCTTTAAGCTCATGATTGCAATTTGTACAATGGGATGGTGGAAATGCAATGGATTCTTCTTTAGGAATTCTACAAATACATACATTTAAAAAACTACCTATAACTAATCCCAAGACCCCCACTAAAATATACTCCAATTAATCATCCCTTTCATGTTTATCCTAAATATCAAAATATTTCCATAATGTATATTATATCACTTGTAAATAGATCTTTGTAGTACTTTCTATATATTATGGTAATTTTTTCGCGTCAATTCAAGTAAATTTATGTACCCATCTCCATACAATTTAGAAATCTAAAAAAACGTCAAAAACCGACCTTTTAATAACTCAAAGGTCGGTTGCACTACTAACTCCTCATATATAAAGTGCCCAAATTAAATATATGAATCATCGTTTCCTATTATAATCAAAATAAATCTAATACTACTTATCAAACTACAAATTAAAGTATCACTCAACATGGTTCTCTATGAACTAATTTTAGCATGTATTATTTTAATAGTCTAGATATAATTTACACTTTCTTGGAAATATATCTAATTTTTTTGAAAAATATATCCAATCAATTTGGAAATACATCTAATTTTTTAATTTTTCCCTACAGCAATTCTACATTATAGAGATATTACATTAAGATATACACTTGTAATTGTAATAAATAAGAAGATCAACCAAACTTAAGTCAATTACAATACTAGAAATCAGTAACACAATATGTTACTTATTTCGGTGAGTCAACACATAAGTCTAAGTCTTACTTTGGATATCTAAATCTATTTATTATTTTGTATCCACCTATCATATTCTTGTCGCGATATTAGATTATCAGTAATTAATCTCTTTAAATCCATTTCCATAGTTTGCATTCCAAATTTAGAGCCCATTTGAATAAAACTATTTATTTGTTCAAAGTTTCCTTCTCTAATTAAATTCTTGATACTTGGTGTGCATACCATTATTTCCATTGCAGCTGTTCTTCCCACACCTGAAACATTAGGTAATAAAGCTTGAGATACAACCCCTCTTAAGAGAGATGATAATTGTATTTTAACCTCATTTTGCTGTCCTGCTTCAAAAGAATTTATAATTCTATATATACTATTGGCAGCACCCATATTATGTAATGTTGAAAAAACTAAATGTCCTGTTTGAGCTGCTCTTAGAGCTATTTCTATAGTTTCAGGGTCTCTCATTTCTCCTAATAGAATAACATCAGGATCTTGTCTAAGCGCTGCTCTAAGGCCCATCGCATAACTTTGAGTATCCTGCCCAACTTCCCTTTGATTTATCATACATTTATCAGTTTCATATATATACTCTATTGGCTCTTCTAAGGTTATTATATGTTTTTCTTTATTCCTATTTATTTCATTAATCATGGCAGCAAGGGTCGTACTCTTACCTGAACCTGTTGGTCCACTAACCAAGACCAATCCATCTTTTAATTCTGTAAAAGCTTTTAAAGCAGGTGCTTCAGATATATCACTTAGTTTAGGTATCTTTGCCTTAATGATTCTCATACATATAGCATAGCTTTCTCTACATTTAAAAGCATTAACCCTGAAATTACAAATTCCTTTTCTATTATACTTAAAATCTATTTCTCCTTTTTCTAAAAACTCCTCAAACTTTTCTGGCATTAAATCTCTAATATATTCAGTTACTACTTCATGAGGTATGATTTCTTCATGTGCATCTACTAAATCACCATCAATCCTTACCATTGGTCTTAATCCTGAAGTTATATGAATATCTGATGCACGTCCTATATCAATATAGTCTAATAAATTATCTATTTTAGCCATAACTTTCTCCCTTCTATTATATAACTTTAAAATATCATCTTTTTTCTAAATATGTCAACAATAATATACAATAGTAAAAAGCACCTCCAATATCGATAACTATGCATATCAATATTGAAAGTGCTATTATTTTAATAATTATATCATTATCTAGCAATTTCTAGTCTTTTAGATAGCCTTAAAACACCTTATTCATCCCATCCTTCAGGGAATTCAGCATTGTGGTAAACTTCTTGAACGTCATCATCATCTTCAAGTAAATCTAACATCTTTTGGAATTTCTTAGCATCATCTTCGCTGATTGCTGTATAAGTATCTGGAATCATTTTTATAGCTGAAAATACTTGCTTTAACCCACTTTTAGTTACTTGAAATTTAATTGTAAAAACTCTTATTAATTCATATCAAAAATCATTTTCTATCTTAATTTAAAATTAAAACGTACATCACAATTAAATAAGTAACAAAAATCAATGTAATTATTATGTACATCTTAATAGCTATTATATATTATTATGAAATGCATCTCAATATTTTTATATTATTGATTATGCAAAAGAAAAAAATAAGGCAAGAATATACTTCTATACTCCTGCCTTATTAGACTTAATTGGTTAAAATTTGGTTAATAATCATAACTTTATATATTTAAATCAAGAATATTTATTATTTTTAATCCCCATCAAATTCAATATTTCTTTAGCATACCAATTCATTCCTTTGTGGTTTAAAGCTGAATTAGAATAATCAAATTTATTCATTGCCTTATCTGCTATCTGTTCAGCTCTATTTTCATTTAATTTCCCATACGAAAATTCAACTAATGCATTTTTTAATTGATCTTTTAATGAAATTGTAGTTTCTCTATTTACAGTAATCATCTATAATCAGCTCCTCTCCTGTTTGTAAATTATATGCTTTGTTTATTTTTATTATATCACAAATTGATTGATTGTGAATAGATAATTGCTTACAACTCGTAGTTTTTTTTAATCCTTCTATAACGGTTTCTTTATCTATTTCACTATTTTTATATTTCTGAATTAATAGTGTTGGCAAACTATCACTCATAACACCAAAAATAAAGTCATAATTATGTTGGTTTTCTCCATGTAGATTATAAATTCTATTTTTAAATACAAATTCTGCAAATTCGTCATCATAGTTATTTAATATTTTAAAATTATACTTATTACTCTCATACCATTCTAATGGTACAAGATTAAATTCTAAAACTACAGGAGTTTTTAAATCTTTTAAATTATTTTCATCGTCTTCTATAAAATCAAGTGACATATCATCTTTAAATTCTAATAGTTTTAAAATAAATTGTTCTGCTTGTTTTTTTATTGGTGTCAAATAAAATCCATATCCAAAATCTAATTCATTTCCTTCATTATAGTCAGCTTTTATACCAATTCTACATATTTCCTTTAAACCATGTAATGTTGTTCCATGATACCATTTTTCTTTCTTTAAATATTTAATTTCTGAGTTACTCATTATTTTCCCCCAATAATTAAGAAAATATACTTTATTTTATTACATCAAAAATTATAACATAATTTTATTTAAATAACCAAATAATATCAATTATTTTAATTGATAAATAAAAATTCTTAAAAAATAATATTCTACTACTGATACCCTACTATTATTTTCTATTATTTATTTACTCAACTTTAAAGAAAGGGAATAGGTTATGTTCTGAAAATCAAGCTATAGATAAGAGAACCAATGAATCGAAGCTTCGAAAAGAAGCAGTTTCAAAATCGCCTGAAGTAATGATTAACTTACTAAAGAAAGCTAAAGAATTTGGGATTCCTGCTTCTTATGTCCTTTTTGATAGTTGGTTCACTTATCCAAAAACTTTAATAGAAATCGCAAAGTTAAAATTCAATACCATTGCTATAGTTAAAGCGATGCCAAGGGTTTACTATGATTATGATGGAAAGAAATTAAATTTTAAAAGTCTTTATGCTTCGTTAAAAAAGAAAAGAGGTAAAGCTAAGATTTTTTCTTCCGTAATAGTTGGCATCGGTAATGACGACGACGGTAATGAAATAAATGTAAAAATTGTATTTGTCAGAGATAGAAATAGAAGCAGAAAATGGCTTGCTTTAATTTCTACTGACATATCTTTATCTGATGATGAAATCATCAGAATTTACAGAAAACTCTGGGATATTGAAGCTTTGCCTTGTTATATCAAGGAAAAGCTATCGCTTTTGTCCTGCGAAAGTTGAATTTTATAACTTTTATAGTTCTTGGGCTGTAATTTTGGATATGTAATTCTAGAATAAATTCTTCTAATAAATCTTTTAACAACAAAAAAACCATCTCCTATTATAATCTCTATAGAAAATGGTTTTTTAAATATAACATACATCAATCTATTTTATATAAATTGCATGTACATCGTAATCAATATTAGTCTTTACAATTTTTGAAATCTTCACAATTCTAGTAATACCAAGCCTTAAAACGCTTTATTCATCCCATCCTTCAGGGAATTCAGCATTATGGTAAACTTCTTGTACGTCATCATCATCTTCAAGTAAATCTAACATCTTTTGGAACCTCTTAGCATCATCTTCGTTGATTGCAGTATAAGTATCTGGAATCATCTTTACATCCGCTTCTAAGAACTCAACTCCTTGTGCTTCTAAAGCTTCTCTAACAGTTCCGAAATCTTCTGGCAACGTTGTTACTACAAAGACTTCTTCTTCGCTTGAGAAATCTTCCGCTCCAGCATCTAAAGCTATCATCATCATTTCCTCTTCGTCTTTATCTTCCTTTTCAATGATGATTTCGCCTTTTTCTTGGAACATAAATGATACGCATCCTGCTGTTCCCATGTTTCCGCCACCTTTTGTAAAGGCACTTCTTACATTTCCTGCTGATCTATTTTTATTATCAGTAAGAGTTTCAACTATTACAGCTACTCCACTAGGACCATAACCTTCATAAACTATATTTTCGTAATTAATGGATGATAACTCTCCAGATGCCTTTTTAATTGCTTTTGAAATAGTATCGTTAGGCATGTTTGCTGCCTTAGCTTTAGCAACTACATCTCTTAATTTTGCATTTGTGTCTTGGTTAGCCCCGCCATTTTTAACAGCCATAACAATTTCTTTACCTATTTTAGTAAAGATTTTTCCTCTTTTCGCATCTGTTTTGCCCTTTTTTGCTTGAATATTATGCCACTTTGAGTGTCCTGACATGTGTTTTCCTCCTTACTTTACTTCACTACATATCTACTATATATGTCTTAAAATTATATCTTTTAAAAATAAAATCAACAGAAATTATACCACATTCTCTATCAACTTACAATTTTTATAGCAGTCATTGGTATAATTTTTTAACCTTCAAGATTAAGTATAGACTTATCTTCATTAAATGTATTCACATTAAATAAAAATAAAACATCTGTTATTCCATCAACATCTATCAGATCATTTAAGTTATCCATATAATATCTAAGATCTACGACATCAATTTCGCCATAATGCGGTGTTAAAAATGGTATAAAACTATTAGCATAAGAATCTTTTATAATTAATAATTTTTTCTTAGGATCACCCAATGATTTTACATTTATAAGCGGATGATTTCCATCAGTGAATACTTGATACTTATCCTTTTCATCTAACTTAGCACTACTATATAGACTAGCAACTTTCTTTTGTTCGTCTGGATAATTTACTACTATATCATTCTTCTCCTTTGGAAAGTATATGCTAATTGTATCAGGATTACCTACTCCTGCTGCCATCTTAGTATATAAACTGCCATAAAAATTATTAGTTACATCTTCAATGTCAAAATCTTTTTCTTCCTTTGGCACTATATTTAGCTGTTTACACATTTCATTATATGCTATGTAGGCACCTTTACTTGTCCAATGATGGTCTGTTCTATAGTATATATATTCATCCTTATTTTCTTTTAATTTTTCCGACACATCAATCAATTTTATTTTTTGATTAAGTTTACTACTAAACTCTGAGATAAACTTATTCTCATCATCTACTGGTGCATAATCAGGAAGCTTTTCCTTATATATTTCAGATGTTGTTGGTACAAGCATAAGTGATATATTTAATTTATCATATTGGCTAGCAAATTTGTTTAAAACATCAGCTTTTTCTTCAGTGTCTTCTAAAGACTCCTCCTTAAAACCTTCTATAAGAGAATTATCTTTAGCAAGATATACATTATTAATCTCTTTTTTTCCAATAGCCATTTCTAATTTTGCTTTTAATTCTATCCACATATTCCTCATTGGAAATTGATCGGATATATAACTTGTATATTCTTTATTAAAATCACCATTAATTAAATCCCCCATGGAAAAAACTGGTCTCTGTTGTAAATTTCTATTTTCCTGTTCAGATAATAGAGTATCTTTTTTTAGTATAATAGCTAACGCCATTCCACCAATAAACATTAAAAATACCAAACTTATAACTATTTTATATACTCGTTTATTCTTTTCTATTTTTATATCTAAAATTGTTTTGCTATTTCTTCTCACTTATTTCACCTCTCTCTTAGTATTTTCCTTAAAACTTGAAGTACAAGAAAGGACTATAACTTTCATTCACTAAATAAGCAGTTGAAATAAGTATAATTATACTATAAAACAAAACAACAATTATTATTGTTGGAATTTGAATCCTCTCTTTTAAAAATGTAATTAAATTTTTCACTATTGGTGTTGCTCCAACAAGAGCAATTACAAAAAACACCCAATTAGTATTTATTATATACATTGAAAGACTGTCTTTAAGCCCATTTGATCCTATTCCAAACATATTTCCTATGTAAGCTAATGCTCCTTTAAGAGTTTCAATATCAAAAAATACCCAACTTATTACTACCAATAACATTGTATATATATTAGCTATTATTCCAGGTATCCTTTTTAGAATTTTATGAAGAAAAACTTTTTCTATAAATATAAAAACACCAAAATATAAGCCCCATATTATAAAGTTCCAACTAGCTCCATGCCATAAGCCTGTAGTAAACCAAACTATAAAAATGTTTCTAATTTGAACTACAGTGCCGCATCTATTCCCCCCTAAAGGTACATATATGTAATCCCTAAACCATGACCCCAAAGATATATGCCATCTTCTCCAAAACTCAGTGACACTTTTTGATATATAAGGGTAATCAAAGTTTTCTAGGAATTCAAAGCCCATCATTCTACCAAGTCCTATTGCCATATCTGAATAGCCGCTAAAATCAAAATATATTTGCAGAGTAAATGCTATAATTCCAATCCAAGCTGTTAAAACTGACATTTCATTACTTTGAAGACTTTTAACTTGGGTCCATACTATTGCTAAATTATTTGCAATAATTACTTTTTTCCCAAGGCCTATAACAAATTTTTCTGCTCCATCACCAAATTTGCTTATGGTTTCTTTTCTATTTTCTATTTGCTCATAAATATTGCTGTATTGTTCAATCGGCCCAGCTAATAATTGTGGGAACATAGCAATGTATACCCCAAAATTTATGATATTCTTTTGTACTTTTACTTTGCCCCTATATACATCAACTAAATATGATATTAATTTAAATGTGTAAAAGGATATTCCTAAAGGCAATGGCAGGCTTTTTATTCTTAAGCTTGTTCCAAAAATAATATTTATATTATCAATTAAAAATCCATAATATTTAAAGAAAAACAGCATACTAAGATTTATTACTAATACGGTAACAAATATAAATGTGCTTTTTTCCTTATCCTCCCTGCTTTTATCAATTAAAATTGCTCCCAAATATTCAATTATTATGGCAGCGATCATTAAAAGAATATATATCGGTTCTCCCCACCCATAAAACACTAAACTTATAATTAGAAGTATAAAATTTCTCATTTTTTTAGGTGCAATATAATAAACAATCAATGATAAAGGCAAAAATATATACAAAAACAATAAACTACTAAATATCAAACTAATCACTCCAAACTAAAATTTAAAATTCTTTATCAATTGATTCTTTTATAGATTTTGAATCTTTCGAAATTACCAATATTAAGTATTGTTCTTTTTGTTCCAGAACATAGTTTGATATTATTCCATATTGAGTTTGCTCATAATTTTTAAAACTATCTGATTGTTTTTTAACTCTGTCATTAACTTTTGCTTGTAGACTTTTAAGATCATCTTTGGACTTAGTTTTTAAAATCAGAATTTCATTTGCCTCCATATTGCTTTTAGGAGCATATAATACGAAATCTTCAACATCCCTTTTATTAATTCCATAAAGCTTTTTAAGCCTCGAACCATCATCTTCTACCATTGTTGAAACATCAGTAGCTTGTACAATATCACTCTTAATTTTTTCTATACTTACATCTTTAACTTGTAATATATTAAATAATTCAACAAATATCACAACAACTAATACTGCTAGTATACTATATTGAATCTTATATCTATTCTTCATAATTGCTTCCTTCGCTTTTTGTTATTTAATCTTATTGATTTCTATTGTAGTTCTTAAATATTTTAATAACCCTGGATAAAAATCATATACATAATGTATTCCATCTGGCTCATAATACTTATCGCTCGTAACTAAGCTAGTAGTATCAACATATTTTACTCCTTCATCTTTGGCCAGCTCCTTCGCAGCCTCTCTAAATCTTGATACGTTGTCATTTGTTAGTTTTGAATCAGCCTTTGCTGCTTTATCTTGAACCGGCATAGGTGATTCAATATATATATCTGCTTTAGGCAATGCGGTTTTTACTGCATCAATTAATTTACCATAACTGCTTTTAAAATCAGATGGGTTTGAAAAAATTTCTACATCATTCATTCCAAACAACATAATTATTCTTTCTGGATCAAGATTCTTAATCTTTTCAACATCTTGCATAGCTGTTATTACATTCCTGCCTTTTGTTGCAACAACACTATTCTGACTTAAAATATCAGCTGCACTTAAAAATTCGGTTAAGGAATCCCCAAAAAAAACTGTATTTTTGTAGTATTTTTTATAATCAATTTGTCCATTTTTTTCTAAAATTTCTTTTGTTGATGCTTCTAAATTAGATTTTTTTATTTTATCTTCTATATCACTTACATTTAAATTTTCTAATTCTTCTAAATGCTCACGACCTTTATTTACTGATAATTCCTTACCTTCTGATTTTATGTCTGAACCACCGCTGTCGATAGTGTTTCCACGAACATTTATTATTCCATTGAAATATAACCCTCCTGCCACAATGATTCCCACTACCGATATCATAATTATTCCAACTTTTCTTACCATTATCTATACCTCTTAATAGTATATTTTTAAATTTATTCCTAAATTATATAATATATGATACCACAATATTTTATCTTATTCTATATGAAAGCCTATAATTCATCAAATTGCCTCTCTATTACTTATATATTCACTAAATAAAAAATGAATATTTGTTTGAAATATATTCTTTAAACAAATATTCATTAATAAAATTTATTTATTTAGTTTTTATACCTATTTAAGATGTTTTACTTCTGTTTCTATACTCTTCTATAATTTCCGGAACAGCTTTTTTAGTTTCATCTGGCATTTTATATAAATCTGCACCAGATGTCACCCCTCGTTTTTGCATGGTTCCTGGTCCTGCCGCATAAGCCATAAGTCCCATTTGCAAATCTCCACCATATAAATCTAAACAAGTTTTTAGGAGTTTAGTTCCCCCATCTACATTTTGATCTATATCATATCCATCAGTTATTCCATAGTCCCCATAATTCTCTGGCATTATTTGCATCAAACCTGTTGCGCCAGCACTGGATGTTACATTTGGTTGAAAATCAGATTCATGTTTAATTATTGCCAGTATTAAATTAGGATCCACACCATACTTACTTGCTGCTTTATTAACTGAATTATATATTTGCTTCATTTGCTCATCATTACTGCTTGTTGTTACTTTATTATAGCTACCTGAACTATCATATGTAATTTTAAAATTCTTATTTAATCTCATTGCTATCTCTTTTAAATCTTGTCCAGGTCTAGTTTGCTGCTGTATCTTTTCACTACTAGCTGAATTTGAATTATTTTCTTTGGAATTCGTTAAATTTTCCATCATCAACGCAAATGCAAGGTTGCTTTCGTTACTAGTATCACCAGTTAAATTGTTGTTCCCCAATGCAGATATTAGTTGATTATTTGAAATACCATTTATACTACTCATAAATCCTCCTAGCATATCGTTATAAATTATATTTTCTCTATATAAAAACTTAAAACGCTCTCTTGCTTTAAATGTTAATCACTTTTATTATCGAACTATTTATTTGTATCTTTATTCTTATTTCATTTTTTTCCTATTTTTTTATTAATAGCCAATGTACATGAAAATAGAGATAACTAAACGTTATCTCTAAAAAAATTACCATTCTCCTGGATATGCAATTATTGTCAATTGAACTTGTCTTAATCCCCATTCACAAGATTCTCTATATGAATTGAAATATAAGTCTATCTTATTTCCTTTTATTGCAGTTCCAGTATCTGCAGCAACTGCATATCCATATCCCTCAATGTAAACCTTGCTTCCCAAAGGAATTACTGATGGATCTACTGCAATTGTACTTAATCCGCCCTCAACTCTTACCGGCTTTCTTCCTGATGATGTGCCCCAGCCACCACTATATGCTGTTGCAGAACAAATCATTTGTCTCTTACCATCTACACTTCCGCCTCTACTTGCGTAAATTGTTCCGGAACCTTCAACAACAACCTGATTTTGTGGTTCAGAGATAACTTTTGTGCTCTTTACTTCCCGGGAAGCTTCAACTCCATCTTTATAAACTACTTTATATGTTACTTCCTTTTCTCCATCAGTTCCCTCAGTTTTAACTTTTTTAACACTCTTGTCAAGATTTTCATCTTTCTCTACCACGGTGTCAAATTTAATTGGTTGTTTTTCAACAACATCCTTTGCTTCAACTTTGACAACCTTCACATTTAAGTTTTCCTGTACTTCTGAATCTAATGAAGGATATACCTCGTCCACATCTTTATCGATTTCAATTCCTTGTTCTTTTAAATTTTCTTCTTCTGCGTCTAGCATATCTCCAACATTATTCTCTGCTGTTTGTATTTCCAAGTTAGTGCCATTTACACTAATATTTACTGGAACAGCTCTTTTCAACTTTATAAGCTCTTTTTCAGATACTTTGGATTCTAATGATGGCTGCAGCTTATCTTTTGGAGATACTTCTATTCCTTTTTCCTGCAACACATCTTTAACAGTCCCTTTGTACGTGACAAAAGTCTCTTCTTTGCCGTCTATATCTATTACGAGTACTTTTCTCATACTCATCGTCACAGCAGTAGCAATTATAGCAACAATAACAACTGCTCCAATCATAATTTTTGCCTTCGGACTGTTAGAAAAACTTCTCTTAGTAAATTCTTTTAATTTTTCTACCATCGATTTCCCTCCTTTGGCAAGAGTTAGTAGAATTATATATTACTTTGATGAACTTGTCAACTTTGCAACCCTTGCTTAATGTTAAATTTCAATGAAGCTTTTTATTTATACACATTTAGCTAAAAAATAAAATATAAAATTATGATTGCATTTTTAGTATGCTTCATTATAATTACGAGAATCCAATGATATTAAGTTGTGTATATAACCTTAGACTAGATACAATACAAATATTACCTTATTTTTCCAATAAAATCAACCTTTAAATTTCTTATTTAAAGGTCAATACAGTAGTTTTCTATTGATTTTCTCTAATTTAATATTAAATTTACCTAATTTTGTTATGATATCATTACGTCTATTTACCATTGCACCAGATTAAACAATAAATTTTAAGCTTTGGTAGATACATCTATATTTTTAAATACAACCTATTTCCTTCTCTAAAATAAATACCTTCTTCACTTTTACGAATAATTACTTTTCCATTAGTAACTTCTACAATCTCATTTTCAAGCATTTCTGAAATTGATTGTTCACACAATATGTGAACAACTACTTTATCACTATATTCTGTATCTTCTATATGCCATGAATTTTGACCACATAAATGCTGAACTTTTCCAAATAAGTCATATTCCATTTCAAAACTTAATTTTAAACCTTCAACTTTTTCTACAATTCCTGCAGCTTTTATGGCAATGCTCGCACCCTTTGTATATGCTCTAGTTAGGCCGCCTGCTCCAAGGAGTATTCCCCCAAAATATCTTGTAACAACAACAGCACAGTCAGTTATCCTACTTTTTTTCATTACTTCAAGAATTGGTATTCCTGCTGTTCCTTGTGGCTCTCCATCATCAGAATATCTTTGAATATTCATGTTTTTCCCTATAATATAAGCTGAACAGTTATGCCTTGCTTGTTTATGCATATTCTTTATTTCACTTATAAAAGCTTTAGCTTCCTCTTCATTTTCCACTCTTTTAGCATATCCAATAAACTCTGATTTCTTCTCTTCAAATCTATCTTCTCCAAAATCTTTTATAGTAATGTAGGACATCTCAATCTAGCTCCTTTTTTAGTTTAAATTTATGTTAATGTTTTGTAAAAAAGCACACTTGAATATTTATTTTATTATTCTTCATACACTGCTGCTATAATTTCTTCTTTAAGTATTTTCATTCCTTTTTCGATTTTTTCTTTATCTGTTTGATAAAATCCTATTCTAAAGGAATCTTGTCCATCGTCCTTTGACGTAAAAAACATTGCCCCTGGAGTAATATATACATTTTTTTGTCTAAGACGCATAAAAAGTTCTTTAGTATTAACCATATAATCTTCTTTTAAAGTCAAGTAAAAATAAAGTCCTCCTCTTGGGTCTATGTAGGTTAATATATTTTCAAATTCGTTATCTAGTATTCTTTTCATAAGTGTATATCTTTGAATATACTCACTATTTAAATCCTTTATGTTCTTTTTCCATTTCTCACTAGAAATATATAGTTCCAAAGCTCTTTGCATTAAGCTTGAAGTTGTGATATCTGTATTATGTTTTGAACTTTGAAGAGTCTCTCTAAATACAGCTGGAGCAACTAAATATCCCAATCTTATCCCTGGAAGAAATATTTTTGAAAAACTCTTAATATAAATAACTCTGTCATTTCTATCAAGCCATTTAAATGGAATATAATCTAAAGAATTCTCGTATATAAGTTCTGATAAATAATCATCCTCGATTATATAAAAATCATATATTTCTGCAAGCTGTAATATTCTTTTTTTCTTTTCTAAACTATAGCTTATTCCAGTTGGATTTTGAAAATAACTCATTGTAAAAAAGCACTTTATATCATTTTTTTGAAGTATTTTCTCAAATTTATCTAAATTTAATCCTTCTTCATCCATTGGAACTTCAAAAATATTTACTTTTCTCCACTTAAAAACTGACAATGCACCAACATATGTCGGTTTTTCAACTATAATATTATCATTTATGTTTAATATTCCTTTTGATGCAATATCAATTCCTTGTTGTGCTCCAGACACAATTAATATATCTTCATTATTTAACTTTGAATCCCAAAATACTTTGTTAATGGTATAAATAAGATTGCTATATCCATTTCTATTATCTGAAAGAAGAGCATTAGCTCCGTCTCTTTCTAAAACTTCGTTTATTATATTTTTCAAATCAGCTATTGGAAATAACACTTCTGCTGTAGTTTCTCCTGTAAAATCAACAACATCTGATAAATCCTTCGTAGATAATTTTTTTAGAGTATTGGAATATTCTCTTCTAAAATTCGAAACAACTTCCTTCCTTTTTGCATAACTCCCGCTGCCTACCTTTTGGTAAGCATATCCTTCTGCCTTCAGTTTATTATATGCGCTTACTATTGTAACATTATTTACGCCTAAACTTTTTGATAACTCCCTTATAGTTGGAAGTTTGTCTCCTTCTTTTATTTTTCTCTTATCAATCAATTCTTTTATATAATCAGCTACTTGAACATATTTGGGTATTTCATTATTCTTGAATTTAAAATTCTTATAAATATCCATAAAATTTCCCCTTTAACAATACATTAACTCTTGTATGAATATACATTCTCCCTTAATAATTTTTCATTAGAAGGCAAATCTAAATTTCTAGTATCCTTATTTATTAATTTTCTTTTATATAACTCTTTTAAAATTTCTTCTATTTTTATATCAAATTCTTTAAATAACTCATTATTTTTTATCTCAAAAGAACTTAGAAATGCGTTTTTTTCATATAAATAATTTAATAAAAATTTTGATGCTTCATTTATATTATCATCTAAAAACCCTTCCATGTAATCTACAGTATTTTGTATATTTTCATTTATACATTCACTGTTAAATAAATTCTCAATTACCATATTAAACTTATAGTTTAAGTTTGTTACCATCCTAACTGCATCCTTGCTTACAGTATATCCATTTAAATTTAAATAAAGTTTAGCAAAACTATCTAAGGCTCTAATTAGGACTTCATAAGATGTAAATATACTATTGTTTTGCAAATACTTCTTAATTACTCCAATATCCTTTATAACATTACCTAAGTAAACTAAATTCCATATTTCTCTATATTTATCTAAACTATATTTAGCTTTATTGAAAGCACTTTCTATTTCTTCATCTCTAGAAAATATAATTTTAGAAGCTATGAGTAAATTTCTTACAAAACCTTTCTTTCCACCACTTTCATATAACTCTAAAAATTTATCTTTACTGAGCACTTTCATATGCACAGGTATGTCGAGGACCTCAGAATATATATCCCGGACATCATCAAATACATCTTTGTAAACAACGAATATATCTATATCTGACTCCTCCCAAAGATCCCCGCTTACTATACTTCCAAATGCAAATATTGCTAGCACTTTTTTATTTACCTTCAATTTATTTATTAGTTTTTCAGAGGATTTTTGATAATCCATTATGGATCTTGCCATCTTATTCCACCTTCTTTTGCCCAAGGCATTATATCTATACTTTTTTTAATAAAACTCATTAACATTATAACTTAAAGAAATATTTATTTAAAGGTAATACTTTCTTACTCAATATTGATCTTGCAACTTATTAAATACAATCAAAAAGATCCTTAAATAACACTATCTAAGAATCTTTGTATAACCTAATAGTTGAAATATTTTCATAAAATATAGCCTCCTAATAATACACTTATTCTAGTATATTATTAATAGGTTATATTTATTATACATTAAGCTAGTCAGCTCTATACCTGCGCATATTCCTGTGTTTTATTAAATACTTCATCATCAACTTCAGCGACCATGTACGTGCCATTATCCTTATACTCTTCTTCAAGTATTCTTGCATTTCTGTGTAAAAATGATTGAATATCACCTTTTTCATATGGTATTAAATATTCTACTTTTTTATAATTATAAGGTAACTTTTCTTCAATTAAATCTAGTAATTCTTCTAAATTTGTTTTTTCCTTAGCTGAAATTTCTATTATATCTTTATTGCCAATTGTCTCCTTTATTTTTGACATTTGTTCTTCAGTTGCTTTATCTATTTTATTCAATACTAAGACTGTTTCTTTTTCAAGTACACCAAGTTCATTTAGTACTTCATTTACAGCTTCATATTGTTCAGCAGCTGTATCAGAAGATGCATCAATTACATGACATAATAAATCTGAAAATATTACTTCTTCCAGTGTTGATTTAAATGCCTCTACTAAATCATGGGGCAGCTTTCTTACGAATCCAACGGTATCTGTAAGAGTTATTATTCCCTTCTTGCTTAATGTTAATGCTCTTGTTGTAGTATCTAATGTTGCAAAAAGCATGTTTGCTTCAAATACCTTTTCTTTTATTTTATTTTCTTTTTTTGCTGCTATATCACAAAGGGCATTTCTTAATGTTGATTTTCCTGCATTAGTATAGCCAACTAAAGATACTTTAGGAATATTCTCTTTGTTTCTTTTTTCTCTTTGAACATCTCTAGTCTTTTTAATTTTCTTTAGTTCATCTTTTAAGTCATATACGGTTTCCATTATATGTCTTCTGTCTGTTTCTAATTTCTTTTCTCCTGGACCTCTAGTTCCTATTCCTCCACCAGTTCTAGAAAGAATAGTACCTAAGCCCTGCAATCTGCTTAATCTATATTTAAGCTGAGCTAACTCTACCTGTATCTTAGATTCTTTACTCTTAGCTCTAGTTGCAAATATTTCTAATATTAAAGTAGTCCTATCAATTACTTTTGCTCCTAATGCTGCTTCCAAATTTCTAACTTGTGACCCTGAAAGTTCATCGTCGAATATTATAACATTTGCTCTTTCTACTTGCCTCATAGATGCAATCTCCAGAACTTTACCTCTTCCAATATAATATGCAGCATCAACTTTACTTCTGCTTTGAAAAACAGTCTTTAATACTGGTATATTACAAGCTTCAGTTAGTTCCGCTAATTCTTCCAGACTTTCCTTTGTATCAGAACCTACTAATATTGCTTTTTCCTCTGTATCTTCTATAACATCGTTAGTTTTTATTAGATTTTCAATAAATCTTATTCTATCTAATATATGTATAGATGTTATTTCCTCTAATGAAAGATTTCTTTTTTCATCAGTTTCCAGTTTATTATTATATAATGTAAGCATTCCTAATGAGAAATCTATTATCTTTCCATCTAATATTGCTACTGATACAATTGCATCTAATTTTAGCTTTAATAATGCTGTTAAATCCAAGGCTGAAAGATTACAGTAGCCATTTGGATGAGTATGAATTACTCTTATTCCTGATAATCTTTTTTCCTCTATGTCTATTATTGGAACCTCCACTGATGTTGAATCTCCAATAGCAACAGAAGTTACATTACCTTTTCTATTTATTCCTACACTTACTTCTCTTTCAATAAAGCTAGAAATTCTAGAAATAATATTTAAAATTTCTATATCACATATTTCGTCTTTTAAACTTCTTATAGAATAAATACTTTCCAATTCATCTATTATGGATTTTTTTATTCCTTCAATATTTCCATATATCATATAAACACCTCACATAAGCCATAGGATATTTACCAAAATAACAAGTTAATATTATAAGTCTATTTTGTGTCATATCCCTATCTTGACAACTTTCATATAATTTTATACTATTAATTCATTAATTATAACTTATATAATTAACAATTGACAATGTACAATTCACAATTTTGGAATAAGTTTCTTAAAAATAAAAAGTATAACATATATTAATGTAATAAATTTTTAGAAATACTATTTTAAATACATATTTGGGATTATAAAATAAAATTTCTAAGTGAACTGTACCAATTAAATTAATCATAAAAGGAGTTTTAACAAAATGGAAGACAAGAAACGTAACATTCTTTTTTCTAAAGAACAAATTAATTCAAGAATTGAAGAATTGGGGAAAATTATAACTGAAGATTATAAAGGTAAAAAACTTTATGTTTTATCTTTACTTCGTGGAAGTTTTGTATATGCTGCTGATTTAGTTAGAACTATTGACTTGAATACAAAAATAGGATTTATGACTACATCAAGTTATGGTCATGATGAAACATCCTCTGGCTCTGTTCAAGTAGTTCATGATATTTCTGATGATATTGAAGGATGGGACGTTCTTATTGTAGATGATATTGTTGATACTGGAATAACAATGGATTTTGTTGTTAATCATATAAAAAAATTAAATCCTGCTTCTGTTAAGACTTGTGTGCTTCTTGATAAACCATCAAGGAGAAAAATAGATGTAACACCTGATTACTGTTGTTTTGAAATTGAAGATGTTTTTGTAGTTGGATATGGATTAAACTATGGTGATTTTTATAGAAATGTGCCTTATGTATTTAACTGGGAATAAAAAAATCGCAAGCGACTGTGGAGCTGTAGATTTTTTTCACGCATCTGCCTTTTCGAACGCATGTGAGAAAAATCTGGCAGGCGAATAAGATTTCTTTTTTATTCTTTTTCCATACAAAACCTAATTAAACAGCTTTTTAAATAAGTTATCCACAGATTTTACTGCTTTATAAATTCCTAAAGAATAAAAAAATCTGAAACCTTCGGGTTTCTTTTTTTATGCCTAATTACCTCCACAATTTACTCACCTGATTTAAATATATTAAAATTTTATGCCTATATAACAGTATTTTAGTGCAGCTTGCATATATACTTTTGGGAATTATTTATTTATAATAAAAAAATTATAATATAGACAAGTATGCAGGTAATTCACAAAAAGGGGGGTATTAAAAATGAAATTATTAAACATATTTAATAAGGATTCAATTAGTTTTAGGGTTCTTGCAAGAGTCCTTCCAGTTGTAATAATAACGTTATTAGCGCTTACAATCTGTACTTACTATTTAGGTCAAAAAGTTCTTTATTCTAATAGTAAAGATTTTATTAATCAAATAAGTAAAATTACAGCACAAGATATTAATGATATCATGACTAATCAAATTAACTCTGTTGAAAGTTTAGCACACAATCCATTTATTGCAAGTACTAGTACTCCGCTAGACGATAAATTGAAAATTTTATTAAAAGAAAAAGAATTTAAACAATATTCAAATATGGGAATTGCAACGCCTGATGGAAAGTTAACATTAATAAATGGTGAAGTTATGGATATAAAAGATGCAGATTATTTTAAATCTGCTGAAAATGGAATTTCATATATTTCAGAACCCTTTATTAATAATTCAAAGAGCAGCGTAAATAAAAGTTATGTAATTGCAATATCAGCTCCTATCCAAGACGATCACAACCATATTAATGTGCTTGTTGCTTTTAAATCTGGTGATGATATATCTAATCTAAGTAAAAAAATATCATTTTTAAATTCAGGCAAAGCTTTTGTTGTTAATGCAAATGGTAAACTTCTAGGCTACTCTAACAATTCCTATGTACAACAAGGAATGAACATAACTGATTTAATAACAAATATTGATGGATCAAAAGCCGATGATTTAATCAGTTCAATTTCTTCAGGTAAAAGCGGTGCTCAAGATGTTATTTGCGAAGGTAGAGAACAGATATTGTCTTATTCCATAGTGCCAACTACAGGATGGTGTGTAATAGCTGCTGTAGATAAGATGGATTTATTAAGCTCCTTTAATAATTTGAAGATAATTAATATTGTTTTGGGAATTATTAGTCTAATCTTAATATCACTAACCTTAATATATGTAGTATCTAAAATTTCTAAAAATATTTTATATGTAGTAGATATAATGAAAAGTTTTGCTGCTGGTGATTTTTCAAAAAAAATAGATACTAAGTATTTTAAGAAAAAATCCGAAACAGGGATTATGTGCAAATCTCTAGTCGAGATTCAAAAATCACTTAACAAAAATATTGATGCAATTGAGTTAAATTCATCACACCTCAGTAATGAATCAAAAGGGCTTTTATCTATTTCTGAAGAACTATCATCACTTATCGAAACTATAGTCCAAGCTATTAGTAATATATCAGAAGGAATTATGAATCAATCTAATAGTTTAACCAGCAGTACAAATAACCTAAATGAGTTCGGAAACAAGATTTCAATACTTACTGGCAAAGTTAATGATGTTACTATAGCTTCCTCTAATATTGGAGATAGATCTAAAAAAGGCAACAATGAGCTTAAATCATTAATTTCATCCATGGAAGTTCTTAATAATAATTTTAATAAATTTAATTCTTCACTAAACTTAATGACAACAGATATTAAAGAAGTTAATGAAATGACTAATTTAATTAATGATATTGCAGAACAAACTAATTTACTTGCTCTAAATGCTGCAATTGAAGCTGCCAGAGCTGGCGAAGCTGGAAAAGGTTTTGCTGTTGTTGCAGATGAAATAAGAAAGCTTGCAGAAATGAGTAAAACTTCTGCACAAAGTATCTATTCTATAGTATCAAAAGTCATAAAAAATACTGATGATATAGTAATTAACACAGATAATATTACTCATGATGTTAAAAATCAAACACTTATTATTCATAATACAATAGCTGTTTTTAAAGATATATCTAAAGCCATTGAGGAAATGATTCCAAATATGGACTCAATTGCTGAGGATTTCGTTAAATTAAATTCAGAAAAAGATTCTTTAGTAACTAACATTTCTGAAATTTCCTACGTGTCTGAGCAAATTTCAGCAACTACCCAGGAAATTTATGCTTCATCTGAAGAACTAAGCTCAGCAAGTTCAGAAGTAGCAAATTCAGCCAAAAAAGTTAGTAACTCATCAATTGAATTAAACGAAAGTTTCAATCAATTCACGTTTTAAATATAATATAGGACATTTTAACTAGACTTAGGCGTACATCAACCGAAATTAGATACATATTTATTCCGCAAGACTATGAAAATATCGCTGAAAGTACTAAAAGGAAGGTTGTCTCACTTTAGCTTGTCACGCTGAAAGCGGGAGCATGCTAAAGTGAGTACAACCTGCAACTTAGAGCCTTCAACGATATTTTCATAGTTTTTCGTAATATTATGACCCTTGCGGTTACAAAAATATTTATTATTTCGGTAAGCTACCACATAAGTCTAGTTTACATGTTGTTTATCTATAACGTTAATTTGTAGCTTCGCTTTTATTTGAATCATTTGTAGGGAAACCGAAGGTTGCATTTGGTATCTTTCCTACTATAATTGTATCTGAAACTGGAATTTGGGTGCTTACTTCTGTATCTTGATTTCTCATTGGTAATTTTAATCTTATTTTGGCATTAACATTTAAATATATTTTATGCCTAGTTTGATTGATTCCAGCACTTTCAAACTTTGATTCATAGCTTGTACTTATGTTTCCTATAGGTTCAATGGATACTGTAATTTTAGGGCCTAAGTTATAAAATGCACTACTGCTGCTCATCCATCCTATAGGAACTTTTATCGCTGAATTTTTCATATCACTTAATTCTTTATTACATTCTGTAGATAATTTAGCCGCTATATAATTTAATTTTATAGTATCTGCTTGAATTAAAGTTATATTTCCTTCACTATTTTTTTCTATTTTTATCATTTTATCATAATTAAAATCTTGCGAAAGAATCTCTACACTTTTTTCGTTTATTATATCTAATGTTTGAGATTTCGCCATTATTATAGCTATTTCTGTTATTGAAGGCATAACTCTTTTATCAAAAAACACTATTATTATATTAAAAGTAACAATAATAAAAATTAGAATTGCAAAAAATGATATGTATTTATGGCTTTTACGTTTAGTATAATATTGCATTAAGAACACCTTTATATTGAGTTATTGATTTAATCATACTATAATTATGCTATAATGATATAGAATATTATTAAATTATTAACCTTATAATTTTAGGAGGATAAAATGGCAATTAACGATAAAGCAAAAAAAGCTGATGGTACTCCACGACGTAAAAAGCCAGTAAAAGCTAAAAAAAAGAAGTCTCATAAAATATTTAAAGGCATATGTTTTGGTTTACTATTTTGCTTTCTGGCAATCGGTGTGGTAGTCGCAGGATATGCTTTTGCAATAATAAAAACTACACCTCCTCTAAATGTTGATGCAGTATTATCATTAAATCAACCTTCCAGCTTATATGATAGTAATGGTGACTTTATGGATAATCTTCATTCAGATGAGGAACGTTATGTTATAGATTCTAGTAAAATACCTGCTAATTTAAAAAATGCTTTTGTCTCTATTGAAGATGAGAGATTTTATAAACATAATGGAGTAGATTTTCAAAGAATTGCAGGTTCAGCTTATCTAGATGTGAGGAGATTAATATTAGGACAAAAAGGTTTGCAGGGAGCTTCTACACTGACTCAACAATTAATTAAAAATACAATTTTAACCAATGATGTTTCTATTGAAAGAAAAATAAGGGAAGCATATTTAGCAATTAGCTTAGAAAAAAGATTAACTAAGGATCAAATATTAACAGCCTATTTAAACACCATTCCTTTAGGAGGTCATGTATACGGAGTAGAGGCAGCATCTTTATCTTATTTCGGAAAAAGTGCTTCTGATTTATCATTGATTGAATGTGCATACCTTGCTGGTATAACTCAAGCTCCAAGTTATTATAGTGCTTATAATGAAAATAATCAGAAAGACCCATCACCTTATATTAACAGAACTCTTACAGTATTAAGTATGATGCATAAGCTTGAATATATTAGTGATGCTGATTATGATAAGGCAGTTAATGATGTAAAAAATGGCGGTTTGGTATTTAAATCAAGTAAAAAAGATTATAGACTAAATTATGAATGGTTTGTATACCCTGCCGTATCTCAGGTAAAAGAGGACTTAAAGGCCAAGTATAATTATTCTGACGAAGAAGCTTCAAAATTAATGGTAAATGGTGGACTTAAAATTTATACAACAATGAATAGATCACTACAAGACTTTACTCAAGCTACATTAGATAATTATAGCAACCTGGGAATCAGTAATGGAGAATCATATGATAAAGATGGAGTTCCATTATTGCAAGCTTCTGCTACAATTATGGATTATAGAACTGGTCACGTTATTGCTATGGTAGGTGGACGTGGCAAACAGAGGCCTCAATCAACAAACAGAGCATATAATGATTTACGCCCAATTGGTTCTTCAACAAAGCCATTAACAGTATATGGCCCAGGAATTGATCAAAAGATCATAACAGCTGCTACTCCTATTGATGATGCTCCAATTCCTGAAGAAATCGGTAAGAAGTACTCTCCTAACGATCCTTATAATCCTGTAAATTCCCCTAATGAATATGCAGGACTTATTAGCGCAAGAGATGCTCTTACTCATTCTAAAAATACTGCCGCTGTTTTAATGGAAGATAAAATTGGACTAAAAACTGGTATCTCATATGGAGAAAAGCTCGGCTTGAAGTACAATTCTGCATCAAAAACTTCAATAGCAGCTCTTGCTTTAGGTCAATTTAATAATGCCCCTAATGATCGAGATGGAGGAAATACTTATATTTTAGCTGGAGCATATGGTACTTTTGGTAACAGTGGTATATATACAAAACCTGTTTTATATACAAAAGTTGTTGATTCTAGTGGTAAAATTATACTTGATAATTCTACTCCTAAACAGAGTAAAGTATTTTCACCTCAAGCGGCGTATATTTTATATGATATGTTAAAGGGTCCAGTAACTGAATATAATGCTACTGGTGCAAAATTTGGTGATATGCCTGTTGCAGGTAAAACTGGTACTACTACTAATTCAACCGACTTATGGTTTGCAGGTCTTACTCCTTATTTATCTGGCGCAGTTTGGCTTGGATATGATAATCCTAAGCAACTTCTTGGAAGTTCAAGCGGTGCTGCAGTAATATGGGGAAAATTAATGAAGGAAGCCAATAAGGATTTTGAAGTAAAAGATATAGATGAACCAAGTGGCATAGTTAGAACTGAGGTCTGTAAAGATTCTGGATTACTACCTAGTTCAATATGCAGTCAAGATCCTCGTGGAGATCGAGTAAATGAAGAATTATTTATTGATGGAACACAACCAACAACAATATGCACTACTCACGTTCTAGCTAATGTAAATAGATTTACTAACAAACTTGCTTCATCAATAACACCTTCTATATTGACTAAAAGTTCAGTATTTATAAAGAAAGACCATCCAAATCCTGTAACAGCAGATTATTTTATGGTTTTACCATCATCTTATGATACTTCAGGTGATAGTCCGCCTGCAACGGATACAACAGAAAGTACTCCACCACCTGCAACTAATGCTAATGGTAATGATGCTTTACCTCCACCTGTTGCAAATGGTTCTACACCTGCAGCTAGAAATAATAATAGTAATAATGGTCCTAATATTAATGAAAATAACACTCATAACCCAATTGGTCCTGGTGGTAATTCTGGCACCCTATCGCCGATTTCACCTTCAAATTAAGGTACAATAAAGAAAATATATAATAAAATGCAATAAAAAAAGAGGATAATCTTTATTAACAGATTGTCCTCTTTTCTATTAAATTTAAGTTCAATTAGATTTTGTTATTACTTCTTTTTCAGCACCATCTTTTAAGACATTTAATATATTTCCATTTTCTGAACTTACAAAGACTTTCCAGCTGCTACTTGCATCCTTATCTGTCTTACCATCTATAGTTACAATATAACAAACTTCATAGACTGGATTTTCTCCTTTATCTATCTTATTATCCGCATATACTAAATTTGTTTCAGGTCTTACAATGCCATCTTTATTGTACTTTTGAAAATAATCCAATGCTGTTTCTTTTGCTTTTTCATCAGATACATTAATCACAGGTTCTTTACACTCCTTTTGCATTGTAGAGTTTGAATAACCATCCAAAAAACCGTTTTCTTTATCAATGTTTAATTTTATTTCATCAAAATACAATGGATATCCATTTTTCTGCTCAGTATAAATAAATGAATAATATGGTAAATCGTTTGATCCATCATTAGCATTAACTGTTTTTAATAATACTTCCCCGCTAAAAATATTTTTTAAATATTTTTCAGCTAAAGCTCTAGCATCTTGTAATTCTACTTTAGTACTATTAGCCTTAATTTCTTTTTTTGCAAAGCCTATAACATTATTATTTTTATCTAAATCTAAACCAAAACTTTGAGTCACTATACTTCTATGAACCAGTTCATTTTGACTATTTAATATCCTACTTCTTTCATATTTGATAGAGTCTAAATTTTGTTCAGTATTTATTGCATTAATTGAATATAATTTAGTCATAAAGTCTTTCGCTGCCCTAATGTCCTTTGCACCTGGTCCAATAAACATATATAATACTACGACTACAATTATAGTAAGAAAAAGTAAAATTATCCCCCCAATAACACTCGCTTTCTTTAATTTCATCAATAACCTCCTCTGCTAAATAATAAATTCTGCTTAATTTATATTATATCATAATTTTGTGTAAACTCCCCAATTTATCTTTATTTGATTAGAAAAAAGTTAAACTTTTATTTTCAATAATGTATAAAAAATGGCTATAAAAATGCTTTAAAATCATTTTTACTAGCCACTTTTAATATCCCGATACTTTTGCATAATATATTCTTTTAAAGTTCCGGAAACCATAATGCGATTTCTTCTTTTGCACTTTCAATTGTATCTGATGCATGAACGCAGTTTTCTGTTTTACTTCTAGCATACCTATGCCTTATAGTTCCTTCTGCCGCATCAGTAGGACTAGTAGCTCCATTAATATTTCTTATTCTTGCTACTGCATCTTCACCTTGCAAAATTGCTGCACATAATGGACTTCTTGTTATAAACGTTATCAATTCCTCATAGAAGTCTTTTCCTTTATGTTGACTATAGTGCTGTTCTGCAATTTCTCTTGAAGCTTTCATAAGTTTTAATGCCACTATCTTTAATCCATTATCTTCATAGCAGCTTAAAATATTCCCTATTATATTTCTTTCAACTCCATCTGGTTTTATTAATATTACACTTCTTTGTACCATTATGCTCCTCCATATCATGTTAATTACTCATATTATTACCTACCTTATGAATATTATACTAAATATTCAGAAAATTATAAATACTTTTATAATTTTATTCCAAATTTATTATATTATGATATAATTTTTATAATTAAAATAAGTAATACATTTGAATACTAATAAAATATTATTCTTAAATTGAAATACAATATAATGAGAATGGAGGTAAACAGATGATTAGATATTCAATACTTGTAAAAGGACGCGTACAAGGTGTAGGCTTTAGATATTTTGCACAACTTACAGCTTGTAGATTAAATTTAACTGGCTGGTGCAAAAATCTTATGGATGGTAATGTACAAATTGAAGTACAAGGTGTTGAAAACAATGTTAATGCATTTATTTCTACAATAAAATCAGGCAATAATTTTTGTAGAGTTGACGATATGGCTTTAATCAGCCTTCCTATAATCAATGATGAAAAAAAATTCACAATTAAATATTAATTCTATAGTAAATATATTATATGTATAAATATAACCAGCCGAAAGAAAGACTAACAATATTGCTCGGTTGCTAGATAATAGGATTGAGGATTTCTAGCATTAGAAGTTGTGCCCATTCCTGCATGCTCCTTAGATAAACTAAGGACAAGCAAGAATGGAACAACTTCTAATGAAGAAATCCTACAATCCTATTATCAATGCAACACTACGCAAAATAGTTAGTCTTTCTTTCTGGTATCGTATATATTTTCAAATATAATATAATTTAATTCAATAATTTGTTTTCCTATATACAACACATAATTAATATAAATTCACCTATAAAAAAGCATAAAGTACTATTAAAAACATATAAGGAAAGCCATGGGCTTTTTACTTCTATAACTTATCAATGTCAAGGTCTTGTAGTCTGCCCTTTTTCTTTAAAAGAAGAATTAATTCATTAGGATCTTTGTTAATTATTAGGTCTTCTGGGAAATCAATTGACTCCAGCATTTTAACTGCTTCTGTAAATTCCCCTATTAAAGTACAAAAATGAGCATCACTATTTATTATTAATTTTGTATCGTGTTTTTTACATAATGACGCTATCTCAGCGCAGTTACTTAAGCTTCCTATTCTTGATGTTGTAAATGAACTGTTATTGATTTCTATTAAAACATCATTTTCCTTTGCACATTTTACTATTTCTTCGAAATTAACAGGAACCACTGGATTTCCGAGATGCCCTATTATATCAACTTTCCCACTTTCTATCACATTTATAAAAGCTTTAGTATTTTCTTCAATATTCCCTACCTTATATACTTCATCGTGTATACTTCCAATTACAATATCCATTTTATCTAATGTGAAATCATCCATATCTAAATTTCCATCATAATCTATTATATTTGCCTCTGTTCCATAAAGCATAGTAACGCCATACATTTCTCTCGGTAGTACCTTATAATTATTAAAATACCAAATATGAGGAGCATGAGGCATAGTAATTCCATGTTCTGTAGTACCAAGTACTTTTATCCCTTTTTCTGATGCAGCCTTTGCATTTTCTATTAAGGTTGAGTAGGCATGCCCACTTGCTATAGTATGAGTATGCACATCCAATGCATATTTCATCAAAATCACCCCTTTTATTCATTCTAAAACTTCAAATTAGTCTGAAATCAATAGGAATATTAAAATACATTAATTATTTTTCCTTAATTACTATGATATCATACTTAACAGCTTAATTAAACTATAGCAATTTGCCGTAAACATTTACTACCATATAAAATTTTCTATTACCTTTTTCTGATTTCAAATATGTGTTATTATTAGAAATGTATATATTTTTAATTTTAAAGTAGTGAAAGGAGATTTTATGATTAAATTAATTGCAACAGATATGGATGGAACACTATTAGATGAAAATGGTCATTTACCAGATGGTTTTGTTGATATTTTAGACCGTTTACAGGCAAAAAATATAAAGCTAGTAGCTGCTAGTGGAAGACCTTACTACACTTTACAAACCAACTTCGGTCCTATAGGAAGACATTTATCTTTTATATGTGAAAATGGAGCTCTAGTTGTAGATAATAACCAAATAATTTATAAAAATATTCTTGCAAAGGATATTGTTCAAGATATAATTACTGAATTAAAAACGGTAGAAGGAAATGCAATAGTATTATGTACTCCTAACTGTGCATATACTGAAAATTATTCTGAAGAGAATTTATCTGAAATAAGAAAATACTATACTACTTTAAATATAGTAGATGATTTAAGCAAAGTAGATGATGATATAATAAAAATTGCTATTTGTAATTTAGACGGCACTAATAATATAGCAGAAAGCAAATTCAAAGATGATTATTATATAGTAGCTACTGGTGACATTTGGACTGATATTATGAATAAGGGTGTCAATAAAGGAATTGCATTAAAAAACTTAATGGATACCGATAATATATCAAAAGAAGAAACTATGGCTCTTGGAGATTATTACAACGATATAGAAATGCTTGAGCAAGCAGAATATAGCTTTGTAATGGAAAATGCTCCAGAAGATATGAAACAATATGGAAAATACATAGCTGCCAGTAATGTAGAACATGGTGTTCTAAGAGCAATACTTGAATATGCACTTTAAACTATACTTAACCGCATATAATAAAACGAAATAAGAAAAATGTTTGCTCCGTAGGACTAGTGAAAATTTCACTGGAAAGCACAAGTGGAACAACCACCCATTAAATGCTTTCAACAGCTTATTTTCACATGCCTACTTCCGCAAACATTTTGCTTATTTCTTTATTATATTAGTTTAAGTATAATGGCTATAGTCTATCTTCCCTCGTTTAAACTTAGCTCAATAAAATTCCCTAAGTTATATAAAAACTATAATAAGCTCATCTGTTCAACTTCTGTCTCTTTAAATGAAGATATACTTACGCCTATTAATCTTACTTCTTCATTAAGTTCTTCACTTTCGAGTAATTCTTCAGCAACTTTAAAAATTTCCCTTTGAGTTCCAATGTAGTTATTTAATGTCTTACTTCTTGTGCGGTTTTCAAAATCTTTTGTTTTAAATTTTAGTGTTACTGTTTTTCCAATAACATTTTTTCGGATTAGAACTTCCTCAATTTCATATGAGAATTCTTTTATATATTCCCGTAATTCTTCCTTGTTTTTAGTATCAAATTTCAAAGTTTTTTCTTTTCCCACAGATTTTCTCTCACGGATATTTTCAATTTTTCTATTATCAATGCCTCTGATTCTTTCATATATTTCTATTCCATTTTTCCCTAAGTATTCAATATAAAATTCTTTAGGAATATTATATAAATCCTTTATATAATATATTCCCATATTATTAAATTTAGCTACTGATACTTTTCCCAAACCATGGATTTTTGATATAGGAAGTGGAAAAAGTACATCAGGAATCATTTCTTTTTTTATTTCTTTAATTCCATTTGGCTTATTCCAATCTGAAGCTAACTTAGCTAAAAATTTATTATAGGATATTCCTACAGATAGTGTTAATCCTACTTCTTTATAAACCTTATTTTTAATATATCTTGCCGCTTCCATTCCATTTTTAATTTTTCCTTGAGATAAATCCAAAAATCCCTCATCAATCGAAACCTGTTCTACTAAAGGAGTGACTTCATTAAGTATTTTAAATATCTCTTGAGAAACCTTAGAGTATCTCCCATATCTTCCAGAAACAAATATTCCATTTGGACATTTTTCTCTCGCCATAAAAATAGGCATAGCTGAATGTACCCCAAATTTCCTTGCTTCATAGGAGCAAGTCGATACAACCCCTCTTTCACTTATGCCACCAACAATAACTGGCTTTCCTCTGAGTTCTGGATTATCTCTTTGTTCAACAGATGCGAAAAAAGCATCCATATCAACATGCAATATTTGATTTTCCATTTTTATTGTCACCTCATTATGCTTAACAATATATATAACATATTTTAAATTATATATTTGCCTTATATCTATATTATACAATTTTCCTAGTGTAATAGAAAATTAAAAAATTAGAATCTATCTTAAAAACTTTAGTACGATTATTTGCTTAATACTAATTAAAATATTACCTAATTCTATATAACATATGGTATAATAATAAAGTATTTTAAGTATAATAGCGTTATTAGCGATATTATTATGTAAAGGAGTAATTATTATGGGTCTTAAAGAAAAAATAAGCAATAAATTTAGTAACTACTTTCAAAATGCTTATCTTGAAAAATATGGTGACAGAATTACAAGTATATCTGGAACTGTTTTATCTGTAAAATTAATTGAAAAGAGTTACATTATCTTCAATAGATTAATGGTTGAAATGGTTATTAAGCCTGAAGTTGGCAAGAAGGTTGTAAAGTGTTGGTTTAAAAAGAATAAATGGTTTAAGAAACCTGAATTTATACAAGTAAAACAAGGAAATAAAGTTATAGTTATGGGAGTTACGGGTGATAAGAATAGTAAAAAAGAAAACTCGCAAGAAGTTCAGATTATGAATTTATTAAATCTTACTACTAAGAAAGATTTAATTCCAATAGACCACAGTCAAATAAAAAAATCACGTCAACAAGCAAACAGCATGATGAGAAGATAAAAAAAGGGCTAAGCCCTTTTTTTATTAATGATTAATAATGAATGATGAATAATTATGGATGAAAATCTTAGATTTTCTTAAAATTAGATTTTAAAATCCTCCATGGGATTTTTTCCTTAATAATTCACTTTTCATCATTCATCATTAATTTTTTTATTTTGTTTTAATTAATAAATAAACACTATTTATTAATGCAATTATCCCAGAAAAGAATATTACAATAAGCCATTGATTTAATGATAGCGGTACTGTATGAAATATCTCTTGTAAAAATGGTACATATAATACAGAACACATTAAAGTTACTGATATTGCAACAGCTCCAACTAGATATGGATTAGTAAATAATTTTATTTGGAATATTGAGTGCCTTTCTGATCTACACTCAAATACATGTATAAGTTGAGACATAACTAAGGTACATAATGCTAAAGTTCTGCATGTCTCCAGATTCATTTTATAATATCTTCCTACCATAAATGATAGTAGAGTACATAGACCTATTAACGATCCCCTAATTACTATTTTTTCAACTAAACCTCTTGCAAATATACTTTCCTTTTTTTCTCTTGGAGGTTGTCTCATTATATCCTGCTCTGGAGGATCTACACCAAGTGCTATAGCTGGAAGTCCATCAGTAGCCAGATTAACAAGAAGAATTTGAATCGGACTTAATGGATTCGGTAAGTAAAATAATGTTGCTAAAAACATTGTTAATACTTCTCCTAGATTACAAGATAATAAATATCTTATAAACTTTCTTATATTATCATATATTATCCTTCCCTCTTCCACAGCTGCAACTATAGTCGAAAAATTATCATCCATAAGTATCATAGATGATGCTTCTTTAGTTACATCAGTACCAGAAATCCCCATTGCAATACCTATATCAGACTCTTTAATTGCAGGTGCATCATTTACACCATCTCCAGTCATCGCAACAATATTGCCCTTCTTTTTAAATGCTCTTACTATTCTTAACTTATGATTAGGTGAAACCCTTGCGAATACCCTGACTTTTTTAACTCTGCCTTCTAATTCTAAATCACTTATTTCTTCGATCTCTTCTCCAGTCATAACTTGCTCTGCTGTATTGCATATATTTAAGGATTTTGCTATAGCAAGAGCAGTGTTTTGATGATCTCCTGTTATCATAACAGGCTTTATGCCTGCAAGTTTGCATTTTAAAACTGCATCTCTTGCTTCTTCCCTAGGTGGATCTATACTTCCTGCCACACCTATAAAAATTAAATTCTGTTCCAACCTTTCTCCTTTTGTTAAATTATCCTCCTTATAGGCTGCTGCAATACATCTAAGCGCCCTTGATGACATTGCTGTAACAAAATCAATTACTTGCTTTTTCTTTTGATATGTTAAAGGCTTAACTTTATTATTTTCTAATATAAAATCACATTTTTCAATCAATCTTTCAGGCGCACCTTTTACATAACAGGTTTCTTTGTTTCCTTCTTTCATAATAACCGACATCATCTTTCTAGTTGAATCAAAAGGTATATCAAAAACTCTATTAGCGTTGTTAATAAATAACTCTAGAGGCTTAACCTCATAAAAAAACATATTTATTAATGCTGTTTCTGTTGGATCCCCATGAAGAGCTTCACTCATTTTATTCTTTGTAAAGTCGTAATTACAATCATTACAATATACAAGAGTTTTCATAAGCTTTCCACAGTCAGTAAGCTTTTCTTTATCCAGCTCATGAATTCGGCCATTTAAATAAACCTCTTTTACTGTCATTTTATTTTGAGTTAGTGTTCCTGTCTTATCAGAACATATTACAGATGTGCATCCTAAGGTTTCAACAGCTGGCAGCTTCCTAACAAGAGCGTTTTTCTTAAGCATTCTTGATACACCAAGGGCTAATGAAACTGTAACGATAGCCGCTAACCCTTCTGGAATTGCTGCAACGGCAAGGCTGACGCCAAGTAAAAACATTTCTGTTATATCATGTCCTCTTATAATACCCATTATGGTAACAATAGCACAAATAATAACACAAATAATAACTAAAATCTTACCTAAAGAATCCAATCTTTTATTTAAAGGAGACTTTTCTTCTTCAATATTTTGGATTAAATCAGCTATTTTTCCCATTTCAGTATCCATTCCTATGCAGTCAATCTTAAATAAGCCTTTTCCCTTTACAACTGTTGTCCCCATAAATCCTTCATTGCTCTTCCTTGATTCCTTTTTTAATTTCTCTATCTTACTGTTACTGCCACTTTCAGACTTTGACTGCTTACTACTGATTTTATAGGCATTTGCATCTTTATTTACCCCTACTGATTCTCCAGTTAACAACGATTCATCAACAACAATTCCAGAGCATTCAATAAAGTATCCATCTGCTGGTATTCTATCCCCTGCTTCTAAAATAACAATATCACCTATTGTTAAGTATATTGAATTTATAATTTTTATACTAGAATCTCTTAGCACCTTACAAGTTGGAGCTGCCAACTCCTTTAGTGCTTCTAATGATTTCTCCGTTCTAAACTCTTGCACAAATCCTAATATTGCATTAATTACTACTATTATAAGTATTGTTATAGCATCTGCTTTATCTCCAATAATTCCTGATATTATAGTAGAAGCAATTAACACCCAAACTATAAAATCATTAAATTGAGATAAAAATATCTTAATTGCTGATGCTTTATTATTGTGCTTCAATTCATTAAGTCCAAAGTTCTTCATTCTTTTTTCCGCTTCCTTAGTGCTAAGACCAGATGTCAATTCTTTTTCTTGTATCACAACTTTTCCTCCTATATAGAACTTTATATAGTATATATATTTTCCATTAAAAAAGTTATGCACACTTTTTAAAGCGAGTTAGCACAATTTGATCTTTACTTTTATAATTAACCTAAAATAAATTTTGTAAAATAAAAAAATCCCCAGAGGAGATTTTTTTATTTTATGGAATTTATTTTTAAACTCATGAGTCAAATATTAACTCTATACTAAAAATTAATTATTTCATAGAATTAACCACATTTGTAAGTGGTGGAATTACTTGTTTCTTTCTTGATAAAACTCCTGGTAAAAATGCCATTGAATCTTTTAACTCAACATTGAATGTCTTTTCAACATAATCGTGTCTTTCACCAGCAACTAATACTTGCGAACCCTCTTTTAAAATATCTGTTAAAAGCAGCATTACTACATCATATCCTTTATTGTCTGCTTCACTTTGCATGAAGCTTAGCATTTCATCTTTTAATGGCATAAATCCATCTATGTCCATAGTATTAACTTGAGCTACACCAACCTTAACTTCACCCATTGTAAATGGCTTAAAGTCTTGATTAAAGATTTGTGATACACTCTTTCCTTTTAATGAAGTTCCAGCCTTAAACATTTCCTTTGCAAATTCCTCAAGACTTGAAATTCCAGCTATTTCAGCTAATTTCTTGCAAGTTACCTTATCTTGTTCTGTGCAAGTTGGACTCTTAAATAATAGAGTATCAGAAATTATAGCTCCACATAATAATCCAGCTACTTCTTTAGATGGCGTAATATTATGTTCAAAATAGCATTTACCAACTATAGTTGAAGAGCTTCCTAATGGTTCATTCCTAAAGAATATTGGATTGCTTGTTTGAATATCTGCAACTCTATGGTGATCTATTATTTCAAGAACTTCTGCTTCTTCTAAACCATCAACAGATTGCCCTCTTTCATTATGATCCACTTGGATAACCTTTTTCTTGTGATTTGAAATAAGATGATATCTTGAAACAGTTCCAACGACTCTTTCATCTTCATCAATTACTGGATAACTATGGTATCTAGTTTCAGCCATAACGTCTTTAATATCATCAATTAAATCATATTTTGAAAATGAAATTAAATTATCCGTAGCCATAACGTAGCTTACTGGTATACTTTGAATTAATAATCTTGAAGCTGTAAAAGAATCGTGAGGAGTACTTATTACAGTAACACCATTTTCTTTAGCCTTAGGTAATAAATCTGCTGCAAGTTCATGAGAACCAGTGATAATTATTAATGATGTTTTTATATCAATTAAAGCTTCTTGTACATCATGCCTGTCTCCTACTATTGCAATATCTCCCTCTTCAACAATTTCTTTTAAACTATCTGGCTGCATTGCTGTAACAGTAATTTTTCCTTTAAATATCTTACAATCTTTATTTATGTATATGCTGTTAGCTGAAAGCGTATCTAGTATGTTTTCTATGGATGTCTTACTTTTTGCTAATATATTATTATCCCATATATCCATATATGAAGATGTTAAGTTTGAAATTGAAAGAATTCCTACTAATCTACCGTGATTATCAACTACTGGTAAAGACTTAATATGATTATCTCTCATAATATTCCATGCCATTTTTAAAGAAATATCTCCTGTTATTGATTCAATTGTATCAATATCTAAATCTTCTAATCTAAGCCTAACTGTTTTTAATAATCTTGGAGCTTCAACCTTAAAATAATCTAAAATAAATTGAGTTTCGGCATTCACATTCCCTAATCTTACAGGTATAGCTGGAAGGGTACTAATCTTATTTTTAAATGCTGCATATCCATATGCGGCACATATAGAATCTGAGTCAGGATTTTTATGCCCAGTTACATAAACTACATTTTCCAAAATAATTCCTCCTACAAATATTTCTTTTTTTGATTGTGCCTTAATTATTCATACATATTCATTTTACTTATAATCTTATTTAATGTAAAGACTTAATTCTATTTACATAAGCATCATATAACGAAAAAATTAGATATATATTTACTTAACTCATAAAATAAGCTAATATATATCTAATTTCTGTAATTATTTAAGTAAAAATAGTTCTTGCGTTAGCTTCTCATATTATTTATCATGCCCCAAAGATCGTCAGCTGTTGTTATTGCCTTTGAGTTAAGCTGAAATGCTCTTTGAGTTAATATCATATCTGAAAATATTTCGGTAGTATTTACATTTGAACCCTCTAAAGCACCTTGTACTATATTATAATTCGTACTCATTGTTACCTGTGCATCAGAAGTAGGTACAAAACAATTATTTCCTATTGGAGTAAAGGATTTATCACCAATTGCTGTAAAAACTGGAATAGTACCAACTTTAGTTTCCTGATCCCCAACTTTCATATATATTTCCCCATCTTGATTTATGTTAATATTTTTGCTATCAAGTTGAGGGTTGCCTTCACTAGCTCCATTTTCATATTGTATATATACCTTTTGTCCATTTGAATCTACTAAAGTTCCATTGGAATCAATCTTAAAACTACCATCTCTTGTATATGCTATATTTCCATTTGATTGAGTAACAGCAAAATACCCTTCTCCATTTATAGCTAAATCTGTAGGTATACCTGTATTTGCAATATTACCTTGTTTATTTACGGAATAATTAGTTCCAAGCCTTACTCCTGTGCCGCTTATTGCATTCTTGTTTTCAATTGGAGTACCAAGTCTATTTAAAGATTCAGTTACTAAATCTTTAAATCCAACATCCGTACTTTTATAACCTGTTGTTTCACTATTAACCAAATCATTTGAAAGATAATCAAGTTTTTCTTGATATGCACTCATCCCACTTTTACCAATAGCAAAAATATTAAACATAACTAATCCTCCTCTATTTTCCCTCTCTTACTACGCTTAAGCTATACTCGTCCTATATCATTTGCAGCCTTCTGCAAAGTATCATCTTGTAATTTTACAAACTTTTGATTAGTCTCAAATTGTCTCTTTATTTCCATAAGCTTTACTAATTCAGCTGAAGGATCTACATTAGAAGATTCAAGAAAATTCTGCTTTACATTAACCGTAGCATTATAAATAGGATTTTGATCAGTTATGTAATTATCACCAAGGGGTTTCATTGAATTATAATTTTGAAAATCTGCTGTTAATAACTTATCTGTTATACCAACACCTTCAATATTAATATTATTTTCCCCATCTAGAGTAAATTTTGAATTTCCAATATATATGGGTTCTCTAGCGCCTGTTGTATTATTTACTCCGAGTACTTGACTCCCATCATTAGTTATTAAATATCCTTGTGCATTTACCTTAAAATTTCCATCCCTTGTATAAACTTCCTTATTTCCATCTTGAGCCACAAAAAAGCCTCTTCCATCTATAGCAAAATCAGTCATATTATCAGTTTCTTTAAATGATCCCTGAGTAAAAACTGTATCAACATCATTAACTTTTACTCCTAGATTTAATGTGCCTATATTATTTCTAACATACTCATTACCTAAAAGATTTTGTCTGTTTGATATCATAACATCTTCAAAACTACTTTTGGTAAGATCTCTTTTTTTATAACCAATATTATTTACATTGGCAATATTATTAGTAACTACTTCCTGTTCATTTTGTAGAGCTATTAATCCAGAAACAGAAGTGTATAATCCTCTTATCAATTTAATCCTCTCCTTTTAAAAGTGACTTATGTTCATTTTCATAAATCATCCCTAATCCTCTGGCTTTTTCTTCTATTTGACTATTTGAGAGGCTCGCAGTATATTTATATCCGAACATAAATATAACCCCTAATACCAAACCTATTCCTATCCCTAATAGTATTTTTTTATCAGTGAGAAATACAAAAATATTTTTTATTTTTTGAACAAATCTTTTACTAATAGTACTTCCCCCTTACTAACGGATAATTCATGACATATTTCTTCTTCTGTAAAACCTTCTTTTAAAAGTTTTTTTATATTTTGAGTCTTACTACTATCTAGATTTTCAGAAATATTAACCTCATGAATTCCTTGATCTTCTACTGGTATGCTAAGTGAGTAATTTTCATCCATATCTTCTATAAGGTAATCTAGTCTCTTGTTTGCATTACTCACTTTACTATGAAGTTCATCTTCTTCTATTAAAGAATTAATTATTTCTAAATTCTCTTTATTATCGTGTATTTCCTTACCATTCTTGAGCATATTTAGATTATTTTTTATATTAAAAATCTCTTCCTGAAGTTCAGTTAGACTTTCAGCTATATCTCTTCTTAATTGTCCAATTTCAATTTTATAATCATTTAACTCTTCTTTTTTATCTTCTAAAACACCTCTAAATGATATATTTAAACTATCATTTTCCTTATTAAACGCATCTTCTTTTTTTACAGCTCTATAACTATATACTATCAAAGCTAATCCTATTATTAATAATATTAACGGCATAAAACACCTCAATTTCTATGCACAATTTACAATTACAAGTTTAGAAATATCTGAGTTATTAAATTTTTATTATCTAACGCATATATTCTTGTAATCCAAACTGGTAATTTATGTATTACTCTTAATCTATGTAATGTAATTTCTTCATACATTCTCTCAAACTTACAATGGCTCTACTATGTAATTGACACACTCTAGATTCTGATACATTTAAAACAGTCCCTATTTCTTTTAATGTCAAACCTTCATAGTAATAAAGATTCAATATATTTCTGTCTTTTTCTTTAAGCAATTCTATAGCTTTTGTTAAAATTTCTAATTGTTCTTTATCCTGCAAATATGTATCAGGGCTTGGACTATTCTTATCCTCTATAATTCCAATAAGATTTACATCTTCATCATCTGAAAAAATTACATTTTCTAAAGATATCATGGAAATATAATTTATATAATTTTCAATTTCTGCTACTTCATTTAATGAAATCTTTAAATGCTTAGATATTTCATCATTTGTTGGCTCTCTTAGTAATTCAAGCTGCAGTGTATCAATGGCTTTATTGTACTTATTTAATTTATCCATTGCACCTTTTGATATTGGTCTATTTTTTCTTAATTCATCTATCATTGCACCCTTAATTCTTATTGATGCATAAGAAGAGAATTTCATTCCCTTTGTGTGATCGAACTTATTTAATGCATCCATAAGTCCAATCATCCCATAGCTTACTAAGTCCTCGTATTCCATATATTTGTTTTTTCCAAACATAACCCTAGAGGCAATATACTTAACTAGCGGAATATATTCTTGTACTATTTGTTCTTTTCCATCCACACTTTTTGCGGCTTGAATACCCATTATTACCCCTCCAAATCTCATTGTCTAATACTTACAGTTAAATAAATCAATCATTGATTTAAATCTTTTTCTTTTGTAAATTATAAATTGGCTCTTTGTTTTCTCATTATCTCAAAAAGTTCTTGAATTATCTTTTCGCTTTGAGTTGGAGTTATATCAATAAATCGTAAACCAAATAACTTTTCTTTATCTAAAGTATCTTCAATTCTTACAACATCACACTTTATTTCAAAGTGAACTTTACTCAATTTTAAGTTAACTAAAAGCAAATCACTTTTATCAATTTTCTCCTTTACTTTAAGTTTTATTCCTCCACCGCTCAAATCTACCATAAGGCCTTCTTTATAAGGTATATCATCAAAATCCTCTTCATCAATATTAGTAACTATTTTATATTCTATTGGACTAACAATACTAACTCTAAAGAAATTTCTCCTTTGTATTTTTCTAATATCAAAAGGCTTGGATAATGTATAATATAATATATTACCTTCTTTTCCCTTAGAGATTACTTGACAAAAAAAACTATAGCACCTACCAGCATCCAAATAAGAATTAATTTCAACTTTTTCCCTAGCATGTAACATTAGATAATTTCCATCACAAACCGGCAAATTTATCCTTAAAAATTCATCTTGTATATCCATAATTAATGCTTTATATGATTTTTCTCCTGCAACAACTTCTATTCTATCATTAATTTTCAGGTTAAAATTCTGCACTTGAAGTCCTCCTATGTAAAAATATTAAACAACTTTTTAAACAATCCTTTTGCTCCATTTGATGAACTCACTTCTTGTCCCATAAGCTTCATAGCTATATTATCAATATCTTTTGATGCATCACAATTTGGATATAAAACAATAAATGGTTTCTGCTGCCTTACGCTTTGCACCAATTTTTTATCTTCTAATATACTTCCTAAATATTCAATATTAATTTTTAGAAATTTTTCAACAGCGCGATTAAACTTTTTATAGGTTTCTTCACCTTCTTCTTTAGTAAAAACCTTATTAACAATTACTTTCGCTTTTGTTTTTAGTTCATAGTGATCTGTTGCTTTCATTAAGCTATAAGCATCTGTAAGTGAAGTCGGTTCAGGAGTAGTAACAATTATTAACTCTTCTGAAGCTGCTATAAAAGATAACACGTCTTTATTAACACCAGCACCTGTATCCATTAAAATATAATCATAATCATCTAACACCTCAAGTTTTTTCATGAATATTTCTCTTTCTTCTCCATTTAACTCTTGAGTTTTACTTAAAGCTGATCCTGCTGGAATCAAATGCACCCCATTGGTTCCTTCTATAATTATATCCTTTATTTCCAACCCAGTAAACACAATATCAAATATATTATGTCTGGGATATAAACCCATTAAAACATCATCATTTCCCATCCCTAAGTCAGCATCAAAAATCAGCACTTTCTTTCCTTTATTTTGAAGAGATATGGCTAGATTTACAACAAGATTACTTTTTCCAACTCCACCTTTTCCTGAAGTAATTGTAATCATTTTAGTATTTGTCTTATTATTTTCTTGTTCTTCATTGTTAATTAACTTTCGTAATGACTCAGCTTGGTCTAGCATAGAATCTCCTCCCCTAAGATGAAACTGGCAATTTCTTCTTTTGTAGGTATTAATATATCATCTGGTACATTTTGCCCTGTTGTTATGAAACTAATTGGCTTATTAGCAGTTCTGCCTATATTATATAAAGCTCCATAAACAGTAGTTTCATCAAGTTTTGTTATTATGATATGATTATATTCAAGTTCAGCATATCCCTTTAATATATTCTTTATATCACTATTTTTTGTAGTTGCACTTATTACCATATTTACATAGTTAGGATTCGCTTTTTGAACAAACGCCCTAAGTTCAGAAATCTGCATAGCATTTTTGCTGCTTCTTCCTGTAGTATCTATAAGTATAACATCACAATCCTTCATATACTCAATAGCGTCCTCCATTTCCTTCATAGTAATTACTACTTTAAAAGGAATATTCATTATCTCTGCATAGGTTTTAAGCTGTTCTATAGCTCCAATTCTATATGTATCTACTGTTATTAATCCTACTTTCTTTTTTTCAATAAGAGCTAATCTTCCTGCAAGTTTTGCAATTGTAGTTGTTTTTCCAACCCCAGTTGGACCTACAAATACTATTCGTCCTGTTATATTTCCTCTTGATACTAAAATATCTCTTTCAAAAATATCTCTTAAAGCTTCTGTTTCATCAAGATTTTCCTTAGAGCTTAAATCTATTGATTGTATAATCTCATCTTGAAATTCTTCATCAATATCTAATTCCTTTAATTTTTCTTTTAACTTATTATTAGAGCTATCATCATTTGTTGAATTTTTTATTACCTTATTTAGTAAATTTTTTAGTTCACTCATTTCTTTATGTATAGCTTCTATATTTGAATCCTCTGAATTAATAACTTTTTCTTTATTGGTATCCTGAGCTGCTACCGAATTCTTTTTCTGCTGATTTTGCATTATCTTCTCTTTTTCTTCATTACTTTTTGAAGTTTCTTTTTCAACATTAGCGTTATGTTCTAATATTTTATCCCTTAAGATATCAGTTTTATTGTCAGCTTCTTGGGTAACTAAAATATTATCTTGCATTAATTTTTTAATACTTTCTAAAGAGTTTTGAAATTCTTCATCTCTTTTGTAATTGTTCTTTTTGGCTTGATTAAAATTCTCTCTACTTTTATCTGCATCTAATGAGTTTTCTACCGCTGCAGTAATTTCAATTACTTTTTTTGAAAAAAAGCCCTTAAATCCTGCCTTTCTAACTTTTCTTTGGCTTATTATAACAGCATCTTTTCCAAGTTCATACTTAATGCGAGTTAAGCCTTCGTTCATATTTTTCACAAGATATTTTTTTATAGTCATCTATATTCTTACGACTCCTTCACTATTAATTTGAACATCATTTGGAACTTCATTTAGTGAAATTACCATAATGTGAGGAAATACCATTTCAATTAATTTTCTAAATACTGCTCTTATATTCGGAGAAACTAATATAATTGGCTGATTATTATAGAAATAGACTGATTCTACTGTATTTTTAATGCTTGTAAGTATTTTAGTAGTAATTTCTGGATTTACTGTCGGAAAAGACCCTTGTGAAGTCTTTTGGACATTCTCACTTATTATTTTTTCGATTCCAGGATCTAAAGTAATTACCGTAATTTTTCTTTCTTCATCTATTACTTGATTACAAATAGTTCTAGCCAATGCAAATCTCACATACTCAGTTAAAGTTTCTATGTCCCTTGTATTTTTCGCATTATCTGCCAAGGATTCCATTATAGTAACAATATCTTTAATTGGAACTTTCTCTCTAAGCAAGTTTTGTAACACCTTTTGAATTTCACCAATAGTCAACAGATCTGGTATAAGTTCATCAACAACTGCACTGTATTTTTCTTTTGCATTATCAACAATAAGTTTTACTTCCTGCCTTCCTAGTAGTTCATAAGAATGATTTTTTATAGTTTCAGTCAAATGTGTCACCATTACAGTTGTAGGATCGACTACCGTTAAGCCTTTTATTTCTGCTTCTTCCCTTTGATCTTTATTTATCCAAACTGCTGGAAGTCCAAAGGTCGGTTCAATTGTCTTTATTCCTGGAATCTCTAAGTTTTCTCCAGTTGGATCCATACAAAGAAGCATGTTAGGCATTAATTCTGACGAAACAACCATTGTACTTCTAATTTTTATTATGTATTCATTGGGCTTAAGCTGCAAATTATCTCTAATTCTTATAGGCTGAACTATTATTCCCATTTCAATCGCACATTGCCTTCTTACTGAAGCAATTCTTTGAAGTAAATCTCCACCATTGCTTTCATCAGCAAGAGGTATAATCCCGTAACCTATTTCAACTTCCATAGGTTCAACAGAAATTAAATTCATAACATTTTCTGGTTCCTTGCGTTCTGCTTGTATAATTTCTTCTTCTTCAGATACATATTCTTTAATCTTCTTAACTTTTGATTCTTTATAAAGCAAATATGTCAATGTTCCAGTTGCTAAAGAAGCTATGAAAAATGGAATTTTAGGCATATTAGGTACTATTCCTAAAGCTAACATTATAGCACTAGCTATCCCTGTTACTACTGGGAAAGCAGTTAATTGTTCAGTTAAAGTTTCACCAAAGTTATCTGAATTTCCTGAACGTGTAACTAGAATACCTGAAGCAGTTGATATAAGAAGTGCTGGAACCTGACTTACCAACCCATCTCCCACACTTAATGTAGTATAAATCTGTGCAGCTGACCCTACAGGTAGCCCTTTTTGAATAACACCAATTATAATACCACCAACTATGTTTATTATAGTGATTATTATACAAGCTACAGCATCACCCTTAATAAACTTTGAAGCACCATCCATTGCTCCGTAAAAGTCAGCTTCAGCTTGAAGGTCTTGTCTTCTTCTTTTGGCTGCTGCTTCATCAATTATTCCAGAATTTAAATCTGCGTCAATACTCATTTGCTTACCTGGCATTGCATCTAATGTAAATCTTGCTGATACTTCTGCAACTCTTCCCGCACCATTTGTAATAACCATAAATTGTATTACTACTATAATTAAAAATATAACTATACCAACTACATAGTTTCCTCTTATAACGAAATTACCAAAGGCCGTAATAATAGTACCAGCATCGGCTTCTGTTAATATTAACCTTGTCGAAGATATGTTAAGTCCTAATCTAAATAATGTTGTAACCAGCAATAGTGTTGGAAATACTGAAAGCTGCAATACATTAGTTGTAAACATTGTAATTAAAATTATAACAATTGATATTGTTATATTTGTTGCTAAAAGCAAATCAAGCATTACTTTTGGTAAAGGTATTATTATCATGAGTACTATACATATAACTCCAAATGCTACTATTACATCTAAATTATTTTTTATATTTAACTTACTTTTGCCAAATTCCAAAATTCAAACCTCCTTTTTTAAATATTCGCATATGTTAACTTATCGCAAAATTCTAAAATATCTTGCTTATAATTTATATTTCTCTATTTTGTAAACTAATTTTATTTCTTTTTAAGTTTCATAACTACCACCAATATTTCCGCGACACCTTGGTACAAATCTTGAGGTATGTCATCATCTATTTCAACCCTATCATACATCATTCGCGCAAGTGGTTTATTTTCAATAACTGGAACATCATGTTCCTTCGCCATATTTTTTATTTTAAAGGCTACATAGTCAGCGCCCTTAGCAACAACCTTTGGCGCCTCCATTTCCCCATTTTCCTCATATTTTAAAGCAATAGCCAAATGAGTCGGATTTGTTATTACAACTGTAGCATCTGCAACTGACTGCATCATTCTTCTCATTCCTATTTCTCTTTGCTTTTGCTTAATCTTTCCTTTTACCTTAGGATCTCCTTCTGATTGCTTATATTCATCTTTAATTTCTTGTTTTGTCATTCTCATGTCTTTATTATACATTCTAACCTGAAAAAAATAATCAATAGCTGCAATAATAACAAGAACTATGCATATTTGTCTAAAAATATCTACTACTAAATTCCTAACTTCATTTCCCAATGAGGGTAAATATAGATTAGATATTCCAAGTATATTTTGATAATTTTTTGCCATATAGTTATATGCTATTAAGGATATAATTGTTATTACAACAGTATTTTTAGCTAAATCCACTATACTTCTTTTAGAAAACATATTTTTTATCCCATTTATAGGATTCAACTTACCAAAGGAAGGTTTTAATGGCTCCTTTGTTATTAAAAATCCAGTTTGAAGCAAGCTTGAAACAATTCCTGCAATCATTATCGATAATGCAAATGGCATTAATAAGCTTGCAACTTTTAGAATTGAAGTATCAACTAAATTCGATAATGAGCTTTCATCAAAGCTTTTTAATGTTGGCAGGTTTAAAAAATAAATAATAATTTCTTTAAATCCATTTGTTAACATCTCCCATAATGATGCTATTAAAATTGTACAAACAATCATAGTAATTGCCACTGATATTTCTTTACTTCTAGGTATTTGACCTTTATTTCTGGCATCTGCCTTTTTCTTTGGAGTTGCTTCTTCAGTTTTATCTTCACTTGCAAAAATTAATGCAAGTGGTGCCGCTGGTATCAATTTAACTAGATCTTTAATAATAGACGGTAAATCATAAATTGCTGTGCCAACTAATTTTAACATTACTGGTAAAAGTATAATATATGTTATAAGACCTAGTATATTTTTAATCGGCATACCAAATATCATTATTGGTATTGTTGGAACTATCTTTGAAATTAATCCTAAACACAGATCAGTCATAACAATTATTAATACTAAAGGGATTGCAATTTTTACACCTAAAGTGAAAAAATTAAATATTGTCTGAATAACTCCCATTAATGTTTCTTGATAAACGATTGTTTTACCTATCGGTACTATCTTTAAACTCTCAACTAACATCGTTATAATTACATGGTGACCATCTATAATGAAAAAAAATGCAAGTGAAATAAAATAAGACAGATTTCCAAGCATAGTTGATGAAGTTTGACTTGTTGGATCTAAAATGGATACCATTGAAAAACCCGCATGAATATCCATCCACGCGCCTGCCAGCCTTACTGCCTGAAAAACTAAATTAGTTATATACCCTAATATTATTCCTGTCATTATTTCACTTATTGCATAAAATACCAAGAGATAACCTGTATCTATTGATTTTATTGTTGAATAATCTACTCCTGATATTATCCCATAGGAAAGAATAAGCGAAAATATCCCCTTGAAAATTTGTGGTGTTCCAGCTGGAAAGAATATTTCAACGGCTATAAAATATGAACTTATTCTTAAAAAAATAAAAAATAATGCAAGAAAGTAGGCTACATCAATCAAATTGCCTTACCTCCTTATGTAGTGATCTTCGCAATTAAATCAAAGATCCTATTTGTAAAAGAAATAATTGTTTGAAGCATCCAACTTCCTAAAAATATTCCTATAACAGCCGCTGCAATCAATTTAGGCACAAATGTTAATGTTTGTTCTTGTATTTGAGTCGTAGCTTGTAAAATACTTATAACCAAACCAACTACTAGAACTATTATTAATATAGGCGCTGCAACTTTTGCTGCTGTTACAATAGTATCTTTTACTACAGTATTAAGCATCGTTTCTGTCATAATATACCACCTCACATAAAACTCTGCACTAAAGATTTAACAAGTAAGTACCATCCATCAACCATTACAAATATTATTAACTTAAATGGCAAAGAAACCATTGTTGGCGGTAACATAAACATACCCATCGACATTAAGACACTTGATATTACCATATCTATAACAAGAAATGGCAGATATATTAAAAAGCCTATTTGAAATGCCGTCTTTAATTCACTTATTGCAAAAGCAGGAATTAATGATGTGAATGGGACATTTTCCTTAGTTAAATTATCTTTATTTACACCACTTATATCAATAAATAACTCCAAATCTTTTTCTCTAGTCTGCTTTAACATAAATGCTTTCATCGGTTTTGAAACTTCATCAAGAGCCTGTTCCTGAGTTATCTTGTTATTTAAATAGGGTTGAATTCCATTAGTATTCATTTGATTATAAACTGGTTCCATAATAAATAATGTCATGAATATAGCTAGTCCTGTTAAGACCTGATTAGGAATTGATTGTTGTAACCCCATTGCGCTCTTAAGAAACGAGAAAACAACTATAATTCTAGTAAAAGACGTCATCATTATTACTATAGATGGCAACAATGCCAAAATTGTAAAAAATATCAACAATTTAATGCTTGTTACATAATCTTGTGGTGTACCACTTCCATCTCCAAGGGAAATATTTAGTTGTGGTAAGTTTGTACTACTCGGTGCAGCATAAGCATTTATAGTGGAAAACATAAGAATTCCCAGCGCCATTAAGATTGTAAATACAATTCTCTTCTTATTAATTTTCATGGTTATCTTCCTTTGATCTCAGATTCTTTGCTATCTTAGTGAAACTTTTCTTTGATTTCAATATTAAATCACTATAATATTTATTCATTTCTTCTGCCGCCTTTTTCTTATCTTCTTCGATAATATTGATTTCCTCTTTAGATAATTCCGATAACTTTTCCATATGTCCTGCAGAGCTAGTCATTACATATCCTTTTTCTCCAACTTTAACTATTAATATAGCATTTTCCTTTGTTACTTGTACTCTCTCAATAACTCTTATATATTTTTTCTTATTTATAATATCAAGCCTTGTCCCCATCAACTTAAAACTTAAAAATATTAATCCTAAAGTAAAACCTAAAGCTAAAATGAGCTGTACAAACATTCCTAAAAATTCTAAATTCATTTTAACTACCTACTGAACTATCATACTTTTGAATCTAATATCAGTAATCTTACCTTTTGTTAAATCTTTATTAATAGCTTCCATAAGTTGTTTTTTTATTGCTTGTTCATTTGCTACATTATTTATAAAATCAGCTTTTTGACCCTTAAAATAAAATATAATATCATCTTTTACAACAACTTGATCAGTGGTTAATTCATCTGTAAGTTTACTTTTAGTTTTATCATACCCCAAAGATATTTCTCCCTTAAAATATCTTTTTCCGCCTTCATCAGCTAAATTAACTGTAAATTCAGGCAAATCCATATATGTATTCTCAACGACAACTTGCTGAGCATCCGCGGTTTTATTTGTTTTCATAAATATATAAACACCGCCAAAGGTTGCTCCACCTAAGACTATTAACCCCAAAATAAATAAAACTATCATCAGTCCTTTGTTACTACCTTTACCTGAATTTTCTCCCTTTTCTTTTCCTTTTCCAAAAGCCATCATTATCACTCCTTATTACTTACAAAAACTATAATATGTATATTAGAATTCGCAATGTACAGTTTACAATTATTGAAGAAATTCCAAAAGAATTTTACCCATAATTGTTAATTGTACATTGCAACATATATATATTTGCTTATTAGTATTTACTTCTTATATTTTCTGGAACATTCCTTTAAATTTTATATGTAAAGATTTTGTTTTTATATTCTATAACAGACCTCTTTACCTCTTCAATACTTTCCAACACTATATACTTTCTTCCATTAGTTAATGTAATAATCGTTTCTGGCACTTCTTCTATTTTTTCAATATGATCCGCATTTAATATAAAATGTTCATGATTCATTCCAGTCACTTCTATCATAAATTTTCACCCCTTTTAATTATACTGTACAGTTCACAATACACAATTAATTTTTATCATTTATTAGATATTTTACATATCTAAATTATTTGAAATTAAGTAATAATCTTCTAATTGTGCATTGTGCATTGTGCATTACAAAATCTCCTCCGGTAAATTTTACAATATTTAATTAGCAGCAAGTTGAGTTTTAAACTCAACTTGCTTATTACTAAATTTACATTATCCAAAATTATCTTACTAACCCGGTAATTGTTTGAAGAATTTCATCTCCATTTGATATCATTTTTGATGCAGCCTGAAAGGCTCTAGTCGCTGTAATCATATCAGTAAATTGTTCTGTTAAGTCAACATTTGAAGCTTCAAGATATCCTGATTGTATCTTACCATATGCACCACTATTATCAGTAGCACCACTTGTAGGGGTTGCTGAAGTTCTTATTATAGCCGGACCAGAACTTGTCGATGCATTTTGGTAACTGTTCCCCAAATCTTCTAGTCCTTCAGGATTTTTAAAGTTTGCCATAGCAACTTGACCTAAGACAGTTTTTGTTCCTCCTGATAGTGTTGCTGTTATAACCCCATCTTGTCCAATTGAAATTGATTGTATTGTAACACTATTACCGCTAGAATCTTTAATTGAATTAGGTATAGCCAATGGTTGCAGCGTAGTTCCATATGTTATAGTATAGTCTGGGTTTGCTGTTCCCGTTATTTCTAATACACCTGTAGTAGAATTAGGTTGCTCTGTAACTGCTCCCCCATTTGAATCTGCAGTTGCATAATATCCCATAACTCTATATCCATCTGAAGTTACTAAGTTTCCATTTTCATCCAATGAAAGATTCCCATTTCTTGTAAACAATGTTTGACTCACATTTGTATTTGCTGATGCAATAGTATTATCACTACTATTTAAATTAATTGCTCCAGAAGTAGTTCCTTTAGTAACTACTAAATATCCGTTTCCATCAACATCAAGATCCAGAGTCCTTCCTGTTGTTAATGAATTTCCATTTGACATTAATTTATTTATGCTCGACACTCTTGCTCCAAGCCCAACTGACTTTCCGTTCACACCACCTAAATTTGTACCTGGTGCACTCGCACTTGACATTGATTGATATAAAGTATCTGAAAAATTTACTTTTGAAGTTTTAAATGCTGTAGTACTGACATTGGCTATATTATTTGCTACAACATCTAACTTAGTTTGTTCAGCTTTCATTCCACTGATTGCAGAATACATTGATCTTAACATATACTTTCCTCCAAATCATCATTTATTTAACTTGCTTCTATCGTTCTGCAAGTTTAGGCCCCCGTATATCAGTTAACAATTAACAGTTATCAGTTTACAATTGCAGATGAAATCCTTTCTGGATTTCTTAAATTTTTAACTGTTAACTGAACTAAGTCCAGCCTATAAAATTACTACACTATCGATATTTGTAAATATGTTATCCTTCGCTCTTTCTTTACTTACTGCTGTAATAATCGTTTTATTCTCAATGCTTGCAATTAAAGCAGTATCTTTGTATATCATAACCGCATTTTTTGAATTTTTATCTTTTGCTATCTCAAATCCTTTTTCAACAGCTTTCATATCCTCTTCCGTAAAATTTATTTCATTTAACCTTAAAGCTGCATGTTTTGATATAGTAAAATCCTTATCTTTATCAACAGTTGTTTTTAAAATTTCTTTAAAATTACTAGACTTACTTACATTTTTAGAGTCAACTTTACTTTTTGCATTCTCAACATGATTCACGCCCTCATAGGAATAAACATGACCATTTATTACTCTATAATTCATTTTAATCTACCAATACAGTTACTTACTCAACTATGCAGTTGTTGTGCTGCTTGTTGATGCACTTGATGATGAGTCAGCGTTACCAGTTGTTAGTATAGATGAATATGGATATTCCTCAGTAGTCCCATCTTCTTTAGTTAATTTTATCATAACTTTACCATTATCTATATATACACTTTCAACTGTTCCTGATACTTCTTCAGAATTCCCACTGCTATCAGTTGTAGATATAACTGCTTTTTGTCCTTTTAGTGCCGAAGCTGCCAAAAAAGAAGTATTTAATGCAGTTGTACTAAGAGATGAGGTTGTTGAATCGGATGAATCTATAACCGAATATAAATCAGCTGCATTAAATGTCTTTGTAGTAGTTGTCCCATTTTCATTCACTAATACTCCTAAATAAGTACTTCCACTTGTATCTGTAGTTACAGATTTTACAATTCCAGTATAATTATTTCCACTACTATCAGTATCAGTTACAACTACACCCTTTCCAATTAACTGCTGATATGAAGATTGAGTCATTGTTGAATTTAAATTGTTCATCTGCTCTATTTCTGAAAATTGAGCCATTTGAGTTACATATGCACTAGAATCTTGATTTTGAGTAGGATCTAAATTAGATAATTCTGCAGCTAAAATCTTTAAAAATGCATTTTTATCCATACTACCGCCAGTTGATGTTACAATTTTATTTCCAGTACTAGTTGATCCTGTAGTATTTATACTAACTTTCGAATTATTAAGAGCATCTGATGTAGTACTCATATCTTTACCTCCTATGCTAAGTAATTAATGTTTCCATCATTTATTTCCTGAACATTTTCTATTAAGTTATCTTCATTAGCTCCTTGTTCAGTCTGATTCCTCAAACTACTGCTATTTCTCTGCTGTTCTTGTGAAAGCCCATTATTTGACCCTTGATTACTAAAGAACGTAGTGTCTTCTTGATATAATTCAATGTTAACCTCATCTATTTTTATATTCTGATCGCTAAGATGAGTCTTTATGTCAGTTAAATTTTGCGATAACAAGTTTGCAGCATCTTTTGAATTAACCTTCAAGTTGGCTTTCATAACTCCATCTTCCTGAGTTAATTTTATGGTAATTTCCCCTAAATTCTCAGGAGTTATTTTTACAGTTAATTCATTAAGATTATTATTAGTCATAAATTTAACATCCTTAATTAAGTCGCTTACAAGAGTAGTTTTATTAACTGTAAGATTATTAACAGTACCTACTCCTTGATTCTGAATAGTCTGAGTTCTAGCAGCAAATAAATTTATTTTGTCCATAGAATTATCTTTATTATCATTAATTAAGGATTTCAAAAATTTATCTTCCTTAGATGCGTCTTTAGTTTCAAGTGTACCACTATTATTTCCACTTCCATCAGAATTCCCATTATTCTCTTGAGAATAATTTTTATTCAACATATCCTTAAGTGCTATAGCTTTTCCACTTTCATTTTGCTTATTATCTAAAATATTTGATATTTGTGCCATTAAATCTTTTAAAGAATTTTTGGCTGTGGCTGCAGATGAAGTATTAATGCTTGAAAGTTTGTCACTCAAATTATTTAGAACTTTCTCTATTAATTTTAATGAATCTGTATCTAATCCATTCTTAGCCGAGTCTGACTTTAAAAGTTCCATTAATTCCTTCGTAATACTATTCAAATCATTAACTGAAGTTAAATTAGTATTTATTTTTTCAATACCAGCCTGCAGTTCATTAGAATTAACTTTTCCATCTAAATTCATATTTTTTTCACTAAGTCCTAATTTTTGAAGCAAATTCATAAGTTCACTTAAGATTTCCTTAATATTATCTTTTGAATCAGATTTACTGTCTTTTTCTAAATCATTAAGCTTATCTTTTAATTCATCAAGCTTGTTAATATCATCTTCGTTATTATTTGAAGAATCATTTTTTTGTACACTTGAACTATTTTCAATTGAATTATTATAACTATCTGAATCATCTCTTGTCGTAACATTTTTATTTAATACATCTTGAAAATTATTACTCTTATTGATAGTTGATAAACCACTGTAACTTTTTGATAAAAAATCAAAACTATTTTCTGAATAATTAACCGATGTACTAGCCACTTTACTCATATTTCTCACCCCCTTTCAATAACATTAACACTCAATTCCATAAAAGCATCTGTTACTACTTAAATTGATAATTAAACTTTTTAAGTTAGCTGATTTCTAACATATGCATATAGAGCTAATTCATCAATATTAATCTGCTCCAATCTATTTTGTTCCTTAATATGTGATACATATTTTTTGTTTTTTAAGGTTTCAACAGTTTTTCTTTCCATCTGTTTTGTAATTAAATCTTTTCTCTTCTTATCAACATCTTCACTGATTATAGTCAAATTCTTTTCCGTTGATTTTATTCCACTTTGAATACCCTGTACATAATATCTTTTTAATTTTTGATATACAACATCTTCATTTGGTGCTATACCACTATACTTATCTAAATTTCGTTTTAGTTCTTCTAAATTTTCTTCAACTTTTATTTTCTGCCTCTGACTTTCAGTAAATAATCTCTTACATTCTTCTTCTTTGGCTATTCTAATTTCAAGAAGCTTTTCTAAACTAAACTTAAATCTTTCAGCCAAAACTAAACCTCCCCCTTTATCCAGTTAACAATTATTGTTAAGATCATCAATAAATATCTTAATTTATTAAATAATCTTTTCTATTTAAACATTGACATTAAAGCATCTTCAGCCTGTTCAAAGTTAGATTTCTCTTCTATTCCTTGACATAAATACTTATTTAACACATCATTATAACCAATCGCCATGTCAATTTTTTTATTACTTCCTTTAACGTAGGCTCCTATATTTATTAAATCCTCAGAATCTTTATAGGTTGCTAAAAGATCTCTTGCTAAAGATGCGGCCTCTTTATGTTCCTTAGATGCTATTTGACTCATAAGTCTGCTTACACTATTTAAAATATCAATAGCTGGGTAATGATTTTTATGAGCTAAATCTCTTGATAATACTATATGTCCATCTAGTATACCTCTTACTGCATCTGCTATAGGTTCATTAAAATCATCTCCATCAACAAGTACTGTATAAAAAGCTGTTATTGAACCGTCGGCTGATGTTCCTGACCGTTCCATAAGCTTAGGTAACTTTGCAAACACTGATGGAGTATATCCCTTAGTTGCTGGCGGCTCCCCAATAGCAAGTCCAACTTCTCTTTGAGCCATAGCAAATCTCGTAACTGAATCCATCATAAGAATTACTTTTTTTCCTTTATCTCTAAAATATTCAGCTATTGCTGTAGCTGTTAGTGCTCCCTTAATTCTAATTAATGCAGATTTATCTGAGGTAGCGCAAACTACAACGGATTTTTTCATTCCTTCTGGGCCTAAGTCCTTTTCTATAAATTCAAGGACTTCCCTTCCTCTTTCACCTATTAGAGCAATTACATTAACATCTGCTTTTGCCTCTCTCGCTATCATTCCAAGTGTTGTACTCTTACCGACCCCACTACCTGCAAATATGCCAATTCTTTGACCATCACCACAAGTTAGAAATCCATCAATCGCTCGAACTCCAGTTGGCATTATTTCTTTAATTCGTTTTCTTTTCAACGGATCTGGAGCTTCATTTTCTAAAGGATATTCTTCACCTTCTATTGATATATTTTCACAATCTAAAGACTTTCCAAGTCCATCAATTATATGACCAAGAAGCTTATCTGAGCATTTGACACTTAATGGTTTATGTTGAGGTACAACTCTGCATCCTGGCGAAATTCCTATAAGCTCATCTAGGGGCATTAAGATTACAAATTCATCTCTAAATCCTACAACCTCACAATTTATAGGTACATTTCTCTCATTGTATATTACACAAAGCTCTCCAACAAATGCCTTGATACCCTGTACTTCAATAGTTAATCCTATTACCTTTTTTACAACACCTTCACTATATATAGTAGATATAGTATTGACTTTTTTAGTTAACCTATTAAAATCCAAGTCTAAATCTAACATACAGAATTACTCCTTTCAATTGCCAATTTACAATGGACAGTTAACAATTATTTTCACACAGATTTATTCCTCAACTGTTAATTGTTAACTGATAACTGTTAACTGAATAAAGCTTTTCGTATTTGTTCCATGCCAATTTCTACGCCTACTTTAACTATGCCGCTAGACTTTTCTAGAATTGCATTTCCTGGTTCCATAAAGTTATCTTCAATGATAAATATTTCATTTTTTATGCTATAAGCTACTCTCCATTTTTCAACTTGAGACTTTAATTCTTCAGCATGGATTGAATTTACTTTTAAAATAACATTATCTTCTCCTTTTGAAATTTTAAAAGCTTCTTCAACGATTGAATTTAGAGATTCTTCCTTACTTAATTCCTTTTTTGTAATACTTTCAGCTATTTCTAATGCCAATTTTATTACTTCAACTTTTTTGTCTTCTAAATATTTTTCATAATTCTCATGAGCTGATTTTAAAAGCTGTTCTGCTTTATTTATAATTTCTGCCGCTTCTACTTTTGCGGCCTCAATGGTTTCTTCATATGCCTTCTTAAATCCATCATCATATCCATTCTCAATGCCTTGTGCATAACCTTTTTCATAAGCTTCTTTTTCAGCAACATTCGCATCCATTTGAGCTCTTAAAGCGATAACTTGTCCTTCTTTCTTTGCATCTTGAATTATTCTATGTCCAATATCTTCGTAGCGTTTTAATAGTTCTTCTGGATCAATTTGAGGGAATTTTATAGCATTATCTTCCTCAGTTCCTTTATTAATTTCTCCAACTAATGGTTTAGTACTTACATATTCTGTTGAAATAACTTTACTGTCACCTTGTTTTGCTACACCCTTTTTTATTAAGCTATAGTTATATGATGATTGCATCTTCTCCACCTCTTGAAATGATGATTTCGTTAGCATCATCTAACCTTCTAATAACTGAAACAATCTTTTGCTGTGCTTTTTCAACATCCATAAGTCTTACTGGACCTAAGAATTCCATATCTTCCTTCAATGAAGCCGCAGCTCTCTTTGATTGATTTCTGTAAATACTGTTAGCAACTTCATCAGAACATCCCTTAAGAGCAAGTGCAAGGTCAGAAACTTCAACTTCTCTAAGAATTCTTTGGATAGATACATCATCAAGAGAAACAATATCTTCAAATACAAACATTGAACTCTTAACTTTATCAGCAAGTTCAGCATCTTCTCTTTCTAAGCTCTCAGTAATATTCTTCTCAGTTGTCCTATCAACTGCATTTAAGATATTAACTAATGTCTCTACTCCGCCTAGGCTTGTCATTTCAGTTCTTACGACAGAAGACAGCTTACTTTCAAGGACTGATTCAATTTCCTTGATTACCATAGGGGACGTATTATTCATAGTTGCTATTCTATAAGCAACTTCACTTTGAGTTTCTTCTGGAAGTTCTGCCATAACCTGCGCAGCTTTATCTGGTTGAAGGTAACATAGTATTAACGCTATAGTTTGTGGCTGTTCTGATATAATTACGTTTAATAATTGATGAGAATCTGCCTTTCTTGCAATTGAAAAAGGTCTATATTGAGCAGTAGCTTCTGATACCTTTTCTAATATTTCACTAGCTCTTTGGCTTCCTAATGCCTTTGATAATAATGTCTTAGCGTAGTCCATACCACCTTCGATAATATAGTCTCTGGCTTTATTTATTTGTAAAAATTCGTTTAATATTTCTTCTCTTTGTTCTGGTGTAACAGAAGTAATATTAGCAATTTCATAAGTAATCTTCTGAATATCAGCTTCTGGCAATTTCTTTAGTATTCCCGATGAAGCTTCTGGACCGAGTGTTATAAATAAAATTGCTGCTTTATGCACTCCTGTTAACTGAGTTTGTTCTTTTGCCATAGCTATCACCTCTCATTTTCAGTCAACCATGACTTGATTATTTCTACAACTTGCTCTGGTTTTTCTGTTGCGTACTTCTTAATCTCATCTTCTAAATGAGACTTTTGAGTTTTAACCTCAAATTCTATTGGATCAAAGTTATCTGGTTCCTTAGGTATTATGCTGTCATCTATTAATGTATTTATCAATTGTTGATTTCCTACCTTCTTCTTCCTTCTTCTTCTAGAAATCAAGAAAATAATTAATCCTAACAGTACTGCACCTAAAACTCCAGCAATAATCATCATTCTATTCTTACTGTCTGTTGCAGCCTGTGCATTCATTGCATCTAATTCTGCTTTAGCCTGATCTTGTGCAGATGTATCAAATGCCATTCCAACAATTGAAACTTGATCACCTCTAAGTTTATCTAATCCAATTGCATTTCCTACTGCATCTTGAAGTGTTTGCTGTGTTGCCGCATCTAAGTTTCCATCAATCATAACAGATGCTGTAAGTCTTTTAACCTCTCCTGGTGCACTTATAACTTTTGATTCAGTTTTTCCAACTTCATAATTAGTCTTTTGGTCTTCTTTACTAGAATTAGAATTATTATTGGTAGTCGTGTTGGTAATTTGATTACTCATGTTATTATCTACAGGACTTTGACTATTCGCTCCAGTTCCTGAAGTATTTGCTTCTTTTGAATTCTCTTGACTTACAATTACTTTATTGGGATCTACTACCGTTTGTGTTTTTTGTGTTGAATCAAAATCTAAATTAGCATTAACTGTTGCTTTAACTTTATCTTTCCCAACTATTGGTTCCAATAGATCAACAATAGCCTTTTCAAGCTTATCTTCATAAGCTTTTTCTGCACTTTGTTGTTTTGATATAGCTTCTGTGCTTACTGAATTATTTTGATCAGAATTAATATCCTTAGTAAGTAAATTCATCTTGTCATCTATTACATCTATGTTCTCTCTAGGAATGTTTTCAGTAGCTCCTGATACTAATGCAACTATCGCTTTAACTTGATCTTCACTGATCGTCTGACCATTTTTAAATTTCAAATAAACTGCTGCTTTACCTGGTTGAGCGTCCTTTGTAAAAACCGAATCTTTTGCTTCTGTAATATGTACTCTGGCATCTTGGACTTGTGGGAAACTTTTTATTGTCTTCTCCAATTCGCCCTCTTCCATCCTAACTTTTTTAATGGCAAATTCCTCATCTGTCATACCAAAGGAACTTCCTTCATCCATAAGCTCATAGCCCTTGCTTTCAGTTGTTAACTCTGGTGCCAATTCTAATCTAAGCTTATCAACTTGACTTTTAGGGACAGAAATAGTATTAGTACTACTATCTAACCTAGCATCAATTTTTTGTGCATTTAAACTATTCATTACTGTCTGCGCATTATTTGAGTCAAGATTAGAAAATAAAATTTCATATTTATTCAACGAAGAATATATAATTCCGCTTATAATAGCAATAATAATTGATAAAGATGCTATTACTATTGCTATTTTAATCCGCCTATTTTGGGATTTAAACTTTTCCAAAAGCCCCTTAACCTTTTCTAAAAGTTTTATCATTTTTTAACTCTCCTCGCCCTACTCGACTACAACTGCGTCTTAATCAATTGATTGTACCCATCAAGTAATTTATCTCTAGTTTGAGTTAAAAATTGAAGACTTAAACTAGCCTCTTGATTTTTAATCATTACATCATCAATACTAACGTCATCTCCTTTAATAAAGCTGGTTGTTGCTGAATCAGACTGCGTCATTTTATTATTTGTATCATCTACATAACTTTTAAGTACATCTCCAAAACTAACATTTGATGTACTCGTTTCAGTACTTTTGTCGTTATTGTCACTTTTTAAAAATTTATTATTGAACAAAGCCTCACTTCTTAAAAAATTATCCTCTATCCTCATTATTACTCTCCTTCTCTTTACTTTCCAATCTCCAATGCTTTTGAAAACATACTTTTCAAGGCATTTAAAGTATCAACATTAGCTTCATAGGATCTAGTTGAAACCATCATATCAGCCATCTCATTTAATACATTAACATTTGGCATTGTAACATATCCATTTGTATCTGCATCAGGATTGGTAGGATCATATACTTTTCTTAAGGGTGATGGGTCTTTTTCTATTTTTACCGCTTTAACTCCAGCCATATCTTTGTTGGCATCAAGAGCTTCTTGAAAAACAGCTATTTTTCTAACATATGGCCCAGACCCATCAGCACTCCTTGTTGTATTCGCATTTGCCATATTAGATGCTATAGTATCCATTCTTAATCTCTCAGCCGAAAGACCTGTTGCGCTTATTTGCATAGCACTAAATGCATTCATTCATAATCCTCCTTATTTCATAACCATTTTCAAATTATTAAATCTGTTATTTATGCTAGTTATTAAAGCATTATACTTTAGTGTATTGGCAGCTTGATTGACCTTTTCAATGTCTAAATCAACATTATTACCATCGCTTCTCATACTAGTACTTGTATCTCGTTCAATTGATATGTTATCTTCATTAGAATTGCTGCCAGCAAAATGAGCAGCATTAGTTCTCTTCAATTCAAAATCTGAAGAATTTTCATCTTTCAAGTTTTCTTCAAAAACAACATTAAATCTCTTATAATCTTTTGTATTTACGTTTGCCATATTATTAGCAATTGCTTTAGCTCTAATATCTGATGCCTTAATACCATTTTTAATTAAATCATAAGTAGCATCACTACTAATAGATTGTATTCCCATAATTCACATCCTCACATTTATTCATTTTTTTGCATAAACATAAAAACCGCTTGTAATCCAATTCTTTTCCATTTTCCAAAAACCAATAATATATGTATTAATTTTACAGCTTGTACTATTTATAAAAAACTATATATTAATTATAGAATAATTAATATAATTTAGCCATAAATTTTTTATTTTTTTTCTCAATTTCGATTATATTATGAATATTTAAAGCTTTATCTTTAAAATACAACACTAAATTAATACACTTAATTATGAATTCATTAAAATAGTACTATTTTTTAACAAATTCATAATTTTTAATTTACTTTAGCTTTATAATTATCATCTCAAAAAATAAATGGTGCCTATATAAACCATAGACACCAAAATATAATAAAAAATAAATATCAAAACTTATTATAATTATATTTTGGCAACCTGACAATCATAGAAATGAAATTTCCTTAGACTCATAGCTTTGCGGCCCTATTTTTCAATAAGTGTGCTAATATCTATATAATTAATTTTCCCAATCCATATTACCATTTTTTTCTTTAGTTTTCAACAAAATTTATAATGATAGAAAAAAATAGAATGAATATTAATATTATTCAATAATTCATTCCTTCTTATTTTTATTTTTATTTAATTATTTTAAAAAAACATTTTTTATTTAACTCTTGCTAATATGTTTAATGCATCCTGTGGAAGCTGATTACTTTGTACCATTAATGAAATTGCTGAATTTATTAGTATCTGACTTGTTGAATTTTTCAAAGATTCTGTCGCCATGTCGGCATCTTCCAAGCTGCTTTCAGCTGAAGTTGTTACGTCATTTATTTCATCAAAATTATTTAGTGCTCCCTCTAATCTAGATTGTAAAGCTCCATATTTACTTCTGATACCAGTGATTTTTGTAACAGCAGAATCAACGTCGTTAAGTGCCTGATCAATATTAAAGTTTGGTCCAGTGACATCTAAATTTTTGATACCTAATCCAGTAGAAGAGGAGTCAATCCCTCCAGTAGTCAAATCAAAGAAAGGGATATCAACATTATCTCCACTTTCAGATCCAATTGTAATATTCTTAGTTGTTCCATTAGCTTGAGACATCTTTACGCCATTAAATTCTGTATTGTTCGCCAAATCATTCATTGAATTCAAAACACTATCTATCTCTGTTTGAATATTTTGAAGATCATTTTGACTATTAGTTCCATTTCCTGCTTTAACAACCAAACCTTTTAACCTTGCTACATTATTATTCATTTCTTGCAAAGCTCCATCAAAAGTTTGAAGCATAGAATCAGTATCTTGAACATTGTCACATGCTTGTTTGCGACTTAATACAGTTATTTTCATTCTCTCTGCATCTGCTATCTTATTTGGGTTATCTTTAGCTGAATTTAACTTCTTTCCAGAACTTATATTAGCTATTGATTCTGAATTCTGTGCTAGTGAAGTTTTGTAATTCTTATATATTGCTAAAGAATACATATTATGAGTTAATCTCATACTGAGACCTCCTTTTTTAATAGTTTAATAAAATAAATAATTTCATACCACATTACTTTAGTAATATTTTTATCATATTATTATTTTAATTAATAATTACTTTTTATTTTCGTATTTAGATATTAAATCTTTAATTTAATTTACAATAATCTTTAAATTCAATATGTTTAGCACCTTCAATAAATGCTCCTTTGCTGCAATTAACAAATTTCACATGAGAATTGCTCCTCATTAATCTTTCTATCTTAATTTTAAACCTAATATATCCTTGTGCAGTATTAACCAAACCTCCATCTACACCTTTAATTGTTCTAATCTTGTTATTATTTACACCATTATTTTTAATTCCGTAAATTTTTTCAAAAGTCTCCGTATGAGATTTATCGCCTGTAAAGGCTAAATCTTGCCCTAGAAATATAATTTCTTTTGCTTCACATTTTATTGCAATATCAATTGCTGATACTGCCACTGTTTCTTCAGTAGATATAATAAATTTATCATATTCACTAACATTAAATATATATTTAGGCCCTTTATAATAACTCACTGCCCATCTTGATGCTTTTGCACAAAAACATAAAGGTATATTTTCATTTGAATAACCTTCAAGCTGCTTTTTCACTAATTCACTACCATCCAATATAACAATAGCATCTGGCTTTATTTCCTTTTCCATTAAAGCTCTTAATGAAGTTCCAACACTTATAATATTAAATTTTTCTCTATATTCTCTTAATAAATCAAGTTCATTATCAAGTGATGGTCCTGCAGATGTTACTACATAAGGCTTCGTTATATCTTTATATAAATCAATAAATCCATCTATTAACTTATAATTTTGCTTTGTATTAACTTCAAAATTTTCTTTGCCTAGTTTCTTTAATTTTTCATTATGTTCGTCAGCTTGTTTTACTAATGAAAAATCATCTATTAAGTTATATAATGACTCATTATCAGATTTTATAGTTTCTAAGGATGATCTATGTATTATAATATCTCCTGCTTTACCTAAACACTCTGCAAGTTTTTCATAAAATTTTTTGTCATTACTTCCGATTATATTTATATTATTATGATTAAATATGTTATTATTAATTTCTTTACAGTATTTAATTATATCTATATTATATTCAAAAACGTAAATCATAGATTTAGAATTCATTTTTTCTAATATGCTATTTATATGATATCCTAATCCTAGGCCATATACTACTATAGTTGGATTATTTAATATTTCAATATTAGCACTAATTAATTGTTGTGCTTCTTCTATGGGATTATATTTACTATGTATGTATTTATTGTTATATTTCATTGTAAATAAACCTGATTTGGTTTTTTCAATTTCTACCATGATATATGCTCCTTTTTAACGTAAATCTACTTGAGTTTTGTTAAACTTTCTCATCTTTACTTTCAGGTACGGACCAATTCAAAGCCATGTTTATATAGTTTTTTGCCTCGTCCTCATTACCTATTTCTTTATGACATTCTCCTAAGCGCTTTAATGGATAATCACCATTATAATGAATATTTAAAAAACTTCCTGTTTCAAATGCAGCATTATAATACCATATTATGGCTTCACTATAATCCTTTAATTTATAATAATATTCTCCTAATTCATAACAAAGTTCTGAACACGGCTTATCTGCAATTCCTTTCATGCAAGTTTTTAAGAAATTATATTCATCATTATTTAATCGATAACCTTTAGCAATTACACATATAGCATACTTTATTTCATCATTAGAACGTTCTTCATCATATAAAACTCCTTCAAAATATTCAAGAGCTAATGCAAAATCAGACGCTTTTCCTGAAATAAATAGTTCTTTAGCATACATACTTAAAAGTCTTGAAGATAGCTTTTCACCTTTTTGCATGATTTTCAAAAAAATTTTAAAGTCTCTACATGAATGATTACATATAGGCATATGAATAATCTCTATATCACTGTCGTAAATAACTGGTTCAATTCTTATGGTTTCATGTATAGAGTCAATCCAAGTAAAGGTTCTTAATCTTTTAAATAATTTAGGACGATACTCCGTGTTAAAATTATATGTAGTTCCATGTTCTAACTGATTAGTATATTTCATTTGTACTATTTCAATTTCGTTAAGCAATACTTGCTTAATATTCATAAATTTTTTGTGATTTTCTTTATCAATAACTTCATCTGCATCCGCACTATAAATATAATCTTTATTTGCCTTTGAAAAAGCAAAGTTTCTAGCGGCTGAAAAATCATCTATCCATTCAAAATCAAATATTTTATTTGTATATTTTGAAGCAATCTTTTTTGTATTATCAGTAGACCCTGTATCTACAATTATTATTTCATCTCCAACTCCTTTAAGACTATCCAAACACCTTGAAAGTACTGCTTCTTCATTCTTTACTATTAGGCATATGCTTATTGATATCATAGTTCCTCCAATTATCAATTATCAATTTTCAACTATTCATTCTCACCTTAATTCATAATTATTGAAAATCAAATTATGTGCTCATTGCGTTTTTTTCTATTTGGCATAACAATTATACAATTTATTTTTCTCTTATCTTTTTTGCCATATGCAAAAATAATGGTTGCTGGGCATATATAAAAGCTTCTTTACTATAATTATAATTAATGACTCTCAATACATCATCTTCTGTAGACAAAATACTATCATATATATCCACATATACAGTTTTAAGACTTAGATCCTGAATTGTGAATATGGAATCACAGATTGTAAAATGAATATCGGAATATTCGTTATCATGCTTTACTCGTTCCAAATCATGATTTATAGTTTTCATTTTTTCAAATAAAGATTGTCCTATAGTTTCAAAACCATTGTCTTTAATAAAAACTTTTTTCTTTCCAGTAATTAAGCCAGATAATTTTTCGTCTGATGCATCTAACTCAAATATTTTTCCTTCAGATGCCTTTCCTAAAACCTGATGCAGTGCATCATCATAAGCATACATAATTGTTTTCATTTTATTTTTTTCACCTTTATAAAGCGCTTCATATACAATATTAAATATTGAACATAAAAACATCCTTGTCATTTCTTCAAACTTTTCTTCTGGTGTATATTTAATAAAAAATAAAATCCAATTTCTCCATGCATAATAAGTTGGAAAAGTATTTTCACTTTCTTTTTTTGCACCCATAGCATGTAGCACTTTAGATTTTCCATAGGATGCAACTTTATAGCCTGCTAAGTTACATAGGTACCCCCACTCTGTATCATCCCAATACAAAAAATTTTCTTCTGGCATAACTCCTATTTCTTTTACAACAGAAGTTCTTACCATAAGTGAACAGGCTGCTACACTGTCACAATAAACCAGTTCCGGCATAGTTCCATCTTCAAAATAATTTAAATATTTAGATTCTACGCAATAATCTTTAAAATCAATATTTATTCCAAATTGCTGTACATAATCGGGATTATTCATATGATAAACCTTAGATCCTACCATCCCTACATCATCGTGAGTTTCTAAAAAGTTATATAATTCACCTATGGCATCTTCATCTAATAAAACATCATTATCTATGCACATTAAATATTTATATCCTTTTTCCAATGCCTTTCTAAGTCCAGCATTAAAGCCCCCAGAACCTCCTAAATTCTCTTTGTTAACAATAAGCTCTACTTTATCTCGATATTCTTTTTCTATCATCTCTACCGAATCATCTACTGATGCATTATCAACTAAATATAGATCAAAATCTTGCATTTTAGATTCTAAAACTGACTGTATACATTGCAATACATAATCTCTTTTATTGTAATTACAAATTACTATTCCTATTGATTTCATAATAAAATACCTCATTTCAACAAGTTGTTTTTAACTTAATTTCATTGTTTAGTTTACAAGAGCTTTCCCTGCCATTTACTAGTTTATTTCATTCATTATCATTTTAATTCTATATTAAGAAAACATAAAAAAATCACTAAATTTATTTTCACTGTTTACAAATACGGATTTTTCCTATAATCACTAATCAATTTTTCGAATTTCATATGCTCTGCCCCTTCGATAAATACACCTTCACTACAATTCGCAAATTTCACATGAAGATTTCTTCTTATTAATCTTTCTATCTTAAACTTAAATCTAATATATCCTTGTGCAGTAGCAACATTACTTCCGCCCACACCTTTAATAATTCTAGTCTTTTTTCCATCAGTGCCTTTAGCTTTAAATCCATATATTTTCATAGCTTTTAGTATGAGACTTATTTCCAATATATGCTAGATTTTGTCCCGAAAATATAACTTCTTTAGCACCAAATTTAACTGCAATGTCCATAGCCGCTATTGCTACAATTTCTTCTATTGCTATCTTAAAATTATCATTTTCACTAACATTAAATATATATTTAGGCCCATTATAATAATTCACTGCCCACCTTGACGCCTTTGAATAAAGACAATGGTATATCTTCATTTGCATGACCTTCAAGCTGATTTTTCAATATTTCATGCCCATCTGTTATAACTATTGCATTTGGTTTTATTCCTTTAGCCATTAGAGTTCTCAAAGATGTTCCGACACTTATAACATTGAACTTTTCTCTATTTTCTTTTAGCAGATTAAGCTGACCATCTATTGAGGGTCCTGCTGATGCTACTATGTAAGGCTTAGTATTATTTTTATACAAATCAATAAATTCATCTATTAATTTATAATTTTGCTTTGTATTTACTTCAAAATTCTCTTTGCGAAGTTTTCTTAGTTTTTCATTATACTCATCAGCTTGCTTTACTAATGAATAATCATCTATTAGATTATATAAGGATTCGTTTGTTAACTTTATAGTCTCTAATGAAGGTCTATGTATTATGATATCTCCAGCTTTCTCTATAATCTCTGCAAGCTTTTCATAAAATTCCTCGTCATCACTTCCAATTATATTAACATTGTCATATTCAAATACGTATCCTATAGACTTTTGATTCATTTTTTTACTATATGATTTATATGATATCCTAATCCATACACTGCAATGACAGGACTATTTAAGAAATCGATATTGGCATCGATCAATTGCTACACCTCACGCATAGGATCATATTTACTATGTATATACTTATTATCATACTTTATTGTTAATAAACCTGATTTTGTTTTTTCAACTTCTACCATTTGCTTTGCTCCTTTAATATAAAAAGACTTTCCGTTTTAAAAAGCATTATTATAGAATAATATAGCTTCATTATAATCTTTAAATTAATTATCGATAATATTTATAAGTACTTGAAGTATTAATACTAAAAACATTTATTATTCATAACTCACTTGCTAATTTTTGGTGTCTTCTAATATCCATTTCACTCTCTATTACAGTCATATTTAATACTTATCTTTCAATTTATATTAACGTAAGCGTCAAAGAATCGACGCGTAGCGGTAGTATAATTCAAGTGATAAAATAAACTTAACAGAAAATCTTATATTCTCTGTTGGGTACAATTTTATATAGAAATAATTATTTGGTAGTCTTAACGCGTAGCTCATCTGGAATACTTTCAGACCAAGGCTAATAAACTAGTTGTAGAACGGTACTTGGTTTATCTATTTGATAATCTATAAAAGATAGATTTATCTGATAGCGGAAGCCTAGAAAATCTTATGCCTTGGTCCAATAAGATTCCTGAAAATATGAAAATTAAAGATAAGAAATAAAATTAATCCCAGTAAAGATAACTGCCTTACTGGGATATTTTAATACATATGAAAAATTAAAAATAGGTACCAAAACTTTGACGCTTACACTACCTCCCTTTTAATTTATATTATATAACCATAATCTTCTTCAACAAAATAAACACCAATAACTTCTATTATAGTTATCAGTGCTTTAATTTTAGACTAATTTATATTATTATTAAAATATTCTTTAATAATATTTATCATATAAGTAATTCTTTCATCATCTAATCCTGGATATACTCCAATCCAAAACGTATCATTCATTATTTTGTCAGTATTTTTAAGATTTCCAACAACTCTATAACCTGTTCCTAATTTTCTCATTTCATCAAAACAAGGATGCTTAATTAAATTTCCTGCAAAAAGCATACGAGTTTGCATGCCATTTTTTTCAAGATATCTTATAATCCCATCTCTATTAAAATCACTATCATCTTTTAAAGTTATTAAAAATCCGAACCATGATGGATCTGAATTTTCATTTAATTCTGGTAATATTAATTTATTAGTAAGACAATCAAGCTCATCTCGTAATCTTTTCCAATTATTTTTTCTAGCTACAACAAAATTCGGCAGCTTTTTTATTTGCTCACAACCAATTGCAGCCTGCATATCAGTAATTTTTAAATTATATCCAAAATGCGAATATACATATTTATGATCATAACCTTTAGGAAGTTCTCCAAATTGACCATTAAATCTATTTTGACACAAATTATCAACACCAGATGGACATACGCATTCACGTCCCCAATCCCTCATTGACCTAATTATCTTGTTAAGAAGTGGGTTGTCAGTATATACTGCACCGCCTTCACCCATAGTAATATGATGAGGTGGATAAAAACTAGATGTACCTATATCACCTATTGTTCCTGTATATTTCCATTCTCCATCGATACAATATTTAGAACCAAGAGCATCACAATTATCTTCTATAAGCCAAAGATTATGCTCTGTACAAAATTCTTTTACTTTAGAAAGATTAAATGGGTTACCTAGTGTATGTGCAATCATCACTGCTTTTGTTTTAGTTGATAGTGCCTCTTCCAGCATATTTACATCAATATTATACTCAGGAATTGTCACATCCACAAAAACAGGAACTGCACCATATTGAATTATAGGTGCAACTGTTGTTGGAAATCCTGCTGCAACTGTTATCACTTCATCCCCTCTATTAATTTTTCTCTCTTTAAGTAATGGAGATGTCAATGCTGCGAAAGCAATTAAGTTAGCAGATGAACCTGAATTAACCACCGAACAGTATTTAGACCCTATAAATTCTGCAAACTCCCTTTCAAATCTATCTGAATATCTTCCCATTGTAAGCCAGAAATCTAATGAACTATCAATCAAACTACATATTTCATTTTCATCAAAAATTCTTCCTGAATATGATATTTTATCACCTTCATTAAATTTAGTTTCTTTTTTTAGAAACATATTATAGTATTCTTTTATTGAATCTAAAATCTCTTCTCTTGCTTGAGTTTCTGTTTTATTTTTAAACATTTATTTTTTCCTCACACTCTACCTTGTAATTTAATAATAAATTTATTTTGCAATTATTCTTTTGTTGGTACATATGCATATAGTTTTTTCCACTTGTGTTCTATTATATAATCCGGATTTGCTTGCATTATTATATCTTCTAGAACTTTGGAATCATCTTTTAAATGATATGTACATATTGAGAGTTTAGGTGCAAATTTAACTAAAGTTTCTTGCGCTCCTTTTAACATAAAGCGTTCAGCCCCTTCAATATCGGCTTTAATAAAATCAACTCTTTTAATATTATTTTCTTTCACAAACTTATCTATTGTGGTCATCTTAACCTTAATTATGTCTTTATCTATTACATCCTCATCTATCATATGATTTTCTGAATTTGCATTATCACAAACTTTAAAATTGGCATATCCTTCTGAATCTGCCAATGCATATGGACATATGTTAATTGCTTCTGGATATAACATCTGTGTTTTTTTCAAATATTCAATTGTACTTGGTACAGGTTCAAAGGCGTATACAATACATTTTTTAAATGCAGCTACAGACGAAAAAACTCCTATATTAGCTCCACAGTCAAATACAATATCATCTTCCTCTAATATTACATTATTATATTCATAAGCCCCTTCATCTATTCTTGAGTAATCTGACATAATTATTGGTAATATCAAATCACCTATTTCACTTAAAAATACCTCTCCCAATTCATCATTTAATAAAAATGGATTAACCATATTTAATTCTTTGAATTTAATGATATCTTTTGCTACAATATCAACATTATTTTTTTGAAAATACTGAGTATAATATATTTTTAAAAGTTTAAAGTAATCTTTCTGCGAATTTATAAATGTTATATTTTCAAATCCATTTTGATACAAATTATCAACAAGCACATCCTCATATGATTTAACCGTAAATAAAATATTATACTCTTCCTTATTAAATGGAAAATGTGACATTTCGTAAATTCGTACATTTTTGTATTCAGAATATACTTTATACCCATCACTAATCACTATATAATCAATTTTAAAATTAGAATCTTGTAGAATATCAACAATAAGTTTTCCAGTAGTCCCTAATCCAAATATAACATTTTTTTTATTGCTATTATAAAAAAAATTATTTTCTTTAATTAATTCTTCCAAAAGATTGCACATTTTAACAGTTTCTCCCACTCATTTTAAATTTATATTTTTAAAATACAATATTATATACATTGTAAAAATGACTTTACACAAAATATATTTTATACATATTACAATTTTTTACTATCATAAAATAAAAAGACTAATTTTAGTCATTTTATCACTAAGTATATTATTATTGTATTTTAATTATATTTTCAATCTATTCCAAAAAATCACACTTTGTAGAATTTTTCATTTCTAATTTATCATCTCTTAATATAGCTATAATTATTTCAGGATAATCTCTATTTATAATCCTAGCAACTTCATCTGAATAACTTGCTGCCATAACTAAAATAGCACCAATTTTCACCTCTTTTAATATACTAGGCGAAACAACTTTTGCATGTGTTGCTGGAGTATATTTTCCTTGTTTAAACGGTGCTGAATCTATTACAAATTGTATTTTGGGCGCTATATTAGTCATTGCCATAACAGCTAATGATTGATGACCTGCTCCCCAAACTGCAACTTTAAATCCCTTTTCTATATTTTTATCTATAAACAAATTAATTTGGTTTGAAATAAAACTTAACTGCTTATTAAACTCATTTAATACTAATTTATTTCTTTTCTTTACAATCATTGAAATCACATAATCATGCCATACTTCTTGAATTTCAACAACTTCAAATCCATTCTTCTCTAGAAGAAATTTAAGAGTATCTTTAGTAAAATACATTAAATGATCACTAATAAACTCTGAAAACATCGCCTTTTCCAATATCATATCTACATTCGGAACTTCAATTAATCCTATTGCATTATCTTTTAAGTTATTTGTAATTCCTTGTAAAAACTCATTAGGATTAGGTATATGTTCAAGAAAATTCATTATAAAAAAGGCATCATACGGAGCATTTTCTATTTCATAATTTTCATCTTCAATAAATCCTTTATATACATCTAATTTTTTTTCTAAACACGTATTAACAGATTCATCTAAATGTTCTAAGCCATATGCCTTAGCATCGGTCTTATTCATTAACTCTAAAAATTCTCCACTGCCTGTTCCTATTTCAATTACTTTTTTATTTTTAAGATTATATCTATTGACAAAATCACTAAAGTGCTTCAGTCTATATGATTTCATTTCATCTGAAACGCCTGCTGCTCTAATTACATCTTTATAATACGATACCGGCTCAACATTTAGTTGTAATAATCCGCAGCCTGAACATTGATAAAGAAATAAATCAATCCCTTTATCTTCATTTAACTCTGATTCTTCTACAAAAAATTGAGCTCTATTTGGCATATTATAGTATTGTAAAAGTGGCTCTTTATACAATTTTTTTCCACAAACTCTACATTTATTGCTCATAATAATTTTTCCTTAACCTACTAATATATTTTATACTTAATCTACTAGTTTTTTATAATCAATTTTTTCTTTTACACTTAAATAATATTTGTATAAATCTTCAATAGATTCATCAATTGATTGAAATTCATATCCACCAATTTCACCAATTAGCCTAGAGTTGTTTCCAGTATATTCTCGATTTAAACCTGACTTTTCAACTGTAATATTTAAATCTTTTTGAGAGTATTTTATAATTTTTTTTGAAATTGTAATCAAATCAACTTTTGTCCCTGTGCATACATTATAATGCTTTTTATTTGGTATATTATCAATAAACCACTTCATTATTTCACATAGGTCATCTATATATAAGTAATCAAAATTTACGTTTTGTCTGATTTTTATAGGCATATTATTAATTACTTTACATATAGAATTTGAAATAAATCTATGTTCCCAATTTTCATATTTTCCAAATACCCCAAATAACCTCAGATCATATATATTGCTCGAATTATTTACCATATTTGACATGATATATTTAGAAAATCCATATGCATCATTTGGAATAAATGTACCAAAAAAGTCTTCCGGAATACTAGGAATATAATTTTCCATGTCATATTCTCCACCAGATCCAAAATAGTACATCTTACCATATTCTTCTTTACATCTTTCCAAATTGAAGAACATTCTTAAATTTCTATCAAGAGCATGACTTTCAAATACTTTTGCTTCTCCTAAAGTATTTTGAATTGCTGAATGAATAACAACATCAAATTTATTAATAGTTAAATATTTTTCTACCGAATTCTGATCTAATAAATTCAATTCTTCTCTTTTAGGTGCATATATATTATATTCTTTTGCCAATTGCTCTGATAAATTTTTTCCTATAAAACCATTTGAACCTGTAATCAATATTTTTTTCATATTAAACTCCAAATAATCATCTTAATTTTTCCACTGGAAATCCATCAATATTATCTCTAGTATAATAATCATTTAAAACTAATTCACAATTTCTACAACTAGTATTTTCAAATCTTCTATTTTCTAATTGCATTTTTCTAAATTGGTACATTTTTTCACCGTTCCATATATCTTTTATATTTTCTTCAAGTATATTCCCTAAATTTGTACCGCCTAACCAGTCAACGCAACAAGGACTTACATCTCCATTATTTCTTACTGCTAACGTCGTGAACGGCATAGGACACGCTATTCTATCTGATATTGTTTCCTCTAAATCTTTTTCTAATTTTTCTTTATCAACTTCATTATATAAACTTCCTATAAAACTTTTTTCTTCATGTGCAACCCAATTATGAGGTTTGTCAATATATACTTCATCTGCTACTTCTTTATATTTATTTAAAAATTCTTCATTTTCTGTAGAGAAAGTGTCTAGCATTTTAGCACTTACAAATGGTTTCTCTACTCCTTTTTCTTTCTTTAACTTCTGTATATATTTCAAATTATTATAAATGTCCAATATATCAATTGATGAATTAGTTATTTTTTCATGTTTTTGTTGTTTAGGTGAATATATAGATACTCTAATATAATCAATTTCATATTCGACTAATTTTCCGCATATTTCCTTCGTTAATAATGATGCATTTGTTGTGGTTTCTATTCTTTCAGCAATATTAGCTTCTTTTGCAATTTTTAGCATGTCACAAAAATTAGTATTAGTAAAAGGTTCTCCATACAAAGATAATTTAAGAACTTTTAATTTATCTCCATCCCAATTTTTAAATTGATTTATTACATTCGTATATAAATCAATTGTCATTAAACCTTTATTTTTGCTTAAATAACTTTCACTTTCTATACTTTGAAAGCATTGAATACATTTAAAATTACAAAAATTAGATGGTTCTATTAATAATGTATATGGTTTATTTAATGGAATAACATCAAGTAGATTATGCCTTTTATGCTCTTTCAATTCTGTATATTTAATCATTACAACTCCATCTCCTATATTATGTAAAACTATTTAATATAATCTTCATCCGTAAAAGCTTCTTTATAACTTATAGGTAATGGCTTCCCGTAGAATTTTGACATATATTTTGAGATAAATGTTCTGTGTTCACCTGAAAGGCATAAAGGACTATGTCTCTTAAACCATTTTATACTCATTCCTCTTTCAATTATATCTTTTAATGGTTCTTCAAAAATATTGCCTATTGAAATATGAATAAATACACATGGTAAAATATCACCATATTTAGTTAAATGTAAAACATGATTTACTGCGCCACATCCTCTATCTTGACCGTAAGTTGGAAATGTATCTCTATGTACAACCGGATATTTATTTCTAAGTTCCATTAGATATTCATTATCTTTTGGATCAATTAAAACTTCTTCTTTTCCTTCCCATCTGCCAATAGCACGTGCTACCATTATATCAAGATTAAATTCATTATCATTTGCAAACTTAGCCAAATCTTCAGTTGCTTTTGTCTTACAATTTTGGTGACTGATAACTGTTTGTATTGCAGTTTGTATTCCCGCCTCTTTTGCAATAAATAATGACTCAATAGCCTTCTTATAAGTTCCCTTTTGCTGCCTTGTTTTAAGATATTCTTCTTCATCAATACTATCAAGGCTTATCTTCATTTTATCTAATCCAATATTTTTTAAATGTTCTGCTTTTTCTTTGGTAAGTAACAATGCATTCGTACTCATTGAAATATGGAATTTCTCCGGATTTAAAGCCAGTATAATATCATCTAAATTATCAAAAGTTAATGGCTCGCCACCAGATATATTAAATTGAGCTAAACCTAATTCATCTGCTTGCCTTGCAAAATCCTTTAAATCCTCAATTGTCATTTCTCTTTCTTTCTTTTCAAACATCGCATTTGAGCAATGAGTGCAATGCATATTGCATTTATAATCAAAACAAAAATCAATAATTGCTGTAGATTCTCCCCTTGCATCTTTTTCGTCATATTTCATTATCTTTTCATATACTAAAGGCTTTTCTCTTCTAAGCTTTTCTCTTCTTGCATTTTCAATAGGTTTTCTAGTTTCCTCATTAATTTTCATTTCATTTCGACCCCTTTACTTCATTTTAGTTAGGTATAGCATAACAAACAGTTTCGTATAACAAATCTGTATGGTGTCTAATATATATCTTATACTCAGGCAAAAGCTTTTTTATATATAATGGAATACGCCATAGATCTTCTGTGCTATGATAAATGCAAATAGCTAACTTAGGCCTAAACTTTTCTATAGTTTTTTGCGCTCCATGTAACGCATCAAATTCAGCACCCTCTATATCCATTTTTATAAAAGTCACCTTTTCTCCCTGTAGTATTGTATCCAAATCGATAACTTTTCCACAAAGCTCACCATTTTCCATTATACTTGAACCGCTATTTCCATCACTATATGTGATATTCTCCTCTTTACTAGATAATCCATAATTGTATGTAATTATCTTTTCTATAATTTCTTTGCTATATTCACTTATATTTTCCTTAAGTTCTTCATAAATACTCTTATTTAATTCAAAAAGAAACATTCTACTAAATTTATAATCAACATTTTTCAAAAATTCTTCCACTGTATCTCCTGTAAATGGTCCTACATCTACGAACACTTCTTCATCTGATAATTTAACTACTTCATTTGTAAAATATTGATTCTTAATATATATATCATCAAAAAAACCATATTGGTACTCCTTTAAGAACCACCCCTCTATGATTTTGCATACAATTCTTTTCGATTCTTCATCATCTAATATATCTATCAACTTAAAAATACTCTTTTTTATATCATCTATATTATTTTTCAAAAAATATTCATCTATTTCAAATTTATTAGCTAATATTCTATCTAAATGTTTAAACCCTTTTTCTGATAATTGCTTATAGATTTCTTTATAATATAAAGATGATATTATTACTACTGTATCATCTTTCTTCTTATGCAATTCATCTAAAGGAATGCACTTTATACCCTTGTATAAAGTATCAACTTTTTTAGGATTGTTATCGCAAAAAAAGTCTACATTAATCCCCTGACATTTTAATTTATCAAACATTGACATTCCTTCAATTCCCATTGGAAAAATACATATATATTTAAACTTTGAAATTTTATTTTTTATTAATTCTAAGTATTTATCATTACTTTTACTATCTAAATATTTAGCTATCTCTTGTTTATAATCAACCATTTTATACCACCTTTCACTAATAACTGCTACTTATTTAATTTCATATTCTTTTCAATTTCACTTTGTTCTAGAAATGGCCACATATCCTCTAAAGGTTTAGAAATCATACTTCCATCTTCTAATTGGATAGATTTAGTTCTTGGAGATACTGTTTCTTCAGGTAATACCATTAATTCACACAACACTGTACCTTCCGCTTCTAAGACCTTTGGTAAAATATCAATCATTTCTTTATTATCTTTTGCTATAAATGTCTTAATTCCATACGCATTAGCAATTTTACTCAAGCTAGGCATTGTTAATCCGCTATTTTCTTCGCTCGCTACATAATGCCCATTAAATGTATTTCTTTGCATAGCTCTTATACTTGCATAACCATTATTATTCCAGATAAATATTTTTATTGGCAAATTTAATCTAGCTAAAGTCGCTAATTCTTGAATATTTAATTGAAAAGCTCCATCACCATTTATTAGTATTGTTCTTTTTTTGTCATTTGCAAGACATGCTCCAATTGAATAAGGTAATCCAAATCCCATTGAACCAAGACCAGCTGCATTTTTCATCTTTTGACCTTTTTTTATATTAAAAGCTTGATATGTTATTTCGCCTGCTCCCCCAGAACTTTCTGGTACTATAATATCATCACCATTTAGCTGTTTACACAACTCATCAATAAAATAATATGCACTTACATAATCCTTAACATTCTTATGTTCGTTTGTAACAGTAGGATATTTAACTCTTATGTTTTTACAATAAGATAACCATTCAGCTCTTTCGTTTACTCTTTCATCACTAACGCTATTAGTCACCTCACTGCAATGCTTATTCAATTGAACAATAAAATCTTTTACATTACAAACTGCCTTAACTTCTATATTCATTTGCATTTTATTTATTTCGTGTTCATCTATATCTACTATGATTTTTTTTGCATTTTTGCCAAAATTCCTATGATTAAATGCTGTTATACTAGGGTCTAGTCTACTTCCTAAAACAATCAATAAATCACTACTTTGAAGTATGTAGTTAGCACCTCTATCTCCCATTCCACCTGGATGACCTGCATATAAAGGATGATTTTCTTCTAGCAAATCTATTGATTTCCAAGTTGTTAGCACTGGTATTTTCAAGCTATTTATAAGTTCATAAAATTCTTCTTCACCATTACTAAGTTTAATTCCATTTCCAGCCAATATTAAAGGCTGTTTCGAACTTTTTAATAAATTGATAGCGTCTTCTATTTTACTAGAAATATCCTTTTCTTCTATATTTTCTTCCTCATAACCCATTAATTTTTCTTCATCAATCATCGCAGCTTGAACATCCAATGGAATGTCTAACCAAACCGGCCCCATTCTTCCTGTAGTTGCTTCATAATACGCTCTTTCCAAATGATATTTAATATCTGTTGGATCTAATATCTGAACTGCATATTTTGTAATTGGCTTTACCATCTCAACTATTTTAACTTCTTGCGAACCCATTTGCCTAACACCAGATTGGCCAATTAAATCCGAACGCTTCGCCTGTCCTGATATTACAAACATAGGAGTAGAATCAATCCATCCTGCTGTAACTCCAGTTATTGCATTTGTAGCCCCCGGTCCAGATGTTACTAATACCACTCCTATATTATTTGTATACTGTCCATAACTCTCAGCAGCAATTGATGCTGCTTGTTCATGGCCACAGCATATATATTCTATTTTAGATTTTCCTATAGAATCATCTAAATGCATTGCTCCTCCACCTGGTAACATAAATGCATGTTTGATTCCTTTTTCTTCTATAAATTTAAATACATAGTCTGATAATTTAATCATTTATATTTTCCCCTTACTCTAGTGGTTATTTCATCGTTGTTGTTTATTTTTCAATCTTTCCATTTTTATCAAAGATTTTATGTTCAACATATTCTGCTATTAAATGTCCGATAAATATATGTGCTTCTTGAATTCTTGGTGTAATTTTAGATGGTACTTTAATTACATAGTCTGCAATATCCTCAAGTTCATTATTATCATAATCTCCCATAAGCATTACTGTAATTATACCTTCTCTTTTCCCATATCTTAACGCTTCTATGACATTTTTAGACTTTCCACTTGTAGATATTCCTATAAGAATATCTCCTTTTTTAGCTTTAGCCTCTAATTGTCTAACAAATATTCTTTCATAACTATAATCATTTCCAACTGCTGTTAATGTTGAAGTATTTACAGTCAATGCTTCCGCATTGAGAGCTTGCCTTTCTTTATAAAACCTGCTAACAAATTCGGTAGCTATATGTTGAGCATCTGCTGCACTTCCTCCATTACCACATAAAAATACTTGATTTCTATTTTTCAATAAAGTCATTATATCATCACCAATATTCATCACATCGTCAATAAGTTTTTTGTCTGATGCCATAACTTTAAATATATTTGTATGTTCTTCTAATCTTTTATAAAAGTAATTATGTGAGCTTTCTTCCAAATTATAATCTTCAAGAATAAAAATTAATTCCCAAAGGCACCCTTCTCCACCTCTGTTTTGCAAAATGATATCTGCTTCTTTCTTTGCTCTATCAATTGCATCTGCTGGACAAATTCCTAATCCAACATATTTTAGAGGTTCTACGTCATATTTACCATCACCTATATAACATATTTCTTCAAAATTTATGTCTAGCTTTTCTTTAATTTCCTTGATAACCTCTACTTTATTTTTCTTTCCTTTATAAAAGCAGTCCCACGGAAATCTTTTTTCAAAATAATTCACTATTGGTGATTTTTCTCCTGTAATAGCTGCAATCATGAATTCTCTAGACTTTAATTCAAAAATCGCATCTATATCTTTTAAATTTATCTTTTTTTGTTCATTTCCATCTTCATTTATAATGACTGAACCATCTGTTATCACGCCGTCTATATCAAAAATTATTAGTTTTATCATTTTATTTCAACAACCTCTTAATCTTATTTTGCTTTTAACGTTATTTAATAGTTTTATAGCTTTTCATTTGGTCATTTATAATTCTTATAATTTCAATTGAAAACTTTTGTCTTCCTTTTTTATTTAAATGTACTGTATCATTTTTATGTATAAATTCTTTAGGCTCCAATAGACAGCTATAATCCACATAATAAATATTCTCATTTGAATATTTCATAAATATATCATCAACTATCCCAGTATTTATCTTATAATATTTCAGAAAGTTTTTTCCTACATATTTCTTATATTGCTTATAATTAACTGGAGTAATATATGATACTAATTTAATTTTATTCTTTATACATATTTTAACTATTTCTTCTAAAGCCAATAGGTTTCTATTAGATTTTTCTAATTTATAATTGTATATCCACGTTCCTAGATAACCGTACTTTTTACTTACATCTTTCCTTGTTTTTGCCTTATATTTGAACCAATAATCAAAATAACTATTTTTTATACTTAATTTTTCTCGATATAAATTCACATTATTTATATACTCAGCTTCTGAAATCTCTTTATCAAATCCATATGTATGTCTATTAAAACTATTATTTTGCACTAAATTTAAGTATATTTCATTAAAAACTTTAGTATTTTGATATTTATAATAATAAGGTGAAAAATTAGACATATTTATTTCAAGCACTATCATTGAAGGAATCTTCGCAAAGGCAACCAAATATTGTATTACTATGTAAAAAATCCCCAAGTGGCATGCTCTAAAATGAAATTTACCAAAGCTATATTTTGAATTTAATTCATTCTCTATCATATCATAAAGTATAGTCATATCTTTATCTGAATAAGATACCATATTCATTACCGAATCACCCAAAATAAATATATCCTTTTTTTCTTCTGAAAACAATTCAGCTATCATTGTCTTAGGTTCTACATAAGATGATAGAATATAAAAATCCTCATTTTCTTTAAATCCATAACCTATTAGCTGTTTTACCACCTGAAAATTATATTCATCATTAACTGCTATAAAAATTAGCATTTTATCATTTTTATTTTCTAATAACATTCTCGGATTATGTATTACCACATTATCAAAACTAGTATTCCATAGCTTCTCATTATTATCTATAAGTTTTATTTCTTTTTGATTAACTTCTTTTAGTATCTTTATAGCGAGTTTACCTAAATAACTAAGTCCAAATACATAGATATTTACTTCTTCATTTTTTTTCAATTTTACTGTATCAACAATTTTTTTCTTAATTTTTTCATGCACCATATTAATAATTCCTTAAAAAACACTATTAAACTTTTTACAGTGAAAAACAACTATTTAATTCTATAGCATCTGTGAATTTATTATTCCAATTAACACTTTTATTCATTATCCTCTTAATTTTTTTCTCACTTGCATTTCTGCTTTACTTAATACTTTTTCTCCGTTACCTAGTATCTTTTCAACTTCTCTGATATCTTTTACCAATTTGCATAATTCATATGGTTCCACAGATGCAGCTTGATCTGAACCATACATTGTTTTGTCTAATGTAATATGTCTTTCAATAGATTTTGCTCCAAGAGCAACTGCACAAGTGCTTACTAAAATTCCTGCTTCATGTCCACTATATCCAACTTTACAATTATATTTTTCTTCTAATTTCTTAATCATCATTAGATTTGCATCTTCATTTTTCATAGGATATGTACTATTACAATGCATTAACTCAAATGGACAATTTTTATTTTTAAATATTTCTACAGCTTTATCTATTTCTTCATAATTACTCATTCCAGTTGAAATAAAAGTATACTTTCCTTCTGCTGCAATTTCTTCTAATATCTTATAATTATTAAGCATTGCAGAAGCTACCTTATTATATTTCAAATCATATTTTTGTAAAAATTTTTGTGAGTCTATATCCCAAGCTGATGCAAACCAATCTATTCCTTTTCCTTTACAATATTCATTAATCTCATCATATTCTTTTTCATTAAATTCAAGGCCTTCTTTTTGTTCTCTTTGAGTAGTTCCCCATGGACTTACACGTGGTCCATCTAACATTTCTTTACTATAAACTTTATCAATTGTTCTTTTTTGGAACTTCACTGCATTACATCCTGCTATTACAGCTGCATCAATAAGTTTTTTAGCTATTTCCATATCTCCATTATGATTTATTCCTATTTCTGCTATTATGTATGTTTTCATTTAATATTCCTCCAATTTTATTAATTAATATATTAAAATTTATAATTATCATTTTATTATTTATATATTATTTATTTTTAGATATAAAATTTTATCACCAAAATAATCATATATTTGTTTTTCTGACAAGTAATTTATATTTTTATTTTCATAATAACATTTTGTCCATTCTACTGTTAAATCTATAGCATCTTCTATTCCAATCTTAGGTTTCCAACCAATTTTATTTCTTATTTTTGAGCAATCAAGCTTTAAAAAATTTGCTTCATGAGAAGAATTAGCTTCTGCTTTACTTTCCCATATTACATTTTTCCACGCATCACAAAACATATCTACAACTTCAGCAGTAGTCACACATCCATTGTCACTAGGTCCTATATTATAATTTCCTTCAAGAGATTTATCTCCATATTGCTTTTCTGCAATTAATAAATACCCTAAAAGTGCTTCAAATACATGTTGATAAGGCCTAACTGATTTAGGATTCCTTACATAAATATCTTTATCATTAACAGCTGCTCTTATACAATCTGGAATTATTCTATCCTCTGAAAAATCTCCCCCACCTATAACATTTCCTGCCCTTGCGGTTGATATAGCTATATCGTTATTATCCTTAAAGAACGAATTTTTATATGAACTCGTGACAAGTTCTGAACAAGACTTAGAGTTTGAATACGGATCAAAACCATTTAGATTATCATTTTCTCTATAGCCCCAATCCCATTCATTATTTTCATAAACTTTATCTGTTGTAATATTAACTACTGACCGTATACTATCGCAATTTCTTATAGCTTCAAGTAAATTTACAGTTCCCATGACATTTGTTTCATATGTATATACTGGATTTTTATATGATTCTCTAACTAAAGGTTGTGCTGCAAGATGAAAAACAATATCTGGCTTAGACTTACATACTGCTTCTTTTAAACTCTCTAAATCCCTTATATCTCCAATTATTGAGTTTATATTGTCTTTAACATTAATAATATCAAATAATGAAGGCTTCGTATTAGGTAACTGTGAAAATCCAGTGACTTCTGCTCCTGCCATTGATAGTATTTTACTTAGCCAACTTCCTTTAAAACCAGTATGTCCTGTTATAAAAACTTTTTTATTTTTATAAAAATCAAGCATTAATCCCAAACCTTCCATTTAGAATTATTTTCTTTCCATAACTGCTCGAGCAAACCCTTATCCCTTTGAGTATCCATACATTGCCAAAATCCATTATGCTTATATGCATTTAACATTTTATCTCTTGCTAAATTTTCCAATGGTTCTTTCTCTAAAAAGGTTTCATCATCTTTAATATAATCAAAAATTCTTGGTTCTAAAACCATAAATCCTCCATTAATCCATCCACCATCTTCTTTTGATTTTTCAACAAATGATTTAATTGTTGTATTATCATAATCTATATCAAGAACTCCAAACCTTCCACCTGGTTGAATTGCTGTAATTGTTGCTATTTTATTATTTTTTTTATGAAATTCCAATAACTTCGCAATGTTAATATCACTAACTCCATCGCCATATGTAAGCATAAAAGTCTCATCTCCAATATACTTTTGAACTCTCTTAAGTCTGCCTCCTGTCATGGTATCAACCCCCGTATCAACAAGAGTTACCTTCCATGGTTCTGCTACATTTGAATGAATTGTCATTTTATTATTCTCTTTGAAGTCAAAAGTAATATCTGATCTATGTAAATAATAATCTGCAAAATATTCTTTTATCATATATCCTTTATATCCGCAGCATATTATGAATTCATTAAATCCATAATATGAATAACCTTTCATTATATGCCATAATATCGGATTACCTCCAATTTCTATCATAGGCTTTGGTCTTAAATGGGATTCTTCCGATATCCTAGTTCCATATCCACCCGCAAGTATTACTACTTTCATTAAACATCCTCCCTACTAGCCTCTTCAAAAAATATAATTACTTTAATTTTTATCTTTTATTTATATATCGATAATAATTACTAATCCTTTATACAATAAACTATGAAACTTTATATTTATATAATAACATCAAATATATTCAGCTTTTTTTGTTTCTTCCGATATATTAAAATGTATAAGACTTAACATTTTAGGAGGATTATTTATGACCATTTTAGATAAACATTTAGAATTTATAAAATCTCTTATTAGAAATAACCAATCTCAAGAAGCCTGTATTGAATTTTCAAAACTCATAAAATCTTTAGAACAAAATGATGATAAGAACTTACCTTGGCTATATTATGAGTATGCATTGATATTATTTGATAATCATTTATATGAGGATTGCTTAATTATGTTACACAATGCATATAAAAATAACTATATGAAAAATACGATTAAAGAGTTTATCTTTAATTGTTTCATAGATCCTAATCTAGATGAGTTTAAAAGTGCTTATGATAATAATATTGATGTGTATAATTCTATCCCTAAACATCCTAATGTAAAAAAAATAGAATATAACAATTTGCCCTTAGAATTTATTCCAATTACTGAAGATAAGTATTACATTTTCGATAAAGAAACTGACAGTTTTAACGGAATTATAGATTTAAGTGATAAGAAAATCAGAAATGCTCTTAAATTTGAATTTCAAAATGAATTCTCAGATATTCTATTAATCGACAATGGAAATTTAAATAATGTTATACCATTTCAAAATCCTAATACTGATAAAATTATATACTACATTTCTGAACATCCATTTAGAATTTTATCTTTTTTTAAACTTCCAAAAGTGGTCGATGCATGTTTAAGTAATGTAACTATATTTGAATCATTAGATATTATGTTAAAATATTTTAGAAATAACACTTCATTATATCTACCTCGTTTAATATTTACTGGAAATAACGACTCTGAAATTGCTTTTAGAAACACAATTCAGGCCATTATTGATGAAGAGCATAAATTTAGACTTTCTCCTAAAGGTAGAAATGACAATAATATTTTACTTAGCATATGTTTCCCATCTTGGAATAGAGGACATAGGGCATTAGATAGTGTTATGTCTTTGTTAGAATCTGATTATGATTCAGAAATTGAAATTATAGTTTCAGATAATAATTCTGATAAATACTTAGATGAGTATAATCAAATAAAAGATTTTCCTGATTCTAGAATTAAATATTTTAAATCAGAATTTAATACCGGTTTTTTAGGCAACTTTTGTAAGGTATTGGAATTATCTAAAGGTAAATTTTCTTTAATTCTTAGTGATGAAGATAAAGTTAACCTTGAAACACTTCCTTATTATATGAACCTTCTAAAAAATAATCCCCAATTAGGTTTAGTAAGATCTGGCACTTCTAAAACCTATGCTAATTTAACTGATACATATACACTTGCCGGTGACGATGCATTTTTAACAATTTTTCTATCCACAAACTATATGCCCGGAATCATATATAATACCAATATAATTCGTAAGAATAATCTTACACAATTTGTTATTGACAATAAGAATAATATTTCGTGCTTTGGTTACCCTCACATGTGGTTAGATGCTTTACTTAGTTTTTATGGTAGTTGTTACAAAGATAATAAAATTCTTTGCATAGAGGGTGAAAGTGAATTACAAACGCAAATTGATCTCCAAGATACTATTTCTTCTGAATTAGATATTTCTTGCGATAATGTTGTTAATTCCATTTCATTTATCCAAAAACTAGATCTTCCTACTTTCTATTCATATCAAAATCGTATTGAACAACATATAGGTTGGATTGATTTAATAAATAAATTACCTCTTAATAGCATTAATTTAACACTGACAGCCTATATGAATTTATGCTGGAAAACAAATTTTTTAGTAACCTTAGTTAAAGATAAATATATAAAGGCAGGCTACGATTGGAATAAAATATATGATGAAATACATGATTGTTGTGTAAAAGGAATAGATAAACTAAACATATCTATTAACGAAGAAATACGTATACTAATAATTGATTACATAAAGCAAACAAACCAAGAATTTAGAAATAAATAATCAATATTTATTTAAACATCTAAATTATGCCACCAATAATACCTGCTAAGCAAATTATTAATTTTTCATAAAATAATTTGAATAGCAGGTAAGGTTTTAATAACTATATATTCTGTTATGTATGTTTAATTAAATATTCTGCGTATTCAAAATCATAAATATCATCAATATCAACAGATACTCTTTTATCCATAATATACGCATAACTTTTTTCTTTATAAAAATTTTTATATTTTAAAAAGTAATCCACTTTAATTAAATATATTGCTCCATTTACTCTATAAAATTTCTTTAAATCCTGCCTTCTAGTTTTTGAAAAATCAGATAAAAACCCATCTAATTTCATATCTTCGCTTAATTTAGTTGTTAACAATGGTGAATGATCACATTCACACATTCCAATTATGGCATTAGCTTTTTTTTCGTAAGATAAGTTAACAGAATTTATAATATGCTTCCCGTCTCTAAGTGGTGATGTAGGCTGCAATATCATAAAAGCATCATATTCTTTATTAATCTCTCTTAATTTTAATAATACATCTTCTATTACATCATTTGTTGATGATGTGTCCTGAGCTAAGTGTTCTGACCTCAAAAACGGAACCCATGCGCCATATTCTTCAGAAATTTCTTTGTACTTCTCTGAATCTGTAGATACAATTACATCTTCAAAAACTTCACTTTTAACTGCTGCTTCTATTGTATAAGCTATTAACGGCTTACCATTTAAAAGCTTTATATTTTTATCCTTAAGTCCTTTTGAACCACTTCTTGCCGGTATTATAGCCAAAATTTTATTCTTCATACAATCACCTATTTAACTATAAGTCGTAAAACTCCTTATTTAAATTTATTTTTTCTTCCAGTAAAAATTCTTGTATTATTTTAGAAATTCTTTCAGATGTATTTCCATCTCCAAATATATTAATATAATTTTTAGTTATTTCTTGAAATTCATTACTTTTAGCTTTATCTATTGATAAAATAATTTCATTGGTTTCGGCCTCACAATCAATTATTGTTTCTACTTTTAATCTACCTTTTTGACGATTACCTATATTGATTGTAGGTATATTAAAAGTCGGTGCTTCAACTATTCCGCTGGACGAATTCCCAATAACCATGCTGCAGTACTTAACTGCACTTAAATATCTAAGCATCCCTAAAGATTCAAAACCTACTGAGTTCGAATTTTCTAATACATATTTATCAATCATATAATTTATTATTCTTCCATTAGCATCAGAATTAGCTTTAGTAAATATAAATTTCATATCCTTATATTTACTGCAAGCATTTAATAATTGTTGAAATTGATATTCAACATTATTTTCTTCTAAAGTAACTGGATGAAATGTAACTACAGCATATGGTTTATCCAATTTGAAACTAATTTGTTCTTCTAACTCTGATTTTAATAACAATTGAGTTTTTAATATGTTTTCAACTCCTAGAGCTCCTACGTTAAATACTCTATCAGGATTTTCTCCCAACTGTATTACCCTATTTCTATATTTTTCTGTGCTAGTAAAATGTAAATAACTCATCTTGGTAATTGCATGTCTAATACATTCATCAATGGCCCCTTCAGTTGTTTCTCCCCCATATAAATGTGCAATTGGAATTCTTGCATTCATAGCTGCACAACATACTGATAATATTTCATATCTATCTCCTAAAATAATAATCAAATCTGGCTGTGTTCTTTTAAAATATTCTGAAAAACTTATTATTGTCAGCCCCATACTTTTAGAAATAGACTCAGGCGTATCTGAGCTTAACAAAATTTCTATTTTTTCATCTATTTTTAATCCATCTTTTTCAATTTCTTTGTATGTAAGTCCAAATTCAGGAGAAAGATGCATACCTGTAGCAACTATTTTAGTATGAAAGTTTATATTATCACTTAATTTAAATATCAATCTTTTAAGCAATCCATACTCTGCTCTTGTACCTGTCACTACACATATATTTTTTTTCATATTTCTATCAACTCATCTTCCTCAAAATCTCTTATAGCTTTCTTCCCTAAAACCTCAAACCACTTCATAGGAGAAATACCATTACCTGGACGCTTAACAGTAATATTCTCTTCAGTAAGAATATCATCTTTTTTTATACCAACTTTTGCAACAATGCTTTTTCTAGCTATTTCTATATTTTTCACCTCAGAAGCCGCAGGCTTCTTTTCTCCATTTCCCATGGCTAATTCCACATTTCTAATGCTATTAATCATTTCTTTTAATTCACTTGGCTCTAAACTTGCTTTATGGTCAGGCCCCTCCATACTTTTATCAAGTGTAAAATGTTTTTCTATTACCATTGCCCCCATAGCTACTGCTGCTATAGGAACTTCTATTCCTTTAGTATGATCTGAATACCCTACATTAACATTAAATTTTTCCTTAAGAGTTAGCATTGCCTTCAAATTCACATCTTCAATTGGGGCCGGATATTCTGTTGTACAATGTAATAAAGTTATCTCTCCAGAGCCGTTTTCTTTTAATATTTTCATTGCCTCTTCAATTTCTCTTATCTCACACATACCAGTTGACATTATTATAGGCTTATGAGTATTTGCAATCTTTATTAAGTACGGCAAGTTAGTTATCTCCCCAGACGGAATTTTCCATAAAGGAATGTCCATATTTTTAAGAAAATCTACACTTTCTAAATCAAAAGGTGTAGATAAAAATTGTATATCAATTTTATCACAAATATCTTTTAATTTTATATAATCTTCAAATGGCAAATGTATTTTTTTACACATTTCCAACTGGCTTTCATTATTATTTGTATTATTTATTTGATATTCTGCTTTTTCAGCAAACTTTGACATTACTAATTCTGGCTTTGCTGTCTGAAACTTTACAATATCAGCTCCACATTTTTTTGCTTCATAAACCATTTTTTCTGCAATTTCATAATTACCATTATGATTTACACCTATTTCTGCAATAATTTGAGTTTTCAATTTAACATCTCCTCTGTATTGGTTCACAATAAAAAATTCTTAATTATTAATAAGACATTCTATCATATGAGTATCAAAAGTTGGAATTCCTTTTTCTTTAAATACATCATATCTTTCACCATAGGAGTCATCTATAAATATAGAATTTTTACTTGTTATATAATCATGTTTTTTATCAGTATCTTTTAAAAGAATTACTTTATCAAATATACCATTAAGTTTTTTTTCACATAAATCATTAGTTATATCTCCCTTATGCTTTGTTATTAAGAATATTTTAACCTTCTTATTTATGCAGTCATATAAAAAAGATATTAATTGTGTATTAATTTTTCCATTTATAATCAAAGTATCATCATAATCAATATAAACATTTTCATAGGAAATATCTATCTTATAAGAGTTATACAAAGCTCTATCCATTTCTAAATCACATTTATTTATCATTACAGAATCAATAAGATTTCCTTCATATTCGAACATAGTAAGCATAGGTAAGTTTACGCCTAAACAACGTGAATACGATGATCCTCCTGCTATTCTTGATGCCACTTCTAAGAGGACTAATTCTCCACTTTCATTTTGCTTAAGTTGGAAAAACCAACCGCCATATTGATTCAATTTCTCATTTATTTTCTTTGCAATTTTCATAAACAATGTATTTTCTATTTTAATAGCATTAACACTTATTCCGCCTTTTATTCTCTTACGTCCTCTTCCTGATGCATATATTAATTCTCCATTTTTGTTGGTAAAACAGTCTATTGTATATTCTTCTCCTGGAAGATATTCCATAAAAATAATCTTTTTATCTGCTTTTCGTGCATAATAATCCAATTCTTCTTCTGTTTGAATTTTATATGCTCCTACTGAGCCTTGTCCAATATCTGGCTTTATAAATATTGGTAATCTCTTCTTGCATTCATCTAAATTATAGATTACAGGAACCTTAATTATATCTTTTAATAATTCATATGTTAAAAGCTTTGATCGCGTAATCTTCACAGTTTCAAAATTCGGCGCAACCAATTTACATTTTAAAATACTTCTATATTTTGATAAATTGTAAATAACTCCGTCCATTGCCGGATATACATAATCTATATGATATTTTTCAATAAATTCATTTAATTTTTCTATCTCTTTTTCACTGCTATTGTCAGTTATGAAGGGTAATTTATCAATATGCTTTTTATATACAAATCTTCCATGATCATATGTACTTGAACCGCCTATAATTTCAAAATATGTTGAATTATTAAGTGAGCGATATACTTCAAGACCTATTTCAGTTCCACAAGGATATACTAATATTCTTTTTTTTCTCACTACTAAACCCCCATCTTAATAATATGCTAATATGTACCTTTATTTTTATAATTTTAATTTATTAATCATTCTATCCATTTCTTTAAGTTCCCCCATATCAAGCCATGAATTTTCTGTTATTGGATATGTTCCCACCTTTTTTCCTTCCTCTATATACTTATTAATTAAATCCGTTATATGAAAAAAAGTATTTTCCGGAACATCCTTTAAGGTTTCTGGTTCTAAAACATAAAAACCTGTATTAACAAGATAATCATACTGAGGTTTTTCAGTTGTTCCAATAACTTGTCCATCATTTCCTAATCTAATAATACCATATGGTATTTGGTAATTTTTTAATGATGTAACAATTGTAATTAAGTTATTATTGTCTTTATGGTACTTAAGTATATCTGAATAATTAGCATCTACTAAAATATCACAATTGCTTACAAAAAAAGTTTCATTTATTTTATCATTTAATAAATATAAACTGCCGCCTGTTCCTAGAAATTTTTCTTCTTCTATATATGAGATTTCATAATTCTTCTCCATATCATCAAAATATGCTTTTATCATATTTTTTTTATAATTTACAGTTAAATAAAAATTAATACACCCAAATCTAGTAAACCTATTAATTATTCTCTCTGTAATAGAAAAATCTCCAATTGGAATTAATGGCTTTGGTAAAATTTTGGTATATGGATATAATCTTGTCCCCTTACCACCTGCCATTATAACAACTGGAGATGATATATTTTCATAGTTATTAAATCCAGATTCCATATCATCATTCCAAAATATAATATCGATAACTTTATTATTATCATCAACTATTGGTATGGACTCAATTGATTTTTCCTTCATCAAACCTTTTGCTAAATGTTTTTCTGTTAAGTATAAGAATATTGGATTTTGGTTCATTATATTATAGACTTCAAAATTAAAATCACCATTTTTTAAAATCCATCTTCTTATATCACCATCAGTAACAGTTCCAATTAATTTCTCATTTTCAACCACTAATAATATTTTTTTAGCTGTAGCATCTAATTTCTTTATTGCTTCTCTAATTGATATATCTTTATCAACAAATAAATCTTTCAAGTTCATCACCCCTTTATCATAATATGATATTTCTTATAATTTTCACTATATCATTTACCTCTTCTTGCTTCAGGTTTGAACTACAAGGTATATTAATAACTCTGTCATGATAATAATAAGCTTTTTCAATTTTATAATTTTGAGTCTGTAAATAAGGTTTTTGCTCATGAATAAGTCCCCATATAGGCCGTGTTTGAATTTTATTTTCCTCTAACTTTTTAATCATCATATCTCTATTTATTTTATCATCTTTTATTAGTAATGAATAAAACCAAAAATTAGGTCTAGTATTTTCATTAAAATCTAATAATTTCATTCCAGTAATTTCTTCAAATAATTCTTTATATAGGTAATAATTCTCTTTTTTTATTTCTATAAACTCCTCAAGTTTTTCTAATTGTGCAACACCAATGGCTCCTTGAAGATTGGTCATTCGATAGTTGTAACCAATAGCATCATGTATATAATATAAGGTATCATCTTTAGCTTGTGTGGAAAGATATTTTATTTTCTTTAAATCCTCTGGATTTTTAGAGACTACCATGCCGCCTCCGCCAGTAGTAATTATCTTATTTCCATTAAAAGAATAGCAACCAAAATCTCCAATAGTTCCTGCAAACTTCCCTTTGTACTCTCCATCAGTATAATACGAACCTAAAGCTTCTGTAGAGTCTTCAATAACTTTCAAATTATATTTCCCAGCTACTTTCATAATTTCATCCATATTCGCCAAATTTCCAAAAACATGCACAACAATAATTGCCTTTATTTTTCTATTACTTTTTCTATTAATCAAGACTCCTTCTACAAAATTGCATTCATGCTCACAAAATTCTTTTAACTTAGTAGCATCTAAGCATAAAGAATCATCACAATCTATAAATACTGGAAATGCCTCACAGTATTTTACTGGATTAACTGCTGCAATAAATGTTAAAGTAGGAACTATAACCTCATCTCCAAGCTCTACACCACTTTGTATCAAAGAAAGATGAATAGCTGCTGTTCCACTTTGGCAAGCTATTGCTGATTCCAACTTTAAATAATTTGCGATATTCTTTTCAAATGTATCAATATATGCTCCTCCAGTAGATACCCATTCTTCTTCCAATGCATTTATAACATACTTTAATTCATTTCCTTTTAAATTTGGAACTGATAATGGGATAAATTCACGCATCTAATCACCTGCTCATCTTTTTATTTTCTTGGTAATATTACTAAATTTTATTTTTCTATATATTATAAATATTAGTCTTGTAGCCGGCTATATTTTCCTTAACTTTAAACCATTCTATGGTTTCTTTTATACCTTGTTCAAAAGTATATTTAGACGCCCAGTTAGTTAATTCTTTTATTTTTTTATTTGAACCAAGTAATCTGTTTACTTCACTTTTATCAGGCCTTATTCTTTCCTCATCACAAATTATTTTAGCACTTGGATTTATTTGTTTTATTAATTCTTTTGCTAAGTCTTCTATTGATATTTCTTTCTCTGTTGCAATATTTATTTCTTCTCCTATAGTTTTGTTACTTTTAGCTATCTCAACAAATCCATTTGCAGTATCTTTTACATAATTAAAATCTCTAGTTGGTGACAATGCTCCAAGCTTTATTTCAGTTTGCCCCGACAATAATTGAGTTATTATAGTTGGTATAACTGCTCTTGCTGATTGTCTTGGACCATATGTATTAAATGGCCTTACAATACTAATTGGCATATTGAAACTTCTATAAAAAGATTCAGCTAATCTATCTGCACCGATTTTAGTTGCTGAATATGGAGATTGTCCCTGATATGGATGTTTTTCATCAATAGGCACATATTGAGCTGTTCCATATACCTCTGAAGTTGACGTAATAAGTATACGTGATGTATTGAAATCTTTTGCTGCTTGGAGTACATTTAAAGTTCCTTTTATATTAGTATCTACATAAGAATCTGGTGAATGATAACTAAATGGAATAGCAATTAATGCTGCTAAGTGAAAAACTTCATCTATACCTTTCATTGCTTCTCTTACCCCATTTGAATCTCGTATATCACCAGTGAAAATCTCTATTTCTTTTAATTTGTCTTTGGGTAATGTATCTAACCATCCCCAAGAACTAAATGAATTATAGTAAGTAAATGCCCGTACGTCATAACCTTGTTCCAACAGAATTTCTGTTAAATGGCTTCCAATAAACCCATCTGCTCCTGTTATTAATACTTTTCCTTTCATAAATAATTCCTCATACCTTTCAATATTTCAATTTTGCATGTATATCTCACATGGCTCGAAAACAATTATGTAATTTTATCATTTCAATTTATTAATTACAAATATACTTCTTATATTGTTTTGAATCTCTTCAAGTATTGGTAAAATCTCATAATTAAATAAATCTCCAGTTAAAACATAATCTTCATTTTCCAAAGCTTCAATAACCTCCTCTAATTTTTCTTTCAAACTCTCAATTGAAATATCTCCTTTATGCAATTCTACTGTTAATGTTACTACATTTATTAACCATTCTAATCCATCGGCTATTTCTGCAATTAATAACATAGCATTATTCTCTTGTCCAGAATTAATTTTACCAACTAGATCTTCAATTCCCAGTTTAAGATTATCTATATACTCATTTGCAGTTTTTAACGCATCAAATTTTTTTTCCATTATCTAACACTCCTCTTTCATATCGTTAATACTTTTTTCAATTCTTTCAAAACTAGATTTTAAAACTTTCTCAATTTCAGAATATAAACAATTGCTTCTACTAAATTCCTTATTGAAAGCTACTTCTTTACTATCTGAAGCTTTCACCATAAATTTTTCATCATTTTCAATTTCAAAGATTATCTTCAATATTACTGTAGTTATTAAAGTAATCTCATAGTTCTTTTCTATAATTTTTTTATCTATTTCATTTAGCTTTTGAATACATTTATCAACTCCTGTTTGTTTCTTTAAATAGTAATTGATTTTATATTCACTTAGAAGTTTTTTCGCACTTTCACATAACCTCATATACTCTTTAATTGAATATAGATTATTCTCTAATTCATTAATAACATTTTTAGTTCTATCTACATGTTGTATGAAATTAGACATAGGTTTTATTTTATCTTTTTTTAGAGATACTAAAACATCCTTTAATTTTCTATTTTCTGCACCTTCAATATTAGCCCCACCCTCTGTAGCATTTATGAATTTAACATTAGGATATTCCTTTATAATATTTTCAAAAGCCACTCTAAAATCATTTAAAACCAGACTTGTCCTAACAAAGTTTCCATTTATATCTTTTACAAATATATCTGTTTCCTCTTTGTATCTATCAAAGTTTTTTTCATCCCATCTATCTCCACAATCAATAGAATGGCCTCTATCTCCAGTATAAGCCAAATCCTGACCAATAAGAATAATAGGACTACATCCCATATATATTGCAAAAGTAGTTAAAGAATGAGCTATTGATCCTCCTCCATATAAATTAACTATTTCTTGCTGAAACACATCAAAAATCATCTTACAATTAGAATAAAAAATTTTATCTGCTTTATGTTCCTTAATAACTCTTTCATTAGCTAAATCGCAAAAGAATAAAGGAGATTTAACCTTGTTTATAAATGGTTCTACTAATTTATAGGAGTCTATTCCAGGGTCAACAATTCCTATGCAACTTGGTTCTATATGCCTTTCCAAAAGTGCCCCCAGTGTCCTACCTCCACTTAATATCAAAGCATTTTCTACTCCCTTTAGTTCATCTATATTTTTAATTAATGAAGGTCCCGCTGATACTATTATAGCTGGTTTGTTTTTATAAACATTTTGCATTTTATTTGCAGGCGTAGATTTTGCTATATATGGCAAATTAAAAATAGTGTTTTCTAAAAATAATTCTCCATGTACTCTAAATGTATTCCTATTTATTTTTATTCTCGCAACTAAATCTCTTATAAAAGTAAAAGTTTCATCATATTTTTCCGTATATATTTTTATGTAGTTACAATAATATAGAATTTGTAATCTATCCACATTGACTTCCGTTATATTTTCTATAATAAAATTTTCAATATCATTCTCATTTTCTACGATATTAATGTTTTTATTTTTGAATATCTTACCAATCTCTTCATCTTTTTTACAATACTCTATGAGTTCATTATCAAATTCTATAATCAATATTTTACTATTTTTATCAATACTCTTTAACAATTCTTTTACATGCTCTCCAAAGGCCAATCCTAATATTATAAAATTATCTTTATTAGTAATTTCATCAATAGAATTGATAAACTTTTCAACTTCTCTTTGTTGATTATATTTACTTCCTAAGTATACTTTCTTACCATTTTTATTTATTTTCAAAATTTTATAACCATCTTTAGATAGTTCTATATTTAAGCTCATTCTAATCACTCCTAATTTATTTATCGTTATATCTATATAACTCTTTAGTTAATTAATCATTTAAGTAAACAAATTATTAATGTTATAAGTTAATTATTGAAAATGCAAAAAAAATGAGTACTATAAATAGTACTCATTTTTACAGTTTCACTTATATTAATATAAGACTTTTAGTTCTTAATTAATTATCCTCTTAATAATGAAAGAACGTTTTGTGAACTTGAATTAGCTTGTGAAAGCATTGATTGTGCAGCTTGAACTAACACATTGTTTGAAGAGTAGTTCATATATTCTTTAGCCATATCAGTATCCCTAATTCTTGATTCAGCTGATGATAAGTTTTCTGAAGTATTATCTGTTGCTGTAATAGTATGTTCTAATCTGTTTTGAACAGCTCCAAGGTTAGCTCTCATAGTTGAAATTTTGTTAATAGCAGAATCTATTAACCCCATTGCTGTAGATGCAAGGTTTGAAGTTGACATACATAAACTACCTAAACCTAAAGCACCAGTACTAGCACAACTTAAAGCAAGAGAAATCTTTTGTCCTCCTTTTGCTCCAACTTGGAATGCTACAGAACCAACTGAACCATCTAAAACTTTAATACCATTAAATGTTGTTTGAGTTGCAAGTCTAGTAATTTCTGACTTTAATTGAGTAACTTCTTTATTAACATTAAGTCTATCAGTTGTTGTTAATGTTCCATTAGCTGCTTGAGTTGCTAATGTCTTAAGTCTTTGGCACATTGCTTGAGTTTCAGTTAATGTACCTTCAGTTGTTTGAACTAGTGAAATACCATCTTCTGCATTAGACGAACCTTGATCCAAGCTTCTGATTTGAGCTCTCATTTTTTCTGAAATAGCAAGACCTGCTGCATCATCTCCAGCTCTGTTTATTCTGTACCCAGAACTTAATTTTTCACTCGATTTTGATAAAGACTCATTGTTAATGTTTAAATTTCTGTTTGCATTTGCTGCACTCATGTTGTGTCTAATTACCATAATAAATTCCTCCTTGATTTTAAAAATTGAACATCCATGTTCTTTTATATCAACTCTTAAGAGTTAATAGCTTATAAGCTTTATATTAATATATTCGCCTATATTTTCTAATACTTTATAGTTTTTTTATAAATTTTTATTTTTTATTTGAATTTTTCTTTTATGCTCTCCCTATAAAAAGTTTAATCTCCCTATGAGAATTTCTGTAAGTTTGCCTAGCTATTTTTATAGTTCTTATATTTTCTATTTTCTTTTTGATTTTTACCATTTCCTGTTTTATCGTTAATCTTAATTCATTTTCTAAATTTTCTATGTTAAGTTCTATTAAAATTTCTTCAAGTTCATTTTTGTTATACTCAACTTTCCTTACTTCATCTAAAATATTATTACTTTGTTTTATTAAATTAGTTAAATCCTCACCATTTTTAGTTTTTTCTATCAATTTTAGAGTTATGTTTCTATATTCTTCTAACAAATTTCTTAAAGTTGTCATTATGATGAACTAGATGATGAGAATATACCAGATGAAGATTTTAGTTTACTTAATTGTGTCTCTAAATTTGAATATTTTAAGTATAACGCGTCCTCTTGAGTGTTTAATTGATCCGTCAATGTATTTATAAGAGTAGTTTCATCTTTTAGCTTTGTAGTTATTTCATTTGTATATTCGCTTGTAGTTCCCACAGTTCCAGCAACTTTTTGAAATTCAGAACCTGAGTTTAATACATTATTGTTTAAAGCTACTTTAAGTTGATATAATACACCATCACTAGAAGATGATTGAGTTGCTGTACTGCTGCTACTGACGTTTGTAAACAACGATTGAATATCAGCTATTGTAACAGTTTGCCCATTCTTTGTTAAACCTCCATTAAGAGCTGATTTTAAAGCAGTTGAATCAACATTATATGTTCCATTTTTACTACCGTAATCCTCTACTGGTTTAATCCCAATCCCTTCTATATCTAATCCCATACTTTTCATATAACTTGACATGGCTGATTTCATATCTGAAGCTAATGATTCTAAATATTCATCATTATGAAGTAATCCTGTTTGAGCTTTGTTTTGCCATTGAGTAATTTGAGTATCAGTCATCGAGCTCTTTTCATCATCCGTTAATGGCAAATAACTGGAATCATAACTTTCATATATCTTTCCATTAATAGTTGTTAATAAAGTGTTGTAGTCTTTCATAAAAGATTCAATTTTACTTTGTAAAGTTGTGGTATCAGTACTTCCTGTAAGAGTCACTGGAGATCCTGCCTGTGTTGTGTCATTAAAATTAAATTGTATATTATCAAGAGTCACTGTATTACTATTACCACTTAATGCATAATTTACTGTTCCACTTGAGTTAGTTATTGAGCCTGAAAGATCTGTTCCTTTATAAGAGTTAGTTGTTACTATATTACTACTATCTGTTGTACTAATAGAAAATTGAGAATTTGCTCCTAATGTATTTGTTTTTATTACTATACCTCCTGATAGCTGACTATATGTAGCTGTCAAACCAGAACTACTACCTAGCTTTGATGTTATCAAATTAGTAACTGCTGCTCCTTTCTGATCTTCTGTCATCGATGACCAACCTGAAATGCCAGTTATATCAGTTCCACTTAAGGAATACGTATTATTACTTGTTGTTATTGTGATGCCCCCTGAATAACTACTTGATGATGTTAATGTTGCTGTGGCAGCTGATGCTAAAGTAGTAACATCTACTTTATAATTAGCTGCACTTGCACTTCCATTAACTGCTGTAGCTGATACAGCTGCGGAATTACTTGATGTAAATGTAGTCGTAGCCCAATTACTAGACATCAATAGACTATCACTACTAGTTGAGTCTAAATACTTGTTATAAAAATCCGAAACACTTGTTGATATTGCTCTATATTGTTCCTGCTTCCATTCTAGAATCTGCTCTTGCTGCTTAGCTTTGTCTAATTTTGTTTGATAGGATGATACCCCAGCTTTAACTAAAGAATCTACATCTAATCCTGAAATTAACCCAGTTATTCTTGTTGTCATTTTATAACACTCCTTTATTTTAATCTTATTTACTTACTACCTTTAGATACTTTATAGGCATCATGCCATAGATTATTTACCGACTCTATTAAAGGAAGAATTTCATCGACCATATTAATATCTTTTTTTATATTAGCCTCAAACAGCTTGTCTTTAATATATTTATATACTTCAAGTAAAGAAGTCATCCATTCTGCTTTAGAAACATCTAAGGTAACTATTAATTCTACAAATATATCTTGAGTCTTTTTTAAATTTTCATGTGCTTTTTTAACATCCTTATCTAAAATAGCTTGTCTTGCTATTTTAGTAAACTTTACCGCACCATCAACTAACATAAGTAAAAGCTGCTCTTTTGATGCATAATTAATGCTATTATTCTTATAAACATTATAACCATTTGAATACATTTTTAGTCCTCCTATTTTTTAGCGTCCAAAATTTTCCCCTTAGAATTTTCTATATTAAGTTTCTCTGTTTTTTCTACTTCAATAGATAATTTTTCATTAATATCTTTCTCTCCAGTAATTGTTATATATTTCTTTTTTTTAGAATTACTTTTTTCAAAAATTTCGTAGTTAGTATTTCCCTCATCTTTTAAGTCCTTATTTACATTGATTGCCTTTCCCGAGTGAACTTTACCTTCCTTTCTTTTCTCCTGTAATTTTAATCTAATGTTCGTATCTATTTTATTTAGTAAAAATTCCAAATCTACCACCTCCATTAGATAAAATAATATATAAAACCTTTATGCTTTTTTATCTAAAAGTCCCGCATTTTCAAGCATACTGGCTACCATATCCAAAATCTTTTCTTTTGGAAATTCCATAATCACTTCATTAGTTTTATCATCAATTATTTTTATAACGGTTCTTCCTAATTTCTTATAAACTGAATATTCAGCATGAGTTTTATCCTTTTCTAAAAATTTATTTAATGTATCTATAGCTTTATCCATATCTTTATTACTATTTGATTTATCAGAATTATCTTTTGTTTTTCCTTGTTCTTCATTTCCCTTTGGAATTGCTGATATTTCTATACTATTAGTTTCGCCATTTGTTTCGGACACATTATTATTATATTGATTCAAATTGTTTATAATTATATTAACATCCATGTTTATTTTTCCTCCTTGATTATTAACAATTTTTCTTATATTTTCTTAATATTTTTTAAAATATTTATATCTACATTAATGGCTTCCATATTTTCTTCCTTTATTTGTTCATAAAGTTCTTTTCTTAATATAGTTATCTCTTTAGGTGCTTTTATTCCTATTTTCACAGAACCATCTTCTATTTTATTTACAGTAATCTCTATATCTTCACCAATTATAAGTGATTCTCCTTTTTTCCTTGTGATAATTAACATATCATCACTCCTTTATTAAAGGTTCTTTAACTTTATATTTAGAATTATCTACTATTATTTGTTCCCCTAAATTATTAGAAATATTTATAATAATTGGGCCCTGTAAATTAGTAGTAATCTTATTAGGATTAGAATTGAGAGTTACTGTGTTTATTATAAGCACCTCATTTTCTGATTTTATCTTTAAATTTCTAATTGTTTCTTCACTTAGGCATATCTCATAATCTTTAAAAAAGTCAAAAGGATGTATAACTATCATTCCTATATCCTCATTTTCCAATGAATGAAGCAATTTAAATGGCTTAATTTCTTCTAAATTCACAAGAAAAAATTTACTTAAATCTTCAAAACCAAAAAGCCCTTTATTAAAAGTTATAATATCTTTTTCTTCATAGTTTATTTCACCATGAATTTTAGAATTATATAGCATTTATACTAACCTCTTTTCTTATATGACATTAAATATAATCCATTATTGTTTTTGTTAACACTGTAGAACTTACTTGAAGAGCTGCTGTATAAACAGTTTGTGCTGAAGAATATTCTACTGTCTTTTCTGTAATATCTACGTCCTGTGTATTAGATAAAATGCTTGTCATATTATAATTTTGATCCGAATTGGTTGTAGCTACTGATTCCATTCTGTTTTGCATAGCTCCAATTTTAGACCTTGCTGAAAGAAAATTGCTTATCACAGAATCTATTTGGTCTAATGCAGCTTCATTTAAATCCGTTGTTGCAGTATTTTTAACAGTAGTTGATGATGAAGTATCTGATAATGTTCCTAAATCGCTTAAAATATTTTTTAGTACATTCATAGTATTTATACTTGATGGAGTAAGATTATTATCATTAAATTGTAATAAACTTACTGCATTTTGATTATAATTAACTTTAATTCCCTCTGAAATTTCAGTTGTTAAATTATCTCCTATTTGATTTATTGATGTGCTTACATTTGATAATAATGAAGTTATTTTATTAGATTCATTAACAGCAGCTGTAAAACCATAACTTGTCAAATCAGTTTGTAAATTTCCTGCTGTAGTAGTAATAGTGCCTGAAGTACTGCCATTACTATAATTAATAGTAATTGTTCCAGTTGCAGAATCCTCTGAAAAACTTCCAATAGTATTTCCACTTGAATCAACCATTTTATTACTATTTGCTAGTGTTACGGTTGTCACTGTTGTACTTCCACTAGTGTTTTGACTTATTGCATTACCATCTACATCAGCATAATTCATATTTCCATCTGTATCAACTACCACTGGCTTCGATGTACTTTTAGTACCACCAAATATGTAATTGCCATTAAACGAGGTATTCAGCACCTGTCCAAGCTGCTGAACATCTGATACAACTTCATCTTTAATTGCTGATATTTCATCAGTACCATAAGATCCATTTCCTGCCTTTACCATAAGTGTTCTTATTCTTGACAAAACATTTCCAGCTTCTCCCAAAGCCGTATCCGTAGTATCAAGCCAATTACTCGCATCACTTATATTGGTACTATATTGTTCATTTGCAGTAAGCTCCCCATTTAACATCATAATTTTAGTTGCGCCTACTGGATCATCTGCAACATTTTGCACTTTTTTTCCTGAAGATAACTGCTGTTGTAATGTACTCATATTACTTAAGTTTATTTGCATATCTCTCAAGTAATTATTAGTTAACATTGCATTGGTTATTCTTGACATTCTTAATCTCACCTCATAATAATATTTTTACCTATGATGACTTCAAACCGTTAATTACTACATCCAGTAATTGATCTACTGTTGATATTACTTTTGCATTTGCTTGATAAGCATGTTGATATTCAATTAAATTCGTCATTTCTTCATCTAATGAGACTCCCGATACGGATGTTCTTTGATCTTTAAGAGAAGTTAACAAGTTTTCAGAAGTTGTAAGCTTATTACTTACTGTATTAGCAGCTGTACCTAAAGTACTTGTTACACTTGTAAAATTATCATCCAAAGTTGTACCTCCAGCCGCGGTACTATTTAAGTCTGTATCCGTACTATCTTTAAATGTGAGACCAGTTTTGCTAAAAAAAGCTGCTCTAGTCAAGCCAGATATTGATGAACTGTCAAGTGTTGTAAAATCTATCTTTAAATCTGCAAGATCTGCAATAGCAAGTGCCCTGGATCCATCTTTCTCACCGCTACTCGAGTCACTTGCGCAATTTAGCAATGTCGAATCACTTTGTAAAGCTGAATTAACTGATATATTTGCAGCAGTAATTCCTGAATCTGAACTACTTCCACTAACAACAAATAAAGAATCATTATTACTAAGGTTCGAATTAGCAGTGCCATCAGTACTTCCTGTTTGTATTGAATTTACTGTATATGCAAGTGCAGCTGCAAATTCATCTAACCCATTCATGCTCGTTTGAATTGCATCTTGAGCTACTTGATCTCCTCCAACTTCACCACCTGAAGCTTTAAATATCGCACTTTTAACATCCGTTGCACTACTTAAATTTACTGTTCCATCATTGCTAGCAATTAAAATTCTATCTTTCTCTAAGCTTTCTTTTAATGCTTCCCCATCAGCGGCACTGCCTGATAATGTTACTGTCGTTGTAAACGTATTGTCCGAATTCCCCAATTTAGCATATTTAATAGTCAATTCATTTGAAGTCGAATCATATTCCACGCTTTCTACAGACGAAAATCTTGTGCACTTAGTCCCAGTTGTATCTGATGAATTTACTAGTATATTACTACTACTTAAATCAGTTGCAGAAACATCTACCCCGTTATTTTTTTGACTATCAATTGAGATTCCAAACTTTTCACTTAATGTATCCAATAGATTATCTCTTTTATCCATTAAGTCATTTGGCGTTAACCCTAAAGAAGTTACACTTTCTATTTGTTTATTTAAATCATTTATTTGATCTAGTGTATCATTTATTGTAGTAACATCTGACGTTAATACATTCTGAAGATTATCTTGTATCTTTTTTAGATTGTTATATGAATCATTTATTTGAGATGCTAATGTTTCTGCTTTAGTAACAGCTACTGCCTTGCTGCTATCTTTATCTGACGATGTAGATAAAGACTGGAACGCAGTATAAAAATTATCTAATGCTGATTTTACTCCAGTATTATTAGTATCATCTATAACATCCACTGCCTGCTGTAAATAAGTATTTTGAGTATCAAGAGATGAATTAATTGTTGCTTGTGTCCTTACTTGATAGTCTATAAAGGAATCTCTAATTCTCTCTATTGATGTTATTTGTGCTCCAGTCCCTACTTGTCCTACTGAAAGATCATCAAATTTTGTATTTCCTCCACGAGGTTCTGTTGTTTCAGATACTGCTCTTTGTCTTGTATATCCTGTTGTATTAGTATTTGCAATATTATGTGAGGTTACATCTATAGAACTTTGCTGTACTGATAAACCTCTTTTGGCTATGGTAAAAGTATCAAATAACCCTGCCATATTCTTATATCCTACCTTTCCATTTTCTTATATCCTTGTATATCAATTTACATCCTTATTAACAATAAACCAATGCATATATTAATTTTAAAATTATATTAATATCTTATTACTTAGATAAATGCCCATATGAATTATATGTTTTCATTGTTTTGCTAGGATTCATTATATTTAGCATTTTAGTGTTAAATATAATATTTTGCTTTAATAATATTTCATTAGTCTCTTTATTAAACAAAACTTTATTTAATGTATTTCTTATATTATTATAAGATTGCTTTAGCTCATCATTATCACTTTCTTTTAAGACCTCTGAAATACTACTTTCACCTAACAATTTTCTTCTTTCAACTTCCTTCTCCGCAATTTTCTTACTGCATACATTAAACTTATCAATTAATCCTTCTAAACCAAATAAATCTTTTTTTACTATCATTTCATTCTGAATTTCCAATAATTCCAAAAGACTTCTCAAATCTTTTTCTTGATCTATTATTAATTTAATTAGTTTATCTATCATACACTATGATTGATCTCCTTTCATAACATTTATAATGCTTTTTGCAGTTAATTTTGCATCTACATTATATGTCCCACTTTCAACTTTATTTTTAATTTCCGCAACCTTTTTTGTATTATTTATATCCGAATTTATTGAGTATCCAATAAGACTTTTTCCTAAAGATGATATTTCTATTGTATCTGATGCTTTAGTTTCGTCTGTCTTATTCACTGTCTTATTATTATTTGAGTTATATGCATTTATATATGTTAATTTATTTATTCCATTAATACTCATACTTCTTTTCCTCCATATCAACTTCTTACTTTATTATCGTATATTAGTAAATTAAGTTTACACTTTTATTTATAAAAAATCCCACTTTATGTTGAAATAAAAAACTCCCTTTCGGGAGTTTCTACTTTAGTCTCTTTATTCTTTCAACACTGCTTACTATATTAGTTATTCTTATTCCAAAGTTCTCATCAACAACAACAACTTCTCCAAGTGCTATTTGCTTTCCATTAACTAATATTTCAACAGGTTCTTCTGCAAGCTTATCTAATTCTATTAGTGAACCTGTTCCTAAATTCAAAATATCTTGAATGCTCTTTTTAGTTCTACCTAAAACAACAGATATATCTAGAGGAACATCTAATATTAAATCTATATTTTTAATTGGTGGAACATTACTTTGAGGAACTAATGGTTCAAAGGCTGCAGCATGAACTTCTACTGGCTGCTGCATTCTTTGCGGTGGTGCCTCATATTGGTATTGTGGCTGAGGACTATATTGTGGTTCCATAGTATATGCGTTATTAACTGGTTCCTGACTTATTTCTTTACTCTTAATTTGCTCTTTTGATGGAGCTTTAACAGGTTCTGACTTAGCTGGTTCCTCTGCTTTATCTTCTCCAGTCATGATTGAAACTATATTTTTAGCTGTTTCTATTGGGAATATTTGCATTATATTACTATCAACAATATCTCCAATTGTCATTCTAAACGAAACCTTAACTATTGGTTGATCTTCTGGGATTGCATCAGAAATCGGTATACTTCCATCGGTTACCAATTTTGATGTTGGTGGCGAAATATCAACTTTTCTTCCAAACATTGTTGCCATAGAAGTAGCAGCTGAACCTATCATTTGATTCATAGCTTCTGATACTGCACTAATTTCTATTTCTGATAATTCGTGAGTTTCAGAAACATTACCATCTCCACCCATCATTAAGTTTGATATTACTAACCCATCTGAAATTTTGATAATTAAAATATTTCTTCCAATTATTCCAGCAACATATTCAATATCTAAGACAATATTAGGTGTTTCAAAAGCCGCTTTTATTTCCCTTAATGTTGTTACGCTTACTACCGGTGTAGTTATGTTAACCTGCTGATTTATAAGTTGATATAAAGCAGTTGAAGCCGAACCCATAGATATATTACCAATCTCACCTAGTAAATCTTTGTCAATATCAGTTATTACTTCCTCTTCAGATTTACTCTCATCCGATAATGTAGTTTCATTTCCAGCAGATGTTAAATCTTCTCCTGCTAATAATGCATTTATCTCTTCTTGTGATAAAAAGTTATTACTCATACCCATTCACTTCCTTATCTGTTACATCTAATATCATAACTCCTATATTTTTACCTGAGATACCTGGTTTAGCATAATAGCATTCTTCATTTCCTACATATACTTTAATTGGAGATGAACTTTTATTATCAAGCCTAATTACATCACCTATGGTTAATTTCAAGAAATCATCTACAGTTATACTTGCATGCCCAAGTTCAGCAATAATATCAACATCAACTTTATTAATTCCTTTTTCTAGTTTTTCTCTTGATTCAGCCATTAAAGCTTCATCATCATTTCTAAATGCATATTGTACTACTAGCTTATCCAATATTTTCTCTATACTTAAGTATGGAATACACATATTAATAAAAGTACTACGCTTATTCATCTCAACTGAAAATGTTATTAATGCTACAGGATCATTAGGTGACATTGTCTGATTTATTGCTGGGTTTGTTTCAATTGCTTCAACTTCAGGTGACACCTCAACAATGGAATCCCATGCTAATCTTAGATTATTTATCATTCCAGTAGTGATTTGACGCATTATATTTTTATCTATATCTGTGAATTCTTTTGTTTGAGTCTTTCTATCGCCTTTTCCACCAAGTAAAACATCTATAATTTGAAGAGAAAACTGTGGATTAGTCTCAAATAGTATTGTACCTGCGAGTGGCGGCATTTTAAATATAGTCATAATAGTAGGGTTTTGCACAGAATGAATAAATTCCTCGTATGTTATCTGTTCTACAGTTTCAATTTTAACTTTAACATTTTGTCTTGTTTGACCAGTTAAGTAATTGGAAATAATTCTGGCATAATTATCATTTATTAATTCAAGTGTTCTTATATGCTCTTTTGAGAATTTTTGAGGACTTCTAAAGTCATAAAGCTTAATTTTATGTTTTTCTTCCTCTTTACCAACTTCTTCTGATTCTAATTCACCTGTAGACAGGGCAGATAACAAAGCATCTATTTCGCTTTGCGATAAGACGTCTGCCATATATTCTCCCTCATTTCAATAAATTAATTTAATAGTTTGTCTATATCTATTATTGTAAGAAGTTTTTCATCATAATTTAATATACCCTTTATATAAGACTGTACTTTATTTGTATCTTTATCAATCTTTTGAATACTTTTTTCGTCAATATCTAAAACTTCTTCCACTTCATCTACTGATATTCCTATTTCTTCATCTTCAACTGTTAAAATTATAATATTATTTTGTTCTTTACCAGGAGTTACATCCAATAATAGATTTATATCCACAAGAGATTTAATGCTTCCACGTAAATTTATTAGTCCTTTAATATAACTTGGGGCTTTAGGAACCTTTGTAATTCCCATTGTATCATTGATACTTTGGACTCTTTCTGTCTCTACTGCAAAATGTTCTTCCCCCAATTTGAATACTACTATCTGCATGTTTTACACCTCTCTTTCAATATACAATATACAATGTACAATTAACAATTAATGTTGAAAGCCACAGGCTTTCTTCCTTCATTGTCAATTGTCAATTGAATTACCCTACAACTTTCTTTATAGCTTCTAAAACTCTATCTGCTTGGAATGGTTTTACTATAAAATCTTTTGCTCCCGCTCTTATTGCATCCATAACCATTGATTGTTGTCCCATTGCTGAACACATGATTACTTTTGCATCTGGATCAAACGCTTTGATTTGTTTAACTGCTTCGATACCATCCATATCAGGCATTGTTATATCCATAGTTACAACATCTGGTTTTTCTTTTTTATACATGTCTACAGCAACTATTCCGTTGTTTGCTTCTCCTACTATTTCAAAATCATTCTTTTCTAAAATATCCTTTATCATCATTCTCATAAAAGCTGCATCATCTACAATTAAAACTTTAGCCATTACTTTTTTACCTCCAAAATTTAATTTATTCCTATAGATTTCAATATTTTTTCTAATGATCCCGGCATAGGGATATAATAAAAGTGTCCACCTATATTTTCTGCTGTGTCATCATCTAAAAATACAGTTTCAATATCTAATATATATTCATCATATTGATTAGATTCTATAAATGTTGTTGTTAGTATTGCACCTAGCATATCATATGAAGTAGCTGGCACTGATGGTGCTATAGCGAGATTAGTCAGCTGTGATATAGAATTCATATAAGATGCTGATATTATATTCGCTATCTCACATAATACCGAACTTCCCATCTCACTTTCAGGTGACTGCTTACTTCCCACTAATTTCATTATTACATTTTCTGCTGTTGGTCTTTCGAATACTAAAAGAATATTTCCTGCAATATCTCCAAGAACTCTAACAACTGTACCAGCAACTTCAATTTCGCCATTTTCTTCAACAATATCTTCTAATCTTACGACATTTACTGCTGGTACTGTCATATCTACTTTTTTCCCTATCATCATGGAAAGGGCAGTTGCTGCATTTCCTGCACCTATGTTAGAGACTTCTTTAAGTGCATCTAATTGTAAAGCGCTTAAATTAGAATACTCCACTTCTAACCCTCCTTCAAAAATTATATTCTAAGTGAACACGCTGTATTAATATCTAAAATTTCTTACTCATTTATTAATTAATCGAAATAAGAATCTGACATTCCCCTAGACTACATGTTCCCTTAAAAGATAAGTTCAACTAAATTCAAGTAATATGTGCCTTTACTTAACAAGTTTCACTTTATAATAATGCTCCTATATCTAGTATTAATGTTACTAAACCATTTCCAAGTATAGTAGCACCGATATATTGATCTAGATTCTTTAATGTTTTACCTAGAGGTTTAATTACAATTTCTTGTTGTCCAAGTAATGAATCGACTAATAAACCTATAGTTTTATCACCTACATTTACTATTATAACAAATTTCTTATCTGTTTCGCTAGCCTCTATATCTAAAGTTTGATTTAATCTTATTAAAGGAATTACATCTTCTCTATAAACAATAACTTCTTTTCCATTACTTTTCTTAATATTTTCTTCTTTATAATCAATTACTCTATCTATAAATCCTAAAGAAATTGCAAGTGTTTCTTCTCCAACCTTTACAAGTAAAGCTTGTATTATTTGTAATGTAAGTGGAAGTTTAATTACAAATGTTGAACCTTTTCCTTCTTCACTTAATAAATCTACTGTTCCTCCAAGGGCTGCAATTTTTGTCTTAACGACATCCATTCCAACGCCTCTACCAGAAATATCTGTTACAACTTCGTTAGTACTAAAGCCTTGTGCAAAAATTAAATTCTTAATATCATTATCTGACATTCCTTCAGTATTTATTCCTCTTTGCTCAGCCTTTGCCTTAACTCTTTCAATATTTATTCCTGCACCATCATCTATAACTTTAATTAATGCTTTTGTACCTTCTTGGTATGCTACTAATTTAATTGTTCCAACTGGTGGTTTTCCTTGAGCAATTCTCTTTTCTACTGATTCTATACCATGATCAGCTGCATTTCTTAATAGATGTATTAATGGCTCTCCAATTTCATCTATAACTGTTCTATCAAGTTCTGTATCAGCACCTTCTATAATAAAATTAATTTCTTTATTTAATTCTACCGATATATCTCTTATCATCCTTGGGAACCTGTTAAATACAGTATCTAATGGAAGCATTCTTATCTTCATAACTAAATCTTGAAGATCAGATGTTGTTCTTCCTACTTGCTCTAAGGTTTCATTTAACTCTTGTGATTTATGAACATTTACAATTTGTTCTAACCTTGTTCTGTATATTACAAGCTCAGAAACCATGTTCATTAAATTATCTATTCTTTCTAAATCAACTCTTACAGATTGGTGAGCTTTCTTAACTTCCTTCTTTTGAGTTGTTTTCTTTGCTGGAGCTTGTTTATCTTCAGTTGCAGGTTCTGCTGTATTTTCAACCGGAGCTTTTTCTTCTTTCTTTGGTTCTGGCTGCTTAACTGTTTCTACTTTTTGCTCTATTTCTTTTTGCTCTATACCTTTTATATCCTCATCAATGTTTTCAAATTCTATTAATGCTGCCTCAACCTTTGCTACTTCTGAAATTCCATTTACGACAGATACTATTTCATCAACTGTATTTTTAGTTACTAAAACAAATTTTAATTCAAAATCAAATTCTTCATTTTCAATATCCTGAGTTGATGGTTCTGATTTAAGAATTTCACCATGCTCTTCAAGATCCTTAACAATTAAAAATGCTCTTGCAGATTTTAATAATGTGTTTTCGCTTAATGTTACCTTAATTTCAATAGAATTGTATCCTTTTTCTTTTGCTTGTTTAATAACAGATGTATCATATTGATTTAAATCTAAGTTCAAATCATCATTTACTGCTATAGCTGCATTATTTTGTGATGTAGCCGCCACTTCATTTTCTGTAGTATTTTTATTACCATTGTTTTTTATATCTGCCAAGGCTTTCATAATACCATCTATATCGACTTTTTCGTCTGAACCTTCTTGAACATTATCAACCATTTTTTCTAAAGTATCAAGGCAATCAAATAAAACTGTTACTACATCTTGAGTTACTTTTAATTTTCCTTCTCTAAATTCAGCTAATACGTCCTCCATTTTATGTGTAAGCTCAGCAAGATCTGTGAATCCCATTGTTGCTGCCATTCCTTTAATTGTATGAGCAACTCTAAATATTTCATTTACCTTATCTGTATCATCTGGATTTTGTTCTAAATCTAATAATGACTCATTCAATGTTTGTAAATTTTCTAATGATTCCTCTAAAAACATTGACATATATTGAGATGTATCCATCTTTATTCCCCCTTATATTTTTTTATAAATAAAGGTCGATGCTTTTTCAAATCCATAGTCTCTATAATTATAAATGCTTTCTGTAGCTCCTACAAATAAAAGCCCACCTTTTTTTAATGAATTGCTAAATCTTTTATAAATATCTTGCTTTATATCATTATTAAAATAAATAACAACATTTCTACATACTATTAAATCAAAATTACTATCATACCTATCTAAAATTAAATCATGTTTCTTAAATGTTACCATATTCTTAATTTTAGATTCTATATAATACTTATCGTCCTTAATTTTAAAATATTTACCTAAATCTGAATTATTTACGCCCTTCATTTCATTTTGCGTATATTCTCCAATTTTAGCTTTTGAAAGTATTGTGTCATCTATATCAGTAGCAATTATATTATGTCGTCCATTTGGTGATAATCTATCCAATATTATTCCTAAAGTATATGGCTCACAGCCTATAGAACATGCTGCACTCCATATTTTCAAACTCGAGTTGTTAGGTAATAATTCTTTTGCAATTTGTTTTTCTAAGTCAGAAAACAATTCAGGATTTCTAAAAAATTCTGTTACATTTATCGTAATAAAATCTAAAAACTTTTGTCTTTGTTCTGGATTACTTTTTATTACTTTTGTATATTCATCTAATGATTTTATTCCAACTCTTGTCATCAGGCTGTTTATTCTTCTATTAAGCTGTTCTGGCTTATATGCTGATAGATTTATTCCCAATTCTCTATGAACCCATCTATGAAATTCATTAAAATCCATGTTTCCTCCTATACACCTTTTACTATTCTTATTATGTTTCGAGCAATTTCATCAAGTGGTAATACTAAATCTACCTTACCTGTTTCAAAAGCTGCTTTTGGCATACCATAAATTGTGCATGTTGATTTATCTTCAGATATTGTTATACCGCCATAATTTTTTATATTTGCAGTTCCATCTGCTCCATCTTTTCCCATTCCAGTTAAAATTGCAGAAACTAAATTTCCTTTATATACTTTTATAGCAGAATTAAATAGTTTATCTACTGCTGGCCTTACCCCCCAAATTGGAGGTTCATTATTTAAATGTATGGTACTACTCGAGCCAACTGTCATATGCTGCCCACCTTTTGCTATGTATATAGTATCATTATTTATTTTCATACCATCAGAAGCTTCAACTACTCTCATATTGCACGCTTTGTCCAATCTTTCAGAAAATACTTTAGTAAACCCTTCCGGCATATGTTGAACTACAAATACTGGAACACCTAAATTTGCTGGAAATTTAGTCAATACTTCTTGGAGCGCCTTAGGCCCTCCTGTAGATGCACCAATAACAACAGCATCAATTTTTTTACTTTTAGGAATAACAGATGAAGCATTTATGCTTGTTTTATTTTCCTTTACTTCTTTTACTATAGTTTCATTGATAAACTTATTGCTTGTCTCACGATGTACATTGCTGCTTTTTCTTTTTAAATTTACGCTGCTAGTTATACTTTTAATCTGTTCTATTAAGTTTTTTTGAACTTTCGCTATATCTAATGAAATTGCACCTGAAGGCTTAGTTATAAAGGAAATTGCACCATTATCCAAGCACTCTAAAGTTAATTCTGAGCCTTCAGTCGTTGCACTGCTTAGCATAATTATTGGATAGTTCTTACCTAATCTTTTAAGTTCTTTAAGCGTTGCAAGTCCATCTAAGTCCTTCATATGTACATCCAATGTGATAAGGTCTGGACTATATTTATCTACCTTTTCAATCAGTTCTCGTCCATCTCTTAATTTTGCTATAACTTCAAAATTGCTTTCTGACTCTATCATATCTGATATTGCTTTTCTCATAAATGCTGAGTCATCCACAACTATGATTTTTATTTTCTCCACCTAATCACACCTCTCCTCTAAATTTTATAACTTTATATTTCTACGATTCCATAACCTACAACTTTAAGCACTACTTTTCCATCATTTGTATAAAATATCATAGTTCTCCCTTTATTACCGCCTATCTCCTCAGCAACTATAGGAATAGTTTCTTCTTTTAATGCTTTCTTTACCGCATCACTATTTCTTTTGCCAATATCACTAATTATGCTTTTATCAGAAAAATTAAACATTGAAGCACCTCCAGCAATTTTGGCTATAAGATTTCTCTTTCTACACCCTTGTTTCTCCATTTTCTCAATCAGCATTGGAACAGCTAAATCTGCAAATTTCATGGGGTTTGCATTACTTTTAAACTGAGTACTATCTGGAAGCATTATATGAGCTAATCCTGCCACCTTAAGTGTCTTGTCATATAATGCAATTCCAATACATGAGCCTAATCCTATTGTCATTATGGATCCTGGATCTAGTACCAAATTCAAATCGGCTATTCCAACTTTTATTTCTGTACTTACCATTTTTACCCCCTAAAAGATGTTTTTTTCATCCTCTGAAGATAATATCTTTTCTAAATCTAATAAAATAACTATATTATCTTCTAATTTAATTAATCCTGCAATATACTTTTTATCAATTGTCGCTGTAATAGGAGGTGCTACTTCTAGCAAATCACTATTCACATCTCTTACTTCATAAACATTTTCTACAATAATACCAAATTTATTTTCATCTCTTTTAACAACAATTATCTTTCTATTTTCGCTTTGCTTGTCTTCCCCAAAATTAAATTTCTTTGATAGACTTATTATTGGAAGTATGCTTTGCTCATGGTTAATTACTCCTTTTACAAAGTGAGGTGCATCTGGAAGAACAGTTGGCTCTTGATAGCCTAATATTCTTTCAACTTCCTTTATATCTGTGGCATAATGTTCTCCATTTAATCCGAATATTAATATCTTAATTTCTTTACTAGCCATTTTCTTAAAACCTCCTATAATATAAATTTATCAATTGTTATTTCACCATCTTTATCTACATATGCTTCTACATTTTTTGAAGAAACTTCTAACATTATTTGTTTTTCTCCAAAACAGAATATTGTATTATTATATACTATATCAGCTGTAATACGACCCTTCTTCGGAACTTTTAAAATTGTACCGACCCCTGCAGTACTTCCAACTGTCTTTGCTTTTATCTCACAGCCTGCACTTAGTGTTCCTCCCCTACAAACAGATTTTTCACCAATAAATTCTATATTATTTAACGCTATTATATTGGATGTATACTGTCCCTTTCCAGTTATGAATACACTTCCAGATGCCTCTATAGTTGAACCTTGTGCATAACCTAAGTAAATATTTGTTGGAACTACAATTAATGTCTCTATTTCATCAACTTCTTCATTTAGTATTTCAGCAAATTCTACTAATTCTTTATAATTTTTAATTTTAAGTGGACCAAGCCCTAACAATTTATTTATTATAAATGAAGTTAATTCACTATGTTGAATTCCCATGGACATATTATAATTTAAAATACTTCTTGATATTTGTGTTAATGACTTAAATTTATTTTCAATTAATATTTTAATTATTTCTCCATCTTGTCTTTCTCCTAATAAATTATTTTCTTTTACTTGCTGCACTGAAGATGCCAAATCTTCAATAATACTTTTTAGATTTACTAAATGATCAAAATACTGCCTTCTTTCAACATTTTCACATCCAGCAGTTACCGTTGAATTTAACACATTACCGCCAATAGTAATTTCTCCAGAGGCTCTTAATACAGCTGACTCTACATTTTTTCCAACATGTAACTCATTTCCCGCTTTAACTTCCATTGCTTCTGAGACAGTTCCAACAACTTCAACATTCCCTACAAAATCTATATTTCCACTTTTTAAATCAACTTCATCTACCTTATATAACTTATTCACAGTAAATGTATTAGATTTAAAATCCGGCTTTCCTTCTACTGTTGCCAAAATTTCATTATTTTCGAGCTTACAGCCCTCTCCAACTTTCACTGTAATCTTTTTTATAGATTTCTTTTTAATTGGCATACCGAGTACATCTTGTCCATCATTTCCAGGTTTGCTCGGTATTATTTTAGCAATGATATCACCTATTTTTACATTTGAAATTAAAAATCTATTTCTGTAATCTACCTTCTCATCAGTATCCTGATACTTCAATTCTTGAGATTCAGTAAATAGCAATTGAATTTCATCAGGCATATCATCTTGGACTGGTAATCCTTTTGCTATTAATACATTGTTAGCATTATGCTCTATGCATAATGCTTCTAATTCTTCCTCAATAATTCCATATCGAATACCTTTACTTTTTAATAATTCTCTTAATTCACTTGAAGTATATTTTGGTGGATATTTATCTTCGACTTTTTTCTTTACTAGTGTTAAATTTTTATAATATTCCTGATCAGCTAACTTATATATGTGGGCTGGGATAGTTTCTATATTAATATAAGCTTCCATTCTATCAGTTGTAATCGATATATTAACATTTCTCACTGGCTCATTTTCTTCGAATTTATATTCTATTTTATCTTCTGCTGTTACTGGCGTTATTTGATTGCACTCCTGCCCATTAATTATTAAAGTGACTCCCGGACACGACTTTATAGTAATAATATCGCCATTTTCTTTAGGCTCTGTTATTATTATCTTACCATTTTCAACCTTAGCTCCAAAGGTTTCTTTTTGTTTTTCCTCTTCTTCTAAATTACCAACTATTTCTTTTTCAGTAATTTCTGTTGTACTAACTTCCCCTTCTAGTACTTCTATTTCTACTATTTTTCTAAAAAGTTTTCTTTCTTCCTTAGTCACCCTATATTTTAGAGCTTCTTTAGAAATATTCAATTTAGAAGATGCTTTTTCAAGACATTCATCTAAGGATGTTGCAGAAAATTTTAAATTCATAAATATCTCCTCCATAAAAAATACTTCTTACATTAAAGTATACCACAGCATTATCTAATTTTATATCCATATTTTATATTAATCTATATTATTTTACACTTTAATACAAATTACCTTATAAGTTACTTTTCTCCATATAATTTTTTATTTCATCATCGTATTCTTTCATTAACTTTCTAACAATGCTATTCTTGGTATCCAAATCTAAGTTATCTACTTTTTTTATTGGTAAGACTTTTGGAGATGTTCCTGATATAAACATACCATCAAGTTTATCTGTATCAGAATATTTATACTCTATTTCTGCAATTTCAATTCCAAGGTTTTTAGCCAAGCTTATAATTTCACCTCTAGTAACTCCTGGCAAAACTGCTTTTGTAGGTGAAGTCATAAGTATATTATCCTTAACCATAAATATATTTGACCTGCTGCCTTCTGTTATACATCCATTTTTATCGACTAATATTGCCTCATAAGCACCTTTATCCTTTATCTCTCTATTTACATTTTCTCTAAAAGTATCGTTAATTATTTTCGCATTTGGATTTTCTCTCTCTCCAAAATATAAAATAGTGCTTACACCATCTTTATACATATCTTCAGTTGGATAAGAATGATCTACGAAAAATATCCGTAATACTTTTTCATTTATCCCATAAGTTATTTTTATATTTCCATTAAGTTTATTTTCACTCTTTATTAAATTAGTTATTTTTTTTACAGTTTCTTCGTAACTTAATGTAAATTCTTCATTAATTAATTGAAATGAATTTTTCATTCTTTTTAAATGCGCCTCTAAAAAAATTGGTATTCCATTAATAACTCTCAATACCTCATATATGACCTTATCTTCCATAATTCCGCTCCCTTTTTCCTTAATCAAATAAAATATATTATTTCCATTTTAATATTTCTATATTATGATTCTTTTTATAATTTATTAAATATGGCTTTCCAACTAAATCCAGTAAAGGCTTATCAGATAATGAGTCCGAAAACATATATGATTCTTTGAAATCCACTTCTATATGTTCACTTTCAATAACTTCCATTAATCTTCTTACTTTTTCTTCGCCTTTGCAATTTTTACCTTCCATTTTTCTTGTGAAAATTCCTTCTTTAAAAGTAAATCTAGTTCCTATTATCCTATCGACTTCCTTAATCGCATAAAACTCATTAATATAAAATTCAGGTGATGCTGATATTAAATAAATATCATATCCTTCACTTTTAAGTTTTTTCATCATTTTGAGTGCATCTTCATATAATATACTTGTTAATTTGTCGTTATAAAAATTTTTAACAAGTTCCGCTAATTCTTGTTCTTTAATTCCATCTATAAATTTCAAAAACTTTTCCTTTACTTCCCTCTCATCATATATTTTTAAAGTATACATAAGTCCGCAATAAGCTGCCCTTGGTAGAAATCTAATATTCTTTCTATCATTTTTTATTACATATTTAAATAACTCCATTAAAGTCTCTTTTTTAGTAATAGTATAATCAATATCAAATATAGCAAGTTTCTTCAAAGCCAATACCCACCCTTTGCCTTAATATTTAGTTCTTAATACTCAACTTTAATTAAACCTAATCTGTTTAATTAAGTACTTAGAACTAAATATTATTTATTACCTTAAATAATATTTCAAACGAATGCTTAAATTATTCAAGCTATTTCCATACTGTATTTTATTAATACCTAATATACAGCACCATATACATATATATTAATATCTGTAATAAGCTATAATTTACATATTATCTTTAATTCATAAATTTAATTTTCAGTGTATATTCCTATTATCGATAAACAAACATTGAGCATAACTTATACTTCGAAATATATCTCAACCAGAAATGAGTTACATACTTTTGTGGAATGTTTCCTTAGGAATTTTAATGGTTATGATTCTTAGAACAAAAGTTGTTCCAAATATGCTAGTTCAAAGTTCACCTTTGAAGCTAGCATTTTGGACGCAACTTTTGTTTTTAGAATCATCCATTAAAATTCCTTAGAAACTGGAACAAAAGTATGTCACTCATTTCGGCGAGATATATCCACAGTAAGTTTTCATGTGGATTAATTATAACAGTTATTTAATTTTACTTAAGAATGTTGAGATTCTGTCTATTCCATTTTCTATTACATCTATAGATGTTGCATATGATAATCTTATATAATCATCTAATCCAAAACCTGCACCTGGTATTACTGCAACTTTTTCCTCTTCTAATAATACTTTTGCAAAATCTACTGAATTATTAATTGCTTGATCTTTAAATGTAGTGTTTAAATAAGAAGATATATTTACCATGATATAGAAGGCACCGCTTGGTCTTATAATAGATACCTCAAAAAGTTTTTCTAATTTAGATATCATAAAATTTCTTCTATTTTCGAATTCTTTAATCATATTATTTAAATCTTCCACAGGTCCATTTAAAGCTTCTATAGCTGCATACTGTGCTATCGTATTTACGTTAGATGTCATATGACTTTGAATACTAGTCATAAGCTTAGTTATTTTCTCGCTGGCTGCAACGTATCCTAATCTCCATCCTGTCATTGAATATGTCTTTGATACACCGTTTATTACTACAGTTCTCTCATATGCATCATCATTTAAGGCTGCTATACTTATATGCTTTTCTCCATCATAAATTAATTTTTCATAAATTTCATCTGAAATAATTAATAAATCATGTTTCTTGGCAAAATTTGCTATATCTAATAATTCATCTTCATGGTAAATAGTTCCTGTTGGATTATTAGGACTATTTAACACTATTGCTTTTGTTCTGCTAGTTAAAGCTTTTTCTAAATCAGCAACTGTATATTTATATTTTTTTTCTTCAGATGTATCCACAATCACTGGTACACCATCTGCTAATTTAACCAGCTCTGGATAACTAACCCAATATGGAACTGAAATTAACACTTCATCTCCCGGATTTAAAGTTGCCATAAAAACATTTGCTAAGCATTGCTTTGCACCTGTAGAGATTGTTATTTGACTTGGCTTATATTCTAATCCATTATCATTTTTAAATTTATTGCATATAGTTTGTTTTAATTCTAATAATCCACCTGCTGGCGTATACTTAGTTTTCCCTTCATTCATAGCTTTTATAGCTGCTTGGATTATATTTTCTGGTGTATTAAAATCTGGTTCCCCTACCCCAAAACTTATTACATCAACACCTTGACTCTTTAATTCATTGGCCTTTGCAGTAATTGCCAAAGTAATTGATGGACTGATATTCCCCGCTTTTTTAGATAAATTCATTGCTTTATTCCCTCCAGTTCAGACATTTTTAAAATAACTTATTGAAAAGATGCAATAATCTCTTTCTATCAACCAAAGAGATATAGGTTAGTTCTACAAAAAAATAGAAGTAATCAACTTATCAGTATAGCTTGACTAAAAATTATAGCATATTAGTATAGTTATTTTTAAAGATGCGTTAATACAATTGTATATTCTTGTCACATAATAAAAATATATCATTAATATATTAAATTGTAAACAACATTGGTAAATGAATAGTTAATGATTAATTATTACTGTTGAAATTACTTTATTGTACAAAACAAAAGACCTTGGTAAAAATACCAAAGTCCTTTATTTATTATTCTTCGCCTACTAACTCGTTTTGATAGTAAGCTGATACTCTATCAAATTCTTCCTCATCCGGAACTACAAGTTCATCTTCTTCTAGTCTAAAAAGATAAACTGAATCTTCTTCAGGATTTTGAGCTAAGTAATATACATTATCTTCATATTCAAATTCATCAATTATCGGACATGTTACTACATTTCCATTTTCATCTTCTAAATCTATAACGAAATTCTCTTCTTCATCATGGCATCCGCATCCACATTCATTTTCATGATCATGTCCACATCCGCACTCATGTTCTTCGCTATGATTATGACCACCACAGCCACAAGTTCCTTCTTCACTATTACATCCGCATTTGTCTAAATCTTTATCCATTTTTCAACCTCCTTTTGGTTCTTAATTAATTTTACCCTTAAAACAATAAAATTAAAACCCTTTTTTTAAAATTGCTTCGCAATTTTAATGAATAATTAATGATGAATGATTAATGATTACGGAAAAAACTCTTTCAGAGTTTTGAATAATATTTTAATTTTTTGTTTAGAATTAATAACTAAGTGATATAAGCTTATCGGAGGATTAATAAATGAAGGAAAATCTATTGATTGACTTATCTCTAGAATTTTCAGTGATAATAGTTCAAACATACAAGGATCTTTGTAGCAAAAATAAAGAGTTCGTATTATCTAAGCAGCTTTTGAGAAGCGGAACAAGCATTGGAGCTAATATTAATGAAGCTAATTATGCGATTAGCAAGCCAGATTTTATTAACAAGATGCACATTGCATTGAAAGAGACAGCTGAAACTGAATATTGGATAATGCTTTTAGAAAAATCAGGATATATAGATGCGAATACGTATAATATAAGAAATAAGTGCTTATCATTGAAACGTATATTAATTTCATCTATTAATACCTGTAAAAAAATGAATAATGAATGATGAATAATTAATAATTAAGGATGAAATCTCCAAAGGAGATTTCTAAAAAAATATAATCAAAGAAATTACGAAGTAATTTCTTCCTTAATCATTCATTATTCACTATTAATCATTAATCAAAAAAAGAAGCCACTACTGTGGCTCCTTTTTTCGCGCAAATTTAGTTATTATATATTTTATTTGAATACTATTGTTGATTAGCTAACTTCTTGTAGCCTTCTAATCTTTCCATAGCATCTTTCTTAGTCTTTTCAAATAAAGCATCAGCTTGTTCTGGGAATGCTTTAGCTAATGAAGAGTATCTAACTTCTCCCATTAAGAATTCTTTGAAATCTTCTGTTGGATCTTTTGAATCTAATACAAATGGATTCTTTCCAGCTTCTTTTAATTCTGGGTTGAATCTGTACATTTGCCAGTAACCACATGCAGTAGCTCTCTTAGCTTCTTCTTGGCTGTTACCCATACCAATTCTTAATCCATGGTTGATACATGGTGCATAAGCGATTATTAATGATGGTCCTTTATAAGCTTCTGCTTCTGCAAGAGCTTTCATAACTTGGTTCTTATCAGCACCCATGTTAATTTGAGCTACATATACATAACCATAACTCATAGCCATCATTCCAAGATCTTTCTTCTTAGTCTTCTTACCACTTGCAGCAAACTTAGCGATTGCAGCTGTTGGAGTAGATTTAGATGATTGACCACCAGTGTTTGAGTAAACTTCTGTATCTACTACTAGTATGTTTACATCTTCTCCTGAAGCTAATACATGGTCAACTCCACCGTATCCGATATCGTAAGCCCAACCGTCTCCTCCGAAGATCCATTGTGATCTCTTAACGAAGTAGTCTTTTTCAGCTAATATTTCTTTAGCAAGTTCAGTGTTAGATGCTTCTAAAGCAGCTGTTAATTTATCAGCTCTTTCTCTAGTTCCTTCACCTTCATCTATGTTGTCTAACCATTCTTGTAATTCAGCATTTGCTGGATCATTTGCAGCTATAGCAGCTTGAGCTTTTTCAGCTAATCTTTCTCTTATAGCCTTAACTCCTAAGAACATACCTAATCCATATTCAGCATTATCTTCGAATAATGAGTTAGCCCAAGCTGGACCATGTCCACATTTATTCTTAGTATATGGAGTTGAAGGAGCAGATCCTCCCCAGATTGATGTACATCCAGTTGCATTAGCAACCATCATTCTATCACCAACTAATTGAGTTATAGCTTTAACGTATGGAGTTTCTCCACAACCTGCGCAAGCTCCTGAGAATTCAAGTAATGGTTGCTCAAATTGGCTACCTTTAACTGTCTTCTTGTTCATTGGGTTCTTCTTAGGTGAAACTTCATAGAATAAGTAATCAAAAACTGCTATTTGATCATGTTGAGATTCTTGTGGTTTCATCACTAATGCTTTTCCTGGTGCTGGACAAATTTGAGCACAGTTTCCGCAACCTGAACAATCAAGTGGTGTTACACCCATAGTGTATAATAATGGTTCTTCAGTCTTTAATCCCTTAGCAGCTACAATCTTAGCAGCAGCTGGAGCAGCATTCTTTTCTGCTTCAGTTAATAAGAATGGTCTTATAGCAGCATGTGGACATACCATTGAACATTGGTTACATTGAATACATTTTTCTGAATCCCATTCAGGAACATTTACTGCAATTCCTCTCTTTTCGAAAGCAGCAGTACCATTTTCGAAAGTACCATCTTCCATACCTGCAAATGCTGAAACTGGAAGTTGATCTCCTTCTTGTCTGTTCATTGGGATAACTATATCTTTAACAAATTTAGAAGCATGTTTAATTTCTGCTGGTGCTTCATCTTGAGCTGTCTTCCAAGCTTCTGGAATGTTTATTGCAACAATTGATTCAACACCTTTATCGATAGCTGCGTTGTTCATATTAACAACTTTTTCACCCTTCTTACCATAAGAAGTTACAACTGAATCTTTTAAGTGTTTAATAGCATCTTCAACTGGAATAATGTTAGCTAACTTGAAGAAAGCTGATTGCATTATCATGTTGATTCTTCCACCAAGACCGATTTCTTGAGCAATACCTACAGCATTGATAGTGTAGAACTTAATGTTGTTGTTTGCTAAGAATCTCTTATATGCAGCAGGTAATTTTTCTTCTAAATCTTCTGGAGACCAGATAGTATTTAATAAGAAAGTAGAACCTGGTTTTAATCCTTCAAGTACATTGTATTTGTGGATGTATGATTGGTTAGAACATGAAACAAAGTCTGCTTTGTTTATTAAGTATGGTGACTTAATTGCTTTCTTACCAAATCTTAAGTGAGATACTGTAATTCCTCCTGATTTCTTTGAATCATAGAAGAAGTATGCTTGAGCATACATGTCAGTATTATCTCCAATGATCTTGATTGCGCTCTTGTTTGCTCCAACAGTACCATCTGATCCAAGTCCCCAGAACTTACAAGATGTAGTTCCTTCTGGAGTTGCATCTATATCTTCAGTTACTTCTAATGAAGTATTTGTAACGTCATCATTGATTCCGATTGTGAATCCATTCTTTGGTGCATCTTGTGCTAAGTTAGCATAAACTGCAGCAATATGTCCTGGATTTGGATCTTTTGAACCTAAACCGAATCTTCCACCAACAATTAGTGGTGCATCAGCTTGTCCATAGAATGCATTTCTTACATCTAAGTATAATGGTTCTCCAGTTGATCCTGGTTCTTTAGTTCTATCTAAAACAGCAATTTTCTTAACTGTCTTTGGAATAGCAGCTAATAATCTTTCATTAGAGAATGGTCTGAATAATCTTACTTTAACAACACCAACTTTTTGTCCGTTAGCATTTAAGTAATCTATAGTTTCTTCACAAACGTCAGTAGCTGAACCCATAGCTATGATTACTCTATCAGCATCTGGTGCTCCATAGTAATCGAAACAGTGATATTCTCTACCAGTTAATTTAGTGATTTCAGCCATGTAATTTTCAACTGTTTCTGGTAATTCATTATAGAATTTATTAACAGATTCTCTTTCTTGGAAATAGATATCTGCATTTTGAGCAGTTCCTCTAGTTACAGGATGATTTGGGTTTAATGCTCTTTCTCTGAAAGCTTTAACTGAATCCCAATCAAGTAAGTTAGCTAATTCATCATATTCTAAAACTTCAATTTTTTGTACTTCATGAGAAGTTCTGAATCCATCAAAGAAGTTTAAGAATGGAATTCTTGTTTTAATAGCAGTTAAATGTGCTACTGCTGCTAAATCCATTACTTCTTGAACTGATCCTTCTGCAAGCATTGCAAAACCTGTTTGTCTTGCTGCCATAACATCTTGGTGATCTCCAAATATGTTTAAAGCAGATGTAGCTAACGCTCTAGCTGATACGTGGAATACTCCTGGTAACATTTCACCAGAAATTTTGTACATATTTGGTATCATTAATAATAAACCTTGTGAAGCTGTATAAGTAGTTGTTAAAGCTCCAGCTTGTAAAGATCCGTGAACTGCACCAGCTGCTCCAGCTTCTGATTGCATTTCCATAACCTTAACAGGTTGTCCAAATATGTTCTTTCTTCCTTGTGCTACCCATTCATCTACATGTTCTGCCATTGGTGATGATGGTGTAATTGGGAATATTGCAGAAACTTCTGTAAATGCATAAGATATATGAGCTGCTGCAGTATTACCGTCCATAGTTTTCATTTTTCTCATCGCGTTGACCCCTCTTTCTAATATTAAAACTTAAATTAATAATTTAAATTTTTTTATATAAGTAAGTCTATAAGACCACCTAATAAACATATTAAATTAGCGCGTTAAAAAATTTACACCAAACTTATTAATCTTAAATAAACAACTGTAATCATCAATTATTTTACTAATTCTTTTCCTAACTGTTTAATAAGATTCGATTGATTTTTTGTTGGTGAATCTTTAACTGCTAAGTCTCCAATTACATTAAAACCATAAGATGTTATTTCATCTTTCCATATCTTCATAAAAGTATCTTCAATCCATCCATAAGTAGCAAATAAAATACAGTTCTTATTTTTATTTTCTTTACTATAAGTTTTTAACTGTTCTAGAAATGGCTTCATTTCCAGCTGTTCAATTTTAGTGGCATCTACTGCAGGGCTTCCAAACGCAATAGAATCAGCTTCTAAAACATCTTCTATTGTGGCATCTGCAACATGCTTTACATTTACTTCTGCACCTTGTTCTCTAGCACCTTCTGCCATAGCATTTGCAAGGGCTTCTATATTTCCTCCACAACTCCAATAAATGATTGAAACTTTTTTCATTGAAACAGCACCTCATCTTCTTGTTAAATAATTAACTTTTGTTTTCACTAAATTGAACCTACCCTTTTATTATATCTCACATATTTTTTTTTGCAAGTTTAGATTGTACAATTTGTTCTATTTTAACTAATAAATATAGATTTTATCAATTTACCTTTTTATGCTTTCTAATATTATATCTACTATTGCCTCTACTCCGCTGGCAGCCTTGCTATTTTCCATATTCTTAATGAGCGTATTACCTTTTTTCTTTAGTTCTAGAATTTTATTATAGAGTATATCCCCATTAATTTCCTCTTCCTCCAGCATTAAAGCATATCCTTCTTTAGCAAAGGATTTTGAGTTTAAAATTTGATCCCCTCTACTTGCCTTTTTAGAAAGTGGTATTAATAGGGTTGGTTTCTTTAATGTCAAAAATTCAAATATTGAATTAGCTCCTGCCCTTGAAATAATATAGTCAGCAGCCTTCATTAAGTCAGGTAATTCTTCACTTACATATTCAAATTGCTTATATCCATCTTTGCTTTTACACTTTTCATCTATATTTCCTTTTCCACAAATATGAATGATATTAAAATCTAATAATAATTTATCTAAATTTTTTCTTATTTCATCATTTATGAGTTTTGACCCTAAACTCCCGCCCATAATGAATAATATTTCTTTATTATCATTAAACCCACATATTTTTTTACCTTGGGCTTTATCCCCATGAAGTATCTCTTCTCTTATTGGACTTCCTGTAAGCACACCCTTATTACCCTTTATATAATTTAAGCTTTCTCTAAAAGTTACACATAGCTTATCACAAAAAGGTGCTGATAATTTATTTGCGAGACCAGGTGTCATATCTGATTCATGAGCAATTACTGGTATCTTCTTTAAAGATGCCGCAATAACAACGGGTACTGCAACAAATCCTCCTTTTGAAAAAATAACATCAGGTTTTTCTTTTGACAATATCCTTGTAGCTTGAGCTATTCCCTTCAAAATCTTAAAAGGATCCGTAAAATTCTTCACATCAAAATACCTTCGTAATTTCCCGCAAGAAATTCCAAAGAAAGGTATATTATTTTTTGTTATTATCTCTTTTTCAATCCCATCATTGCTTCCTATGTATTTTATTTCAAATCCTTTTTGTTTTAGTTTCGGTATCAATGCTAGATTTGGAGTAACATGCCCTGCTGTTCCTCCACCAGTCATTATTATTTTATATTTCAACAAAAACACCCCTTTTAATCAGTTAACAGTTATCAATTTACAGTTTACAGTTATGGATGAAGCTCACAGAGAAAGTTCGAAAAGCAAAATATAAAATTTTGATTCTCACTTTTCCCTACAGGATTTCTTTAATTTTATATATAATTTCGTGGTAGATGCAAATCCTTCGTCTATCACTAAAACAAATTTTTTTAATAAACTCTGAAAGAGTTTATTCCTTCAACTGTAAACTGTGAACTGTGAATTGTAAACTGCCTTAACTATCTGTAATTTTGAATTACAACTTGAATAGTAGTATTACCATTGTATTCATTAATAGATGGATAAAATACTAAATCCATTTTAACACCATTATATGTTCCATCATATAATTTCTCTAATTCTTCTTTTCCATATTTATCTTTTATTTCTTCTTCAAACTCACTAATATCTCCAAAATATATAGCATCTAGAGTTCTGTTTAACTTAGTTTTTAGTTTTAACTTTAACACATTTCTATTCTTGCCAAGTATTACTGCTTTTATTATATTAATGTCTTTCTCGGCAAACAATGGTTTTGTATTTGCCTTACCAAATGGCTCAAGTCTCTCTAAATCATTTATCAATTCATAGTTTATTGTATCCAGCGGTAAAACACAATCTATTGTAACTTTCCTTAACAGATCTTCGTCACTTAAAGTAGTATTTTCATTTAACCTTTTTCTAAACTCATCTATATTTTCTTCTTTCAAGGAAAAGCCTGCTGCCATAGGATGACCTCCAAACTTTTCAAGCAAATCTTTGCATTTAACAAGTTCTTCAAACATATTATATTCTTCAATAGATCTTCCAGAACCCTTTACCCCATGTTCCGCTTTTGTAATTATTAGAGTAGGAACATTATACTTTTCTTTTATTCTTCCTGCTATTATTCCAGCTAAACTTTCATGTATATCTGGAATATAAATAACAAACACCTTATCATTTATCATTCCATTCTTTTCTATGATTTCTATAGCAGTTTCAACGCCCTTCATAGTCATGTCTTTTCGTTCTTCATTTAGCTTTACTAATTCCTTAGCAAGTTTAACTGCTTCCTCCTCTTCACTTGAAAGCAAAAGTTTTAATCCTTTTTTTGCTGAATCTAGCCTTCCTGATGCATTTATACATGGACCTATTATAAAACCCAAATGATAAACCGATAAAGTTTTTTCAATAAGTTCACATTCTCTTATTAATTCTTGCAACCCTAAATTAGTTGTACTATTTATTAACTCCAACCCTTTTTTAACAAAAATTCTGTTCTCATCAACTAAATCAACAACATCGCACACTGTTGCTATGGCTAAAAATTCTATATACTTATAACATTCTCTTTTATCTATATTAAATGTTTCAAAAAGCACTTCTACAAGTTTAAATGCTACTCCGGCTCCACATAATTGCTTAAATATATAATTACATTCACTTTGTTTTGGATTTACTATAGCATCTGCTTCTGAACTTATGAATTCTCTAACTTTATTTTCATTTTCAACAAATGGTATATCATGATGATCCGTTACTATTACAGTAATGCCCAAATTCTTTGCATATTTTATTTGCTCTATAGCTGATATTCCATTATCGCATGTTAAAATTGTATCTACTCCATCTTCCTTAGCCTGTTTTATTATGTCTATATTAATTCCATATCCATCTTTAATTCTATCTGGAACTTCATAATCCACATTTGCATTACACCTTTTTAGAGCTGAATATAAAATATAGATACTTATTACACCATCAACATCATAATCTCCAACAATCCTTATTTTACTATTAGATTTTATTTTTTCGCTGAGAATTTTCACAGCCTTTTCTAAATCTTTCATTTCCCTTGGATTATGCAACTTATCAAAATCTGGATTTATATAACTTCTTATCATTTCATCACTTGTAATATTTCTATTTACTATAAGTCTGCTCATAATCTCGGTAAGTGCATATTTTTTTGATATATATTTATAATCGGCTTTAATATTCTTTATAAACCATCTTTCTGACATCTTTTCCCCCTTTAAATTTTGCAAAACAAAATTGATGAATAATTAATAGTGAATGATGAATAATTTAGGATGAAATCTTCTTTAGAAGATTTCTATAATTTTCATACATAAAAAATCCGCAAACGGATTTTTCTCCTTAATCATTCATCATTCATTATTCATCATCAATTAACTAAACATTTTATATAGCATGCCCGATGAAATTCCTTCTACTTTCTGCTGGTATCCAAGAACTTCTAATAGTTTATATGCAAAAGTCATTGCTGTCGCTGGCCCTCTGCTGGTTATAATATTTTTATCAACTACAACAGCATCTTCTAAATATTCACAATTTGGTAATTCATCTTCATATCCTGGGTAAGATGTTATATTTATACCTTCAGTAATTCCTGCTCTTCCAAGGACTATTGGTCCTGCACAAATTGCTCCTATTAACTTACCTTCTTTATTTTGCTTTTTAACAAACTTTATTACTTTTTCATCATCTCTTAAATTAGTTGCCCCTGGTATTCCCCCAGGAATCACTACTAAATCATACTCCATATTTTCATCAAAAATTTTATCAGCTTGAACCACTAGGCCATGACTCGATTCCACCATTTTTTCTCCAGTTATTGATATTAAATCGCAAGGTACATCTGCTCTTCGCATTATATCAGACACAGATAATGCTTCAATTTCTTCAAAACCCGTTGCTAATAGAACACATACTTTCTTCATACCATTTCCTCCTTACATTTAAACAAAGAGGATATTCTAAACAGCATTTAGAACATCCTCATTCTATAATATCTCAATTTATATTTACATTATACCACCAACACTTACAAGTGAAAAGTTATAAGCGAAAAGCCATTTTTAATTTTGTTTTCAACACTAAAGTTTCATACCATAAAAAATACACTATTTTACTGCTTTTAACTGTGCTATGTCGTTCCAGTTCTTAGATGTTACTAATTCCATTGTATTTAGGTCTTTTTGCATATTATCTAATCTATTTATTAACTCAACATGATTATTAGCACTCTTTCCTTCAAAATCTGTAAATTGCTCTACAACTCCATCAAGTTTTGTTTTTATTTCTTTTATGTCATTAGTATTATCATCAATTTTACTTTCTAACCTTTTTAATATTTCTAAGACTTCATTATCCATGATACCACCTCACTTATATTTCATTATATCATAGTCCGTTGCTTTTCAATACAGATTCTTGTACCTACTGGATAAATATTTATATCTACAGTTTTAATCTAACACCTCAGATTCTGCAAGATTTATATATTAACATTTCATTCCATTTATTTACTCCATGATGAAATTAGAAGCCTATATAACTAGTTAAGTGTAACTTCTTTTATTTCATCATCAAGGACAATCACCATTATATTTGTACCTCTGCCTGCTCTGTTTTGAAGCTTAATTTCATCTACTTTAATTATTGATTTTTCCTTTGACTTTGAAACTAATACCACTTCAGTGTTATCTGATGATAAAGTTACGCTGTTTTCATCATTGCTTGTATATTTACTATGATACTTTCCAAAAATCACTTCATCTTCTTCCTTTAAACTTATGCCTGTTACTCCTGAAGCTACCTTACCCATAGCACTTACATTTTCAACTGGGAATTTTATTGCCATTCCTTTCTTAGTTATCATAATCAAGTGACCGAACTTAGTTTTGTTTACCTCAGCAGATACAACTTCATCATCTTCAAATTTGAATTTGTAGAATACTTGTTTAAAGAAATCCCCATCAAATTCTGTGAGCGAAGTCTTTTTAACCATACCCTTCTTAGTAAATGTATATACTCCATATTCATCATTATAAGATTCAATTGATACTAAGCTTATTATTTTTTCTCCTTTTTCCAGTTTTCCAAGGAATGCTTCCACCGGCATCTCTTTATTTAGGACATTTTTCATTAAGAAAACAGGAATTTTATACACATAGCCTTTATTGCTAAACATTAATAATTCTCTTAGTGAATTTGTCTTAACCTTTAGTGAATCTTCTTTAATTCTTTCATAGGCTTTAAGTTTATTCTTATCTGTTATACCAAGACTTAATTCAAAATATTCTATCTCGTCACTGTCTTCTACATAGTCTATTTCATCATCTTCAGAGAAATTAAATAATTGGGTCGGCAAAATATTTCTAGACGTATCTTCAAGATTTTTAACTTCAAGAGTAAACTCTAATCCTAATTGGCTTTTAATTCTTAAAAATTTATTTTCTTCTTCTAAATCTCTTATGGATACATCAATTAATTCATCTTCATCTCTAAGCTTTAAGGCTTGAAGCTTAGTGTATGCAGTTTGGAATTTATCTATTGAACTTAGTTTAATTCCCCCATGCTTGGTTATAAATCTAAATGCTTTACTTGGATTAAAATTATCTACAGATATAGCTGAAATTATTTTCTCATTCTCTAGATTTAATGTTTTAATAATTTCATCTAATCTATCTCCTTTTTCTTTCCACTTCAATTCTGGGATATTGATTCCTTTTGTTTGATACATAAAGCCTTTATCAGTAAATATTAATAATGTATCTTTTGTATTTGAACTTATAAGATATTTTAATGAATCCCCTTCCCTGTATTCAATATCTTCTGGATTAGAGCTAGATCTATTATAATTTTTAAGAGGTATTCTCTTAACAAATCCATCTTTCGATATTGTAATCATAACATCTTCAACGACTATTAATTCTTCAATATCAATCTTACTTTCGCTATCATCATGGATTATTTTAGTTCTTCTCTCATTTCCATATTTATCACTTATTTCTTTTAATTCAGTTTTCACTACTTTTAAAAGCTCTTTTTCACTAGATAAAATCTTTTCAAGCTTTTTAATAAGCTTTTCAAGTTGTGCATATTCCTTTTCAAATATTTCTATTTCAAGCCCTGTCAATCTATATAACATAAGTTCTAATATTGCCTGTGCTTGTGCTTCTGAGAATTCAAATTTACTAATTAAGTTATCTGAAGCATCTTTCTTTGACTTTGAACTCCTAATCGTTGCAATGACTTCATCTAATATGCTTATTGCTTTAATAAACCCTTCAACAATATGATGTCTTTTCTTAGCTGCATCAAGTTCCTTTTGAGTTCTTCTAGTTATGATTTCTTTTTGATGTTCAACGTAGTATTTAACTATTGCCTTTAAACTCATTGTTTCAGGCTTTCCATTTGCAAGCGCTACCATGTTAAAACTTATGTTACATTGTAAATCAGTCTTTTTAAATAAGTACTTTAATACTTTGTCTGCAACATCTTCATCTGCATTTTTCTTTAACTCAATTACAGCTCTTATTCCATTTCTATCTGATTCATCTCTTATATCTGTTATTGACTCCAGTGCTTTTGCATGCCTTTTGTCTCCAGTCATTTCAGATATTGTTTGAAGAATCTTAGATTTATTTCTCCTGTACGGGAATTCAGTTATTACTATCCCTATTCGTCCATTTTCTAATTTTTCAATGTTTGTTTTAGCTCTATATGCAACTTTACCCTCCCCTGTTTCATATGCAGATAAAATTGACTTTTCTCCAATTAAAATTCCACCTGTAGGAAGATCTGGCCCTTTTATGTATTCCATTAATTCTGAAGTACTAATTTCATTATTATCAATATAAGCCAAAACTCCATTTGTTACTTCTTCTAAATTATGTGGTGGTATATTTGTTGCTAACCCAACTGCTATACCAAAAGCACCATTTACCAAAAGATTTGGATATCTGCTTGGTAAAACCTTAGGTTCTATTTCACTATCTGAATAATTAGGAATCATTTCTACAGTATCTTTATCAATATCACGAAGCATTTCCATAGCTATAGGTGATAACCTAGCTTCTGTATACCTCATAGCCGCAGCTCCATCTCCATCAATTGATCCCCAATTTCCATGACCTTCTATAAGTGGCTCTCTAGTTGAAAAGTCTTGAGCTAAAATCACCATAGATTCATATACGGACGAGTCGCCATGAGGGTGAAATTTACCTAAAATATCTCCAACTATTCTTGCTGATTTATAATATGGTCTATCTGGAAAAGCCTTAAGCATATACGCCCCATATAAGATTCTTCTGTGTACAGGCTTAAGTCCGTCTCTAACATCCGGAAGCGCCCTATCTTTAGCAACTTCTATAGCATACGGTAGATAATTTTCCGGCATTGCTTCTTCAAGCGGAATGCCAATTATATTATTATCCCTTGGAATAAGTGTATCATTCTTTTTTGCCATAATCTTCCCCCTTCTTCAGTTTACAGTTTACAGTTTACAATTTACAGTGAAAATAAAATTCCTTCAGAATTTTTTTAATTCACATGAATTTCATATTCACCCGTTAATTGTTAACTGATGCTGCTACTGAACAAGTAATCTTCTTTCATTAATTTTTTATTATATATTATTAACAAATTATCGAGTCACATAACTAATTACGAAGAAATTCAAAATGAATTTCTTTGTAATATATTTTAGAAAAGCCTTCGGCTTTTCATCCTTAACTGTAAACTGTGCACTGTTAACTGTTAACTGTCTAAAATTCTCCATATTTATACATATAATTCTTTCTCGGTTCTACAATGTCACCCATAAGTAGTGAAACCATTTTTTCGGCTTTCGCTGCGTCATCTATTGTAACCTGAAGCAGTGTTCTAGTTTCAGGATTTAATGTGGTATCCCACAATTGGTCTGGATTCATTTCCCCTAAACCTTTGTATCTTTGAATTAATGCACCTTTACCTATTTGTTTCTTTACACTTTCTAAATCATCATCACTATACGCATATTTTGCTGTAGTTTTTCCTTTTGTTTCTTTATACACCTTATATAAAGGCGGTTGAGCTAAGTATAAATGTCCATTAGCAATTAATGGTCTCATATATCTATAAATATAAGTCATCCATAAAGTTCTAATGTGATACCCATCTACATCAGCATCACTCATTATTATTATCTTGTCATACTTCAAATCTTCTTCTTTATAGTTATCTAAAGTTCCAGTTCCAATTGCAGTATTAAAGATTTTTAATTCTTCTGATGCAAGCACATTTTCAAGCTTCTGTTTTTCAGTATTCATTATTTTTCCCTTTGATGGCATTATAGTTTGAAATCTTCTATCTCTAGCCTGCTTTGCAGAACCTCCTGCCGAATCTCCCTCAACAACTATAAATTCATTAACAGATTTATCTTTTAATGTACAAACTGCAACCTTACCTGCAAGCGGAGCAGTTCCCTTACCGATTTTCTTCTTTTCCGCTTCATTTATTTTTTTAATTTTATCTCTTCTTTTTGCTGCTTCTAATGCATTATTTATTATACTTGTTGCCAAAGTTTTATTATCTTCAATCCACTCAGAAAATTTAGTAAAAACCAAATCATTCATCATTGTGTAGGCTTCATTATTCCCAAGCTTAGTTTTAGTTTGACCTTCAAAGACTGGATTTGTGATCTTTATTCTTACTATAGCTGTCATTCCTTCTCTTAAATCGTCACCTTCGAATTCTTTATCTTTCTCCTTAACTAATCCGAGCTTCTTAGCCCACTCTTTAAACGCTCTTGTCATTCCTGTTTTAAAGCCTGTTTCATGAGTTCCTGCTTCAGTTGTTGGAATGTTATTTACGTAACTTGCAATAGTTTCAGTTGTTGAGTCAGTAAATTGAATACAAACTTCCCCATACATCTGAATATTAGAAACAGTTCTCTCACCATCAAATATTATTGGTATCTCGTGAATTGGTGTCTTACTTTCGTTCAAATAATTTATAAAATCTAATAAACCATTTTCAGAATAATACTCTTTTGTAATTTCTTGTCCTTTTCTTTTATCTATAAATTCCAAAGTAATTCCTTTATTTTGGAATGCAAGTTCTTGTAGTCTGCTATCTATTATGTCAAACTTAAATTCAGTTGTTGAGAATACTTCATCATCTGGCTTAAATGTAATTTTAGTTCCAACCTTATCTGTTTTTCCAATTATCTTTAAGCTCCCAATAGCTGTTCCTGGCATATCTCTTTTTAATTCTTTATCATAAGCATATTCAAACCTTTGTCTATATATATTTCCATTTTGATATACTTCAACTTCTAACCACTTTGATAAAGCATTTACAACAGCAGCTCCAACACCATGAAGACCTCCAGAAGTTTTATAATTTTTATTATCAAATTTTCCTCCTGTATGCAGCTCTGTGAATACCATTTCTACTCCAGATTTCTTCTTAATTGGATGTATTCCTGTTGGAATACCTCTTCCGTTATCAATTACCGTAACACTTTTATCTTCATTTAAAATAATAGTAACCTTATTTCCATATCCATTAGCTATTTCATCTATGGAGTTATCAATTATTTCCCATATACAATGATGTAAACCCTTGCTGCCTGTAGAACCTATATACATACCTGGTCTTATTCTTACAGGCTCTAATTTTTCAAGGGATGTTAAATCCGTTACATCATAAGCATTAGTATTTTTCAATTCCATAAAACTCCTCCATTTGAACACCAGTTCTTATTTGTTCTTGATTCTTCTACTCTATAAGAATATACTTCCTTTATCGTTCATTGTCAAAAAAAACTTAAGTAGAGAGCCCAAATCTATGATTTGATAAAAATCCCTTATTCTGTGAGTATTCTGCGAACGAACGTGAATCGAGTTTCCTTATATCAATGTTATTTTATTCAAAATACAAAATAATATTAATAAAGAGTGCACTATCAAAAATAATAACACACTCTTAAAAACAATTTTATAAAATTTTATAAGCTCTATACATCACATATCTCTATTTTTCTAACATGCTTAGTATGACTCCACTCTTTATTATTCTTATTCAAAATGCCTTGAATTGAAATTGGCACCCATGTTATTGTATATAAACCATATAACCAAAATCTATAGAATAAAGCAAATTGTTTCTTTCCTAACAATATTCCTGTTAATGCCAAAAACGCTAAATTATAACCCATGCTGATTCCTAATGCAATAAGCCAATTTGTAGTGTTAGTTGCTAAATATGGAACCACAAAAATATTACTTGAATATAGAATCATCATCGCCATAAACGATCTTGTAATTTTTCTATCTATTAACAACGTTAATGGTGTAAGCAGGAATTGAATAATACAAAACGCTTTAAATCCAAAATCACTAAATAAATAATTTATAATAAATATATTTACCCCACTAGTGTTCGATTGTATCAATGTTAACACTGTTGATATCCCAATTAACACAGTTACAAATGGTTGTAATACATATAATGCACAATCAAAAACATAAAATTTTCTGTCCATGATTGCTTTCTTTATTAACTTAAAGAAGTATCTTGAAGCAACATCTGTAAAACCTTGCATCCATCTTTTTCTTTGTGACCAAGACTGATTTAATTTTAGTGGTTTCTCATCATATATTATGGCATCGTGAGCCCAACCTACTTTTTCTCCATTTAATACAAGCTTGCAAGTAAACTCTAAATCTTCTGTTAAACAAGTGGCACCCCAGCCCAGCTTCTTTAATGTATTTGTTTCTATCGCAAATCCTGTTCCACCAATTTGACTAGTTAATCCTAAATTTGCTTTAGCCAATTGGTTCATTCTATTTTGAGTCCAAAAACCAATTGAATAACTTGCTGCAATCCAAGAATCTTCAGGGTTTTTACTATCTATATATCCCTGAACAACCTTATATCCTTCTAGCATTTTAGAATTCATTTCTTTTAAAAAGTCTTTATGTACAAGATTATCCGCATCAAATATTGCAACAGCATCATATTGCTTTTCCATAGCAAATAATTTTGCAAACATCCACTCTAATGCATAACCTTTACCCCTTTTGTCTTTTGAAAATCTTTCACAAACATTAACACCATAACCTTTAGATATTTTCGCTGTATCATCTGTACAATTATCTGCAATTACAAAGACATCATACATTTCCTTAGGATAATCCAATTTTAGCATACTCTCTATAAGACTGCCGACTACAACTTCTTCATTATGTGCTGCTATTAACAATGCAAATTTATTTTTAGGAGTATAGTTCTTAGTTTCTTTTCTCCTAAATAAACCTACAATCGATAAAAGTAAGTAGTAACATATTATTGCAAAAACAAAAATTTGAAAAAAAGCTGTTATGGTTAAAATGTATTCTCCCATTACGTTCACTCCTAATATTTAATGAGACTTATTCCCATTCATTATTTTATATATTTCTTATCATACTATACCTATCTAATAATATTTCAAGAGAAATAAAAAATCAACCCTATTTTCTTAAGATAAAATTAATATTCTCCAATTAATTATAATACCTTTTTGGGTATTCTGTAACTAATATATCCTATTAATCCCCCTCCAATCAATCCTCCTATATGAGCAAAATTATCGATATTCTTTATACTTAAACCTATAAATAAATTTATAGCAATCACTTGCATTATGCTAAATAAGAATCTTTTTTGTATCCTGTTCCTTTCTATGATAGCAAAGGCTAATAAAGCACCCATAAGACCAAATATTGCACCTGATGCTCCTACAGATATGCTGTTAGGACTCATATAATAACTTAGCAGCGATGCAGTTATGCAGGAACAAGCATAGATGAGCAGGTATTTTACAGTTCCAAAAATTTGTTGAATTTGTGGTCCTATTATATATAAGGAATACATATTACATGCTATATGTATTAATCCAGAATGTAAAAATGCACAGGTGAACAATCTCCAAATTTGCCCTTGATTAATTAAAATATTTACCTTAGCACCAAAATCTATTAATATGTCAGTATTAATATCATAAATATCAAAAGACAAAAAAGCTGTTAGTAAGAATATAATTATATTTATTCCAATTAGAATATAAGTTAAAACTTGGTACTGAGAAAAATTATTTTTATCTTTATTCTCTCGTACACTGATACTGGCTTCAAGGATATTCCTTAAAGGTATGCATGACCTATCACATGTTATAGTATTATAATTTTCTTTATTTATAACTAATCTATGCGCCATTGGTAAATCATTTATATATGTGTATTCTTCTTTATTAGATAAAATTATCATATTCAATAAAAATGCTTTATTTAAAGTTTTTATATATTCAATTACTTCTGTATAATCAATAATTTCATTTTCTTCATCACTAATTAGGACACAGTATATTCCATCCTGTAACTCTTTAATTGCAAGAAATATTTCTTTTTTATGAAAATTACTATAATACTGCTTCATATAAAAATTTTCTTTATTCAATAAAACTTTATAAAATTGCTCTTTAAAGTCCTTCATTTTTCCTACCCATTCTTTATAAATTATAAGTTACAAGATATAAGTGAGAAATTAAGGAGGAAAAGCCTTCAACTTCTCACTTATAACTTAAAACTAATTTTTTTACTTCTCCTTTATAACTAGTTATGAATTAAACATACAAGCAATAAAGTCAAATCTCATTGTGTGCATTATAAAGTTATTCTTCTATCATATCCAAAAGTTCATTAAATCTCTTTATAGTAGCTTCTATAGGTGCATTTGTGGTCATGTCTACGCCTGCATTTTTCAAAATATTTATTGGATAGTCACTGCCTCCAGCTTTTAAGAAGCCTTTATATTTTTCTACAGCGCCTTCTTTTCCTTCTAGAATTGATTTTGCAAATGCTGATGCTGCTGCATAACCTGTAGCATATTGGTAAACATAAAAATCTGAATAGAAATGCGGAATCCGTGACCATTCAACATCTACTTCCTTATCTATTACAATTTCATCTCCAAAATATTTTACATTTAAATCATGCCATGCCTTATTATAATCTTCAGCAGTTAACGGAATTCCCTGTTCTAAAGTTTCATGAGTATAAAGTTCAAATTCTGCAAACATTAGCTGCCTAAATACTGTAGTTCTAATTTGCTCTAATTCCTGATTAATTAAATAAAGTTTTTTCATTCTATCAGTTTCTTTTTCAATTAAGTAATGGATAAGTAACGATTCATTTGTTGTTGATGCAACTTCGGCACAGAATAAAGTGTAATTAGCATAATAATATGGCTGCTCTTTTCTTGAATAATATGAATGAATTGAGTGCCCCATTTCATGAGCTAAAGTTGATACATCTCCTAACTCATTATTATAATTTAATAGCACATAAGGCATAGTGTCATATCCTCCCCAAGAATATGCCCCGCCTCTTTTACCCTTGTTTTCATATATATCTATCCAGCCGTCATTTATCCCGCTTTTAAATATATTTAAATATTCTTCTCCTAGAGGTTTTAATGCATCCAACACTATATTTACACCATCATTAAATTCTATTTTTTCTTTTGGTATTTCAATAACAGGAACATATAAATCATACATATGAAGTTCATTTAAGCCTAATAGCTTTTTCTTAATTTGCATATATCTATGAAGACAACTTAAATTATCATTTATTACTTTTACTGCGTTTCTATAAACTTCTAACGGAATATTATTAGGTTTTAACGAAGCTTCTAAGGCACTATTATATTTTCTTACTTTACTACCAAAATTAAAAGTTTTTATTGATGCAGTTAGGGAAGTTGCTAAAGTATTCTTTAGTTTTTCATATTCTCCGAATAGTCTTTCAAATGCAGCTTTTCTTACATTTTCATTTTTGCTTCTTATAAATGAAGAATAATTTCCTTCTGTTAATTCAACTTCATTTCCATCTTCATCTTCTATTTTTCCAAAAGTCATATCTGCGTTTGTCAAAATACTGTGAATTGCTGAAGGCGCATCCAAGCAGTCAGAAGCTGCTGCTAATAACTCCTCCATTTCTTTTGATAATATATGTGGTTTTTCTTTTAATATATCATTTATTAAAAATTTAAATGGTTTTAATTCATCTATTCTGTTTATCTCTTCCTGAATAAATTTATCATCTAAACTTAAGATTTCTGGCACAAAAAAAGCTGTATAACTTGAAAATTCCGCCATATAAATATCTATTTTGCTCATCAAACTTTGATAAGTAGAATTTGCAGTATCCTCATCATATTTTAAGTGAGCATAAATATATAAATTTTCAGCTTTCCTGGAAATTTTTTCATTTGCCTTAAAATATTCTAATATTTTTTCTCCATTTGTAAGTTTTCCTGAGAAATCCTTTAATTTAATTGCTTCATTCTTTAAGTCTTCAAAATCTTTTTCCCAGTTCTCTATATTACTATATATTTTGTCTACCTTCCATTTGTACTTATCTTCTATTTCTTCTCTTTTTTTTAATTCACTCATCTCTTAACACACCCTTCTTTCAGTTAACAGTTAGCAATTAACAGTTAACAATTATAGATGAAATTGCTTCGCAATTTCTTTATTTTTATATGCACTTAGTGCTTTTTTCAAATTCAAAAATAATTTCTTCTACAACCTTTAACTATTCATTATTAACTGCATTTTATTCTTGGTATTCAGATTCTTTACCTTGTATTGCCTCAAATACTATATTCATTTCTCTTTCTATTATTGATACAGCTTCCTGTATCTTTTCTTTCATTACATCATAATCTTCCTCATATTTAAATTTTATTATATATGTAGGATTATATTCCTCTAAATCTTCCTCTATCTCGTAGCCCTTCTCACTAAATGCTTCAGTATTAAATAAATCATATATAGCTGAGTATTCCCATTCTTCTACATTTTTATTTGTATCAAAATACATATATACAGTTTCATCCAATACATATAATTTTCTTACAAATAGAGCACCTTCATTTACTTCAAAACTTCCTAACTCTTTTTTTATAAATCCTGTTTCCTTATCTTTTTCTATTAATACTAAACTTGAAAAATCCATAACTTCACCATCCTGTAATTTTCTTCTTAATAAGTTTAATTATTGAGATTTTAATTCATAACAAATATTTATTACTTCTGTCACATAAAATTATATCAAAAAAGGCATTTTATAACCATATAAATAAAACTTGGTAAATAAATATCCATAAACATCTGTTTTAAGAGAATTTAATCAAATAATAATATTTCTGCCTTTACTTTGTCTATGAATTTTAATTCTACTTTGTGTAAATATATGGTAATATCATCTTGTGATTATTTTTATATAAATATTCTGGTATATTATATAATCTTTCCAAAAAACTCTTTAATAATTCTATCAATAAAGGAGACATAATATAATGTTAAGTAATTCACTACTTGAAAGAGAAGCTTTTACTTACAAAAGAAAGCGACGTCTTGAAAGACATGTTAAAGCAAGAACTAAAAAAAGAAACGAGTTACTTTCAATAATATCTTTAGGACTTATGATTTTAGTTACATTTCATATAGTTTACAGCATGTATATATCAAGTAATTCAAAAGATTTGGGCTTTTCTGTAGAGCATAATTTCACTACTGGTTTTTCATCCAATAATAAACTTCTTAGAGTTCAAAAAATGTCTTTGATTTACTTTGATGGTGAAACTGCCATAGTAGAAGCTTCAGGATTAGCAAAAAACCCTCCCCATAAAACAACTACCGTTAAAGGCAGCTTTAAGAAAAACCAAGATAATAGCTGGTATCTTGAAAAGTATTTATCAATGGATTAAATTAGTTCCATAATACTGAATGAAGGACTATGCCCTTTATTGGTAGTCTGTGACCAATTAAGGTTGAAAGCCTTAGCTTTCTTTAATTATAAAGATAAACCAATTATGATATTAAATATACTTATAAATATACGCCACACCAGAAAGAAAGACTAACTATTTTGCGCAGTGTTGCATTGAGAATAAGGTTGTAGGATTTCTTCATTACAAGTTGTTCCATTTTTGCTTGTCCCTAGTTTATCTAAGGAGCAAGCAGGAATGGGTACAACTTGTAATGCCAGAAATCCTCAATCTTATTCTCTAGCAACCGAGAAACTTAGTTAGTCTTTCTTTCGGTCGGTCATATTTATAGCTCTAATTTATACGTTAGTTATCTTTATATACTATTTTCTATTTTCTAAAAATTCATTTAGTTTGTTTACTGTTGCCATATCTTCTCTTTCTAAATCAGTTGGCTGTAATTTTATGCCTAACTTTTCTTCTATTTTAAGTAATATTTCAATTATTGCCAAAGAATCTAAAAGGCCTGCTTCAAAAAGATCTAAATCTAAATCTTCTGCAATTTCATCATTTCCTATAACTTCAATAAATATTTCTAATATTTTCTCCTTCATAATGTACCCTACTCCTTCTATTTAATTAAATATCCTAAAAATAAGAATGCTTCATTAATACTTCTGCATCTAAATACTAATACAAAACTTGTCCAATTAAAGCCATGTTTTGCAATAATCTATATAGGTTCAACTACTTAATATGTTAACCTCTTTTACTGTATTTAGCAACAAATATGTATCAATAAAATTAAATAAAACTAAACTTTTATTTTAATAACTAAGACATATACGCAGCATATTATTTTCAACCTGTTTATATTTCTTCTAATAGTTTTTTTCTATCAATTTTCCCATTTACATTGGTTGGAAATTGAGTAACTATCTTTATATTTCTGGGAACCATGTATGAAGGAATCAATTCTCCCAATTCTTTCTTTATCATTATTCCATTTTTTAAACCACTTAATCCATTGTCTTCTTTTAACTCAACAAATGCTGTTAAATATGCAATTTTTCCATCCTTATTTACCGGAACTACTGCTGCATTCTTAACATTATTAACCTTCACTAAGTTATTCTCTATATCTTCTATTTCAATTCTATAACCGTTAAGTTTTATTTGAAAGTCTTTTCTTCCACAATAATATAAGTTACCATTTATATAATATCCTAAATCTCCAGTTCTATATGCCCTTGTCTTTACTCCATTATAATCATTATAAAAAAATGCTTTCTCTGTCATTTCTTCATTATTATAATATCCTTTACTTACACTTGGGCCGACAATTATAATCTCACCTTTTTCTCCATCTTTTAATGTATTACCTTCATCGTCAACAATTTTTATAATTGACGTCTTCATTGGATATCCAATAGGCAGACTGCCTTCCTCTTGTAACAATTCCTTATTCATATCATTAGCACTAACTGCTACCGTAGCTTCTGTAGGCCCATAGCCATTAATTATTCTTGTCCCAGGAAACCTATTTAAAAGTTCTTCGCATAATGGTTTTGGAAGGACTTCGCCAACAAAAACCATTGCCTTTAAATTAGGCAACATTTTTGAATTAAAAGTTTCTTCTACGACGCACATTCCTGCAAATGACGGTGTTGAAACCCAAATATTTATATCTGATTCACTCATATCATTAAACATGTTTTTTAAGCTTGAAAGAGTTTCCTTTGAATATCCATGCAATGTTTTTCCATAACATAAGCCTGGATAAATTGACGTCACTGATAAATCAAAGGAATACGCAGCTTGATTCATAAATACTTCTTCTTTTTCATCTAAATTTAAATATTCTGCTATCCATTCAACAAAATTATCTAGATTGTTGCTGCTTATCTGCACTCCTTTTGGCTTCCCTGTACTTCCAGAAGTAAATAGAATATATGCATTTTCATCTTCCTTCACCCAATTAGATCTGCTAACTTCAATTCCTTCGAATTCTTGTTCTATTTCATTAATATCTTTTTCTGTTAATACACGTACATTTTCAAAATTATTCTCTGCACTAAAGTCTACAAGTATTTTAGGATTGACTTCACTTATGATAGCTTCTACTCTTTCCTTAGGATAACTAATATCAATTGGTATGTATGCTCTTCCTGACTTTAAAGCAGCCATCATAACTGCCATCATTAAATTTTCTTTATTTCCATATATAATAATAGGTGTTCTATCACTACCCAATTCTTTTAGCAAAAAGGCGCCAATACACTCTGATATATTATCTAATTCTTCATATGTCATAAAATTCCCATCGCATTTTAGCGCCATTCTTTCGCTTTGTGAATATTTTTTTATTCCTTCTAAAATCTTCATTATTATATCTCCCTTGATACTAAAAATGGTTAATACTCTATTTTATTCTATAACAGAGCTTCATGTAATTCAATCTGAATAAATATTAAACTTTTCATTCCTCTTGCAAATGATTTGCAATAAAGTGTATAATATAATAATGTTTTAAGGAGTTGATAATTTGATTACCATAAATAATCTATCATTTTCGTATACAAAAGGAACTGATTTACTTAAAGATATTAATCTCAATATTCCTAAGGGAATATATTTATCTATTCTCGGTGAGAATGGAAGTTGTAAAAGTACATTAATAAAACTTATTCTCGGACTTTTAAAACCTGATAACGGCTCAATAAACATAGATTCTAATAAAATTTCTTACGTTTCCCAAAGGCTGGATAATTTCAATTCTGATTTTCCAATAACAGTTAAAGAAGTATTGTCCTGCCATGCTAAAATAGTCGGTGGAAGGTCCTCAAAATGCATTCACGATTCTTTAAAAAAAGTTAATATGCTGGAATTTAGTGATAATCTAATCGGAAATCTTTCAGGTGGACAACAGCAAAGAATTTTTATTGCAAGAGCATTAATTGGGGACCCGGACTTAATAATACTAGATGAGCCTTCAACTGGAATAGATGAAAAAAGCCAAAATGAGATTTATCCATTGCTCCAAAGTTTAAATAAGGATTTGGGGAAAACTATTATTTCTGTTGAACATAATACAAATGTTGCATTAAAATATTCAACACATATTTTAAAAATAGAAAATTGTACTATGAGTTTATATGCAAAAGAAAACTTTAAAAAGCGCTTAGAAGCCGACGATTCGTTTTCTAACATAATTTAAGGCGCATGAAGGATTTAAACTTTGATTTAGGAAGGTAGTAACTTATGTTCGAATTAGGTTTTATGCAAAATGCATTTATTGCAGGATTTATTGTCTCTATTCTTTGTCCATTTATAGGACTTTTTATTGTACTTAGGCGTTATTCAATGATTGGTGATACATTATCTCATTCTTCTTTTGCCGGAGTTGCTATAGGCTTATTAATTGGTACAAATCCAATTTTAACTGCATTTCTCTTTACTAGTGTCTGCGCACTTATAATTGAACTTTTAAGAACTTATTATAAAAAATATGCTGAACTTGTAATGTCTATTGTTTTGACCTTAAGCTTAGGTATAGCAATTATTTTAATAAGCAGTGGTAAAGCATCAGCAAATGTAGATTCGTTTTTATTTGGAAGCATCTTAACTGTTTCAGGTTCTGATATATTATTAATATCTATAGTAGGTGGAATATGCCTTATTGCTCTTATATTTCTTTATAACAAATTAATATATGTAACTTTTGATGAAAATGCTGCAAAAACGGCAGGTATTAATGTTAAGTTAGTGAATTATATCTTTACATTACTTGTTGGAGCTACAATTACCATTTCAATTCAAGTAATGGGTATTCTTGTTGTTTCTTCAATAATAGTAGTTCCTGTAGCCACTGCTATGCAATTAAAAAAAGGGTTTGCTAAAACCCTGATTTTTGCTATGATATTTGGATTTTTGGATGTAATGATAGGACTTGTACTCTCATACTATATAAATAGCGCTCCAGGAGGTACAATAGCATTAACATCCGTTATGATTCTTATCCTCACTTTAATCTTCAATAGATTCTTCAACTACGAAACTTAAAAATAGTTATAAGTTATAAGTTAAGGAAGAAAGCCCCTGGCTCTCTTCCTTAATCATTTATTTTCCACCATTTAACAATCCAACAGGCATTGATATCACTCAATTTTACAATTAAAAATTCTATAATCCTCCACAAATTGAAATAATAGCCTAGAATAAAACCTAACCGAAGGGATTATACATTAAATAATTCCTGCAAAGTATTCTTCTAATATCTCTATAAACTTAACCATATTTTCAGGATATATTTGTCCTATATTAGCAATTCTAAATGTAGTTTGCGAAGCTATTTTACCAGGATATATTGTAAAACCTTTGTTATATAAATAATCATGTAAATCATTAAAGCTGTAATTTGCAATTTCAGGCTCTATAATTGAAGTTAAGAGCATTGATGAATTTTGTTCATCAACTAATTTTTTTAGTTTAAGCTTATCTAATCCATCCCACAAGATTTTGCAGCATGCCTTATATCTTTCATACCTTTTTTCTATAGTCTCCTCTTTTGCTTCTATAATAGCCTGCTTTAAAGCATAAAGTACCTGTACCGGAGGCGTGAACCTCATTTGATAATTATCTCTAAAATATAAATATTGTTTATATATGTTAAGGTAGAGATTTCTTGGTTTTATAGTTTTAGTATTTTCTAAAGACTCCTTGTTGGCTATTACAAAGCTTATTCCTGCCATTCCTTGAATACATTTATTTGAACTTGATGCTAAATACTTGATGTTCATTTCATTCATACTTATAGGCATTCCTGCAAATGAACTCATTGCATCAACAATCATCTCTATATCATATTTTTTGCAAATCTCCCCCATAGCCTTTATATCATTTAGTATCCCTGTAGTAGTTTCATGATGAATTACTGCCAAATGGCTTATATAATCATTATCAGACTTTGCATCGTCAAAGTTATGTGCTTTTAGGATTTTCTCCAGCTCATTTAAATCAATTCCTTCTATAGGAGAACTTTTAAATTCTATATAATTTAAATTGTATGCTTCAGCTATTTCGCACATCCTCTTTCCATAAGCCCCATTATTAATTATTAATATCGTTCTGTAATCCACTACAGAGCTTAATATGGCTTCAACTGCTGCTGTACCAGAACCGCCAAATAATATAGTTGTGTATTCATCATTTGAACCTACAAAATTAGTAAGCTCCTTAGATACAAATTCCATAACATCACCAAATTCCTTTTCTCTCGGGCAAATATCTGGTACAACTTGAGCAAGTTTAACTGTATCTGAAGTAGTTGCTGGTCCTGGATTTAACAATATATTTCTCTTAATTTCCAATGTAATCCCCCCATTAACTTTCTAAAAATTTCATGAACATTTCTTTATTTTCGATTGGCGTTGTAGTAGGTCTTCCTAAATCCTTTCGTGCACCTTTTTTTACTTTAACTTCTATGAGAACTGGTCCTTCTACATTTTTAATTTCTTCTGCTAAATTTAATAAATCAACTTTTGAACTGCACGAATAACATTTTTTATAACCACAAGCCTTTGCAATAGCTAGTGCATCTATCTTTAATCCAACAGTTTCCTGACCTCCTACTGAATCATGAGCACCATTATTTATCAATACATGTTTAAAATTCTTAGGTTTTTGATTACCTATTATCGCAAGCCCTCCAAGATGCATTAATAAAGCTCCATCTCCATCAATACAATACACATCTTTATCTTTTTTGCTTAGAGCAATTCCCAAAGCTATTTGAGATGCGTGTCCCATAGAACCCACTGTTAAAAAGTCTTTACTATGATTTTGCTTATGTTTCTCTCTTAATTCAAAGAGTTCCCTTGATGCCATTCCAGTAGTTGATACTACTACTGAATTTTCCTTCATTTTAAATACTATAATTTCTATGGCCTCTTCTCTAGTCATTTCAAAATCCAAAATTGGATTATTCTTTAGTTTATATTCACTAAAGGTATTCTTTTTAATAACTAATGCATAAGGTTCATTATTTTCCTTCATATGTTTATGTGCTTCTTTTATCTTTAATTTCATATGATCATTATCCATGTTTTCGTCTAAAATATCATATTTAATTTCTAACATATCTAATGTTTCTGTTGTTATTATTCCCTGTTTTTTATGTTGAGGCTCGTCTTTTGTATTTGGTTCTCCTCTCCAGCCGATTACCAAAAGCATTGGGATACTATAAACCAGCTTATCAGCAAGAGATGCAAGAGGATTTAATGCATTTCCAATACCTGAATTCTGCATATAAACTAGTCCTATTTTATTCGTTGCTAAATGATACCCTGCTGCCAATCCAACAGCATTCCCCTCGTTAGCAGCAACTATATTCTTTTCAACACTAACATTATCCTTAATATAAGCACAAAATGATTTCAATAAAGAATCCGGAACCCCAGTAAAGAAATCAATATTATTATTTAATAATTCATCATAAAATTCTTTAACATCTATCAATTAATTCAACTCCTACACTATAACTTATAGATATGCAACATGTTAGCTAGACTTATGTGGCAGCTTACCGAAATCATAAATATTTTTGTTACGAAAAACTATGAAAATATTTATGCTTTCTGGTGAAGATATCCACATAAAGACTTGTTAAATATAGTTATCTAATAAGTCAAATCAATAATCTGGTCAGCTATAATAAATAAAACAGTTATAAATTTAACATATACTTTGAAATATATCTCAATCAGAAATGAGTCACATACTTTTGTGGAATGTTTCGTTTGGAATTTTTATGGCTGTGATTCTCAGACTGGAAGTTGTTCCAAATATGCTAGTTCAAACTTGCATTTGAGGCTAGCATTTTGGATGCAACTTCTGGTCTTAGAATCACCCATAAAAATTCCATAGAAACTGGAATAAAAGTATGTTACTTATTTCGGTGAGTTATATCCAAAGTATAAATTACATTCCACCTGGAATTAGAGTAAGTATCTCTTTTATAGGCATACAATTTTCTGATGCTTCTTTGGATCTTTCATTTTCTAATATACTTTTTGCTGTGTTTACCATTGCTGGATATGCACTTCTTATTAAGTGATTTGCATATATGATCACATTAATTCCTAGCTCAACTAGTTCATCTTCTTTCATGAAGTTGTATGAAGTTGGAACTACAACTAATGGAACTTTATTTGCAAATTCATTGTATCTTCTGCAAAACTCAATGATTTCCTTCCCATCTTTTTCTTTACTATGAATCATAATGCCATCTGTACCTGCTTCAATATATGCTTGTGCTCTTTTTATAGCATCGTCCATTCCTGCTCCTGCAATCAAGCTTTCAATTCTTGAAATAATCATAAAATCGCTGGTAACTCTTGCTTCTCTTCCTGCTCTTATCTTTTCACTAAAATGTTCAATAGTATCTTGGGTTTGTTCAACTTCTGTTCCAAATAATGAATTTTTCTTAAGGCCTGTCTTATCTTCAATAATAATTGCCGATACACCTAATCTTTCTAATGTTTTAACTGTATAAACGAAATGTTCAATTTGTCCACCAGTATCACCATCAACAATAATTGGTTTTGTTGTAACTTCCAAAATATCATTTATTGTATTTAACCTTGAAGTTAAATCTACTAATTCTATATCTGGTTTTCCTTTTGCAGTTGAATCACATAAGGAGCTTATCCACATTCCATCAAATTCTTTTATTTTGCCTTCTTTCTCAACTTTAGTTTTTTCAACAATTAATCCAGTTAATCCGTTATGAGCTTCAAGTATTCTAACCGGTTTTTTTGAATAAATTAATTCCTTAAGGCTTTTCATTCTCATTTGAGGAGTAATTCCTATTTGAGCAAGCTCTTCATCTAATTTTGAAATAGATACACCTTGGGTATATGGCACTTCAACAAGTTCCCCTCCCCATTCCTTTATTGCTTCTATAACCCTTTCCCTAAGTTCCTTTTGAGCTCCATCTTTCCAGTCATCTCCATGAAGAACATAGTCCGGTTTGAGCTTTATAAGATTTGAAACCTGATCCAAACTATCTTGTGGAATTACAGATACAACCCCTTTGATATTATTAACTACTTCCTTTCTTTCTTCATATTTCATGATAGGATTTCTCCAATAACCGCGTATAACATCATCAGTATGTAATCCTACTATTATATCTCCAAGTTTTCTCGCTTTATTTAATACATTTAAATGTCCTTGATGAATTATATCAGCACTCATTGCAACATATACTGTTTTCATTTTTTACTCTCCCCTTAATTTTAAAATTATTTTAAATTTATATAATTTAAATTATTTGTTCTTCAATATTCTTTTCTAATTTAGGAAGTATGGTTTTTTTTATTCTTTCAAGATGATGTTTATCATCAATTTCTCCCCACACTAGATTATCAATTTTTAGGTAACCAACTTTTCTTTTTTTAGCAGCATCAAATATGGCATTTTCATAATCATATTTCTTTGCCTTATTCTTTTCAGTTTCAAAAAAATACTCATTCTTATATTCAAATATTGAACTATTAAAATTTTTATATTGTTTTAGCATTTCTTTATATAAGTCTATAGATATTTTTGAAATGCCAACTAATTCCCCATATACATTTTCTATTTCGTCTATATTTTTAGATATTTTGTATAAATTATCATCTCTAACTTCCACATAGCACTCGTCTCCAGAGTTTGTCCTTCCACTTAATAAAACACAATCATCTTTTTCATATTCAAGTGCTTTTATTAATCCATATACTTCATAAATAAGATCACTTTCAAGTAACAAAAAATCTTCCTTTAATTCTTCTTCTAATATTGAAAGGGAGGTCATACTTCCTGTAGCCTTATATTTTCTGTTTCTTTTTGTTTCAATGTACTTTTTATCTTTTGCAAATTCATCATAAAACTCATGCAAATGACCTGTTACAATATAAATTTTTTCAATGCCTAAACTTCTTAATTTCTCAATGGATCTTTCAACTAAGCTTTTACCATTTACCTTTATAAGTCCTTTTGGCAGCATATCATTAGTTACATCATGTAATCTGGACCCCATTCCAGCAGCTAAAATTACAGCAGTTTTAACTTTTCTCATTTATTGAATACCCCCTTAATTTAAATATTACTTTTATAATCTACCTTCCTACTCTATAAGCACAAACTCAGGTTCATTTTTTGAACACTGTAATATTATCATCTTTCATTGTTCAAAACAATATGTTCATGTTAAAAATTTACTAATTTTTCAGAAATATTTTAAAATCTTAAAAACATGCTTGAGTTGAACAACAAAAAAAGCACATTCTAAAAAGTGCTTTTCAAATTTTTTAGAATGTGCTTTATATATCCTGTAAATATTATTTCTAGCATAATAATAAGCTATACCAAAAGTATTAAAGTTACTTTCGATATAGCCTATGTTAGTTTATATTATTTTACTACTGTATTTGTTGTAGATTGTATAGTTGCTGTACTTGCTGTTGGAATTAATAATTTATTGAAATCTTGTTGAGTAGTTTTATATACGCTAGTAGGGAAAGTTATTGCTTTTACTTCACTCTTCATATCTACTGCTTTTAAAACTAGTGAAATACTTCCTGCATCTTTAATTTGTAAGTTCATATTAAAATCTGAGTTATAGCTAGTATCAGCAAACACTTCTTTTGAGCTAATAGTAGATCCAGCTAATTGTGTCTTAAGATCAACTAAGCTTGTATCAAACTTAGCATCATTAACTGCTGCTTTAATTTGTGTGATACCTTCAGCTGGTATTCCTAATTTAAAAGTATTATTAATATTTTCTATGTTGTTTCCTGCAGCTTTTGCAGCTTTTCCAACTAAATCAACAGTTTTATCTGCATCAAGATTGATTGTATATTCTCTTCCATTTTGAACAAAAGGTATATCTATATCGCTATTTTCTCCAAATATAGTCTTTCCTAATTGAACCATTGCATCTGGTTGAGTTGTCAATGCTTTTATTTTATCTACATCAATTCCTGTAGATGCAACATCAATTCCGATATAGTCTTCTTTTATACTAGTTAATCCTGCTGGAGCAGCTTGTCCAGTAAATGCAGATATTCCTTCATAGAAACTCTTATTTATATAGCTTGTAGTTCCATCACTGTATGCTTTAAGTTCTGGAATATTAAGCTTGCCAGATGGATCAGTGAATTTAATATCTACATATGACTGCTTACCAGCTGTATATCCATCAGCGGAAATATTTATTTGTTCTTTTACTCCTTTTACATCTACATTAACCGTACCTTCAATATTTGACGTTGTTGCGTCCCATTTCGCCACATTTGAAAGCTCTCTTGAATAATTTAATGTTGCTTGGCTACATCCAGCCATTGTTCCAACAGTTAAAGCTGCTGTCATAATAAATGCTAAAGTTTTCTTTAATTTCATTTTTCTTTCCCCCTGTAAATAATGTTCATTTATGATAAAAATGCAATACATGTTAATAATTGACTTTATATCATATTCTTATTATACATATTTTTTATTAATAAATAATAGTTCAAATATTAAATTTATCTTAATTTATACTTAAGTTTTTGTAAGGGCCTTTACTTACTCGCATTTAAGGCACATGAAAATAAATAACAAGTCCAAAGTTGCCATGGATATTTTTTCATCAGGCAAGGAGGCGAATTGCCCTCATAGCGAGCCTATTAGGTCAATTTGCCGATGAGCAGAGAACCCAAATCTATGATTTGGTGTGAATCGCTTACTCAGCGAGCGTAGCGAGTCGAGCTTCCCATGATGGAAAATAGGCTGGCAAATGGACTTGTTATTTATTTGATTGTGCCTAAATATTTATATTTCTTTCGCTTTACAGATTTTATATGAAATTAAATAAGATAAACACCCTACAATACAAAGAATTAAGACACTTAAAAGTAATAATTCAACACTATTACTGAATATATAATTTAAAGAATTTATAAAGTTTTCTATACTGGAATTGCCACTTTCAATTAAAAATGAAGGTAATCCAAAAATTAAAAATGCTGGCAAAAGATATACTAGGATAGATATTGCGTTTCCTTTCTCCATTCCAAACTTATAATATATAGGATATTGAATAAAACAAGTTATTAAACTTAAAATTCCACAAAAAGATATTACCACAACTTCAAAACCATGAAGTTTTTGAGTCATATATGAATAAATAATGGCAGTTCCATCAATAAGAAATATTATTGCTGCTACACTTATTAAATATAAGAATCTTCCACACACCATTTCTGATATTTTACATGGAAACATATAATACATTTGAGTGCTTTTTTCATTACTTTGTGCACTAAAAGGAACTGTTGCAAAAATAACTAAGAAGAAAAACAAGTATGACAATCCCATATATACGCTTCCTGAAAACATAAATAAAATCCAAAATACTGCTGGTGCAAGTACATAAAATTTAATACTTTCCTTAATTAACCTTAAATCAAATTTTAGATAATTAATTGAATTATTCATTTCTTTAAACCTCTTTTCTTTTGCAGATCTTGCATGAAATTAAATACGAGATATATCCTGCAATTATAATTATTAATATATCTAAGAAAATTAAACTCTTGCTGTAATTAATGATAAAGCTTGTTATAAATTTAAATTTTTCATTATATAAAGCAACAATCCATCTACTAATCATAGGTATAAGTAACACCATGGAAAATCCCATTAGTATTACAAGTGAAATCACACCAGTCATCACCATATTCTCCTTTTCCATTTGAGCTTTATAGTATATAGGATAAGAACAATAACATGAAACTACTGATACAGTAAATAATATACCTATTTCTAAATATCCTATTATTTCATTTGGATTTACGCTGCATGAATATACGCCTATTCCCATATATATTACTGTCATTATTATGATTATTATAGTTAAATACATAAATCTACCTAAAACCATGCTAGATGATTTACTCGGAAATACAGCATAGATTTTTTCTAACTTATCTGCATTTTCATTGCTAAATGGCATAATGGCATATAATAATATAAACACTAATAAAAACGTTATTCCAACTTCGATATTATATTTTATAATTGGAATTAAGATTGGACTTAATACTAATAACATATATTGATTTTTTTCTTTTATAATCCGCAAATCAAGTTTCAAATATTTTAGTGCATCCATTATATTAAATTCTCCTTACTTTATTAATATAAAATACCACAATATCGTCCATAGATGGTTTTTCTAAAAGTACACTTTCGCTCATATATTGCTTATCCTTTGAATTAATTAATCCCTCAAATCCGTAATTAGAACTCTTATATCCAATTAATTTTTCTTCTATTTCTTTTGTTAACTCCTCTTTTCCTCCTTTAACTAATAAATGGTTCTCTAATACATCTTCAGTTGTATCATAAAATACTTTTTCCCCTTTATTAATAAAAAATAGGTAATCAGTTATTTTTTCTAAATCACTTGTTATATGAGTTGAAAACAATACGCTTCTCTCCCCATCTGCTATATAATCCTGCAGTATTTCTAAAATTTCACTCCTAATTACAGGATCAAGCCCACTTGTTGGTTCATCTAACAAAAGTAATTTTGTATTTCTTGATAAAACACTGGCAAAAGATAGTTTTACCTTCATACCCTTAGAAAATTCTTTAATTTTTTTCTTATAAGGAAGCTGCCATTTCTCAGCATATTCTTTAAACTTCGCTTCATTAAATGAAGAATAAAAATCTTTTAGAGTTTTAATTACATCCTTCAAAGTAAAGCATGTTGGAAAATAGCACTCGTCTCCTATAAATCCAATCATATCCTTATATCCAGCTTCATCCTCATCATATTCTTTTTCGAATATTTTAATTTCTCCACTATCTTTTTTAATCTGATTCATTATTAATTTCATTGTAGTAGTTTTACCTGCTCCATTTTGACCAATGTATCCCATAATGTATCCTTTAGGTAATTCTAAGTTTATATTTTTGATACTGAATCCTTCAAATGTTTTATTTAAATTTTTTATTTCAAGTGCATTCATATTTCTCTACTCCTAAATCATATTTAAGTTATTCTAATTGAACATTAAGTAACAAGTATATATTTATTCATCTAATAAAGTTTTCAAAATAATTATCAATTCATCAGTAGATATATTCGCTAACTTTGCATTTTCAATTGCATAACTAAACGCATCTTCTATTTTTTTTAAATACTGTTCCTTAACCATCTCCTTGTCTTTCGGTAAAACATAACTCCCTTTTCCTCTAAGGGTTGCTATAAATCTTTCACTTTCAAGATCCGAATAAGCTCTCGTAGTAGTAATAACGCTTATACCTAAATCCTTTGCCAGCTGCCTTATGGATGGTAAAAATTCATTTTCAGCAATGGCCCCAGATAAAATTTGTTCTTTAATTTGGGCTTTAATTTGTTCGTATATTGGCAAATCCGATTTATTAGAAAGTAATATTTTCAAACTATCACTTCGCCTCCTTTGTGTTCATACTGTATATATACAATATATACAGTATGAACAGTTTTGTCAACTCATTTTCATAAAATTTATTTTGCTGAAAATATAAAAAATGTGTTAAAGTAACTTTTTATTACTTCAACACATTTTTTATAATACAAATTTATATTCAATCTTTAATTTATTCGTGCAGTCTTCTAATTATTTTATAGGCAACTACATTTTCCATAACCAAAGGCGACTTATGGGCAAAGAATATTATGCCATCAGTTGGAGATATGACTTGTTCTATAACTTCTCCTTCATAAGGATGAATTATTTCTCCTAGAATATCTCCTCTTTCAACTCCATCACCAGGATTCTTTAATCTTCTATATATTCCACCAGATTTGGTTTTAACAGAAAGTAAATCATCCTCTTTTAATACACTTGCTATATATCCGCTATGACTGTTGTATTTTATTACTCCCATTCTAGTTAAAAATCTTAAGACAGCAACTACTGCATGTTTTGCTGAAACTTCATCTATTTGATCTGTTGCATTTGTATATAATGAAAATGCACTGGCCTCCCACATTTGCCAATTATAATTTAGTGTCATAGTATCATAAGGCTTTGGCTTACGAATTAATACATATTGAAGACCAAACAAATTTGCTAGACTTGGACTTTGATAACCTGTTTCCATCATTCTTATATGAGGTATGAAATCACCTGGCATATAAAAACTAGTGAATTGAATTCCAAATGGATAATCTTTTACTTGTTCAAAAACACCACTAGCAATCCTCTGGGTGGTTTCCCCATTCCTTTCCCCTGGAAACATCCTATTGATATCGGTATTATCCATAGTCCAAAATCTTTTTCCTATATTCATGGAGTGTGGATTTACACAAGGAATAACAAGAATTTCACGATCTTTTGATATTGCACCTTTTTGCTCTAATTTAGTTAAGGTTTTAATAAGCTGGGAGCAAGTATATAGCTGCTGTATTTCATTTCCTCTTATTGCACCTACTATACATGCTGTCTTTTCACCTTTTCCAAACTTATATCCTGTAATTCTCATGTCATCTCTATGTGGTGATTTTAATGTGTATAATATTTCTTTTCTCATTTTGCACCTCCAAGTACCCTTGCAATAAGAGACCCTTCATAAACTACAGGATATTCTCTTAATGTAAATACCACTCCATCACATGGAGATATTAATTCCTCTTCTATTTCACCAGTTAATGAATTGAAAATTTCACCAAGTTTCTCACCCTTTTTTATTTCATCTAAATGCTTAACGCATGGCATAAATATTCCTGAAGCTTTAGCGTTTATAAAATTTACTTCTTTTTCAGTAGATACAATAGGCTGCCTTACTGGTGTTACTGAGCCTGTCCATATGCCTAACTCCTTCATCAAATTAAATATACCTTCAACTAATTGATCTCCATATTCTTTTGTAATTCTCATTCCAACGCCCATTTCTACAAGTAAAGCTGGTATATTTTTATTATTTAAGCTGTAGGTAAGTGTAGATTCTAAGACTGTTGCTTCTGGATGAACCCAAATAAAATCCATATTTAATAGCTTTGCATAAGGTAATAACTTATCCTTTATGTGCTCACTGATTCTAACTTGAGGTACTTCTCTCAAAAATATATTACTCGCATGTAAGTCTATACAAATGTCTGCACCATCTATATCTTCAATAATCTTTGCTGCAACGTGCTCTGCCATAGCTCCGCTTTCAGACCCTGGAAATATTCTATTCATATCTAAATCAAAGGTTGGCATCCCTCTGTGTATTGAATCTATTCCTAAGGGATTAAGGGCTGGATATAAATCAACTATTCCATTTAAATATTTAATATTTTCTTGTATTTCCTTAATTAATTTATAGCATACATATTGCCCTTCAAGTTCATCTCCATGAAGCCCAGTAATAATACATATCCTCTTCTCTTTTCCATTCATATTTTCTGGACTAAGCCTATTTTTCTTAATTATTAACTTTTCATCAACTGATAGTCCTAGAGATACCACTGTCTTAATCATATTAACCTCCACACTCAACACTCATTAGTTCATTAAATTTGTCCATGAGTTTTATACCTTTATTTTAGGCACATGAAAAAAAATAATAGACCAAAGATGCGACGCATATTTCGTGTCAGACAAGGAAGTAAATTTTGCTCATAGCGGGCCTATTAGCTGGATTTACTGACGCAGTATGACGCGAAATAGGCAAGCATACTGGTCTATTATTTTTTTGATTGTGCCTTTTATATTGTAAAAACTATCTGATTAATAATTTTTATTGTAAAAAAATTTTCGTGCATATAATAAAATAAGCAAAGAATCTCACTTCGTGGGCTTCTTTGCTATACTCTAATATTACTACTACAAAAATTTATTGTCAATTCTTTTACACATGAAATTGATTGTCTTATATAAATAATTTTTCCAATACCAGTATACAAATATGATCTAGATTCATGTGGTAGCTTACCGAAATAATAAATATTTTATACCCTCAAGGGGCACAATGCTTCGAAGGGCTATGAAAATATCACTGAAGGTTCTAAGTTGCACCCAATTCAGCATGTTCCCGCTTTCAGCGTGACAAGCTAAATTGGAACAACAATATAGGGAACTCGACTCACATTCGTTCGCTGAGTAAGCGACTCACACCAAATCATAGATTTGGGTTCCCTGCTTAAGAACATTTAACAGCTCATTTTCAAATGCCTTCTACGTAAGAATATTTATTATTTCTGGTGAAGATATCCATATTAAAGTCTAAAAAAATATATAAGCATATTTATCTAAAAAGTGAAATAGATAATTTAATATATTAATTAAGCTTAGAAATACTTACCACACCAGAAAAAAAGACTAACTATTTTGCACAGTGTTGCATTGAGAATAGGATTGAAGGATTTCTTCATTAGAAGTTGTCACATTCTTGCTTGTCCTTAATTTATTTAAGGAGCATGCAGGAATGGGTACAACTTCTAATGTTAGAAATCCTCAATCCTATTCTCTAGCAACCGAGCAACATAGTTAGTTTTTCTTTCGGTCGGTATATTTCTAAGCCTAATTTATATATAAAAACTCTATATACACTCCTTAATTGATTCGTCTAGAACGTCCATTCCGTATTTTACTTGTTCTTCTGTCATAACTAGTGGAGGTAGGAAACGAATTACGTTGCCAAGTATACCTGCATTTAGTAATATAACTCCTTTTTCATAACACTTTTGAATTATAGCTTTTACTAAATCTGCAGCTGGTTCTTTAGTAGTTCTATCTTTTACAAACTCTAAACCTACCATTGCACCTAAACCTCTTACTTGACCTATAACTTCATATTTTTCTTTCATCTCATTTAATCTTTCAACAATATATGCGCCAAGCTTTTGAGATTTTTCACATAAATTTTCTTTTTCTATTTTTTCTATAACTTTAAGTGCAGCTACGCATGCTAGAGGGCTTCCACTGTATGTTCCACCAATACCACCAACACATGCTGAATCCATTATTTCTTTTTTAGCTACAACAGCACTTAATGGAACTCCTGCTGCGATAGACTTTGATAATGTAATTACATCTGGTTCTATTCCATAGTGTTCATGAGCAAACATTTTACCAGTTCTTGCGAATCCTGCTTGTATTTCGTCTACTATGAATACTATATTATTTTCATTACAAATCTTTTGCAATTCTTGCATATATTTTGCAGATGGTACTACAAATCCACCTTCACCTTGTAATGGTTCAACTATTAAACATGCTATCATATCTGGAGAAAGTGTTGTTTTAAGCATAGTTTTTAATCTATTGATACATTCATCTGCATATTCTTCTTCTGATACACCAAGAGGCGCTCTATAAGCGTATGGGAAATCAAATTTATAAGTTTCTGGAGCAAATGGTCCAAATCCATTTTTATATGGTTTATACTTACTTGTTATTGACATAGTCATGTTTGTACGACCATGAAAAGAACCTGTAGCTGAAAGTACTCCAGTTTTCTTTGTATAAGTTCTAGCTATCTTTATTGCATTTTCTACTGCTTCTGCTCCACTGTTAGCAAACATAACTTTCTTTTCAAAGTCTCCAACAGTTATTTCTGTTAACTTTTTAGCTAAAGTCCCATATGATTCATATGTTACTACATTATAGCTTGGATGAATGCATAATTCTGCTTGCTCTTTTATTGCCTTAACTACTTCATCATCACAATGACCTACATTTTGAACACCAATTCCAGCTGCAAAATCCAGAAATACATTTCCATCAACATCTTTAATTAATGCACCTTTTGCTTCTGCAAGGGCAATGCCTGTTGATACAGATACTCCATTTGCTACATATTTCTTTCTTTCTTCAAGAATTTCCTTTGACTTTGGTCCTGGTATTGAAGTTACTAATTTTACATTTGATTCTTCTATCATAATTACAGCCTCCCAATCGAGATATTTTTATTTTAATTTTTATAATTAATTACTATTTAAAATGCTTAAGTTCGTAAAAACAGAGTCATACCATGCTCTTATACATGATAGACTCCATTGTCTGCAAAAATATTAATTTGTATTACTAACTTGTTTATATAATAATACTTTCTATTTTCTATTTCTATGTCCAAGCGCTATAATGTTTTTGTCTATTTTGACTAAGTTTATAACACTTTACTAATATATAAGGCCATCTTTATTTTAAGACAATCCTCAAAATTGTGCAGATTGCATTTTAATTGCTGTTCTATATTTTTTATGCGATATGTTAATGTATTTCTGTGTAAAAATAATTTTTCTGCAGCAACAGAAAGATTACAATTTTCATTTAAATACACATCTAATATTTTAATAGAACTAATCTCCTTACTTTTTTTATTACTCTCTACAATAGGACCTAGTACTTGCTTATAATAATTACTTAATACATTTTTATTTTCAATGCTAAATATTAAGCCATACACTCCTATATCACTATATTTTCTAATCTCATGATTAAATTCTTCATACTTTAAACTTTCAATTACCATCTTAGCCTCACTAAAGGATTGCTTCATTAAACTCATATCTTCATAGCCATTTCCAATACCTATATTTACTGATATTTCATTCATACGATTTATTATTACTTCTTGTATTTCCTTTAATGACTTCTCCAGCCTGTTCATTGAATTTTCTTCAGCTCTATTTAGGAATATAATTTCATTCTCATTATCAATTATTGGAACCTTTAGAGAATATTTTTCTAAAATGTCCTGTACTATTTTCCTTAACTTTATTTTAGTTTGAGATATGCTTATTTCATCATAAACACTTTTTGATTGTTCAATTTTTTTAATTCCATCAATTTGTATAATACAAATACAACATTTCCCTTGTAGATTATAGCCAAAGTAATTTGCTTTTGCTTTAATATCTATTTCTAAATCTATCTGACCAAAAAGTATGTTGTTTAAAAAGTCATTCATGAATTTTTCTTCAATACGAGCTAATATTATTGCATTACTTATTTCTTTTGAAACTTCAACTAATTTTACTTCCCAAGGCAGAGTAAATAGGGGTATATCCAATTTATTAGCAATTTCAATAGCCTCATCAGGAACTTCCTTTATGTATTTTCCAACATTTACAATGAGTCCCACTCCATTTTTTTCACTAATTCCTTCAATAAGTTTTGTCAAAACACTAATATCTTTCCTTATTCCAACCCCTGTAATAATTACTATTTCCCCACCTTGCAGCCACTTTATACCTTCTAAAGGATCCTCGAGGCACTCTGATACGTATATCCATTCTATACATTTTTCTATACCCGACTCTCCAGCTATTATTTCCATATTCTTAAGTGAATTTAATTTCAAAATATCTTTTACTAAAATTGACATATCAATCCCTCCTATCCTTCATGTATTAAAACAAAAAAGTCTATCACATAAAATGTGATAGACCTCATTGCCTACTTAATCTTAAATATTTATTTCATACGTCACTTTTTTTGTTTTATTATTAAATAATTATAATGCTTAGTTACTATATATATTACAATTAGGTTTATTAGATAAATATCTTTACTAAATCTTTAAGTGTATATCTTCACCAGAAACCATATATATTTTTATGAAGAAAACATTTGAAAATGAGCTGTTCAAGGTTCTTAGTTGTAGGTTGTTCCACTTTAGCTTGTCACACTGAAAGTGGGAACATGCTAAAGTGGGCACAACCTGCAACTTAGAGCCTTCAGCGATATTTTCATAGTTATTCGGAATAAAAATATTTATGGTTTCGGTAAGCTACCACTTTAATCAAATTTCGTATTAGATACCTATAAGTCTTGCCTTATTTCAAAATGGTATTAATGTACAATGCAATTTTTACCTTAATGCAATCATTAAAGTTATGAAGATCACATTCTAAAAGTTCCTCTATTTTCTTAATCTTATATTTAAGAGTATTTCTATGTAAGAATAGCTTTTCTGCTGTAGCTGTAATGTTACAATTCTCGTTTAAATACATTTCTAGTATTTCAACTAAGTTACTATCCTTATTCTTATTGTCGTTATTAATTATTGGCCCTAGAACATCAAAATAATAATTTTCCAAAGTAGTTCTATTTTTTATGCTAAAAAGAAGCCCATAGATTCCTATATCTTTATATTTGGTAATTGTATCATCTAATCCTTGGCACTTTGCACTATCAATAGCTAATTCCGCTTCACTTAATGATTGCTTCATCATTTTTAAATCTTTATATGAATTACCAATCCCTATGCTTACAGATAATCCATCCATACGCCTTTTTATAACTTCCTGAATTTCTTTTAGGGCTTTCTCCAACCTACTTATGCAATTTTCTTCATATCTCGTAAAAAATATAACTGCATCATCTTTATCTATTATTGGAACTTTAAGTGCATGTTTTTCCAGAATATCTTGTACTATTTTTCTGAAAGTAATCTTAAGTTTAGATATACTTACTTCATCAACTAAATTTTTCAGTTTAAGATACCTTTCAAAACCATCTATGTCTATAACACATATGCAGCATTCACCTGCTAAATTATATCCAAAATAAGCTGCCTTTTGTATAGCATCTCCTTCTAATTCCCCGTCTCCAAAAAGAATATTACTTAAGAAATGGGTAAGGGAATTTTCTTCAATACGCGATAAAACAATAGCATTACTAATCTCTCTAGAAACATCAACTAATTTAACTTCCCAAGGTAGTGTAAATAGTGGAATTTCAAGCTCATCTGCAAGTTTAATTGCTTCATCAGATATACTTTTTATATATGGTCCTATGTTTACTATTAAGCCCGCTCCATTTTTTTCATTGATTCCTTTTATAAGATCTAATAATAAACTCGTGTTTTCCTTTATTCCGACACCAGTTATAAATATAATTTCTCCACCTTGCAGCCATTTAATTCCTTCAAGTGGATTTTCAAAGCATTCTGCTACATATATCCATTCTATACATTTTTCTAACCCCGCTTCTCCACCAACAAGATTAATTTTCTGTAAGGAATCTAATTTAAGTATATCTCTCACCGAAATTGACATAAAATCCACCTTTCCCTTATCTAATTGTATGATTACGTGTGCTTATTATATTTTTATCATATATCTCCTTATAAAAAAAGATTTATTTGAATAAATATAATTTTTCATTATATCCACTTTTTCCTAACTTATAGGAAAATTATGACGGAAAGTGCTAAATGGAAGCTTGCAGCATTTCTGAATGTTTTAAAATCTACTAAAACACCCCAAAATCAAACAACCTCCCATTAAGTTTTTTCAATTAAATACATGAAAGAAAATAATTTATCAACTGCTGCATGGTTTTGCCATATACCCCAATTATACTAACTAAACTTTATCATTTTCTTTTCAACTAGTTTTACTAATTGTGCAAGTGGTAAGCTTAGTATTAAATAGAATCCTGCTAAAATTGTATATGATTCTATAGTCAAAAATGATTGTGACGCATAGCTTTGAGTACGTAGTAATAATTCACTAACTGATACATATGCAAGTAATGATGTATCTTTTAACATCATTATTACGTAGTTTCCAAATACAGGTATTACGCTTCGTAAGGCTTGAGGTATTATTATTCTAAATAATGCCTGCTTATTTGTAAGTCCAAGTGCTAACGCTGCTTCTGTTTGACCACCATCTATTGATAATATTGATGAACGAATAACTTCTGATATATAGCATCCATAATTAACACCAAGACCTATTGTTCCTGCAACTAAGGAACTGATTTTAAATTGATACCCTGGGATCCAAATTTGTATAATCATTGATACTAAAAGTGGTACTACATAATACATATATACTAATTGTACTAATAAGGGAGTGCCTCGAATAAATTCTAAAAATACTACTAAAAATCCTTGTAAGACTTTTATTTTACTAATACGTCCAATTGCAATTAATAATCCTAATATTATTGCTAATGCAAATCCAAAGAATGTAGCTTGTATAACAACCCAGAGTCCAGCCTCTAAGGAAGGTGCTAAATATTTAAGTGCTGTACCAAAATCTAAATGAGATAAAATATCCATATATCTGCCTCCTTTTCTAAAAAAGAATCCATATGGATTCTTTTTTAGTTACTATTTATTATTTATCTGAAGTTTTACCATCTTCTACTGATACGAAATAATCTTCATTCATTCCATACTTCTTAAGAAGTTTAAGGATTGTTCCATCTTTTTTCATTTCGTCGATTTTTTCATTAACTGCATCTGCTAAAGCTGTATCACTTTTTCTAACAGCTGCTGCAATCATACCAGCTGCTTCAGCCTTATATGGAGATAAAATCTTTAAGTTAAGACTGCTGTCTTGTGATAATGTATATCCTGCAACCATACCGTCAGTTATACATGCATCTACCTTACCAGTGTTTACTGCTAGCATTAATTCAGATTGGCTTCCAAATACTTGTACATCTTTTACTAAACCAGCTTGTTGCCATTTTTGAGCTGTTTCTAAGAAAGCTGTTCCTTTTTGCCCACCTATTACTGCATTTTTTAAATCATCTTTACTAGCGATCTTTGAATCTTTAGGAATTACAATAGCTTCTCCTTCTTTGTACCATATGTTTGTAAATAACGCTAATTTTTTACGTTCATCTTTTACATACATTCCATCTGTTACCATATCTACACTGTTGTTATTTAATTCTACTAATAAGTTTTCAAATGGTATTTGCTTCATTTCAACTTTATTAATTCCAAGTCTCTTTGCAACTTCCCCTATAATCTCTGCATCAATTCCTGTGAATTCATTTGTTTTAGCATCTATAAATGCAAATGGAGCATCATTTGATGAACCAACTGTTAATACTCCTTTTTCTTTAGCTGCTGCTAATGTATCCTTTGGTTTATCACTACCTCCTGCAGCTGAAGTGCTGCTAGAGCTTCCTGAACCACACCCTACCATAAAACTAACGCAACTCATTACAACAATAATTAAAGCTAATAATTTTTTACATATTTTTTTCATATTACATTCCCCTTTTCATAATTATTTATCTTTTTTGAAGCCTAGCTTATTATTATAAAATTTTAATTTAATACTCTAGACAAAAATTCTTTTGTTCGTTCATTTTTAGGATTTGTGAAAATATCTTTTGGTGCTCCTTCTTCAACTATGTATCCTTTGTCCATAAATATAACTCTATCAGATACATCCCTAGCAAATCCCATTTCGTGAGTTACGACTATCATAGTCATACCATCTTTAGCTAATTGTTTCATAACATCTAATACGTCTCCAACTAACTCTGGGTCCAAGGCTGAGGTTGGTTCATCAAATAAAAGCATTTTAGGTTCCATTGCTAATGCTCTTGCAATAGCAACACGTTGTTGCTGTCCTCCTGATAAGGTTCTAGGATAAACATCTGCTTTATCTTTTAATCCTACTTTTTTAAGAAGTTCATAGGCTATTTCCTCAGCTTCTTTCCTATTTTTCTTTTTTGTTAGTATTGGTGCTAACATAACATTCTCTATTACTGTATGTAATGGAAACAGGTTAAACTTTTGAAATACCATTCCAACTTCTTCTCTAAGGGATCTAATGTCTGTATTCTTATCAATAACATTTTTCCCATTGTAGTGCATCTCTCCACCTGATGGCTTCTCAAATAGATTTAAACATCTTAGAAATGTACTCTTCCCAGAACCAGATGGTCCTATAATGCATACAACTTCGCCTTCTTTTATATCTACGCTTATATCTTTTAAAACTTCTAATTCTCCATACTTCTTTGATAATCCAGAAACTTTATACATATTCTCAACTCCTAACTCCTATTTTCCTTGATTCAAATACAAAAAGACGCACTGTTTTGGTTTCAGTGCGCCTTTGCATTTACTATTATGTATTTTATATTGTTTTAGGTTAAAATAATATTATCATGATGTTTTAATAATTACTATGCCCATAGGTAACAATTTTTTTGTGCAGTGTGCATATTTTTATACTTTAAGTTCACTTATTTCTCACCATTGATTTCTTAAAACTAATATATGCCCGGCTTGACCCAAAATATTGTTGCTCCTTAGCGATCTTCTTTTGTTGTATGTATATTATCATATTCAAAATTATAAGTCTATTACCTTTAATAACAATATTTCAGTGCATAGTGCACAAGTTATTTTTGGAATTGTGCCTTATTATAACCTTTTTTCAAAGTTCCCTATGACTGAAACTCCTTCATTGAGAATTATAAAGGCATTAGGATCTGCCTCCTTTACAACTTTTCTAATAAATACAGCTTCATATTTTGATGCTACTGTAACTAAAATATTAGTTCCTTCGTATGTATAAGCACCATTTCCCTTCCAACAAGTCACACCCCTATTTAATTGATCTATAATTAATTTATCAACACCTTCAACTTTAGTAAAAATCATAATTGTCACCATTATATTTTGATAATGTGTTTTATCACAAATAAGAGATGCAAATGTAGTATAAATAACCGAATATATTACCGTTGGAATATTAAACAATAATACACAAGCTCCATATACAAATAAATTAAAGGTTATACTTATTCTTCCTACACTAAAATTAGAATACTTTTTAGCATAATAAATTCCAATTACATCAAGACCTCCACCTGACCCACCTGATCTTAAAGTAATTCCCATTCCAAGTCCGCTAATAATTCCTCCAATAATACAAGCAGATAGTACATCATTAACTAAAGGAACTTTAGGTATCCAAATAACGGATAAAAAAGTTGTAGTAAAGAATACTGCTATAATAGTTTTCAAAAAAAATCTTTTTCCTATTTTAGAATATGCTATATAAAGAATTGGTATATTTATAAGAAAATATAGTAAGCCAGATATATCAAAATCCCCAAAATTTATATTCATATATCGAACTAGTATATACCTAATAACTTGAGACATTCCAAGGAATCCTCCATTGTATAAATTAGAAGGAACAATAAAAAGATTTACTGCTACGGAGAATAGAAAAGAACCTAATATTATATAATATATATCTATCCTCATCCTCTTTTCAAATAACTTTCTAAATACACTGCTATTTTTCATATATGTTTCACTTCCCATTTTGAATTTTTAAGTAATCTAAATAAACGTCTCATAAATAATTTTATGAGACGCGATAATTTAGACTATAAAATTTATACACTTTACTTATAGTATTACATATATCTATAATTTTTCAATAGTTCTTTGTAATTTCTTTATACAATTCTGGTTTTCTATCTTTAAACATTGTGTAATATTCTGCTCTTAATTTTCTTGGGGATTCTAGATCTATTTCTGCTGAGATTATCCCTTCAATTTCTTCATTTAATTCAGCTACAGGCTTTCCTACTGGATCTATAATTTTACTATGTCCAAAGAATCCCAATTCTTTATCATGTCCGATTCTATTTGCTGCTACTAAATATATGCAATTATCAAAGGCTCTTGCTCTGGTCACTAAGTCCCAATCATCAGAATAAGGCTTTTCCCAATTTGTATTAACAACAAGGAGTTCAGCACCTTTTAAGCAATAGGTTCTAGCCACCTCTGGAAATGCAGTATCCCAGCAGATCATTACTCCAATTTTCCCAAAGGAAGTATTGAAGATTGGAAAATCACAGCCTGCCCTGAAATACTTCTTTTCAGTATCAAATAAATGAACCTTTCTATATACTCCCGCTATATTCCCATTGTTATCAATGCACACAGAAGAATTGTATAAAATATCTGTTAATACATTATCTCTTTCTGGAAATCCAAATACTATATTGGTATTAAATTTCTTAGCTAAATCACTAATTACTTTGATGCTATTACTGGCTTCTACTGTTTCTGCTAAATTTTGAAATTCGCTTCCACATTCATATCCTGAAGTTATTAATTCCGGGAATACAATCAAATCTGTTTCACTATCTTTTCCCATAGCTTCACAAATAAGCTCTTGCATCTTTTCTAGATTGTACTTAACATCGCATAATTTTGGTTTCATTTGAATACATGATACTTTTATCTTCATAAGAATACCTCTCTATTCTAGTACGTAGGCTTGTTCTTCCTCACTGCTTTCTTGTACTTTTAAATCTTTTCCTAATATGCTGCTAATAATAAAACCTAGACCTATCCACCCTAATACTATATATGGGAATAAATTATTAGGGAATTCCGGAATAGGATAAATATTTGAATACAGCACATATAAAAGAGCTGCTATTGATACTATTGGCACTATTAAATGAGCTTTACCCCAAACTTTATTCCTTGTAAAGTATACCATAGCACCTATACTAGTGAATATATAAGAAACAAGTATTGCTAGTGAACCTATAGTTGCTAAATATCCAAACACTTCTATTCCATCATGCTGAAATAATGCAAGTTGTACTATATCTGAAATTACTATAATTAATACTAATGCAAAGTATGGTGTATTATGTTTAGAATGAAGCTTCATCATAACCTTAGGCATAATTCCATCTCTGCTAAGTGCAAATAACATTCTTGATCCTGCGCAATATGATCCAAGTGCACATGAGAAATTTGAGCATGCTGCAACTAAAATTAATACTGTACCAAAGCCTGTTGTTAGATATTTTGCAGATAAATCTGTAAGTGGTAAAGTAGATGAAGATAATGCTTTAAGTCCATCTGCATCAAGGCCAAATCCTATAACTTGAGCATAACTACATACTAAGTAAAATAATCCTGATAAAAATACTGCACTTATTATTGCTATAGGAATAAACTTCTTAGGATTTTTTGTTTCTTCCCCTAAACTTGAAGCACTTTCAAATCCTATAAAGGAAAGAAATGCAAATACTGAAGTGGAAGCAAGCGCTGACATGCTAACTCCATTTGTTTTAAATGGTGTTAAGCTTAAACCTGTTGTAGTTCCTACTTTAAATAAAATTACAACTGACAATATTAATATAAGAAATATTGATATTCCTTCAATAACTAAAATAATTCTATTACATATCTTTGCATCGATTATTCCAAGGGCAATCATTGCAATTGATGCAATTATTGAAATAGGCAGCCAATTTACATTTAATCCGAACACAGCCAAAAATCCTGAGAAGAAGTTACCAAAGCCTGCTGCTGTTCCACCTGCTAAGGTAATGTATGCAAGTAACAATGCCCATCCTGACGTAAAGCCCATTTTATTCCCTAATGCTTTTTTTGTAAAAGCATAAAGTGAACCTGATGCTGATATATAATGATTAAACTTTATAATTGAGTAAGATACAAGACCGACTACTATGGTTGAAATCAAAAATACAAGAGGTGCAGAAAATGAACATGTTTCTGCCATTAACGAGATATTTAATGCCATTGCCGCTGTTGGTGCTATAATAGCAACTGATAAAGCCACTGTTTCAATAATACTTAAATTATCCTTTTTTAAACTTAATTTTTCCATGGTAACTCCTCCTAATAAAATTATTTTTATATTTAAGAATGCAAAAAGGCGCACTGCTTTTTTTATTTTCAGTGCGCCATTGCCTTTAATATATTCATTTTTAATTTTGCTATTTATAGTGATTTATAATAAATTTCTTTAATTTCTTCTACTGAAAACTCCTTAGGATGATTTGCTACACTTGGCTTTGATACTTTCATGCAGTTCTCTGCCATCCAGTCAATATCATTTTCTTTAACTCCAAGCTCACCTAAAGTAACTTTTAAATCAATCTTTTCAAGGAAACCTCTTATAGCATCTGCACAATCCTTTGCATCTGTTCCACCTAAAAGTTTTGATATATCACTATACTTTTCTATATCACTTTCCCATGATCTCTCAACAATTACAGGTGTTAATGCTGCAAGCCCTTTTCCATGAACAATATCATAAAGTCCGCTTGCTGGATGTTCAAGACCATGTGGTGCAGTTACTCCTGCAACCCCAATTACCATTCCACCTAAAGTACTGGCTAAAGTTACATTTTCCCAAGCCTCTAAATTGCTTGGGTCATTGTATACTTTAATTAAATTGTCTGCTAATAATTTTATTCCATAATAAGCCTGCATACTTGTTAATGGTTGTCCTATTTTTGAGACATAAGCCTCCATATTATGTGCCAATGCATCAAATCCAACTGATGCAAGTATGCTCTTTGGCATTGTAGTCATAAGCTCTGGATCGATGATCGATGCTTTTGCAATGATTACATTAGTTCTAAGAGATTTCTTATCTTTAGTTTCAGGGTTTGTAAGAACAGAAAAACAGTTTCCTTCACTTCCTGTTCCACAAGTTGTAGGAACTAAAACTATAGGTAGTGCTTCGTCTCCTTGCTTTATTCCAAATATATATTCTGATATATCTCCTGGGTTTTTAGCCGAAAATGCTATACTCTTTGCCGCATCCATAATACTTCCGCCACCAAGACCTAAAATCACATCACAACCTGTTTCCTTTATAACATCTACGCCTTCATAAACTGTTGTAGTAAGCGGATTTTGCTCTACTTTATCAAAAACCTCATATTCAACTTTTGCTTCCTTTAATAAACTTATTGTTTTATCAAGTAATCCACTTTTCTTTGTACTGCTTCTTCCAGTTACAATAAGTGCTTTTTTTCCATACTTAGCTACTTCGGTTCCTATTTCATTACTTCTTCCTCTTCCGAATAAGAGGTTTATTGGTAAATTATAATTAAATATCATTTTAAATTCCTCCCAAACATTCACTAATAAATATAATTCCTTAAGCATTTTTTTATAGCTAATACTAAATAAAAGTATAAAAAAATGCCTTTATTAATAATAAAGACACCTTTGTCATAACTATACTATCATATTAAATCTATACATTCTATAATTTTATCTAACAATATTTTAGTGCATCATGGACAACAATTATTTTTTCACTATTAAGAATTTATTGTAACTTTTGTTACATACATCTAATTCTATAATATTTATAATTTAATCATAAGATATATAAACGAGGTGTTAATTATGAATATAGATAATTTAATTAGGGAACATAAAGGTATTTTTGAGGAAATCAATTATATAAATAGTTTAACTAATAAAAATGATTTAGAATCTAATCTTTTAGATATAACTAGCCATATAAATAAACTTGCTGGCAAATTGACTATTCATTTGGGTTCTGAGGATAAGTTCTTATATCCTAATCTTCTTAATTGTGGGGATAATAAAATTAAAAACTTAGCGAATTCTTACATTAATGAAATGGGAGGTATTTCAGATATATTTAAAAATTATAAAAATAATTTTAATACAAAGAGTAAAATTCTTTCATTAGGTATCAGTACTTTTATATTTGAAACAAAGAAAATGTTAAAGTCAATAGAAGCTCGTATCAATAAAGAAGAAAGTGAATTATACAAACTTATTAGATAAAAAACACAACCTCGATTCACTACAATATCGAGTGAACCGAGGTATATTTAATTTATTATGACAAGCTTATTTATCTTCAAATAGAGAAGTTGATAAGTAGCGTTCTCCTGTATCTGGTAGTAATGCTACAATTGTCTTTCCTGCGTTTTCTGGACGCTTTGCTAGTTCTGTTGCTGCATATATTGCTGCTCCTGATGAAATACCAACAAGTAATCCTTCTGTTTTAGATAATTCTCTTGCACCAGCAAATGCTTCTTCAGTTTTAATCTTTATGATTTCATCATATATTTTTGTATTTAAAACATCTGGCACAAACCCAGCACCAATTCCTTGTATTTTATGAGGGCCTGCTTTACCTTCAGATAATACTGGAGAATCAGCTGGTTCTACTGCAACAATTTTTACATCTGGATTTTTAGATTTTAAATATTCTCCAACCCCTGTAACTGTTCCACCTGTACCAACACCTGCAACAAAGATATCTACTTTCCCATCTGTATCTTCCCAAACTTCAGGTCCTGTTGTATTTTTGTGTACTTCTGGATTAGCTGGGTTTACGAATTGTCCTGGAATAAATGAATTTGGAGTTTCTTCTGCTAATTCAGCTGCTTTTGCTATAGCTCCCTTCATTCCTTTTGCACCTTCAGTTAATACTATTTCAGCTCCATAAGCTTTTATAAGGCTACGTCTTTCTACACTCATTGTTTCTGGCATAACTATTATAACCTTATATCCCTTTGCAGTTCCTACTGATGCAATTCCAATTCCTGTGTTTCCACTAGTTGGTTCAATTATTACTGATCCTGGCTTTAATTGTCCTTTTTTTTCTGCATCTTCAATCATTGCTTTTGCAATTCTATCTTTAACGCTTCCAGCTGGATTAAAATATTCTAACTTTGCTAGCACTGTAGCCTTTAAATCTTTTCCCTTACTATAATTTGATACTTCTAATAATGGTGTTCTTCCTACTAATTCCGCTAAGTTCTTATAAATCTTTGACATTACAATCACTCCTTAATCTTTTCTCACATTCTCATATAATTCTTATCTGTTTACTATGTTATAAGTATATTCCTCTACTTACATATAGTCAATACCTTTTTATATATTAATAAAACGATTTATATATTTTTTATGGATTAAATAATTTTTTATCTTTATTGTATTAGAATTACAGTTATTTAAAGAAATTATTCAAAAAGCTACAAGCTTTTTATTAAAATGATTTTTCATGTTACAAAATTTTATACTTTTATGTATACAAAAAAAGATGAAACAAATAAGTTTCACCTCTTGATCCTATTCTAAAGTTCCTAATAATTCATCTAAATATTTTTTTAATGCTAATATATTTTCTATTGGCATATTTATTTTACATGCCATTTCATTTGGCACTTCTAATATTTCATCTTTTAATAGTCTTCCTTTTTCAGTCAATTCAACTATTACTACTCTATCATCATTCACATCTCTATATCTTGTTATTAATCCCATACTTTCTATCTTTTTTAATAGTGGAGTTAAAGTACCTGAATCAAGATGCAGCCTTCTACCTATATCTTTAACTGTACTTTTTTCATCTTCCCATAATACAAGCATAGCAATATACTGTGTATATGTTAGGTTAAATTTATCTAAAACAGGCTTATATAATTTAATTATTTCCCTTGATGCTGCATATAAAGAAAAACAAACTTGATTATCCAATTTGATACTATCATATTTATATTTATTCATGATTTTTCTCCTACATTAGTATATTATTTATACAAATTCATTTTAATAAATCGATTTAAGTTTAACTTTTTTGACTTTATCTGCTAATTACGAAACAAGCTTGCAAAATAAATCAAACTACTTTTTACTAGGCACATGAAAGAAAAGAACAAGTCCAAAATGCCATGATTATTTTTCATCAGGCAAGAAAGTAGATTGGTCTCATAGTGGGCCTATTAGGACAATCTACTGCCGAAGCATGATGGAAAATAGGCTTGGTAGATGGACTTGTTATTTTTTTGATTGTGCCTTAACTGAATCTATATAACTTGCTGCCGATAATCCTGCTATATTTCCTTCTCCAGCAGCCTTAATATACTGATACGGTTTTCCAACAACATCTCCTGCCGCAAAACATCCAGTTATACTCGTTTTCATTAATCTATCAACTTCTATATGATTATCTACTATTTTTATTCCTGGAACTAATTGCCCTGGAGATATACTATCCCTTAATATAAAAATCCCATCTGTATGAATTTCCGAGTTTCTAAGTTTTAACTTACTTACTTTTTCTTCTCCAATAATTTCTAATGGAGTATCATTTATAATTACAATAGAGGATTCAACCTCAACTTCTTCTTTATACATAGGAATATAATAAACTTTCGATGCTATTGAGGCAATAAAATTAGCTTCTTCTTCCTCATGTTTATTATAAGCTATTATTGTAACTACTTTATCTTTATATAAAGGTGCATCACATGTTGCGCAGTATCCAACACCCTTTCCAAGCAGTCTCTCTTCTCCTTCAAAAAGTTTTCCATATTGAACTCCTATAGCTAATATAACTGAAGTAGCTTCATACATTTTTTCATTTACCATTAAGGCAAAATAATCGCCCATTGCATAAACATTATTAATTCTTTCTTCGGTTATACGTATATCCATTTCACTTAAATGATTATTAAATTCCTCCTGAAGCTCTTTCCCACTCTTTCTATAAAACCCTAAATAATTGTTTATTTCATGAGCACTTGCAAGCTTGCTGGAGAGTTCCTTATTCCCAAATATTATAAAACTTTTCTTTCTTATTCTCGCATTTAAAGCAGCCGAAAGACCTGCTGGGCCACTGCCTATTATTGCAATGTCATATCTTTCATTCATCTTGATTTCCTCCAATATTTGTATAATTACATGTAGCTTTCAGCATAATTTATAAGATTCTTAATAAGAACTAAATTTCACTCAATACATATTATTTAAATTAAAACATAGTACATTTTATTTTTGTACTATGTTCTCTGTTACTAATAAATAAATTTTATAAATTTTTTTCTATTGTTTCTTGAATTCTTTCCTTTGGTAAAAATCCTACAAGTTGATCTACCTTTTCTCCATCTTTAAATATAACCATAGTTGGCACGCTAGAAATTTGGAATTGATTTGCTAAATCTAAGCTTTGATCTATATCAACCTTTATAAATTTAGCTTTTCCACTCATATCATTTGAAAGACCTTCAAGAACTGGTGCTAACATTTTACAAGGACCACACCATGTTGCAAAGAAGTCTACAACTGTGATTCCATTTTCTATTTCACTCTTAAATTCATTACTATCTACTATCTTCATTCTTATTCCTCCATTTATATCATAAAAAATTTTATATTAACTATTTTAAGCTTTTTCTAGATTAGTATACATATATACAACTTATATTTACCAAAATTAAATTTTATTCAATATATTTATAATCTTATTTTACTTTTTATAATATTTATTGTCAATATTTCAAATAAAATTTTTCTCACATATGGTAAAACATAAAAAAATCAACCTTAAATGCTATTTTGCATTTTATTTAAAGTTGATTTTAAAAATTTCTCTATTTAATTATAATTTTAAATTCATCAAGATTTATTTTATATTCAGCCAACATCTCAATAACAGTATCTCTAAATGAGTTTTGAGTTGATTTTTTTTCTACTGGGCGAATTTCTTTAACAACTTTATTGCTATTCTTGTTTTGCTTGTATTGTCTATTTAAAATCTCAGCAGTCTTTACAAGTAAGTCATCCCAATCATCAACCTGCACTGTTTTATCATCCACCCTAAAAGCTTTTGGTTCTTTTAAGGAAAAATCCTTATAGATTTCCACTTCTTCTTGATTAATTTCTAACTCACTTAAACTCTCACTATTTACTGTTGGACTTTCTTTTTCATTCTCTTCGCTTAATTCTTGAACAGCTTCTTCAGTTCTATTTTCATGCTTTTTTATATTCTTCTCATACTCATCTTGCATCCATTTAACATATTCTCCTATATTTTGAACGACATCATATATATTTATTGACGTATCTCTATATGCTTTACTTAACTTAAAATCCCTATTTTTCTTAATAATTTCACTTGATTTATCTTCTACATAATCAATTGTATTTTCTAATATGTTAGCTAAATTATTAAGACCATTTTGAATTTCGATAGACATTGCTGGAAAATTTTCAATTACGTACTGAATTGTATCAACATTAAATAATAATAGATTTTTTTGTTTATAACTGTTCTTTTCATCTTCTTTCTTTTGAATTTTAGGCTCATTAATAACTTGTACTTCATTGGTTTGAATCTCATCCTTCTTAAAAAATCCCATTACCAAACAACTCCATTCACATTAATACTATATACATTTTACCATAATATTACATATTTGTTTATCAATTCTCAAAAATATTTTTATTTGTTTTAAAATTAATTAGTATTAACATATCATATTTGTTTGTTAGCAATTTAAATGATGTTAAGCTTTTTAATAACATATAAATCTACTAATGTAGTAAAATATTATTTATAACTAAGTCTAATAAACTCTTCTATATCCTCTTCAATAGTTTTTAAAGAATTTCTCCAGAAATCTTTATCATTTATATTTATGCCCATAACCTTAGTAACATCTGCTATTTTATTTTTACCTGTAATTGAAAGTAAGCTTTCATAATCTTTTGCAAAAGCACTGCCTTTTCTTAGGTATTCAGCATATAATCCTTTTGCAAATAATAATCCAAATGCATATGGGAAATTGTAATAATTATATTCTGCATCATAATAATGGGGTTTCCAAGTCCACATATATGGATGAAGAAAATCAGGATCTAATCCATCTCCATATGCTTCTCTTTGAGCATCTAACATAAGTTCCTTTATTTCTTCAACACTTAAAGCACTTTCTTTCCTTGCTTCAAAAAATGATTTTTCAAATAAAAATCTTGAATATATATCAACAATTACTTGAGTGCAGTCGCTAATTTCAGTTTCAAGGATAGTTAAAGCTTCTTCCTTAGTTGCATCTTTGATTGCAGCTTTCTTAATTATTGTTTCACAAAAAGTAGATGCTGTTTCTGCTATTGGCATTGGATAATCTGAATTTAATATGGTTTCGTTATTTAAACATTCTCCATGAAATCCATGTCCAAGCTCATGAGCAAGGGTTACTACATCTCCAAAATTGTCTCCATAATTTAATAGGATTCTGCTTTCACCAATGAAATGTAAATTTTCACAGAATGCTCCTCCAACTTTACCTTCTTTTGGTTTTACATCAATCCAATTATTGTTTATTGCTTTCCTCGCAAAATCACCTAAATGTTCACTAAAGGTTCTAAAATTTTTCTCTACAAATTTAGTTCCTTCTTCATAGGAAAATTTCATATCTGCTTCACAAACTGGCGCATATAAATCATAAAAAGGCAATCCATTTTTGTGTCCTAACATTTCACCTTTTCTTCTTAAATATTTTCTAAATGCAGGAAGGCTTTCCTTCATAGCTGAAAGCATTGCATCTAGTGATTCATCATCCATTCTTGAATCCTTAAGAGTTTTTTCAAGTGGTGACTTATATCCTCTTAAATTGCAGACAGTTAAAACCTCACCTTTTATTGCATTTAAAGCTGCTGCTACCCCCTCTTCCACTTTTTTGTATGAATTTATCTCTGCTTCATATGCCTTTTTTCTTATGTTTTTATCCTTATCATAAGCCATATTTAATACTACAGTTAATGGTATTTCTTTAATTTCTCCATTCTCTTCAAACTCTACTTTTAAATTAGAAATCAAAGTATCTTTTAACTTTAACCAAGCATTAGAACCTGTATTTTTCATATTGGCTATCACATTTTCTTCTTTTTCACTAAGTAAATATCTGCTTTGTTCCACGATACTCTTTAGTAAAAATTCATGTTCCTTAAGAACTTTAGATTGATTTATTATTTCATCTATCTTTGTTATTTCACTAATATATCTTTCTAATTTAACCGAACTCTCTACAAGATTAGTCAATTTCTTTTCTAAAATATCTGAATACTTTAATGCATCCTTATTCTTTGTATTTACACTTAAGCTTAAGTTTATAAAACTACTAAGCTTACTAGACAAAATAGAAAAAGCTGAGAATTTATTTATATACGCTTCTAATTTTTGTGGCAGATTTTCTTTATCTTTTACTACATCATTTGTCCACCTATTAATATTTTCTATAGCTTCATTAATATTTTCCAAATCCCTTTTAAATTCCTCACTATCAAATGCTGGATATATTTCATTAAGACTCCAGTTTAGTTCCATATAAACTCCTCCTAAAATAATTTCATTATTAACCAAATTTTATTTTATTCATTAATAATAATTATAATTCATAGTTTAGATTTTTTCTTCTTAATTTTACTTATATGTATAACTTGTGTAATATTTTTCAAATTATGTTATAATAAGTTCTATTCAAATTTATAATTTAATGAGCATTAGTAAATAATTATGATGTAGTATATAAATTGTAGCTTATAAGTGAGTTAAATAGGAAGTTGTATTGTTAGAGTATATTGAAACACAATGTTTAATTGGATATAATATTGTTAATAATCGAAACAAGAGATAAAAGAATAAGGTAAGGTTAATATGATGAATAAAACTTTAAAGGAATTAAATCTAGAAGATGATTTCCTGTTTGCAAAGGTTATGAGTGATAAGGAAGTATGCAAGGAATTATTAGAAAAGATTTTAGAAATTGAAATAGAAAAAATCGAAATAGTTGAAGAGCAGAAAACTATAGATTTATTGATTGAAAGTAAGGGCATTAGACTTGATGTTTATGTTAAAGATGAAAATAACACAATTTACAATGTTGAAATGCAGCGTGGAAAGCATAAGAATTTACCTAAGAGATTGAGATATTATCAAGGAAGCATTGATTTAGATTTAATAAGCAAAGGCGAAGATTATAGGAAGCTTACAAAAAGTTATATTATATTTATTTGTACATTTGATTTGTTTGATAAAGGCCGTCATAAATATACTTTTCAAAATGTATGCTTAGAAGATAATAATATAATTTTAAATGATGAAGCGCAGAAAATAATATTAAATACAAAAGGAATGTTGAAGGACTTAAGTGAAGAATTATTAGAATTTCTTAAGTATGTAGAAAATTCAACAGATGATGTAGCAAAGAGTGCGAAAGGAAATCTTGTTAAAAGTATACATAAAAGGGTGATGGAAGTTAAAAATGATATTTCAGTGGAGGTGGAGTTTATGACTTTGTTAGAAAGAGATAGGGAGAAAATTGAAGAAGGAAGAGTAGAAGAAAGAGCAGAAATAGCAAAAGAAATGTTAAGGGATGGAGAGCCTATTGAAAAAATAGTTAAGTACTCCAAGCTTAGTGAAAACGAAATATTAGAATTAAAGAAGAAGTTATAATAAAAAGAATTTAAGTAAAAAATCATTATGAAAAATTACTGACATAGAATTTTTGTCAGTAATTTTTTTGACTGCAATTTATCTGTTTAAAAAAGCAAAAATGTAAACCATAAATAATAGTTTACATTTTTGTTTTATAAATTCAGCTATTATCTTTTTTGTTATACTTACAAGAGGGGTATTCTTATATTATAACTACTGGAAAATTAATGTTTTAGAATAAATATAGCTGAAGATTTAACTAGATTGATTACTTTAAATAGCATATAAATTTGCTATTACCAGAGTTTAATAAAATTTTGCTGTCGTTACCTTCTATTATTAGTTCTCCACCATCAACTTTTTCAATATTTGATGTATTTTTTAATATGAAAGTCCAATTTTCACCTGTTCCTGTTGAATGAACAATGATCTCTTTTTCAGTTCTTACAGATTTTACCTCAAGGACAGTTTCCCCACTCATATCTAAAATAGTGGTCTTTGCCTTTTTATTTTCTTTTAGCTCAAATGCTAAAACTGATACATCTTTTCTATAGTCATAATCTGGTTTTGAATTTTCATGCCCAACAGCTATTAAGCTATTTTCTTTTACCATCATAGGTACACTTAAATAATTATGTGTTTCCTTAATCCATCTTCCGCCTTCATATTTCTTTCCGTTTATGAAGTTAGTCCAAGTTCCTTCTGGTAAATAATAATTAGCTTCCCCTTCTTCATTAAAGATAGGTGCAACTAAAATAGAATCTCCAAGCATATATTGTTTATCTAAATAGTTACAAGCTAAATCATCTTGGAATTCTAATACCATAGCTCTCATAGCTGGGATACCTTTTTTTGATGCATTATTTGCTACATTATATAAGTAAGGCATTATACTGCATTTAAGCTTAGTGAAGAATCTCACTACATCACAAGCTTCTTCATCATAAAGCCATGGCACTCTATATGAACTGCTTCCATGTAATCTGCTATGAGAAGATAATAATCCAAAAGCTACCCATCTCTTATATACATCCGCAGTTGCAGTGCTCTCAAAGCCTCCAATATCATGGCTCCAGAATCCAAAACCAGACATACAGAGTGACAAGCCACCTCTTAAACTTTCTGCCATTGATTCATAGTTCGCTTCGCAATCTCCTCCCCAGTGTACTGGAAATTGTTGTCCACCAACAGTAGCTGATCTTGCAAATACTGCTGCCTCATTTTCTCCTAAATTTTCTTTAAGAGTCTCAAATACTACCTTGTTATAAATTTGGGTGTAATAATTATGCATCTTATATGGATCTGATCCATCGAAATAAGCAACCTCTGTTGGTATACGTTCACCAAAATCAGTCTTAAAGCAATCTACACCCATGTCAATTAATTCTTTAAGTTTACTTGAATACCATTTGCATGCATCTGGATTTGTAAAATCTACAATTCCCATTGCAGGCTGCCATAAATCCCATTGCCACACATCACCATTAGGCTTCTTTATTAAATAACCATTTTCCATGCCTTCATCAAATAATTTTGATTCTTGAGCAATATATGGATTTATCCAAACACAAATTTTTAATCCTTTGTTCTTTAATCTTGTAAGCATGCCTTTTGGATCTGGAAACACTCTGCTATCCCATTCAAAGTTACACCAATTAAAATCTTTCATCCAAAAGCAGTCAAAATGAAATACCCTAAGTGGTAAATCTCTATCTGCCATGCCATCAACAAAACTATTTACTGTTTCTTCATCATAATTTGTAGTAAAAGAAGTTGTAAGCCATAATCCAAATGACCATGCTGGTGGAAGTGCTGGTTTACCTGTTAAGGTTGTATACTTTTCAACAACTTCTTTCATTGATTCCCCGCCAATTATAAAGTAGTCTAAACATTCTCCAGGAACACTGAATTGAACTTTAGCTACTTTTTCTGAACCAACTTCAAAAGATACCTTCTCTGGATGATTTACAAATACTCCATAGCCTTTATTAGTAATATAGAATGGTATATTTTTATATGACTGTTCTGTACTAGTTCCTCCATCTTCATTCCATATATCTATGCTTTGTCCATTCTTAACTAAAGGTGTAAATCTCTCTCCAAGACCATAAACCAATTCACCTACCGATAATTGTAGTTGCTCCCTCATGAAGACACCTTCTTCTGGAACTTTCATAAAGACTCTTTCCTCAGCAGTATTAACATATGCTAATCCTCTTGGCATACTGGAAGTTAATTTCTTATCACCTTTATAGAAGTTTATTTCAAATACTTTTTTATTTATAACAGCTTTAACATTTCCAGATTTAAATACAATCTCTTTCTCATTATCCTCAATTACAACATCGGTATTTTCACCTTCAAAGATTTCAAAGCTTGGGGATTTCTTTTGTTGACCCATAAAATGATATGCTCTAACCCTTATTACATTTTCCATAGTTGAAGATATTTTATATGTTATTACTGGCCCTTTTAATGTGTCTCCTCTCTGGTTTATCTTATTGCAAGGTGCATATATCGTTAAAATATCTCCCTCAATTTTATAATTATAAACTTCTTTAGGGCTATATATTTGATACCCTGGTTTGTCTAACCAACAACCGTTACTAAATTTCATATTAACACTCCTTTTAACTCTTAACTTTTAACTAAGTTTATTAGCCTTTTACTGATCCGGCTGCTACTCCTCCAACAATATACTTTTGTCCCAATATAAATATTATTAAAACAGGAAGTAATGTTAAAATAATATCAGCACTAACTAAGTTCCATGAATTTTCAAATGCTCCAAAGAAATTATAAACTGCTAAAGTCATTGGCCACTTTGTTGAATTATTTAGGTAATAAAGAGGCATTGTAAAGTCATTCCATACAGCCATGAAATTTAAAACAAACAGAGTTGAAATAATTGGCTTTAATAATGGTAGAATTATTTTTACAAATAATCTAATTGGTCCGCATCCATCTATAACTGCTGCTTCATCTATTTCCCGGGGAATTGTTGAAATAAATCCATATGATAAAAATAAACTAAGGGGAATATTAATTGCTGCATAAATAAGAATAATACCTATTCTAGTATTTACAAGATTCAATGCCTGCAAAACTTTCATTAGTGCAACGTTGTTAATTGGAATGGCTATACCAGAGAGAATAAAATAGTAAATAAGATTATTTATGCCCTTACGATTTCTAGCAATAACAAAGGCTGCTGCTGCTACTACAATTACAATAATTAAAACGCTGCAGGTAGCATATAAAAGACTATTAAAAAATGATGATATTAGTTTTCCTTGTTCAATTACTGTTTTATAGTTTGCAAATACCCACTCCTTAGGCAGTGAAAGGGACATCTTATTGGATTCACCTTGTGTCTTGAATGAATTAAGAAGTAAAACCACCATTGGTATTAGTACCAGTAAGCTTATAAAAATTGATATAACATTTGCTGCTATGCTTCCAACTGATTTCCTTAAAGTACCCATTACATATCTACCTCCTTATTTTCCATAGATTTTATAATAAAATATACTAATAACATTAATGCAAAGAATAATATACTTGATAATGTTGTACCCATTGCATAATTTCCTTTAGAGAACTCCTTATAAACCGCTGTATTAATTACGCCTGTTGCATTACCTGGACCGCCATTTGTTAATGAATAGATCATATCAAATACTCTAAATCCATATGTTACATTTAGAATTGTTACATTTATAATAATTGGCTTTAATAATGGCAAGGTTATTAAGCGAAACTTTTGCCAGAAATTAGCGCCATCAATATTTGCAGCTTCATAGTAATCAGGAGAAATAGACATTAATCCTGCAATAATAACAACCATTATATATCCCATACCTTTCCATGTGTCTACTGACATAACGGTTGCGAAAACAATTTTCAAATCGGTTAACCAATTCATAGCTAAGAAATTTAATCCTACAGACTTAAGAAAGTTATTTACAAAACCTGTATCCGGATGTAACATACTTTTAAATACAAGTCCTACTACTAAATAAGACATTACTTGTGGAGAAAAGATAACCATTCTGTGAAAGTTTTTTAATTTAATAAATTTTTGAGTTAATAATAATGCTAAAGCTAATCCTACTATTGTCTTCATTATTGTTGTTACTGTTGTAAATAATACTGTATTCCATAAATACGCACGATATTCTGGTTTTCCTTGTAACACTTCTCCATAGTTTTTTAATCCTACAAAATTAATTTTATCAGTGAAGTTATTCCAATCAGTAAATGAGTATAATATACCAATAATTCCTGGCAAAAAGCAAAGTAAGAAGAATATTATGAGTGCGCCGCTTGTAAAATACCACGGATATAATTTTTTCCTGTCCATTTAAACCCCTCCATTTTAGAAAAATAAGGTTTCTAAAATGGAGAAACCTTATTTTTATTTACTATAATTAATTACTGTGATTACTTATTCCAATCAGGATCTTTTTGTAACTCTGCTTGCTCTTTTCTTCTATTCATAATTGTTTGTAAAACTTGCTGTGGAGTTAGAGATCCAGTATACATGGCTTCTAAATCTTTACCAATGTCCATCCATTGGCTATCAATGTATTTAACACCAGCCTGCATAACCATTCCCTTTGGTAACGAATCAATATATGCTTGATCTTCTTTTGAATATTTTGATTTTATTTCTGGCCAGCATAATTCAGATAATCCTGGTTGTCCATCTAAACGTTTTTGTAAATTTTCAGGCCTAGCTAAGAATTCAAAAAATTTCTTTGCTTCTTCAACATGTTTTCCGTTTTTGTTTATGAAATATGCATTACTTGCTGGATTTACACCGATTGTTTGATTGTCTCCCCAAGGCATTGCAAAAATACCTAATTTATTAACATCGAAATCTGGGAAGTCTGCTTTTACTTCGTTCCTCCAAGCTGATTCAGCTATAAACATTGCTGCTTTTCCATTTGCCATAGCTTCTTTTGCATTTTCAACTGAGTTACTTAAGTAATTGTCTCCATAGAATCCTAAATCTGCACATTCTTTTAACTCACTAATAATAGTCTGTAATTCAGGTATAGAATCTAAATCCACTTCATTTTTGTTAAGTTTATTATATAAATCTGGGTGCTTTTGTTGATACATAGCTCCTGTTTCAAATAAAGGAAGAACTTGATGCCATCCATTTTGAGTTCCTTCATATATTGGTGTGACCCCTGAATCTTTTATCTTTTGACATACATTTTTAAATTCTGCATAATTAGTTGGAATTTTTAAACCTAATTTATCAAATATTTCTTTATTGTATACATAGAAATACATCTTCTTACCTGGGAAAGTAATTCCATAAACCTTTCCGTTATAAGAAATTGAAGGAAGAACATTTGGGTCCATTCTCTTTACCCATTCTTCATTTGATACATCCAAAACATATTTTTCTGGATTAACCCTTGTTACTAAGTTTAATGGATCTGCATCTGCACAGAAAATATCTGGCGCTTCACCTGAGTCTAATTTAACTTTTAATAAGTCACGCCATTGTGCATCTGGTGAAATTTGAAAATCGATTTTAATTCCTGTTTCCTTTTCAAATTCCTTTGCTAAATCTTGTACAACACCAGACGTTGGAAGTCCTGATTGATGTGAACCAAATGTTAATGTAACTTTTTCACCATCACCTGTAGATTTTGAATCAGTTGCAGTATCATTAGATTTTCCCCCACATCCTGCAAGCACTCCACCTGCCATAACAGTAATACAAAGAGCACTTAATACTTTTACTAAACGTTTTCTCATAAATGTATACCTCCATCTTTTTAATACTTGCAATATCGCATACGCTTAATGATATGCTTTACATTTAGTACATTCTTATATTAACATTTACTCAATTTATTAGACATAGACAAAACAAAACTTCCTTTTGCACTTTTTTGAACATTAGTATATAATACTTTTGGAAAGGAGGGCTTATAATGAATATAAGATTTAACTATTCTCAAAAGGTATATTTGTTTTTTATTTATGGACTTTTAGTAATTGCGCTATTGTCTTTATTTTTCATATCTTTCTATTCTTTTTACAGTAAAGATATTTATAAAGATGCAAAAACAAAGTCAGAAACTCTTTGTACCTCTGTTAAAAATTCAGTATCTACAGAGCTTAATAATATATCAACTATCTCAATGAATATTGTATACTCCAATGCTATAAAGAAAAACTTTACAAGCTTTGCAAAAAATAATACTGATAAAATTGAACTTGATAATTTTTCTGTATCTCGAGAAAACGTTTTATCTATCTATGATATTATTACAGCTATTATTGGCCCCTATCAATCTGCATCCCAAGTCAACCTTTATACCCTTAACGGAATATCCATAGGCTCCGGTTCTTTTCAAGGAGTTACAAATGTCAATTTAAGCTCCATTCCTTGGTACGATGAAACTATTAATAAAAATGGTGGAAAAAATATTTCAACTACCACAAAACTTACTAATGATATTAAAAAAAATTACTATAATTCCAAAGATGAATATTTATCACTAACTCGTTTATTTTTTAATAGCACTAATGAACCAGAAGGTATTGTTGAGGTATTGCAGGATTATAAGGTGGTATTCTCCTTAATTTCAGAATTAAAGAGTAAAAATCCTTCAACTTCATTTTATGTTTACAATGAAAAAAACGAATTAGTTTATCCAAATAAATCAGATTTAACTACTGATATAAACTATATTGATGTTATTAAAAGTAATAACCTAGCTCCATCTGAAGGGGCATTAGCCAATTTAGGTAATAACAAAAACGTTCTTATTACCTACCAAAAAATTGAACCCTATGGCTGGACAGTCATTACCAGCGAACCTAAGGACATTGTATTTAGGTCACTATATACATTTGAGCAGGGTTTTATTATTATTATAATTCTTTCAATTTTCTTTACTTTGTTTCTATGTTTTGTTATATCAACTCGTTTAACGTATCCCTTAAGCAGATTAACAAATGCAACAAAAAAGGTAACTATAAACAGAGTATTAAGCGAAAAAGAACTTATATTAGAACCTGTTAACAGTAATATAAGTGAAATTACAGAGCTATATAAGTCTTTTATGGAAATGTATGATAAACTGAGGGATTCTTCCCACGAAATTTTATTACTAAGATCTGAAGAAACTAGAGCTAAACTTCAGGCAACTCAATCTCTTGTTAATCCACATTTTTTATATAATAATTTAACAAACATAAGTATTATGGCTGAAGAAGATATGAATGAAGATATTATAAAAATGTGCCATTCCTTATGTGATTATTTTCGTTATATTACAGCTAGTGATGAAACTGCAGTTCCTTTATCTGAAGAAATTTTTTATACAGAAAAATATATTGATTGTATGAAAATGAGGTATGGTGACGATCTAATTTATCATTCTGACATTCACAAGGATACAGAAAATATATTAATTCCTAAATTAATTGTGCAGCCTATTGTGGAAAATGCATTTAAACATGGATTATGTTCATCACCGCCATGGTATTTAAATATTACTTCCAGCATAGACGATGATAAATGGCTTATTCATATTGAAGATAATGGCGGATGCCTTAGTGATGAGAAAAAAGAGGAGCTGTTATCAACATTCCATAATCTAAATAAGGACAAGGAGCTAAAAAATCTAAAAATAGGAGGCATGGGTACTAAAAATGTTTATTTAAGACTTAAACTTTTATATAATGAAAATGCTATTTTTGAAATTGATAATTCTAAAAACAATAAAACTATCTTTACAATTGGTGGCCCAATTTATTATAATAAGGAGGATTTTTATGGAAACTATACACAATTATAAATATCTTGTGGTAGAGGATGAGCATTTAATTAGGCAAAATTTAATAAAGAAAATTAATTCTTTATCCGTTCCTCTTGAATTAGTTGGTGAGGCTAGTAACGGTGAAAATGCTATAAAGCTTATAGAGCAATTGTATCCATCTCTAGTAATAACTGATATAAAAATGCCTCAGTCTGATGGTTTAGAACTTATTAAATATATTCACCTAAACCATCCCCATATAAAAACAATGATATTAAGTGGATATAATGACTTTAAATATGCTCAAACAGCACTCAAATATGGAGTAAAAGATTTTCTTTTAAAGCCAATTAAGCTAGATGAACTTAATTCAGCACTGCAAAATATTCTTGTTCTTCTAGATTCGGAAAACAAAGAAGTATCTTCTTTTTCCATTGATCCACATAACTTAAAACCAGAAAATCTAAGCCAGCTTCTAGAAAATTATCTGCTTAATAATTATGCTTCTATAACATCATTAAATACAATTGCCGATAAATTTGGCTTTACTAATGAATATCTAAGTAAAATATTTAAAAAATATACAGGTGAAACTCCACTCAAATATATTACAAAACTTCGAATTAATGAATCAAAACAGCTTCTAATCAATCAGCCGGACATGGAAATAAAAAAGGTTGGAGAGTTAGTTGGATATAAGGATGCCTTTTACTTTAGCCGGGTATTCAAATCAAATGTAGGCGTTTATCCTAGTGATTATAGGTTAAAACACCTAAATTCCAATTAAAGGAGAATTATTTTGTTTAATAATATTAATAGATTAAAAGAAAAGAAAATGTTTAAAGATCTAGAGCACAGTGAATTTTTGCCTAATGGATTTTTAATATTACTTGTTTTTGCTATATTGTGGGGAGGAAGTTTTGGTTTAGGCAGACTTATATCAACATACCTACTAAAAGATGTAACTAATCAAACTTTGGGACTATCACTTCGCAGCATTATAACATGTGGCTTTCAAATTTTCATATTTTTTCTGTGGGTAAGATTTATAGAAAAAAGGAAATTTTCCACTGTGGGCTTTAGAGGAAATAGCAGGTTATACAAGTTTATTATAGGCTTCTTTATAGGAATTATTTCTATTACAATAATAACTTTTATCTTGTTCCTTGCAGGGGCAATACAAATTGAAATTGTGCAAAACATTAATATGAGTATAAGCTCATATATTGGAATAATAGTAATAGTTGCAGGATGGCTTGTTCAAAGTGCTTCAGAAGAGATAGGCATAAGAGGGTGGTTAATACCACTTTTAGGAGCAAAGTATAATCCTCTAATATCTATTTTAGTAACATCCATTACCTTTGGGGTTTTACATCTTTTTGTTCCAGCGGCAACGATACTATCCTTTGCAAATTTAATTTTATCCGGAATTTTTTTTGCTCTATATGCTATAAGCGAAGACTCCCTTTTAGGTGTTTGGGGTTGTCATTTTGGTTGGAATTTAGCACTAGGCAATATATACGCATTTAGCGTTAGTGGATTTTCCCCAAGAGGTTCTGCAATTTTTAAAATTAAAGTTATTGGGGACCCCCTGTTAACAGGGGGTCAATTTGGACCAGAAGGTGGACTCTTAGCTACATTAATTGTAATTATTGGAATCATAATATGCAGCATTAGGATTAAAAAAAATCTTGCTTAAGCAAATATTATAATTTCCATATAGATGAAGAATCTTACTGCATAATAAGCTTCTTCATCCACCTGTTAATATCAAGCCATATTCACACATCAATATTTGGCCGCCAAAATACATTTGTATCTGTATATAACTTTAAAACTGACAGATTAAAAAGCCCACTCTGAAACCACACTTTCCCCTTCCTCCAATGGCTTCCCTTCTTCAGAATCATAAAAATGTATAAGAGAATTATCTTCTGGTTCTTCATCAGTTACTTTAATGTGCATATCTGTTTTCCTATTTTTATTTGCCTTTTTGCTTTTCTTCTTTTCCAAAGGTATAGGTATCGGAATATTGTCTCGTAAATTAGTGATTTCCTTGTTGTCACTAATATTTTTATCAATATTAGTAACATCTTTATTATGAATATTTAAATTTCTACTGGCATCATTTCTGATATTTTCCGTTTCAATTTTACCTGCTTCTTTATTAGTTTCTATATCAATTTCACTTTTGACATCTGCTGCAGCTACATTAACTTCTTGATTCTTAATACTAGAATCCGTCTCCTCAGATTTAGCATTTTCTTTAACCTTAATGTTCTGATGTTTAGCAAAGTTTTTTACTCTATAAACATTATCTTCATTAACCTCAATCATTTCTAATTCCATAAACACATCAATAGCTAATTTTACTTGTTCAATACTTCTATTAAATTCTACTGCCAAAGTTTCTATTGTATAGGGAATGGTTTTAGACATATACAATTCTCCTGCTAAATTAACCTTCCCCGCTAATGCCAAAAGTCTTGTCCATATGTAATGAATAAGATCTCTTTCAGGCTTCATATCTATTATTTTAAATTTTGTATCTTCATACATATCTACTCTTAATTTTACATATCTTCTTTCTCTCATCTTCATCAATCTCCTTATAATTTCATTTTTAATATTATCTATTTAAGATATATGGTTTAGTTATTAAAATTACAGGAAATTTTAAAATTTTTTTTATATTACTCCACAATCTATAATCTCTCAATATAAAAATATAATGCGTTTATTTTAGAGCTTTAACTCTATTAATCAACGCATTATATTTTTTCATTTAATTTGATTGAAGTTTAAATAAAACCATTTATACATGCCTAAACTTACCTTTAGGATTATCACTTGGCATTATAATATCCTTCTTCTAAAATAAAATTCTATTTATTGGAGCAATCTATATATTCATTTATTCCCTGCCAATATAAATTTTGTTGATTATATGTGTTATTATATTCACTTTGAATATTATAACGTGTATATTCATCCATATGGCAAACAGTCCCTTTTAAAATATATCCTCCATTTTCATCTAAATTCTCTTTCTTAAAATTATTATCTGCGAATATAATTACTATATTATTAAAGATTCCCAGATATAGTTGACTTTCAATTTTATCATTTAAATTTTTTGCATCAATTCTTTCCTTTGATAATATCCCTTTATCCTCATCTGTATTAGCCAATTTAAAATAATTAATAGGTTTAACATTTCTAATATATAGCTTAACATTCATGTTTTCTTTTATTTCTCTTAAATCGCTATTAGTTTTTATTAACTTAAAGGTTTTATCATCTTTTAAATCGACCATATGGTTAATCTCATAAGTATCATCTGTATGATAGCTTGCTGTACTATTTCCATATATATAATGTAATATAATAATCACAATAGCTATAATAGGATAAATTCTAAAATAATTAGGATCCCATTTTCTTTCTTCTTTATTCTTCGGCTTATAAGGCTCAAATCTTATTTTTCTTGCATACTTTCCTTTTAATTTTAATTCTACGTTTCTAAGATATTTTTCTATTTTTTCATTATCATTGTCAATACTTAATAGTTTATTAAAAATTTCTCTTGCTTTTAAAAAATTATTACTATAATAGTAGCAGTATCCTATATTGGTTAGTCCTATTAAGTCCTCATTATTTAATGATAAGTACAATTCAAGATATGGAATTGCTTCAACAAAACATTTTCTCATTGTTAAAATATGCCCAAGCTGTAATGCACTGTCTAAATCAATATTATTTAATTTAAAAGCTAATCTTGAAAATTTCAATGCATTATCAAAATCATTAGTGTCATAATATAACTTTCCAATTAATCTTAGTAATTCTGCATCATTCTCAAATAAATGGTACGCATGGAATAAGTATTTTTTAGCTTCTAAATAATCTTTTTTTTGCATCATCTTATACGCCTTTTCCCTAAGTTCCAAATATTTATCAGCATCCTTAGAGTCTAATGTACCTAAATAATCATATTCTAGCTCACTTGGACTTTTAAGATTGCTAAAAAATTCATCAACTTTCTCTGGTGAGTACTTACCATATAGTGTTTTCTCATTTTGGGTCCAATCAAAATTATTGCTTAATAGTATCAATACATCTGAAGGTAAGTACTTATGATCCAATAAAAATTTAAATACTTCGTCCTTTATAATTTTGAATGAATTTAAATCCCAAAGTATATCACTGTTTAGTAATTCTTCCCACATCCTAAGATTTATTCTTAAAGAGATATCATTATAAATTGTATCTAACCTATTTAGGAATTCATGTATATTTTCTTTTAAATTATTATTTGCAGCTGATTTATCATAATTTATATCATTATACTCAAAATTTATCTTGTTAGGTATTTTTACTTTTTCATTCCCTATTTCTTTGTTAACTTGATTAATTTTGTTAAGATATGCGTTAACCTTAACTGTAGTTTTTTTATGTTCATTTTCTAGTTCTTTGCTACCCTGATTAATTTTATCAATATATAAATTAACCTCGGATATGGTTTTCTTATTTTCATTTTCACCTGTATTACCTTCATAATCTAATTTTAAAGGCTCTTTTTCTCTTTCATTATTATTATGTTGACTACTTTTATTTTTCTTAACATACTTAATAGCTTTATCATAGGCTTGTCTAAGATTTTGATATCCTTCTGCATCGTCTTCAGGATTATAAACTTTTAGCAATTTAGCATAGGCTTTTTTTATTGCTTTAATATCACTATCATAAGATATCTCTAATACATCCCACCAATTCATAATTAATAGTAAATCTCCAATTCATCTAATTTCTGATTAAATATTTTCACATTCTCTTCAATTAACCTTGAATTTTGGGTTGATAATATTCTTTCAAACTCAGCTAATAGTTTTGCAATATAATCACGCTTTTCACCTAGAGCTTCTTCATATAATCTTTCACCTCTTGCAAGCAGCAATCTATTTTCTGTTCTATCCCTTGGATGAATTTTTATATCCTTAAGAGTTTCCATACGAGCTTTTATTTCCTCTTCTGTCATAGAACCTGGTGCCTTTTCAATTATTAAAGTTTCCTTAACTCCTGTGCTCTTTACAGTAGCTTCCACTTCTAGCAGTCCATTTATATCATAAGTATATCTTACATCAACAACTTGCTTTCCAGCTTTATCTCTTGGAATTGCTATTTTGAATTCTCCAAGAGCTATATTATTCTCTACTTTCCTGCTTTCTCCTTGGTATATCTTAATAGTCATTCTGGTTTGATTATCCGCTATCGGTACTAGTTCCTTAACTATGCTTATTGGAACTGGTGAATTTCTTTCAATTATAGGCAGATAATATCCTGACTCATATTTTTCACCATCCATACGCTGAGCAATTGCTACTCCAAGAGTATATGGGCATACATCAGTTAACACTAATTCTTTTAGCTCTGAATTTTTTTCTTTTAAAGCTGCCTGGATTGCAGCTCCAAGTGCTACTGTCTCATCTGGATTTATATTTGAAAAAGGTAACTTATTAAACATTTTACTAACAACATTTCTTACTAATGGCATTCTTGTACTTCCACCAATTAAAATTACTGCTTCTATTTCTGATGGTGATATATCTGCATCCCTTAATGCTCTTTCCACTGGATGCCTTAGTCTTAATATTAATTCTGTACATAATTTTTCAAACTTAGTTCTATCTAATTGCACTTCATAGTTCTTTTCATTTGTCATTAATGTCATGGCTGCATTTTCATTGTTTGACAATGCCTTTTTACATAATTCAGCTTGCTTAAATAAAGATGATACTTCCTTCTTACTTAGCTTATTTAAATCTAAGTCATTCTTTTCTATAAAATACTCAACAAGGACTTTATTGAAATCTTCTCCACCTAAAAAATTATCTCCAGCTATAGACTTAACCTCCATAACCCCTTCAAATAATTCAAGTATTGAAATATCAAAGGTTCCTCCTCCTAAGTCAAATACTAAAAATTGAGTTTCATCTTGTTCCTGATGCAGACCATAGGCTACAGCCGCTGCTGTTGGCTCACTTATTAACCTTTCAACCTTAAGTCCTGCAAGCTCACCAGCTTTTTTTGTTGCTTTACGCTGTGCATCATTAAAATATGCTGGAACACTTATAATTGCTTCTACAATCTCTTCCCCTAAATAGCTTTCTGCATCTTCTTTTAATCTTTTTAGGATAAAAGAAGATAGTTCTTCAGGTGTAAATATATAATGACCAATATTAAATTTTTTCTCTGTCCCCATAAATCTCTTAAAATTAGCAACTGTACATTCTGGATGAGTAATAAGTCTTTCTTTTGCAACTTCTCCTATTAAAATCTCACCATTTTCATCAACACTAACTACAGATGGTGTTAAATTATTCTTTAGGACATTAGGTATAATCTCTGCTTGCCCGTCTTTCCAGATTGCCGCCAAACTATTTGTAGTCCCTAAATCTATTCCTATAATCGCCATAACTCTCCTCCCACTTCCATCAAAAATTATAATTTAATTACTTCTTAATATTCTTCCAAACTCGAACAAATATATATAAATTAAGGAAAACTGAAGTCATTAAGAACAAACTCGCTCTTTCTCCTTTATTAACCAAATATACCTTTTATTATAATGCATTGAATTAATTTCTTCAATTTTTTCACTTTTCTGCATTGCTAAAGTTGTGAAAGAATTTTCTTTCACATTATCCGTAGGATTTTTATTTTCTGCAACTTTTTTAATTTCTTCAATTTAATTTTTTATTATTTATCAATTTTGCAAAGTAATTTTTCCTCAAACAAAAAACCTCATTTGAGTTAATGACTTAACAAAAATGAGGTTTATTATGTAGTGAAAATTCTCCGAATTTAATACGCTTTTAAATTATTAAAAATGCTACTACTATCAATGGTTTTATGATTTAGAATTTAAATTACTGTAAAAAGCACCTACATTTGTAAGTTATTTTTAAGTATTATTTATTATGTTAATTTCTTGCATATCCATTTATATCTAAATTTATAACTTTATCATAAATATCTGGTGTTATTAATGAATCTAATACATCTGTAAACTTTTCTATATCATCGACATTTATTTCTTCAGTTTCTAAATCAACATCTCCATGTGCATATGAACATCTATCCAATATTATCATATCCAGGGATTCAACTAAACCAGTTCGATCACTTATGAATATTCTTTCTACTTTAGCTAATTTACTTGCCAAACTATGCATTGCACAATCATTCCATTTACTATACTTAAATGCATAATATACTTGATAGTAATCTGCCAAAAAAATAAGTGCCAAACACCTTGAAGCATTTAACGCAAACACGTTATCACTTTCAACTCTTATGAGCTCTCTAATTTGCTTGAGCTTATCTTTTAAATCATGGAAGTTCACTTTTAATTACCTCAACTTTTACATTTCCATATTTATTTGTGCCCAAAGCCATCATAGCTCTAGTAGCTACCAATGAAGCTCTTCTTTTATCTAAATGTGTCTTTACTGTAACAGTATTAGCAATAGGATCTACTTTTAAATCTTGAACTAACCCTTTTCTTACAAGCTCTTTTTTAACTAATTCAACATATTTGTCTTTAAAAATATTAATCATTTTCTTACCTCCACATTTATTGAATAGCTATCAGCTTGATATTCTACATATAAAGCACCACTTATCATTTCTTCTATTTCAGCAGGTTCTATACCATTACAAACATTCACTATTATTTTATCTGTAATATCATAAGATTTTATTAGTTTTTCGTCTGTATAAACATCTAACATATCTCTTATAAATTTGCTTTCTTTTAAATCTACCATCACATTACTCCTCTCTAAAAAGATAATCATCTTTTATAGATAAGTATAATTTATTCATAATTTTTTTAATTATAACATTTTTTATGAGTAAAATCATAGATAAATTTTTCTGCATATTAATGAACTTATTCCTTGCTTTCAAGGACATTACCAAAAGCATCATAATAATACTCATTTTTAACTCGCTGGTCCATATCAGTAATAAATGCTGTACTACCTTGTTCATCGGTTGTGTAATAGTATCTATTTATATTAGAACCAAATTCTGAATCTTGCTCATCACTTAAATCTGCAATATCCGCGGCAACAACCTCATACCCTCTAGTAAACCTAGAAATCATATTAAAGTCCTTATCGGCCTCAACTAAAATATTATCCTTATGGAATATAAATTTAGTTAACTTTTCATTTTCTTCAATTTCAGCTCTTAATCCTTCAGTATCATATCTGCTAACTAAAGTATTTCCATCTTTAGTTATAGCCTTAACTTGTTGATTTAAAGTATTATACTCAAAGATGTTGTTTCCAGTTGAAGTCTCTTCTTTAATTGTATTTCCTTGATTATCATAAGTAAAGTAGTTTATTCCATTTTTATGGTGAAGTTCTTTTAATTGGTTCTTTACGTTATAAATATATTTTTCAGTAATGTCATTTGTAGTTTTAGTTAATATGTTACCTACCTTATCATAAGTGAAGCTTTCGCATCGATCATCATAGGTTGCTTCTTTAAGTCTGTTCATGGAATCATAGGTGTAGAAATTCTTATGCTTTGAACTTACTTTTTGAAGTCTGTTGCCATTTAAATCATAAGCATAATTATAATCTACTAAAACTTCACCATTTGATGTTATTGTTACTAGGCTTTGAACATTGCCATCACCATCGTAAGTGTAATCTGTCTTTAAGCCATTTCCTAGGCTTACTGATTTTATATTGTCATTCTTATAATAATCGTAGGCTGCTAAGGTATTTTGATTATCATCTTCAATTAATTTAACTCTGTTAGTTTCATCATAGCTATAAATACTGCTCTTTCCTGTGATGTCTTTAATTGTTTTTATGTTGTTGTTTTTATCATAAGTGTATTGTAGTAAAGTTTTTCCTGATGCACGCTTTGCTTCAAGCATTCCTTCAATATTATAACTATACTCATACTGCATATTTCCTGTATATGCACTCTTTAAGGTTCCATCTGGATTGTAGTTGAATCTTTGGCTTATTACTTGTAATTTATTTTTATTTGGGTCTTCTGCTATTTCTATTTTGGAGGTGTTTTGCTCTAGACCTTTTTCTTGTTTTTCTTTTTTCTCTTTTTCCCTTTCGGTAAAGCTTCTTCTTCGATGTCCCTGGCTTAATGGAGTGAATACTGAACCTTCTTCAATTCTTTTTTTAGCTGCTTCTACAGCTTTAATTCTGGCTTCTTCTATGACTCTAATTCTATCTTCCTCAGCCTTCTTTGCTTCTAATGCTATAGCTTCTTCATCAACTTGATAAGCTTTTACTGAAACTATATTTCTATCTAGATTATAACTTCTATCTACATGGTTCTTATTCCTATCAATGTGTTTTGTTAAGTTACCTTCATTATCATAATAGAAATGTTCACTATTTCCTTCCTGATCTCTTATTTCGCATACTTGTCCTAAGCTGTTGTAGATGTATTCAATAGTTCCACCATTGGCATCTGTGGTGCTTGTTATATTTCCTGCATAATCATAAGTATATTTCTCAACTCCGCCTTCTGGTGTTGTTATTTGAATTATTCTTCCCCAATCATCTAGTACATAGCTTGTTTCATTTCCATTACCATCAGTTATTCCTGTAATATTTCCTCTTACATCATACTTATAGCTTTGTGCTGCTTTGTTTTCTTTTTTTGAGTTTGGAGTAATAACCTCTTTTATTTGTCCAAGGAGAGTATAAGTGTATTCTACCTTATTATTTTCTCCGTCTATTCTAGTTTTAAGATTTCCTTTAGGATCATAAGTATTTTTAGTTATTGTTTCTCCTAAGGCATTTTTTACTTCTACAACTTGTCCTTTCACGTTATAAGTATAAGTTGTTCCAACTCCATCATCTGCGCCTTCATCATACTGCTCTGGAAGTACTTGTTTTATTATCCTATCATTTTTATCATAGAATAATCTTGTTATATTTCCTAAGAAATTCACAAAATGTGTAAGCCTATTCTGTGCATCATAAACATAAGTTTTCTGCTTTTTGTCTTCTCTAAAATCTAACCTGCCAAACAGTCTCTCATTTTCTTTTTTCTTTTCATATCTCTCAGACCAATGGACTCTATAATCATTTTCACTTATATATTTGCTGCTTATAAGCTTTGCTTCTTCTCCAGAATATTCACTTATGCTTGTTATATTATTTGCTTTATCATATTTATAAACATAGCTTCTAAAGATTCCATTAGTTTCATCTTTTTCATGCTGCTCTATTAGTCTATCTGCTTTATCTAAATGTTATACTATAAAATTATTCTATCTCTATAAAATTTGATTATTCAGTTATACAATTATAAGAAAATATATTTCGCAGACTATGTATTTCATTTAACCTTAAATGTTATCTATATTTAGCTTTAAATAATTTCCCTACAAAAAAAAGCATCTCTATTTTAAGATGCTTCATTAAAGTTAATAAGATTTCATATTTTAAATTGCTTCTCTATTAAAACTATTTACAATAGTATATCCTGTCAAAGTTTCTTCAATTATATTAGAATTATATAGTTCTGCAATACCTTTCAGAATATCGTCATTAGAATATCTACTTGCTTTATCCTCTGACCACTGCTTAAAATTCACAATAATCTCACTTTCAGATAATGCCTTTTCCTCATTAATTAAATATATAATGGTAGCTAAACATTCTAATTCATGATTAGTTTTTATAGAATTTACATAATCCGATGCTTTTTCAATATACGGAATTAGTTGCGATAATCTACTTTCTACACTTTCACTTACAATTTTATTATATAAAATTGTATACGCTTCGTCTGTATTTTTTACATTATGGTATTTTTGAAATTCCTTAATACTTTTACTAATTATAGCTATTGAATTATCATAAGGGCCATACTTATGCCTTTTAAAATTAAAATAATTTTGATCTGAAAATATATTTATAAAATAAGCTGTCTTCTGCAACCTCAATGTATCAAATTTTGTTAAGCGTTTTTTTATTTGCATAAGAACAAGTGCTGACATACTTAGTTTAGGTTCAATTTTAGGCTGTGCAATATAATTTTGAGATGGCTCATAAATATATATTTCAACAAAATTAGATATTTCCAATAATTTATGTTCAATTAAAGTCTTTACTTCTGCCCAAATAAGCCCGCCATTTCCACTTCCTAATGGTGGAATTGCAATTGATTTAATATTTAATAACTGAATTAACTTAACTAATTCATCTAACCCATCTTCAATATATTCAATTTTTGAATTTGCTCTCCACTTATTTTTTGTAGGAAAATTAATTATTATCTTTCCATCTTCTTTGAAAAAATGTAACTTTCCAACTGTAAGACTACCATTTTTACACGCTTTGATATAGTCTGTATTATTTTGTGGATATTGTAATTTAAACTGATAAGCTATCCCCTTCCCCATATATCCTTCACAATTAACAGTATTGACTAATGCTTCAGCTGATGATTTCAATAAATCTCCTGTTGTATATCTAATCATAGTATCACCTACCTTTCTTATAATTATTTTCTATACCCAAGGCATAACATCAACATATGGTGGCTTATCAGTTATACCATGATCTTTTAATTTTTTCTCAACTATATTTTTTGTTTCATCATCTTTAACATAAATACACTGAAAGACATTTGCTGGGACTGCAAGTTCTGTTAAACATTCTGCCATTTTAACTTTCTTCGCATAATCATCTTCTCTCCCCTTACTTTGCATAGTATCCCAATCAATATTATCAAATCCTTCTTTATAGTCCATCAGTTTACATTCTTCCATATTAAGTGGATGTCTAGGTAGTATTTTGAACTCGTTATATTCAGCATCACTTCTTGAAATACAGATATAAATAAAAACTTCATTTCCATAAGTATTCTTAACTGCAACATCAAAAGATGAATATGGGTGAAAATGAAAAGGCGTATATATATCTAAACCTAATTCCGTTCTTTTCGATATTATCTCCTGATTTGCAACATCTGAAAAACCAATATTCTTCTCAACAATAGTTTTTCTTGGCAACAATCCATATTCTAAAATTGAATCTAAATTGCTTAGTTTTGTTAAATGATATATTAATTTTCCTTGCTTAACATTGTTGATTCCCATAATTTATCTTCCCCCATAATATAGTATATCCAATAATATCAATAAACTACTTAATTAACCTACTAATTATAATTATTATATCAATAAATAAAGTAAACTTCTATGTTCTTGTGATTTCTTATATAAATAATCACCTACATATAGTTAGTTACACATAGTTCACCTTATATATGCGTTATATTTGCTCTTTCTGTTTCAGATAGTTATTGTTCTTTACTTTGTGTCATAAATTTACCTGTAGAATTAGCTATCAAATATGATTCTAATACCTTAAACTAGGATTTTTCCACCAACTCCTACAGGTTACACATCATAATGAATACTATTATCTTAAATTAATGGGTCACATTATAGTTCTAATTACAACCTTTCAACGATTAATATATCCTTCACAAATCACATTGCAAAAATCATGAATCAGTTCGTCTGCTAATTCATGATCCTTTCTGCCGTAGTTAAATTATAATATCTTGCTTTATTATATTATCGTAAGATTAATCTTACCTTTTAAGTCCCCAAAATTAAGAAACTAGATTATTTCCACAATAAGCATAAAGATTTAATCCATAGCCTGCATAAATAAACATCCTCCTGAGTAAACCTACCAATTAATTACAAAATCATAAAATCTAGATCTTACATAATACTGCCCTGTTCATAAACAGTATAGTAGCACTTAAGTCAGCAATATCAGCAACAACAACCTCACCCCCCTAGTAAACCTAGAAATCACATTAAAGTCCTTGTATGTTCCAATTAAAACATTTTCCCTATGGAAAATAAATTTAGTTAACTTTTCATTTTCTTCAATCTCAGCCCTTAATCCTTTAGTATTGCATCTACATACTAAAGTATTTCCATCTTTATTTACAGTTTTTACCTATAGATTTAGAGTAGTGCAATCCAAAAGACATGTTGAAAAACTTGCAAAAAAAGCCTAAAGCAATTCCAGCTTTAGGCTTTAATTTGAGTATTATTTAAAAGATTTCAACTACATAATACTACAATACAAGTTAATCATAATTTTTTAAATCGATATAAAATTCTTCTGCTACATTCACCATTTGATTCCATTGAATTCTTTCCATATGTTCCTTTATTTCTTTTGCTATAGTACGAATTGTATCATATTTATTTGCTTTCTCTTCTCTATCAATTATATCTAAAAGACTTACCTTTATTTCTTGATAATCTAATACTAATGATTTATAAATACTATATCCCTCATCTTCAGCATTATCAAATATAACAATTTTAAAACCTATATCAGCAAATTCACCATCATAAAAATATTGAATTTCTAGCCCCAATAATTCTTTAGAATTTCCTTCTTTTACTTCATCTCTGCAAACTGTCATTATTTCATCTTCTATTACTTTCAATAATTTAGATTCAATTATCATTCTACTTCATTCACCTCATTCATACTAGAATCCCATACCACCCCAAAATTAAATCCTTTTAGTGTAGAATTTTTAACTAATTCAACAAATCTTTCTGTAATATATATTTGATAATTTGGCTTTCCAGTTTCAAAACGAATTCTAAAAAGTCCCTTATCGATTATATTTTTAGCTAATAACTCTTCTTTATTAAATATGTCAATAAGGTCCCCTCTTTCATTCTCTTGCATATCGAATTCCAAATCCTCTAATCTAATCACATGGACAATATAGTAAATTTCATCTTCTAAATAAAGTGGTAATAATTCAAAATCATTATTATCCCAAAACTCCTCTAATTCTTGTTTTGCTTTTTCTGATACAACTAACGCACCTACTACAGACCAAAAAAATGGACCATCATTTTTTTTACCTTTATGACTTACGCTAATTTCAATTCTAGGCCATTGTTCTTTTAAACTATAATCATTTATCAACATTTTTATATATTTAATATCCTCAGCATGATTTTTTAAGATTATATCTTTATATCCTTCTTTAAACTTATTTTCATATAACTTCATTTAAATTTCCTCCTATTATTTGGGTTTATTTAATTTTACAGTTCCATCTAATAATCCTTTTCTAATATCATCTAATGTTTTTGTAATATCTTTAGAAGTTACTGTTCCACCTTTTCCTTCTATCTTTTTTATTGTTCCTTGCAATTTCTTATTTACATATTCATAATAATCGCCAACATGTGATCCATTGTGCTGTGTTTCTGTAGAAATATAACTATTACTTTCTTTTTTTCCATAAGGTAAAAATACACCATTCGAAGCTGAATTAACATCTATACCATGTTCCTTTAATATATCTCTAGCTGGTTGGGCTAAAGGTTCATCGGCTGCAACAATATGATGTGCTGCATTACCATATGGTGGTGGCTGTATACCTGCATTTTTCAATTCAGCTCTTAAAATATCACTATTTTGAGCATCATCACCATATGTTCCACTTACTTTAGTATGTTCCTTTACATTATCAGTATATTTTTGTTTTTCATTACCCAACTCAAATTGGTTTTCTTTACTCCAACATTTTCCAGCATTACTTGCATAACCACTCGGATCATAATACCTAACAGGATTATTCCCACAATAAGCATAAAGATTCAGCCCATCACCTCTATAAATATCCTCTTGAGTAAATCTACCAATCACAGGATTATAAAATCTTGCCCTCAAATAATACTGTCCTGTAATTCCATCAAACTGCTGACCAGTATAGGTTATCCTATTGTGGACTTCTTCTTTTAAATCAAGAACATTACCAAAAGCATCATAATAATATTCATTTCTAACATTCTGATTCTTATCAGTAATTAATACCGTGCTTCCCTGTTCATCAACAGTATAGAAATATCTATTTAATTTAGAGTCTACTTAGGAATCTGCAATATCCGCGGCAACAACCTCATACCCTCTAGTAAACCTAGAAATCATATTAAAGTCTTTATCAGTCTCAACTAAAACATTATCCTTATGGAAAATAAATTTAGTTAATTTTTCATTTTCTTTAATCTCCGCCCTTAATCCTTCTGTATCATATCTGCTGGCTAAAGTATTTCCATCCTTAGTTATAGCCTTATTATACTAAAAGATATTATTTTCAATTGAAGTTTCCTCTTTTATTGTATTTTCTTCTTAATAATATAGAAAAGGAGACAAACTTTATTTTTAGTATTATCTCCCTTTAAATATATAATTAATTATAAAACGTAACTAACTATTCAATTTATTGCATTTTTTATTATTTTTCGTACTTGATGAAACTAGCACATGTATCATGCAATTCGATACCTTTTCTAATAGACTCTTTATTTTTCCTATCTATAATATCAAGTTCCAAATTATCCTTTACATATCCATCAATTAACTCCATAACACTATATATTGTATTATAAGTAACATCATATAATAAATTTTCAATATCATCTCCATCTTTATAGTTACCAAAAGCAATACTAACAGCTTCTTCTTGAATTTGATTTAATGCATTAAAAAAGTCTTTTTGAAGTTTATTTAATTCGCTCATAAGTTAATCTCCTCTTATATGTTTTATTATTTCTGATATTTTCCATTTTCAAAATACTCATACAACTGCTTAATATCTTTTCTTCCTGGTTCAGTTACTCCATTATTTTTTGTTTGTCTTCCTTGTCCGCCATTAATCATTCCAGTTTTAGGATTAACATTTCTTGTTGGTTGATGTACATGTGGTCCTTTAATTCCATGTTGATCTGGCTTTGTACCGAATCTTTTAAATTGTCCATCTGAATTTTTGGGATTTGTATTAAATCCAGAAGATTTGGTATGAAGAGTAACTTCCTTGTCTTCTGATACCTTACTTTTCATATATCCCTCTAGAGTTCTTTCTCCTGGTTTAGGTTTATACCCTTTTGAGTAAACCCAATCAGAATTTACTTTATCTAATGCTTCTTGAGGGCTAAGTCCTTGATCCCGAAACTCCTTGTAAGAGCTATATTTGGTAGAACAAGCTGTATACCCACTTGGATCATAATACATAACAGGATTATTTCCACAATAAGCATAAAGATTTAATCCATCGCCCCTATAAATATCTTCCTGAGTAAACCTACCAATCACAGGATTATAGAACCTAGCTCTCAAATAATACTGTCCTGTAACACCATCAAATTGCTGCCCTGTATAAGTTATCCTATTATGAATATCTTCCTTTAAATCAAGGACATTACCAAAAGCATCATAATAATATTCATTTCTAGCATACTGATTCTCATCAGTAATTAATACCGTGCTTCCCTGTTCATCAACAGTATAGAAATATCTATTTAATTTAGAGTCTACTTCGGAATCTACAATATCAGCCGCAACAATCTCATACCCTCTAGCAAATCTAGAAATTACATTAAATTCCTTATCGGCCTCAACTAAAATATTATCCTTATGAAAAATAAATTTAGTTAATTTTTCATTTTCTTCAATCTCGGCTCTTAATCCTTCAGCATCATATCTGCTAATTAAAGTGTTACCTTCCTTAGTTATAGCCTTAACCTGCTGATTAAGAGTATTGTACTCAAAGATGTTATTTCCAGTTGAAGTCTCTTCTTTAATTGTATTTCCTTGATTATCATAAGTAAAGTAGTTTATGCCAGAATTATTGTGTAATTCCTTTAATTGGTTCTTTACATTATAAATGTATCTTTCAGTAATGTCATTTGTAGTTTTAGTTAATCTGTTCCCAACCTTATCATAAGTGAAGCTTTCGCATCGATCATCATAGGTTGCTTCTTTAAGTCTGTTCATTGAATCATAAGTATAGAAATTCTTATGCTTGCTGCTTATTTTTTGAAGTCTGTTTCCATTTAAATCATAAGCATAATTATAATCTACTAAAACTTCACCATTTGATGTTATTGTTACTAAGCTTTGAACATTGCCATCACCATCGTAGGTATAATCTGTCTTTAGGCCATTACCAACAGTCACAGATTTTATACTATCATTTTTATAATAATTGTAGGTTGCTAGAGTAGCTTCCTTATCATCTTTAATTAATTTAACTCTGTTAGCTTTATCATAGCTATAGATACTGCTTTTTCCTGTGATATCTTTTATGCTCTTTATATTGTTGTTTTTATCATAAGTGTATCTTAAAAGAGTTCTTCCAGAAGCACTCTTAGACTCAAGCATTCCTTCAATATTATAACTATACTCATATTGCATATTTCCTGTATATGCACTCTTTAAGGTTCCATCTGGATTGTAGTTGAATCTTTGGCTTATTACCTGTAATTTATTTTTATTTGGGTCTTCTGCTATTTCTATTTTTGAGGTGTTTTGCTCTAGACCTCTTTCCTGTTTTTCTTTTTTCTCTTTTTCTCTTTCTGTAAAGCTTCTTCTTCGATGTCCCTGGCTTAATGGAGTGAATACTGAACCTTCTTCAATTCTTTTTTTAGCTGCTTCTACAGCTTTAATTCTGGCTTCTTCTATGACTCTAATTCTATCTTCCTCAG
>JAJXWH010000014.1 GCA_021781745.1 Bacillota bacterium | reverse complement strand
GACCCGAAGGCTGTGTTCTTCTCGCTTTTATGCTCTCTCTTTTATTCTCTTTTTGTTCTCTTTTTTACTGCTCCGCCACGTAGTCAATCTTTTTTATTTCTTAGTTAATCTTTTTTTGACGGAGACATAGATAACACTCATAATATAACTACTGATATATTTTATTCAGAATATTAATACTTACATAATTTTAAGAAGAATATTTATCGCTCATTATGCTTATTTTGTTCAATTAGAAAAATCAGAATTTTTATGCACTTCTTCTATAAACTTCTCAAATGCCTCTGATATGAGTCTTGGAATATTGTCATCACCATTCACATCGTCAATAGTAATCCATTTTTTATTTTTGCACATTTCCTTTGTATACTTACCATCCATATAATCTAGTGGATTTAACCATTTATAAGAGCAAAACTCAACAACAGTAGGTTGTTCATTTTGATCTTTTCCTTTTTTCAGTATCTTATTGGGAGAACTAATATATTTTGATGAAATAATATCCTTTACAAATTGAATTCTTCCAAGTTGTGAATGACAATTACCTGATCTTTTATCAATTTCGCTATGAAATAATGTAATTAGATATTCCTTGTTTTTATATTGAATTGGAACCCACACAAACAATCTTCTGTCATTTTTTCGTGTATCAACGCCTATTCCCGTCTTTCCATCATATTTGGGAACATTAAACTTGTTACGTTCTTGCAATGCTTCAATAATTCTTTTTTGCGCACTCTTTTGAAGCGAAATCAATGTTTTCATACAATCATCATAAGTTAATTCTTTATCCACATTACTTCCTCCAATTCTAAGATTCGTTACTTCATTGAAATTCTGATTTATACATTTCATTGTTTATAAATTTTCTTAATAATTTAATGGCAAGCAAATCGATAAATTGCTATTTATGACCTCCTACTTTGCTAGTTATTTATATATAATAAGTAATCCTTTCTTTATCTACTAATTTTGTAATTTAGCACATATTAAATGCTCATATTATATAATTTTTCAAGTATTCTTGATATTTACTCAAGTATGAATTCTCTACATCATTCTTATTCTTTCGTAGATAAGTACATACAGTATCAGCTTCCTCAATTGTAAGTAGACCACTTGAATACTTTTGACGTTGTATTAAATAATTAATTAATTCCTTCTCTTTTAATTGATCGGTTACAAATGCTAAATCATATACGCTATATATAATTGGAAATTCTTCATTCTTAACATTATCTAATAAAAAAATTGGACAACTAGCTATAAAACCAAAATTTTCTGCTGTTATACACATTTTAATTACTGTAGATTCTTTATCAATATTAACCGCCTCTAAATTATTATATAATTCTTTTTCTTGAATTATATAATCTTCTGTTCGGCAACATTGATCATAAGCCTTCTGAATTCCTAATTCAAAATCCTTTTTTATATTGTCTAAATTTCCTTGTAACGCACTTAATGTCATCAATTTTCCTTTACATTCACAAATTATAACAAATTTATTATATACTACTGTAACATCCGCTTCATATGTTTTATCTTTTCCATACTTCAATGACCTATAAATTTTAGCGTCACTTCCAAAGGCTTTATTAAAGCACTCAACAACATAGTTCTCAATATTATCGCCTCTAACTTGAGAATAATCTTTTCCAAGCTTTTTACATTCATCACTTGGATATTTGTGTTCTAAATTGTTCGCAACCGAAAGCATTGTATAGTTAAACAATTTAGGCAAATTAGCTATTCCATATCTTATATCAGGTATTATAATATGATTTTCATAATTTAAAATTGGATGTGCTGCATAATCATTAAAATCAAATATAGATTCATATTTTCTATTTTCATACTGTTTTTGTGAATATTCGTTTAAGATATTATCAATAATCTTTTTATCAAATAATTTATACAGTTCCTCTTTGTCTATATTAAATATGTTTCTTTTTAAAGATTCAAAAGCATAATTGTTCCATTTATCTGAATCCCTATATTGTTCTAGTTCTTTCATTAAGTTTACTAATCTAGCTACATAAGTTTGACTAATATATAGGTATACTTTCTCCAAATCATTGTAATCAAATCCACAAATCTTTTTTATTTGAGGATTTATACTATTAAATAGTCTTTTGCCAAATTCTAAAACTAGAATAGTATAACCTTCTTTTCTATAAAATAGATATTTTGCTTGCGTAATTGATTCTACAAGCTTGTTTTTTCTGCTATCTTCATTTGCACTGGAATACTTTATGGCTTCTTCTATAAACTTATTTTCATACTTATTAAAATAATTATCAACAGCATTTTTTATATTATTAAAATCATCATAACTAAAATATAAAGAACTTTCACTTTCCTTCAACGTACAAGCTAATATCATTTCCATTTTTGCTGAAACAAATTTACTGCCTTTCCATATCAAATCTCTACAATATGATGCTCCCATAAATGATTTTACTACCTCTTCTTGATTAAATGATTGTATTAACTTTTTCATTTTTTCCATTCATACACCTCGCAAATTTACAATTTTCTATTCACCTAGTAAACTTCAAAATTACAATTGCTTCTATACATGTATCATAAATTATCATATTAATTTATTTTTCCAATACTAACACATATATGAACCAACAACGTTTCTTTTCCGTTCCTATTATGTTTTGTTAACATCACCTTAATATCAGAATATGTATTATCATCAACACAATAGTTTTCTTCAATTCCTGTTAGTGAATACGGATAAATATGAGCTTTTATGTGATCAATATACTTATTACAAAATTCTTCAAAGTTAATTACTGTAACATAGGACAAAACCACATTAAAATAATTTCCTGCAGTATCATAATCATATATTTTGTTTATATGTTTATCTAAATATGTTGTATCTAAACTCTTCAAATTTAGAGCTTCTATAATCGTAACAGGAAACCCTGCATCTTGAATGAAAATATCTAGTTCCCCTGCTGCCTTTCCAGTAGAAGATAATCCTCTCCTTGTCTGATCCTTAACATTATATCCACATGTCTCCATTATATCTCTAATGTAATCATTTCTTTGATCCTCGGATGCTAAATAATACAACGAATTTCCTTGTAATTTTATACAGGCAACATATAGATCTTTAATTATGTTATCCATTGTCATATTCTTTTTTTCACTTTTTGTATGCTGTACTCTACATGTTCTAACCTTTATTGCCCAAATCTTTTTATTATTAATACTGCATAACTGCTGCTCTATTTCTGTTTTCATTATAGATTGTTTAACAGCATTTTGAAAAATCGCTGTAAAATTAACTGATGTATTTATACCACATACAGAATATCCATTAGATATAATCTCTACACCTATTAAAATATATCCATACTCTCCATCACATTTAGCAACTGTATCAATATATGAAGCAATTTCAGATGGAAACAGACAAAAATTTTTACACATGATATTGTCAGAATTTATTTCCAATAATTTTTGTATCTCTTTTACATCTATCATTGCTATGTAACCTTTCTCAATGGTATTTTATTTATCCCTGTTAATTTCATCATCTTTCCAAAAGTGATTCTCTCTGGCTTTGATTTCCCATTTTCTACCCAAAGTTCCCACTCTTTCTCATAATCAAGAACATCCTTTTCCAAATCATAATATAAAATAACCTGTCCATAATCAGATGGTCTTGTAATCAAAAAAGTTTCTTTCCCATGTTTTTTTATTATAAATATAGTATTATTAACTGAAATTGGATCGCTTAAATCATATTCCTCTAAACCTTTTAGATACTGGAATATATTATTTTTCGAACGCTCCAATATTTTTTTTACAAAAGAATATTTATCATGATCACTTTCCGATGTATGAACAAAATGATTTTCAAAAACGTTCATACTAATTGCTTTTGAAAAATCTTCTTCACTAGATATACCATACTGTACAAGAATTTCCTCTGTAATTTCTTCTTCGTAAATAGTATCAGATTCCTTTTCTTTCGAATGCTGCTTAAGTATAGCTTCTAACCCTATAGAATCATTAATATTGTACTTTTTCAATATATCATCATATGCTTCTGCTTTTCTCATATTATCTGCAATTTCATGATCATTATATAACCAATGTTTATTTTCAAGAAGTTCTCCGAAATATCTCTTTGCTTTATCCTCATGATCAACAATCCAAAGATAAAGCTTTTTAAAGTTCTCTATAATTTTAAGGTCTTGATTTTTTATTTTTCCCTGATTATCTTTTACGTAATTAACAATATTCTGTGAAATATCTTTTAAAAATTTCGTTCTGTTTTCTGGTAAATCAAGATATATATCTGCAAGCAAAAGACTATCCCTTAGGTCCTCCCCTGCATCCCTAAGAATATCTTTAAACAACTCATCAATTTCTCCTGAATCCAGAAAAAGACTTTCTTCCGTTTTAAATACTCCATTTTGATTTGGCAATATTGGTTTGGTTTTTTTATCTAACAGATTCATATGCTTATACTTAACTAAATACTCAATAAATTTTTTTATCCATTGATTAATTGTACATTTATCAGGCAAAGTGATTGTATTTTCTAGTTCATATATAGATTTGCATTCACTTACTGCATCAGCAAGTATAGTACACCAATAATTTTTAACCTTTTTCATAATGGAATCAGAAACTTTTTTTACTTTATACTTTTCTGGCAATTCTTCTTTGAACATTATATTAATCATATCAATTAAAGCAGTCTGCTCTTGGTCATTTTGAGTTGCATCATTATACAATACCATTAACTTCCCAATTGCATGACGATACTCTTCACAAGAATCATCTAAACCAAATTCAATTTCTTTAAATAATGAATCATAGTCATACACTGGTCTTTGTATTTTACCTTTAATGTTAATTCTAGCATCCATTAGATAATTTCTGCATTCTCTACCCAATAACTCTAATACATCTTTATATTCTTCTTCTACTCCATTGTCGTAGTACAAATCTTCAATTGAACAAAATACTCCCAATTGGTTCGGAAAAATCTTAGATTCTTTATATTCTCTGTCATCCAATAAATCTATTACTGTTTCATATAACATATTTAACCATGTTATTGAATCCATATCACCTATAAGTTTTTCGTTCAAAGATTCTATATTTCTAAAAGATTCTACGCCTTTTATTAACTTTGAAATATTAAAGTTTCTACACTCCGGCCATAGAGAATCATACCATTCATGTATTTCCTTAAACAGAAGCATCTTGTCTGAATATATGTATTGTGCTAAATTCCACACACGCTCCCTTAATTGTTTGTCCGAATCTCCAACTATTAATACCTCAGGATTATCCAGCCAATCATATAATGATTTTCTCCCATCTTTTTCAGTATCTACAATTAATGCTTCTTTGATATATGTTTTACATATATCACTAATATTTTCTTTTAACCATTCGCTTGACAACCAACTTTTAGAAGGTTGATGATGAATAGTAACAACATTATATGTTTGTTTACATCCATATTCTTCTGCATAGCTTAAAAGTGTTTTATATGCATCCAATGCCTGCAACATCAATTTCTTATTTTCTCCAATAACAGGATTTTCTTTATCAGTCAAAAAAATACCGTTTCTCGGCTCTGTAGGATTAAAACAAGAGCTATTCACTACTACTGGAAAAGAAAAATCTTCTGTTCCTATGAGAGGGAAATCACAAAATAATTTTGGTGTTCCTTTTTCAAATGCCTTAAAAAATATAGTATTATTTTCATAAGTAACTGGAGCTACTACCTTAACATCATCTTTTTGCAATGAAAGAATCAAGAGTTCACTAACAACTCCCTCATTGTCGCACTGAATAGAATACAATGCCAAATCATTATTTATGCGTACTTGTCCTCTTTTAAACTCAACTATGTCGTTTATATTAATTGAATTTATTTCATTTAAAAAAGTGTATATATATGGAGCTGATATGTACAAACTCTCTATCCCTCGTTCAGCTGTTTTTACTCCTTCATCATCCAATTGATATGTAAATTTCGTATTATATCCAAATTTCTCTACTCCAATAGCTTCATCAATCTCTTCACTATTTTCTAATTGTGCAAAACTACTATTAACAGATTCAATAATTTCTGCTTTTGTTTGTCCACTTCTATCAAGAAAAATACTTATCTTCTTAGTACGCTCTCCAGCGTCTTGTAATAAACCTTCTATAGTTACCTTTTCAGATAATAGGTGTGTCGTCAGAAATCCAGTTCCAAATTTTCCAGTCGTTTTTTTCTCTTCAGAATCTTCCCTTTCCTTGGAAGATACTTGTGAAATAAGATAAACAATATTCTTAGTATTAAAACATTTGCCATTATGTTGGAAAACCAAACGCTTTTCTTGTTTATCAAAATTTATTTTAATATCGACTGTACCCGTATCATTTACCACATCTTTTGCATTTTGAATTAACTCCCATATCCATCGACAAGCAGTAGTCTGATCATTATCTAATTTTAGTTTTTGTAGCATATCAATGATTTTATTTGCTATAGAAGTTTCTTGCGCACTTGCTAACTCAGCCTGAACCTTTTCAGAATATCCCACAATATCACCTCTGAATTTTCATATATAATATTTAGTTATGATTCTTATCTCAAAATAATCTTAATTTTAATGTAATTATTCTCCCAATCTAATACCAATTATACTTTAAATCATCTACAAAAGTGAACTTCTCTAGCATTTTTCTGTTAATATTTTCCTTGCTCATTTCAATGATCGATTTTAAATCGTTCGATATTTCAATGATTAAAGTCCTATCCTCTACATCAATAACTTTTGATTTTATTGCTATACCAGAACCAACTACATTGTCCCACTCCTTTTGTACAACTTTCAAATCAATTGTTGAGTTAGTGATACCAAATTTCTTCTTATCTACCTCTCTTAACAAATCAACTTCTGAATAATTATTTCCACTTTCAATCTCCAATATTAGAGTTTTAGTAGCATCTTTTACTTCTTGCTTTAACCGTTCATAATCCATGCCACTATTATATCTAAGCCTTATCATAGGAATACCGCCAGTTTTAAATATCTGGTTCTTATATTCATTATTAGTTTTAGATGGTTCATTATCATTATACTCACTGTCTTTTTCAAATGCCAATACTGGAAAATATGTTGCCGTATTTATGACAACAAAATCTACATGAGCCTTGAATAAATATGAAAGTACCTCTTGATCGATTAACTCTCTAAATTTATCTATATCAAAAATTGTTTTCAAACTCATATTAGGAAAAATGAAGTGCTGTGGAAACAATTCTATTAAAACTCTGTATAAGTTTATTTCTGACTCATGATAAAAAATTGGTCGATAAAACTTTGAATTATCAACTTTTACAATTTGCCTTTCTAGAGTTGGATTTACATATTCATCAATCCATTTTTCAACTATTGGATTTATTATATATGTGCCCTTTTTAGTTAATTGCAGCATATCATTATCCAGTAAAAATTCAATATTCCTTTTCAGCATATACTTATCTTGCTTAATAATATCGTGTAGGACATCATTTGTTACTTCATCTGAATATCTATGTATTGCAAATAATATACCTCTATGATATTTCTGTACTTTCTTAAAATACGTATTTTTTAGTTGTTGCTCTCTTTTTTTTGTTTCTTTAATATATTTTTCTGTTCTTTCTTTATTATTTTTAGATATTTCATCATTGGGATCTAATCGACTGGCCTTTGAAAAGAATTCTAAAGCCCTCTGAATATCTCCCTCATTGTCATAAATCACACCCAAATTATTATAAATTGCTGCACTCTTACTTCCACCATCTATAGCATCTTGATATAGCTTCTTAGCAATTTTTTTATTACCACTTTCATTAAAAGAATATGCTAATTGAAAATAAAACTGTTTAATCATTTCATTTTTACCAACATAATCATCACTTATTAAATTATATAAGTCAGTTATATCTTTAAAATGCTTACATTCAAATAAAAAATCTATGTTCTCTTTAAAATAATTGCAAATATACTCATCTAGTATATTTCTCTTAAAATCTAGTAATTTCAACTTATTTAATTCAGATAATATAACAAATATATCTCCTTGATTATATACCTCTAACTTTTCGTTATATGTATTAAAAGCAGTATATATATCATCTAAATATAATCTATAATCATCTTCATTTATTGAATTAAAAAAGTCTATAAATGTACTATTTAATATCTGTTTATTACAAAAATCATAAACTTTCTTGTTTTTCTCATATTCATCTCTTAGTGAAATATCATCTTCTCCAAAATGATCCTTTAGAGAAATTTGATTATTTAAATCTTCTTTGCATATAAATCCAAATAAAACACTATAAAAATTTAAAATATTATAACTGAACTCTGAAAACTTTTCCTTAACAATAATATGTTTGATATCTTCTAATATATAGTAATATGATATCTCAAAATATTTGTCTAAACTATTAGAACATGAGTTAATATACGATAATAACATATGTATAATTTTCTTTTCTTCAATTTTTTCTTTTTCTAGTAGATAGTTTATAAAGTGACCATAAGCCTCAATATATTCTTTTCCAAAAACTATACAAACTCCATTTATATTATATTCTTCTGGAAAACTTAATTCTCCAATATCAATTAGTAGAGCCATTAACTTTAATTCCCTGCTAATTTGCCCTATCTTCATTGCACATACTAGTTCAATCTCTGTTAATAACAATAGAAAATCATCTACTTCTTCATTGTCATTCAAATAATTTGCATAATATCTATCAATTTTACCTCTATAAAAGTCATATGCCCTTTGATATTCTTTTATTGTTGTAAGGTAATATTTTAGAATTATTACAATCTCAAATATCTTCTGCTCTTTATTATTCTCTGTACTTTCTTTATATACAGAATCTATTTCATTTAATATTGTTTCAGTTTTTAATTTTATTTCTTCTTTATCTATACTTTCATTTAAGTAAAAAATCATCTCATCAATAGTGTTAAACTTTTGTTCCAATTGCCATCCTCCTATTACAATCTATAATCTAATCATTTATATTACTTTTAAATTCAATATATCTCTATAAATCAGGTTTATATTCTGATTTATACATCATACTAGACCATCAATAAATTATCTTGCTTTAATTTTTATAATGTCTATAATATCACTAGCAGGAACATTTAGTTTATCTTTTTATTTACTAATTCCTGTGCTTTTAGTAATCTTTCTTTAAATTTATTTAGTTTAGGATTCACATCCATTCTTTTAGATGTTTTTTGCAATTTAGAAAATACCTCTATTCCTCTTTGTAATACTCTTACTTCCTCAGTATATTGCTTTCTTTTTCTATAAATTATAGCAAGTCTATCATATGGATGACTCCCATCAAATCCATCTTTTATATTTAATTCATAAAATTCTATGGCATTATCTATATATCCTTCTTTTTCAAATTCAATCCCCTGTAAGTTTCTATCAACAGGATCTTTAAGGATTTTAACTTTTTTATATTGCTTTTCTATTACCTCTACCTTAATATGATTTTCTTTTTTTAATTTTTGACTATTTTTTACTTCCTTGCATTTCTTATAAACTTCTGCACAAACGAAACAATCATCTACTGAATTATGAGAACCAACACTAATATCTATGATTGCTTTTAATGTTGGAAGTTTATAATTTTCTAACTTTGCTCCATTTCCACCTTTTATATATTTCCTTGATAGCGACAATGTATCAATCACTTCATTTTGTGGCTTTTTTATTCTTAGATTAAATGCATTATTAAGTAAAAACTTCATATCAAAATCTGCATTATGAGCAATAAGAACATCTTCTCCAATGAAATCAATAAATCTAGGAAGTATTTGTGATATTATTAGTGCATTCTTAACGTCACTATTATTAATTCCAGTTAAACTAGTTATATTACTTGGAATAGACTTTTGAGGATTTACATATGTAACAAATTCATCAACCTTTTCATTATTTCTATATCTTAAGGCACCTATTTGAATTATCTTTTCTGTTTTTGCATCTAATCCTGTAGTTTCAAAATCAAATACTACAAAATCATTTGTAAGTTCACTGCTATTCTTATAAACCATATATTTATCATATGGTTCAGTATCTATATAATTTTTTACTTTATCTATTTCCAGATTAATATTATTACTTACTTTATTCCCTTTATTATTTCCAAATAAACTTTGAATCATTTTATTTAATATTCCCATTAAATTTTCCCCCAAAAAATAATAGTAGAGTGATTATTTTCCACTCTACTATTTTATCATATATTTAACATAATTTGCTATTGTGTACCTTAGTTATATTAAACTTCAATATAGAATTATGCATTATTTTTTTATTTTCATCTACTATGTATATAATTCCTTAAATAAATGTTAATTTCACCAACTATAATTTCAGATGATCTTTTCTTATCTTATCTGAATATTTTTCACCTACTTTTTGGAATATCTCTAATAATTCATTAAAAGTATTTTTATCATGCCCAACTTTATTCCAAAAATCTGATCCAATTAAAATACAATTCTTATTGCTCATATCCAAGAGCCTATGCGTAAGCATAAGTTTAGAAATTTATTAACATTCTAAACCCATAACACTCCCTCACATCTTCCTTTTCATCCTAATTTCTGTACTGTTGTACAAATTCAACAAATCATTATTTATATTTATTTCTTAACTTTAGATAAAATGGCTTGTACTATACATCCTATAACCAATATGATCCCTAAAATCCATATAACGTTTAATATACTATGCTGCACTTGTTTATTAAAAATAGTAGCTAAACACATACTAAAGGCTATCATTAATACTATAATTAGATTTATATTATTAATTCTCTCACTAATTGTACATTTATTGAATTTTTTTATAGTTTTATACACAACATAGATTAATCCAACCAAAGTAATTACTATAGCAAATATAATCATTGCCATATCTTTATCTCCATTAAATAGTGATATATAAAAGTTCTTACCATTATTCATTATATCATGTAATAACTTTTCTATATAATTTGTACATATAAACATTGCAATTATAAATATACTTACAATTATAAGTATAAAAATGAATTTTACTACTTCTTTCTTATTCCCTGATTTCCATTGATTTTGTAAAATATTTATTCCACTACTAAATGAAGCAATCTCTTCTTTTGCAATTTCAGTTACTTTAGTATAATTATTTTCATTCATTAACTTTAACATCTCATCTTTAACATCCCCATCATGCTTATCGATTATTTTCTTATACATCTCCCTAGTTTTATCTGCCATAGTGACTAATGTAAATACTAAGCCCCCTATTGATATAAACAAATTAATGATTTGTTGTTGATCTAATATTGTGCTACTTAAAACATAATTATACTGATACATATTTAAAGTTAAAATTATTATAAAAATTATCCCCCATAGAAATACTTGCCTTTTGCTACGTTCAAGTTCATCAGATTTAAATTCACTATATAATATAAGACTTATAATAAATGTTATTATTAATATTATCTTATATGTTACCTCTAATTTAATTTCACTAATATCTGTACCTATTATCAATAATGCTGGAAATATTGATAATAAAAATGGCATAATCATTAGATATAATGCCGATTTCCAAACTATCTTTTTAGCACTTATATAACTTGATAATAGATAGAATCTAATCATATATCTGGAAAACCTAAAGTTTTTATTATCAAAATTGTAAACTATTATCCAAATGCACATTGTAAATAAAAATGATGGTATTATAAATACTGATAGTATATTTTCACTTAAATAATTAATATTCAATATTGATGTTAGCAACCCAATCGCAACAACGTATAATAAAACACCCGTAATTATTGATATTATTGCTGAATATAATAATTGAATAATTATATTCCGTATAATTCCTATTTCCTGATTTTTTTTATAAATACTTTCTGCTCCTGAAGTTATTTTCACAAATACTTTTGATAATATATTTAATATATATCCCATTTTAACCCCTCCTATTTTCTTTTAATAATACTTAATTTTACTATAATTATTAAATATTACTACATCAAATATGTCGTACCCCGTTTTATTTACTATTTTCTATATAATTTTATATAATCTACAAACTACTCTTACTTAATATGTATTACTTACAGCCCATGCTCACATATAACTAATCTTTTATTAAAATCCAAATTCATCAAGATCGCTATATTTTTAATTACTTTTGCTTCCAAAGATTCCATGCACATATATAGTCTATATTGACTCTGATAATATAAAATTAAAAGAAACAAAACTTTCATAAAAATTTTATTTCTCTTAATTTCAACTAATAGTATACTTTTTTTACTTTTACTATAATTCTAAATTCTTTCTTCTTGTTTTTTATATTTGTCTTTTCCAATAATTAAAAAGCATATTTTTTTACAGTCTTCTGACCCAAACCAAGTTTCCTAGATATATACCTTATGCTTACACCTTTTCCTGAAAGTCTCTCTATCTCTTCTTTATACCTCTCACCAATGGTAATAACCTTCCCAATCTTATATTTGTCGTCTCCACATGCATCCGGCCCACATCTCGCATAAGTAAATCCACAATTCCCACACTTAAACCTACCAACTGGCTTTTGCTTTTTACTGTTATAACTTATATCAATCTTATCTATTACAGGCTTACAATAGTTATCACAGATTTTATTTAAGCAAATCCAAGGACCATCTCCAAAAGGCTTGTACTCTATCTTTTTATTAAAAAATCCTTCTAAATCTAATTCTAAAAATCTTATTAGTAATAAATGCTTTATTGGATTTACATTTGATCTGCTTATTCTGAGCATGTATTTAATCCAATTTGTAATATTATCACTATAGATATTTAAATCAAATAAGTTTAAAAATTCCTCTCCATAAAATTTAATGAATCTGTTTTCTACTTCATCTATGTTTACCCTTCCTGACGGAGTACACAGACATAATTCTCTTAATCTATTTTTATATTGATCTGTAATCCATAAATAGTCTTTATTATTAACTTCATTAGATAATAAATATTCAATATACTGATTAATTGCTAAGAAATGCTCTAAATTACTGCTGAACAAATCATTTGTAATGTTTTCTTTAAACTCTATTTCTAATAATGGCGCATACGAATTTTTTCCATAATAATGAATTGGCTGCTTGCTTATCTTTAAAGGAACTTGATGCTTACTGCAGATAAATACTTCTGAAATTTGGTGTATTCTATGTAAATAGGCTTCTCCATAATCTTCTTTTTCTTCTTTATAGCATATAGGACATATTTTAAAATAGCCTTGTTGTTTTACACTAACCTGCGCTGCTCCAACTATAGAATGAACACCTCTCCCATCATTTCCTCTTAACATTTCCAATACAAGTTGTTTTTCATGAGCATCTACAAAAGATGTATAATAATTAAATAAAGTATAATTCTTTATAATTTCATCTGCAGTATATCCAAATATTTTAGGGATATTTTCTACCAATCTATCATTATTTGATGGTAAATCAATGCTGGAAGTAATAATTCCTTCATTATATAAATCTTGATTAGTTGTTACATAACTAGTGTTTCCGCTTCTTAAATGGTATCTTGCTAAAATAGAATAAAGTATTTCATCCTCATAGGGAGCAGGAAAAAAGGAGATCATAAAATCTCCCTGCTTTCAAAGTCTGCACTTGTTATATACCCCTTCTCTTTTAAAGCCAGATAAGGTGATTTATCTTCTTCCTTTGCATATTTTATTATAAACCTAATATCATCTTCTTTTAAATTTGAACTTTTATTTCTTGTTGATTTTATTGTATCAACTACCTTTATCGCTTCAACTACCAATTTATTAATTCCAATTTCCTCATCTTCTGATAATACCTTTTCTATAGCAGAAACAGCCTTCTTCCTATCTATATCCAACTCCATTAATCTTATAAGCGCCTCTTCTTTTTTGCTTAACTGCTTTTTTCTTTTAGCAGTCTTATAATCTTGTATTCTGGAACTTAGATTATTATCATCATTAGTTTTGGATAGAAAATCTTCATAATCAATAGTGCATATATCCTCATATTTAGCAATTCTTCTTATATCATTACTTTTCATTGCATCTATCATCGGTTTTACTGCATTTAAGTTTTTATCCACAACTTCCTTTATTATATCCACAGTAATTTCTTCTTTTCCTGTGGATACCGCTTTTATTTGTGCCATTGCATATATCTTTACTGCTATATCTATTATTCCTTGAGATTCTTCATATAATAATTTGATAAATTCTTCTGTTAATGGTGTTTTCTTTTTAGTAAATTGATACTCCCAGATTGTATCCATTAGCAAACTGAAATTTTCATCATTTTTTAGTCTTTCCCATACTATGTTCCCACCAGTTCCCAATGTTCTTCGTGCCATTCTAAAATCATTTTGTAACAGATTCTTCGCCTTCATTGTTCCCACCAAAACTACTGGAATTCCAACTGTATTTACTAGTGTAGTAAAGAAATTTAGCATTTTATCTACTCCACCAGATTTTGCTTGGCTTAAATGCTGTATTTCATCTATTATAAGCAACCCTAGCCCACTATTTCTTGCTACTTGTCCTAATACGCTTAACAATGTATCAACTGTTCTTTTTGATGTTGCATACTTCTCAAAATAATTTGTTCCTAAAACTTGATCTATTCTATTAAAAAAATCTATGCAAAGACCTTTAACACTTCCATCGAATGGACAATCGATTTTTAGCCAAACAACTTGATAAACAGAAACTTTTTTATCTTTATATTGATAATGCGCTATAACCTGTGGAAAATTACTAAGAACTCTATTTAAACTACTACTCTTCCCTAATCCTGATGCACCAATAATAGATAACGAATTTGCAGTATTACAAAAACCATTTATATTATCTACCTCTTCATAATGTAACTTTATAAAACCATTGATAAGAGATTCTGTATATTCTTTGCTTAATGGATTCCTTGAAATATAGCCAGTTCTAATCATTGTTGATATTCTGCTTTCCAAATCTATATGCCTTGGAAGTGGTTGAAAAACTTTAAATAACCTTTCTGATATTATGTGAATTCTTATGTGATCTGGTAGTTTTCTTTCATCATCACTATAATAAGGATACAATCCCAACGAATTTATTACTTTTTCTTTATTACTTATATCAGGTAATGCTTCTAAAAAAGGATTTCCTTTATATTCTTCTATTACTTGCTCCTTGTATTCCGCTCTATATGCTATTGCACCATTACTCAAAACAATTTTTTTATCCATTTGATTGTTGTCTCCTTTCCTTTTGTCTTTGCTTCAATAGCGATAATTCATTCATTACATGACTGTTAAAATCATTATTTTCAATTTTATCTTTTTTATCAATCTCAACATCTTCTCCTATCTCAAAATACTCATGTCCTCTATTTATTTGTTTTTCTATTTTTCTATTTTCATCTATACCTCTTAATCTTTCGGTATTACTTTCATTGGTATACTGATAATCTTGCTTTGCAGAATCTACAATTCTTTCTATATCATCCATTAAATTTACCTTTGCTTGTAATTCTGATTCCTTCATTAAATTAACATCTAGTTTTTCTCTGCTTATTAAATATTGAACATCATCAAAACATTTACTTTTATACTTATTTTGATGTTCTAACAAAAAGCATTTTTCATAATCTCTACCATTATCTTTTTTTATATAAATATAATCCATTTTTCTTAAATCATATGAAATTTGTATCTTCCAACTACCACTATTCCTAGCCTTTTCAAACCAATGCTCTCCTAACGATTCCTTTGAAGCATAATATGCTCCATTAAATCTTATTCCTTTGCTTGTTACTGTTGCACTTCCTGTTGGCATAAGATTTAATAAAACAATTTCTCTTGGTAGACTTTTTAATCTTCCAGAAATATTCTCTATCCCCCAATTCCACAATTCAATTGGAACTGCTTTCACGTCATCTTCTATCTGGAATTGACTTCTATCATATTCTCTTAAAATATGGCTATTGTTATGATAAAGTATTGTTTTTATTATAATTTTAGTAAATTCCTTTATTGTTAGTTTCGCATCCAGCCTATAGTCCTTATCTCCACGCTCTTTGAAATTACCATCCACTTTTCCTACTAAAAAAGGCTTAGTATGAGTATTTAAAACTCTAAAATTTTGTTCTACACAACCTTTCCAATCTGCCCTAAATGGTGGTGTAACCTTTACTCCAATTCCTAATGCCTCTACCAAACTTTCAATATTTTTACCTTCCATTTCACCTCTGTCTGCAATTATGTGATCTGGCAAATTATTAACCGGCCATTGTTCAGGTGTAATTTCAATACCATATTCTTTACATAACTTAACCTTGTCTTCTACAACACTTGCTAATGCCATTGCTGCTCCAATAAAACTTGGTCCTTCTAATCCAACATAAAAACCTACAATCATTCTACTGAAAGAATCTAATACCATATACAACACTGGTCTTCCAATAATCCAATTTCTATTAAATTCACTTACCACATACACATCCGCAACAGTTGCATCGATTTGATATAAACTACCCGATCCTAATACATCATTATTAGTATTCCCTAAAATGGCTCTATGTTTCTGCTCATATTTCTTAGAACCAAATCTGCTTACTACTTCTTTTTTATAGTTTCTATTCTTATAAAACCAATACTTAAACTGTTCGTATGTTGGTAATTCTTGATTTGATAGAATGTCTTTCTGATTCTCTATATTCCTAAAATACTCTTTTATCATTAATTGATATGTTGTAGTTAATGGGTTCTTGCTGCTGGTATTATAATATTTATTAATGGCTAATTTAAAAGTTCTTTTAATGTTATCATCTACATTTATACCGCTTCCTAAAAGTTGACTGTTATTTCTTGGTCGTCCTCGCTTTATACCACCTGAAATCTTCTTCTCCTTACCTCTTCCACCTGAGTTTTTGAATTCTGGAACTAGAGCATTTTTATTCTTACCTCTGCACCAATATCTTTTAAGGTATCTGTTTATGGTACTTTCACTAATATTTAAATTTTTTGATGTATATAAAGTTAATTTTCTTCTTTCTTTAGAAATATAAACATACGGTTCTTTTTCAACTATCTGTTTTATAACCTCCCATGCTTTATCTCTATACTGTATATATAATGTGGGAATTTCTTCTTCCTTTAATATATTTATATATTTGTCAGTTGGTTCAAATGTTATTTTTTCTAACTTAATCATGTCTTCTACATAAGACATGCTGTATTTTATAGGCATTTTATTTTCTTTTACGTCTATTAAAAAAATAATATCCTGCATTTTATCGAACCATAGAATTCGATCAACTTGCTCTTCTCCATTTAACCATTTTATTAAATTGTTAACTTGTATCATTTAGCTCCTCTCCTTACTTAGTGATTTCTGAAAAAGTAAGATTTAAATCGATGTTCTTATTCATATCAATTTCTACAACCCTTGCTGCTAAAAGGTATTTAAATATAAATATTCCTGTTCCTTCTTTTAAGGAATTCTTCATTTCAAAATCCTTTGATAATTTTCTAATTGATAAATCACTTGAATTAGCATATTCTAAAAATTCTCCACATAGCCTCACCATAGTGTTTTCATCAATGTCATAATTTTTATATTCATTTAACACTCCATGAAACCATTGAATATTTTTGGCCTTCTCCTTTGGAATATCGTCTTCTGTTATTAGCGCCCAATCGGCTCCTTGTGCTTCCCAATATCTACGTTCCAGTTCCAATTTTTCTATCGTTGTTGATTTTTCTAATGCTGATTTATACTTAACACTTCTGACAAAACAATCACTTCCTCCTTCTTCTGTTCTCACGAGTATAAAAAAAGTTGTTGTTAAAACATATGGTTCATTCGTATCTTTATCTTTGAAAGTATTAATATTTATATCCTCTACATCTACAACATCATATAAGTTTAACAATGGATAATGTTCTTTGATATCTATGACTTTTTCATCCCAATCCCATAAATAAAAACATTGGGTTTCTAAGTCACTAAAAAAATGATGCACTCTATTAGTCTTATTTCCTAGAATTCTACTTGCTCTACCGATGGAAGGAAAATCTTGAACTGTTAACCAAGGCTTATATGAAGACAACTTTCCTTTACCTCTTCCTTCTCTTAAGTATCTTTCTAATTTTTGCTTACTCCAAGTGTTATTTCTTTTAGACATTATCCATTCACTCCCTTATTGTATTATTTTCAAACTCTGCAACCCTCCTATAAAAGGTATTTGGTTTGATATCAAGCATTTTCATGGCTTTTTTTGCAGTGAAATCTCCATTCTTCCACTGCATGTAAATAGTTTTGAAATTATTACTTACTTGTATTTTAGGTCTACCAAATTTAACATTTCTTAGTTTCGCAGATTCTATGCCTTCCATTTGTCGCTGCTTTATATTTATACGTTCTTCTTCTGCCAGCCATGCTAATATTTGAAGAACTAGATCCGTAATTAATTGCCCTACCCCTTTTAAATCTTTATACTTACGTGTATCCAAGATTTCCATATCTAAAACTACAATATCGATATCATTATCACTAAGCCACTTCCATTGCTCTAAAATGCTTGTTTTATTTCTTCCGAGCCTATCAATAGATTTTATAAACAGAACATCTCCACTTCTGATTGATCTTTTTAATGCATTCCATTCTGGTCTATCAAAATCTTTACCGCTCGCTTTATCCATATACACATCCCGAGAGTCAATGTCCAACTTTTTAATTGCATCCAATTGTCTATTTTCATTTTGATCTTTAGAAGATACCCTTCCATAAAAGTAATTTCTTATCCCCATAAAAAAACTTACCTCCTTCAAAATTCTATAGCATTGCAAAAAGTGTACATTATGAATTATATAATAATTGCACTTTTATACACATGCATTTGTTCCAAAAGTCCATATTTTAGCTTATGAAATATTGCAAAATTACTTACTACATTTTGCAATTATATGTTAGTCCAAATTTCATAGAATTTATAGTTTATATATTCATATCTTATATACACATTATACTAAAAAATTTTATTCTCCAGAGCATTCTTGAATAATTTTTTTAATATATAAAAGTTATGATTCTACAGAAATTTTGCGCTTTCAAAATATATGAAAATTATTCAATATAATTAACACAATATCTAAAAAATCTGCAATACCCTTTATAAACTATCTTTGCATATTTTTTAGGCTTGAATAAGACATTATTTGAAGAACCACTATTGTTTAGTAACTTTCTAATCTTAAAAATTTCTTCTCTCAACAATATTTCTTACTGCTTTAGAAATAGAAACTTGTTTTCTTTTTCTTATGAAGTAGGTTTAATATTTAGAACGCATTTAAAATATTCACTATTCTCTTAAAAGTTTAGTTCTCAGAAGCAGTGCAGCCGACCGTAGGGAAGCTGCTAATCCAATTAAGAATTAAAGTCACATCTAAAAAATCTGCAAAACCCTTTATATAATATATTGCAATTTTTTTAGAATAAATAGTTCCTCCTTGGAAAACCATTATTTTAGTAATTTTCTGCTTTCAGCAACAGTTTATACTTCTTTAGAAGAAAAAATGTTTTATTATGAAGTACTTTAAATATTAAGAAAACACTTCAAATGCTTACTATTTCTCTAAATTTTTAGTTTTCAGAAGCAGTGCAACTGACCGCAGGGAAGGTGCTAATTCAATTAAGAATTAAAATCACATCTAAAAAATTTGCAAAACCCTTTATAAACATATATTGCATATTTTTTATGTTTACTAACTGCTTTCTAAGTCAAAAAATATTTCTTAACTTTAAAGTACCAATCTAATAACTTTATTAGTGCTTATTTATTGCATTAGAAGAATAAAAATTTCAAAAAACTTCTAACATCAAATATAGTGATTATACTCCAAAATGTCGAGCAACATATTCAAACCACAATATATATACAATCACATACTGAAAATTGATTTATAGCTTTTGTGTTTTAATCATATAGTTATTTAAATATTTTTCACAAGCTTTCTTTCAAAATGATTTATATATTCAACTTAAAACTATGCATATATATGAGAATTCAATATACATGCATAGTTTATTTCACTTAAATTATAAATACTGCTTATCTTTTAACTATGATCCAATAAGTTTTATTCTTTATAATTTTAGCCTTAATCTCATATCCAAAATTATTTTCCAATAAATATTTATTTAATTTTCCGATTGATGCATATTTTCTTCCAAAAGAATCTTTTTTGTTGCAAACCTCAATTAAATTTTTTCGTTCCTCTTTATCTATTGGTTTGTCTTCCATTTTATGAAAATACTCTTGAATTTTTGCTTCTTTCTTTTCGTCTTCGAATAATGCATAATTATTTATCTTAAATTTATCCGATAAGTATTTGATATATGCAAATTTCCCATATCCAAGTTCTCTATAGGACTTAATTATGCCTACTTCTTTTAGAATTAGTTTATACTTAAATTCAATTAATGGATTTATTTCTTTACCAATACTATTTTTATCTTTTCGATAATTATCATATATAGCCCTATCAAATCCACTAGATCTAGGATATTTATCTATATATTCTTCATCGGTGTGCTTTTTTAAATATTCTAAGCGCTCCAGTTTATTGATTGTTTCTATTTGAATCCCACCTAACGTACAATTATCTAAACATCTAACATATAGATTTATTTTATCTAAATAGTCAACTAATCTTTTTCTACCAATACACTGTATTAGTGTATCTAAATCATATATAGATACTACTATATTTTTTAAATTTATATCTTTAATATTTACACCAGAATCCATACATGGAGTTGTTATTAAAATTAATTCTTCAAACTTTTCTTCTTCTAACATTTTTTTAATTTTTTTTTCATTGACATGCTTATAATATTTTTTTTCTTTTTTACTGCAATTAAATAGACAAAAAGCTTTATATTTTTTATATAAATCACATGCTTTTTCTAAATCTTGCATAAAAAATATCGCCTTAGTTCCTTCCTTAATAAATTGTTCAATCAACTCTTCATAAGTCTCATCTTCATAGAAGAATGATAGCTTTTTTATAAAATCATAATTTATTGGTAAATTATAATTTTTTATTGTTATACCTTCAGCATTTACATATAGTTTAATATTTTCTTTTATATATCGCTCCATATTTTTCCCAGTTGCACTCATAAATATTTTAACAGCATTTCTCTGTTTCATTATTTGCTCAAATGCTATATCTGTTCTGTCATTAAATGTTGCATCATTTAAGAAGTAATGAAATTCATCACATACAATGTAATCATATTTTGTCATATCATAATCTATTTTTTGAACTAAACTCATATATTCCAATTTTTGATACGTGGCTATATCTATAATATCCTTCTTGCATTGTGTCATAATTTCATACAAAAATTGTTCATACGAACTTGATCTATTAATTAGAAATAATATTTTTTTGTTATTGCTTTTAGCAAACTCATATAAGGTATTTATAACAAAATAACTTTTTCCTTGTCCTGTTCCTGCTTCTATAAATGATATATCCATCTTTCTCCACTTCGAAATTTCATATATTGATATAATATCACTTACTGTAATTTTTTTTCCCATAAAAGAATCACTCTTTCTTTATAATTTTATTAGAAATTCAAATAAGTGAATTTAACAAATACTTATTTTATTTCTTAATTAAAGAGTATCTTGATTTTTTATTTCTTCTGAGAAATTACTTAAATATTTTTTTCAAATATTTTTTATCAAATTATTAATATACATTAATTATTATTGATATTTTACAAATAAAGTTATATTTACTTAACTTTTAGCAACTTATCAAAAAATACTGGTGTAAGTAATTATCTTCAATCACTTACACCAGTATTAACAAAGTTTTTTATTAAAATAAATTTTAAAAATAATATTTTTCACTATATCTGTAAAGTTTAAATATCTCCTAAGTTATGAGCGTAAATTTCAATTAACAAAAACACCATTTTTATTCACATAATATCCATCAGGTGTTGTTGTATCATAGGCCATTAGACCATCAGAATAAATGTAATACCACTTACCCCCACTTTGAATCCAACCTTCTGTTATTGAACCATCTTCTCCAAAATAGTACCAATGTTTATCATTAGCATTAGCTTTGATATTTTCGTCTGCAGTTCTTTTTTTCCATCCTATAGACAATCTTCCTTCCTTGTCGAAATAATATTTTTTTCCATCGATGGTCTTATATTGTTGCTTAATTGTTTTACAATTAGAATCATAATAATGCCAAAAATAGACTGTACCTCCATCTAAAATATATCTCCATTGATTCTTAATAAGACTTCCATCTCCATCAGCAAAATAGTCTCCAAAAGATATTGTTTCATTCGATACTTTTACATCGTCTAATGTTGTGTCACTAGAAATTCCAAAATATTTACCATCAGACTTTCTTATATATACAAATGGATTATCTGTTTTTGTACATTCTTTATCTATAAATTCTTTATATTTTGCGTTTTCTTCTTCTGAGTATTTTGTTGCAGCAAAAACATTTGTTATAGAAAATAATGAAACTAAAGTTAATCCAATTACTACACTTGCTACTATTTTCTTTCCTCTTCTTATCATCATTTATTCCCCCTCAAAATTGCACTATAATATCTAAATTTATTTAGTTGAAATATAACAAACTATTTCTCCAAGCGCCATCTGAACCTATATTATATCCATCAATTGTAGTATCTGTGGCCATACGTCCATCTTGATTGAAATAATACCAAGTATCATTTATTTGCAACCATCCACCTTGTTTTAATGATCCATCGTTACTTAAGAAATACCAACTTCCATTATTATTTAGCCAACCTGTTTTCATAGTACCCAAACCTGTTTTTACTGTTGGAACTTTTATTTTTTCTGATTTTAGATCAGAATAATCATTTAAATAATACCAAGTTCCTCCATCATTAAACCAACCAATTTTCATATCATAAGTACTAGTGCTAAAATGATACCAATTACTACCTAATTGCTGCCAGCCACTTACTTTAACTCTATTTTCATCCTTGCAATAAAAATAATGTCCTTGAATATTAGTCCAACCAATATTCAGTTTTTCAACATCTCCATCTTTAGGCGCTATAAAATGCTCACCTGCATCTACAACATCAGGCATTCCTTTTAATCCATCAACTTGAGTATTCGATTCTGTAGTTATATCTGCATCATTAGTAGCATAAACAGGTTCTGCAACTCCTAATAATAAAATAACCCATATTCCTAAACAGAAACTTTCTAAAGCTTTGCTTGTTTCTCTCAAACTTCATTCCTCCTGCATTAATAATTCTTTTATTCTCTTAAGCAAAATTCCCACTTCATATTTAAGAGACCCAAACACCATTTTTATCAACAAAACCTCCATCAGGTGTAGTTGTATCATAAGCCATTAAACCATCAGAATAAATGTAATACCATTTATCATTACTTTTAACCCATCCTTCTTTTATTACGCCATCTTCTCCGAAATAATACCAATGTTTATCATTAGCACTAGCTTTAATGTTTTCATCTGCAGTTCTTTTTTTCCATCCTGTACTTAAATACCCATTTTTATCAAAGTAGTATTTTTTACCATCAATTGTTTTATATTGATATTTCACTTCTTGATAATCAGATCCATAGTAATGCCACTTATAAACGTATCCGTTATAAAGCGATTCCCATGTATTTTTAACTAAGCTTCCATCAGAAGAAGCATAGTAGTTATCTCCATCTACTGTTTCATTTGACACTTTTACATCATCTGAACCAGACACAGTAGATCTTCCGAAATACTTTCCATCTGACTTTCTTATGTAGACACCTAAGTTATCGGTTTTGGTGCATTCTGTGTCTAAAAAATTTTTATACAGGTCGTTTTCTGCTTGTGAAAACTTTGTTTCAGCAAAAGCATTTATTGTTGGAAATAATGAAACTATAGATAAAGTTATTAGTAAACTTGCAATTAACTTATTTGTTTTTTTTATCATTTTTATTCCTCCTCAAAAATTAAATTTTCATATTTTTATTTATACTCGTACTAAATCTGCCTTCAATTCGCCATAATAGCCATTTACAATTTTGCAATTGTACCTTAATTAAATAGAATATATTACACATTATCCTACCCACTCACCATTGGCATCTACATAATACCCACCTATATAAGTGTTTGTTGCCATTGTGCCATCTGATTTTATATAGTACCATTTATTATTCCATCTAACCCAATAATCTGTTTTCATCGCTGCTGTTTCAATATCAAAAAAATACCAGCTATCATTTATTTTTTCCCAAGCATAAGAGTATACTCCATCAGCATTTCTATAATACCAATTTCCATTTACATATGCCCAATTCTTTTTGCTAGCGCCACTATCTAAACTTGTATACGATATTGTAATTGTAATATTGTCTGCTTTAAATTTAGATAGTTTTTCAATATAATTAGGCAGAGCGTGATAACCTTCTATTTCTGGTGACTTAAATGAATAGTACCAGTCATCTGGATTTGACGAATCTTTAACAACATCTGCTTCTATTTCAATATTATTGTGGATTTGCTCTCCCAATGCATTTACTGGATGTATTGTTATCTTCTTTTTCTCATAAGCATACGACTGTATGGCAGGAGACAATAGTCCTGCAACTATTAATGTTGATAATCCTAGAAATATTTTATTTGTTTTCATCATAATCATTTCTCCTCATATAACTCAATTTAATTTTTATTAATATGGTGCTTAATTACATAAGTAGCATGTAACATCACATCATGTTCGTTCATGTAATATAATTTTTTATCTACACTTTTAATTTTCTTTTTCTTACTAATCAAAATATACCTTGAATATAATGATATCTAACTTATTCCAAATTTCTCCTTTGCCTTGTTTATATCATATTTAAAAAAAGTATCAAACTGATCTGCTGGAACTGTTCCAGTTGACACTGCCATTATTTCGAAATCTTTATCACTTAATTTATCATCTAACTTCACACAAGTTCTAATATCTTTGCTTGGAGCAAAATAAAAATCTAAAGCCAAAGTTTTTTCAAATTCTTTCTTATTCTGAGTTCCTTTTATATTAACTTTTACTGTGGCAACATCTGCTCCCACAACATAATTAAACCCTGTAACAAATGTAGGATAAGTTATATCTTTTATCTCTATATCATTTTCTTTTAAATACTTTTGAAAAGTTTCATTTGAATTTTTTTCTTTAAATTCTTCTGCTAAAACATAGTCATCATTTTTTTGGCTATTCCAAATATCAGATAAATAACCGATTATTTGTTTGAGCAATTTATTATTAACAAACTTATCTCCTGTTTCATTCTTAATGTGTAGCTGTGTATACAAAGTTGTCATTCCAGCATCATATAAGTCAGCATATTTAGAATGTAGATCTTTAGCCTTATATATTGTTTGTGTATTATATTCTAAGCCGTATCTAGAAATTAAAGTAGAATCTGTAGGCTGCTTATCAAAAAAATATAGATTGATAAACTGATTCCCATCCTCTATAAAAGATACATCATGTGCTAATTGTTTTTTCATATAATCTGTAACTAATTTTTCTTCTGGTATAGTAGTAAAGGCTTCTTCTTTTATTACATCTGCTTCTATTCGTTGACTTACACTTTCTTCACCCTTATTTATTACATTCCCACACCCTACAACAGATAATGCTAATGTAATACTTAATAAAATACTTATTATTTGCTTCCTTTTCATTATTACTTTCTCCCTTTAAATTATCTTTTTGCTTTACTAATCTAAATATCTTTCGTAAAAAGCAACTCGTTTTCTTTACCAATTGAATAATCATCCTTATAGAATTCAACTGTAACCCCTTTGTATCTTGGCTTCCATTTAACAGCAATCACATATTCATGCCCTTTTAGTGCCATTGCTGTAGCTGTATATGAATAATTGGTATAATCTATAGAGCTGGCTACTCCATTTAAAAGATCATCACTTTTACCTTCTTCTTTTTTAGGTACAGTGCTTAGGCTTGTATCTAAAGTCCAAGGTCCTCCCGGAATCCACATCCATACCTCTGTCGTTGCTTCATCTCTAAAGACTTGTACATTGTCATAATTTATTGCTAGCGTTCCATGTCCGGGAGCAGTTCCAACAGGATCTATCTTTTTGCTGTCTTCAACTACATTGCCACTATCATTTGCCCACTGCCCACTAGCATTTAATCTATATCCATCGATTATTGTATTACTGGCCATAGAACCATCTGAATAAAAATAATACCACTCACCATTGTTTTTAAACCACCCAGTTGTCATTTTCCCATCTCCGTCAAAGTAATACCATTTTTGTCCATTTAAATGCAGCCATGTGTATTTATAAAGACTTCCATTATTGTTATAACTCCAAGTTCCATCAGAGTTTTGTATCCAACCTTCTTGATTTGCTGCAAATACTGGCACAGATGCAAATGCTGTTGTAAGCATCATAATTGCTAAGCCTCTTGATATTCTTCTTAAAGTTTTACTCATTATTATTTCCCCCTTCTAATTCACTTTTCATATATTAGATACTTTTAAAGAAAGTTATATTCGATAAATAATGTATTTTAGAATCATAGTATATAGATACTTAAATCATCTTATATAAAAAATACATTGCTTCATGTATTTTTTTACATAAAACAATGTATAACATTATCCCTAAACTTAGAGCAATTAGCACTATACACTTGCTTTACTATGCTTTTATAAACATATCTACTCAATTCTAACTGCAATTTTAATTTATTTTTACAGATTAATAATTTGCTTTAATCTACTCCCTTCCTCCTCATCAAATTTGCAATTATTTAAGTATTCCACTGCTGTTCCTGAAACCTCTGTCTGTCCATGTGAATTTTTTATTATTTGACCACATTCACATAAATATTCTTTATTTATATACCTTGTTATTAGCTCTCCTTCCACCATTATTTGAGAACCAACTTGTATTCTTTTTTTATCTTCTTCTGCTTGCTTTGCAAAAGTAGAAATCCAAGGATAATCAGAAACATTTACTTCTTTTCCGTTTACTGCAATTTGATATTTCATGTTAGCAACTGTTGAATACGTACTCTCTATATATTTAAACTCCAATTCTTTACATACAGTTCCAAGTAGCATTACCTTATTAATATAAGATTCTTCAGTTTTTGCATCTACAATAAACATTTTTTGGGCAGCAATAGTAGTATTAACTTGTATGTCTTTATATCTTCTTGCGCATTTAGGACAATCCACTATAACTTCTTTGCTATCAGTTTTAATTGTTCCTTCTATAATAACCATTTTCTCTTTAGCTAATTCAATCCAATCTGGAAATCTTTTCGTAGAAATTTCTATCGTTGGATATACAAACTTATTCTTATTCTTTCTTATTTTCACTGTAAAGTATAATTTACCTTCGTTTTCTTCAACAAGCCTGTCCATATATCCCATAACATGAACACAGTTTTTCTTAGCCATAATTAACACATCCTTCTTTTATATTTTTAAGTTTTTATATTCTTCTTTACTAATAAGATACTTATAATCTTAACTTAGTTTTATATTTTCTAAAATTTATTGCTTATTCTTTCTTATAAATCAATATTTAATACTTCTATTATTTTTGCTTTATATTTCTTGCCTGAACGTCTTCCATTTAATATATCTGTAAGATAGTGTTCATTCATTTCAAGTTCCGCTGCCAACTGTCTTTGAGTCATATTTAACTCTAAAAGCCTTTTTCTAACTTCAAGTCCAAATTTAGATACAGATTTATTTTCATATTTCATTTATAAAAACTCCTCAATGATTTATTTCATATATTAATATTACCTAAAACAATTTATTCAATATTTGTTACTACCAACATTTTTTGTGTTAAAATAGTGCTGTAACTTCGTATCTTTGTAAATATATTATACGCTTGTTTTCAAACATTGTCACGCATATTTTGCTTTATATCAAGCAAAATATTTTATAACTAATACTTTTTTAATAACTATATAAAGGAGAACATTTTATGCATGAATTAGAGAACGTTACTACTACTATTGGAGAAAGAATTAGATTTCTAAGACAAACAATTCATAAAGTTACTCAACAAGAACTAGCAGATGCTACCGGAATTAGTAGAGGAAATTTAAGCAACTATGAAAAAGATAGGTTTAAGCCTGCATCAGATGCAATTCTTTCTATTGCAAACTATTTTAATGTATCTACAGATTGGCTTCTTACTGGGAATGAACCTCTCAAGTCTAAAACTAATATTTACAATCCAGATAATAATAGCATGGTGCTATCTGATAGAGAGATAGAATTAATTACTTTATTTAGAAAATTAAAAGATGAAGACAAATTAAAAATAGAAGGCATGTTAGAACTTAAATTATCCGAATATGATACTTTAAACAAATAATTTCTTTTTAGAAGTTTTTATTTTTTGGCTTATTTTGATACGATTTTTCGTCACTTTATTATGCATATTTCATTTTTTGAAAAGTTTCAATAAATTTTAAAATATTTTTTAATATTTCTCAACAAATAAAAATTTTTTCTAATATTTTTTAAATAATCAGGATTTTTAAAAAAATTCTTAATATTTTTGAATCTTTTCTCAAAATATTATACAATTTTAAAATTAATTTAATTTTATATAAATTTCTAGAATTATTCTAAAAAACTTATAATTATTTAGTTTTTTTATAAATTTAAACTTGTAATCGATAATTCTTCTAAAAACTTTCTTAAATCAATAAGAATTAGTTCTTATTTAGCAAACCAATAATATATAAGAACATTTAACTTTACTATCACGATAACTTTATATTATTTTCTCATATGAATTCATTTTTTTCGAAAAAACCTACTTTATTTGCAAAAAAGTCCAGATATTTTTGATTTTTTGAAGTTAAATAGCCATTTTGTAGTGATTTGAAGGGAGCAACCTTGCAATTTGGTAGAGCAACGTTTATTAGCTTCCCTATAAGAAAAGCATTTTTTGGTTTGCTTTTTAGGTGGTTTATTTCTTGTTTAACAAACTAGGAATATATAAGAGATAGTAATAATTATCTATTTTTTAGGATAGATTTCTCGATTATCTCATATATTGTACATTACTATATAATGACTTTACTTCTACGTCACAACTCTTATTTGCAGATTAGAAATATATAAGAAAGCAAAAAGTGGTTGCCTTTTTATGGATACTATTATTTCTGCTCTCCTCAATAAACCTTAGACCTTATAAAACTTTTCTTTATTAATATTTCTTAGATTCTACTTTTTCTTATTTAGCAAACCAATAGTATATAAGAAAGCAATAATCGGTTACCCTTTTATTGATATTATTGTTTCTGCTTCTTTTCCTCAATATTAACTCATATAAAACTTTTCCTTATTAACATTTCATATATTCTACTTTTCTTATTTAGCAAACCAGTAGTATATAAGAAAGCTATAACTGGTTGCCTTTTTATGGATACTATTATTTCTGCTCTCTTCAATAAACCTTAAACCTTATAAAACTTTTCTTTATTAATATTTCTTAGATTCTACTTTTTCTTATTTAACAAACCGATAATAAATAAGATAGCAAACAGTGGTTGGCTTTTTCTGAATATTATTGTTTCTGCTTCTCTTCACTCAACATTAAATCATATAAAACTTTTCCTTATTAACATTTCAGATATTCTACTTTTCTTATTTAGCAAACCAATAATAAATGAGACAGCAAACAGTGGTTGCTTTTTCTGAATATTATTGTCTCTGCTTCTCTTCACTCAACATTAAATCATATAAAACTTTTCCTTATTAACATTTCGGATATTCTACTTTTCTTATTTAGCAAACCAATAATAAATAAGACAGCAAACAGTGGTTGGCTTTTTCTGGATATTAAAACCCAATGTACCTATTTCAAGCATTTTTTTATTTAATCATTTTATTATATAATTTCATGAACTATATAAAATTAATTTACCCTCAATTTGCATTGACAAATAATTATGCATAATTCATAATAATATTGTAATTTAAAGTAAATTTTAGCTAAAAGAGGTGAAAATATGCGTTATCTTTCTACGCTTAGAATCAAGCGAAAGATATTATTAAGAAAAATTTTATTAAATACGTTGCTCTTATTTTTGCCTATAAGAAATAGACTTATAATAAAATTATCTCAAAACTTAGACAAGCATATTGTTACTTATCAAAAAAGTTTGCTTATTGCTGATGAATAAATTTTTAAATAGCCTTAAAATGCAAATAAGAACATACTGCTATGTTCTTATCTACAAAAAATTATTATTATTAAACTTTCTAAAGATGGCACCATAGATAATACTATTTCTAAGCAATCTTCAAATTTATCGTACACATTAATTCCTGCTTGTAATAACATTAACTACTCTATTTATATTATTTAGAAATCATCTATTGTTTTTCAAGTTCTTTTATTAATTTCTTATATAATGCGATAATAGATTCAACCATTGTTAATTTTTAGGTATTTAATTCGTCTATTTCACCTTAACAGGTATGATATCTATCAATTTTTATATTTCCATTTGGTAAGACATATTTATCTACAATATCAAAATTACACTCTTCTTCCGGATTATTACATGCTTCCATTCCAGAAGTTAAAAGTTGTTTTTTTCCTGTCATTTTTGCCTTTTCTAATGCTTTTTGATACTCTTCTGTACTTTTAATGTCGGCTTTTTCTTTATTAATAAACATCTTTAATACTCTAGAATAACTTAATGGTTCCTTAACATTTGATTCTGCATCATATTTAAAATACTCTACTTTATGCTTAAAAGCATTTTCTTCTTTAAATTCATAAATTCCACTGCTTTCAATATTCCATTTATAACTATACCATATTGTTTTGCTGGCTTTATTGTACTCAATTTCCTTTTGTAAAAACTTTCTTTTTAATTTATATTTAGGATCTTCTCCTATAATTTTAGCAACATATGCATTTCCTTTTCCATATCCATATAAGCTATTATTGTAATCTAATTTACTTCTCAATTCCATGTTTTTTATTCCTCCAAACGTTCTTTCTTATTCAATGCATTTAAAACTTATTATCCTATGCATAAAATATATCTTGAAAAATATGAACCCAACTTTATTTATAACTACAAATAAGAACATATTTCTATGTCCCTACTTGAAAAAAATTATTATTTAATTTTCATAAGAAATATATCCATATTTTTTATTCAGTTCAAGCAGTGAACCATAAAATCTTTTTCTATCTTTATCAAAACTTAATGTTACTGCAAAATCCTCTGTACCCTTAGGTCTATCTTTCATCATTTTTATGATACAATCCCTATATTTAGAGTTCTTCTTTCTATCTTTACTTGTAATCCTACTTATAGAAAATACATAATCCGCCATATTAGTTATATCTCCAGTGCCTGCAATATCAAATTTAGATATCACTTTACTTCTTTCTTGCGGTTTTTTGGGATGTGCTACTAAGTAGACTAGAGCATTATATCTTGTTGCAAATTGCTTTAGTTTATTTACAAAAATCTTCTGTGCTAAATACTCATTTTTATAACTTTCCTCTAAATCAATTTTCATCAGATTATCAATTATAAAAATTCTAACATCTTTATGTTTTGCCAGTTTATCCATATCTCTTAACAATTGCTTTTCAGAACTTGTACCATTATTATCTGAATATATATATAGTTTATCTTTAATCCAGTTATCAATTAACATATTTCCTTTATCACTTAATTTTTTATATTTTTCTCCATCAAACTCCTCATCTTCAAAATCTTCTGAATTGGCAATTGTTGAATATAACCAACCCTTAAAATTAGAATTTGTAAGTTCGGGAGAATAAATAAATACTTTATATTTTTGACTTAAACTTTCTGCTATGCACATCTGATTTATGAGCGTACTCTTTCCGTTTCCATTATATCCGGTAATAACAGCTAGACTTCCTGTTACAATACCAAGAATTTTATTATCTATATCTCTAAAACCTGTTCTTACCTTCTCTGCTTCATAAATACTAGCCATTTTTACTTTATCTAATGTAACAATATTATTTAAATTATCTATTCTTGTCCTAGATGTTTCTATGAAGTCAATTTTTTCTTTTAAAAACAAACCAATATCTTCTACTTTCGATAATCGCATCAGATTTCCTAGCTCCTCATATTGTCTGCTAACACTTAACTCCACAAATATTTTTGCACATGATTCTAAATTAAATATCTTAATACTGCTCTCCACTAAATTCTTTAAATAATTTTCATCAATATTTTTTAATTCAATAGTCACTAATCCTAAATCTATGCTCTTAAATTTCAAAAAAACATCGATAATTCCTTTATAAATTTGCTTATGCTGTTTTTCAAAGAAATCATTCTGGTTGATTCCAACATCTATAATATATTCTAAACTCTCTTTAGAACTAATACATTTTCCTAGAATATATTTCTCTATTTCTAAGTTATAACTATTCATTAGTAATTCCTCCTTTAAAGTAATGTAATTTAAAAATCATCAGTTTCAATATAATTATTTATCTCTTTTATATATTCTTTTTTAGATGTATCATCGTAAGTATCATTCAAAGTATCAACTATTTCGTTAGCATCCTTTGTATTATTAACTTCTTCAGTATTATTCAAAATATCATTCTTTGTATCGCTAGCTGCTGAGTTATATTGATAAATTGATGGTTTTTTGCTTCCTTTTGTTGCTATAAATACACTCGTTATTATTTCTAACTCTATAAATTTTTTTATAATTCTTTGTATTTTGGCAAATGGTAACTTTAAATCAGCACTTGCTGTTCTTAATGTTAAATAAAATTGTCCTCTAGGCAAATCATCTTTTAGCCTCTGAATATTTTCTTTCCTCATAATGTAATGATTAAATCTAACCTGATCTATATCATTACATGTAAACTTGGACAAAATTACATTATTTAATTGATAAAATCCGTTAACTCTATTATCATTTTTCACATGGATATATTTAGCGCTTCTATCTCGCTTAGTAGGTAAAGTTTTCTTTATTTTAACTCTTTTATTATTTTCTTCTGTAATATTATTTAATACTGGCATGGTGAATCTCCTCCTCTTTTAACCCCTTGTAATTCAACATAAAACTTTGGTATATGTTGCAAATAAATCTTTCATTTAAATCGCTTATATTTAAAAATATTGTATATATAACTGAAAATTTATCATTACGCAATATACAATATTTCCCACAACAATATCTTTAACTCAAATTTATTTCTAATGTTAATTTGATATCTTTTTATTTATTTGTTATCATTAAATTGTTTAGAATTTTTACCAATAACTCATTGGTTTTTACTATATTTAAAGATACTGCAATATCTTTAAATATAGTTACTTTTTTGCTTTTTATTAGATATTTCTATATACCATAATAAGTTATTCTTATTTTCTATAGAAATATCTCTTCTGTTTTCTATTAAATTGTCAAAGATCAAAATACAAAATTTATGTAAATAAAAAAAGTAAGATTAAAAACTTGAACAAAAAAGCACATAGTCATATTAGGTCTGACTGTCAATCCTAATTATTTGACTATGTGCGTATTTAATTTCAAATTTAATCTTACTTTATTTTTATTTACGCTTATCAGTATAACATTTGTTATACTTAATTTCAATATTTTTATAAAATATTTATTAATTTTTTTATTGCACCCCTAATGCTTTAAATACTGCATCTTCCGCTCCTGAATAAAACATTATTTGAAACTTAGCAAATAATTCTGGTGGCACTGTTGAAATGTCTGCTGCATTGACCATTGGTAATAGGATTTTCTTTGCTCCTGCATCAAAACATACTTGTAATGCATTAGCAAGACTTTCAACTTTATTTATCGTTCCACCAATACTTACAGAACCTAAAACTGCTAATTGACTTTGTACTGGTTTCATTAATGCTCCAGAGCACATTGCTATAATTGCTGCAAGTGACAATGATGGGGTCATTCCTACTCCATTAACATCTTGAATGTGCATTAAATAATCTTTTGTTGTAGTTGATATGGAAGCACTTATATTTCTGCTATTTGCTTTAAAATATCTAAATGCTGTTTCTATACTTTCCTTTGCTTCTCTACCGCTTCCTGATACAACTTCTGTTTCTAATTTATATACACCAATCATTCCAGAATCTCCAACACCTATTGTGTAAACCCGACCTGCTTTTGATACTCCTTCTGGAATTAATGAACCTAATCCTTGTTCTGGTACAGATATAAAGTCTTCAGTCATGGTTTCATTATCTATATATGAAAAATGAACATCATAGAATTCCATTCCACCTATTTTCTTTAACTGCTCCTTAACTCTTCTTCTTCCAACTAGAGCATATCTTAGTATTTCTTCAATGTCTTCTTTTTCATATTCTCTATGAGGATATATTAATTTAACCAATCCAGATACTGTTTTTCTTACTGCTATAACATCTCTTTGATTTAAGTTATTTCCGAATTTAAAATACTTATCTATAACATCTCCAAATGTTGTTTTTCTCATATCTCTTAAATATTCTGATAAATAATCTGTAATAAAACCAAAACTATCAGTTATAAGTTCTGGCCTCATTTTAGGAATTTCCCATCCCGGCAAGTAAAAATGCATTCTATCAAAAAAGGCTGAATCATATGCCATTGCTTCTGGGAATGGCTCAAATAAATGTGATGTCTTTAATAATACATCTACACTTTGATTTATGTTACCTACGAAAACCATTGATGCACTTGCTGCTTTTTCTTCTTTTCCTCTTGCAAATGATCCTGATGCCATATAATCTTTCATAATCTGAATACCATCTTTATCTTTAAATGTTATACCTGCAACTTCATCAAATGCTACCGTATCCCACATTCCTACAAGTCCAATTTTTCTTTGAGACATGTTGTAAAAAAGATTAGCAACTGTAGTTTGTCCTCCAGACACAAGGATTGAATTCGGAGATATTTCCTTATATAAATGTGATTTACCTGTTCCTCTAGGTCCAAGTTCGCACATATTATAATTATTTTCACAAAGAGGTACCATTCTAAGTAACATATGCCATATAATCGTGAAATATTCTATTAATTAGTTTTAAACGTAAATAAGAACATATTTCTATGTCCTTATTTGCATTGTTTATGTTTATTTATTTTAAATATTATTTAACTTTTATATTTTATTTAGAAAAATATCTTGTAAATTAGCCATATTGATACAGTTATAAATGTAATTTTTTTCTGGCAATTTTTTGAATTTTCTATTTATCTTTTCTGCTTTTCAAGTTATCATATTTATTAAAGAAACAACGGTACTATTTCTTTAAAATTTATTAAAACTATTTTTATATATCGGTATATTTAATATCATACGGAGGTATTATAATGAATTTAAAACATAATGTTAAAACAGATATTATTACAAATGATGACGATTATTTTTTCTGGTTAGGACAAATTTCAAGTTTTATATGCTGTTCTGCTCCTAATGAAATGGCATCTAGAGATATTAGCTATCTATTTTTAGCAAATAACAAAACAGATTCCTTCATAATAAATATTATCAAATTAAAAATCAACTTATTAACAGATAAATATCTAAGCGGTTCTCAATCAGCAAATTTTAATAGAATTCTTTGCGAAACATTAGCCTATAACGCTTCGCAATCCAAAGCTATACCTAATAACAGCAGTTACTTCCTTATAGGCTTTCACTCTGAATGCTTATTTTAATTAATTCAAAGCCACCTAATAAAAACTATATACTTTCCATATCATTTTAAATCTTTGTTTAAAAATAAAAATAAGAGCATATCAGATGATATGCTCTTATTTTCTGTATTTAATATTATTTTACTAAAGGAAGTATTATCGATAATTTAATATCTCTTATAAGTTTAACAATGCACATTAATTCCTACTTATTAAATTTATTAATTATCACTATCTATATTATTAATAAACAATATAGATTTTTTCAAGTTTATCTATTCATTTCTTAAAATTATTTTTTATAAACTCTAATCTAATATGATTTATCCTCTTACAGAATTACTTCATCCAAAGTTAAGCATACATATCGTTCTATTTCATCATCACTATCTTTTATTCTATATTTATATTCTTCAAAGAACTCATGTGTTGTATTATAATCTCCACTATTTCCATTTTTTTCAAACCATATAAAATCAATTTATTTTGACAAACTATTATATATAATTTACAAAATTATAATTATATTTTCCCAAGAAGGCATCACATAAATAATCTTATCTCTAAACAACGTTATTATTCATTCTGCAAATTAATGCCTGCTTATAATAGCATCAATATATATTATTTATAATCTCTCTACTTCTTTTTAAGCTGTTTAATTTTTATTTTTCAACATTTTTTACAATTAAAATAACAATATCTATCTTTTATGCTATCTAATAAAATTTTGCTCTTTCGATATTCATATAAAATATTTTGCAATTTAAGTCTTTCTAACTATAATTAAAGCCTACCTTAAAAATTGTATTATAAAAAATTTTATAAAATATTTTTCAAAAAGATTAAAATTAATATAATTCTTTCTTATTTATGTGACCAATAACATAAAATTTATTTGTATATAGCAATAGTTGTATCTAGCAATCATATATGCTATCATTTACCTAAGGAGTGATATTTTTGAACAAAATTAATAATAAAAATTTCAGAGAATTAATAAGAATACTAGAACGAAAACTTGGATTATTAAATAAACAAGATAGTTGCTGCTTAGAAGTTACTTTAGCTCAATGTCATGCATTAGTTGAGATAGGACGTGCAGAAAATATTTCACTAAAAGATTTAGCTAATTTAATTGACCTTGACATTAGTACAATGAGCAGAACTGTAGACAGTCTTGTAAAAAAAGAATTTGTATTTAGAACTCCATCAGAAACAGATAGACGAAGTATAGATATTGAATTGACAGAGAAAGGGCTAAAACTCTTCAGAGATATTGAAATCAAAATGGATGACAAATTCAAAAATATTTTTAATCAAATCTCGTTAGAAGACCAGTTAACTGTTTTTAATGGATTAAATATTATTATTCAAGCTCTTTCCAAAGATGAAAACACATCTAACTGTTGTAATAAAAGTTTAAACAATAATACAAATAAATAAACCGGAAAAGACGTTCATTTTACGCATTTTTATTTTTACTTAAAGAACTCTTTCCTAATAAAAATATTGGAGGGTTAATAATGAAACAAAGTAAAGAATATTTTGATGAAGTAGCATCTAATTGGGACAATATGAGAAATGACTTTTTTTCAGATGAAGTAAGATTGGTAGCCTATAAAACTGCTGATGTTGAAGAAGGAAAACTAGCTGCAGATATAGGAGCTGGTACTGGATTTATAACAGAAGGTTTAATCAATAAAAATGTTAAAGTTATTGCTGTTGATCAATCAGAAGAAATGCTTAGTTTATTAAAAAACAAGTTTTCTTATTACAAAGATCTCAAATGCATTCAAGGAGTCGGTGAAGACTTACCTATTGAAGATAATTCAGTAGATTATGTGTTTGCAAACATGTTCTTACATCACGTTGAAAATCCAAGTATAGTAATAAAAGAAATGCAAAGAATTTTAAAATCTAGTGGAAAACTTGTTATTACTGACTTAGATGAGCATAACTTCGAATTTTTGAAAACTGAGCAATATGATGTTTGGATGGGGTTTGATAGAAATAAAATCATAGAATGGTTTGAAGATTCTGGGCTTAAGAATGTAACTGTAAACTGTGTAGGAAGCAACTGCTGTGCTGATTCTGAATGCGGATGTGAGAAGGCTAACATTAGCATTTTCGCTGCATATGGAGAAAAAATTTAATTATTTTTATAAAGGAGCAAGTAATTATGAATTGTACAATTGAAGAAATGAAAGAATCTGATTGGGAAGAAGTTTCAAAACTCAATCCCAACTTATGATGAGTGGAATAGCGGGCATATTAAATCTTGTAGATTAGTTGCTAAATCAGACGAAAAAGTCCTTGGCTTTGCTGCTTTAAGTTCTACTTCAAGCAGAGCTGTTTATTCTGGTGTAGCTGAAGTCAGCATTTATATTGGAGAAAATTATAGAGTTTTAAGAATCGGACAAGCTTTGATGAAGAATTTAATTAAACTATAAGAATAAAATACTTCTAGTATAGAATTGCATGAAAAGTGCGGTTTTAGAGAAATTGGCATAAGAGAAAAAGTTGCTAAAATGGATACTGGAGTATGGCATGATACGGTTCTAATGGAACGTAGAAGCAAAGTAATCGGGATTAATTAATTCACAGCAATTCTAAAAAAACATCTATCAAACTTTGCATGATAGATGCTTTTCTTAATACTACTTGCAACAAGAAGATTTTGAATCATTATTTGCCGAACAACAACCTATATTAGAGTTTGATGAACATTCTTCACTTGATATCTCTGGCACAGAGTCACCATAAATATATTTTTCCACAATTTCTTCAGCTACCATTTTTGCACATTCATTAAATTCTTCATCCGTAACTTCATCTATTCCAAAAGGCAAATCCTTTGAATATATCTTATCAGCTTGTACTACTAAAGGCTCAAGTTCTGGTATTACACCTTTCATCATTCTTGATGAACAATTAATAAAACACCCTTCTATGGCAATAGCCTTATGTGCTTCTCTTACTAAATTCCTTTGTCCTCCTTCTTTTGTAAAAGCACCACCAAGACAGATTCTAACAGTATTTTCTTTTGCTATCTTATGTGAAATTAAATTTGCTGCTCTCCTAGAGACCTCTCCTCTGGCACAAGCCCCTTCACACGATATAATTGCTATTTTAGTTGGATTTGTTAAATTCTTCTTTGCATAATCCTCACATAATCCGCAATACTCCTCAACTTTTTCAATTTTTATTTCTTCGTACATACATCAGTTCCCCTTTATAATTTATTTGACAGTTAATTCATATCCTTTTTTATACATTATATCACTAAATCACATTATAACCCAATAACTTACAACTAATATTTATATGCAAATGCAAGTATAAAATTATAATTTAACTTCTTATATTTAGATCTTATAATAATTAAAGCCATAATAGTACGAATTTTAACTATTACAGCTTTTTAGTCTATACTTTTCTTAACTTTGTAGACTTTTATCAAGCTTAAATTCATAAAACTAGAAAAATAATGTTTAACCTCTATTTATACTTTTTAATTAATTTTAAAATTTGCATACTCGAATTATTTATAGTATGCAATTTGTCAATGCATTCACATATTATATAGATAATTAATGAAACTATATAATACGCTAGATAGTAACACAACATCTAGACTGACCTTTAGTGAGTGATTATCGTATATTGTTGGTATAAACACCTAATATATTTTTTCAATATCCTCACCATTCGGCTTATATACCTAAGCATACCTATCTCATGATAGATTGAATCAGCCGTATGAATATTTAATTAATTTTTATCTTCACAACTATATGGTTTACAAATAGTTTAGACTTAACATGTATATTAGAAGAAATCATACTATAACCATTATGCCATGTCTTTCAGCTTTATACATAATCTGTTCTTGCAAATTATAATAATTCCAATTAGATAAAGCTACTTTATTTATTATTTCCTTTTCTAATTTCTCCAAATATATATATTCACATCTATTTTTCAATGCAAATTCAATTATATTCTTAGATAAAAAATGATTATATGTTTTTGTAAAATTTCTTTGTTTTTCTCTAAACTGCTCAATAGATTTAAATTTATCCTTTTTACCTATTCCACCTTTTGAATATTTTAATTGTCTATATAATCTTTTATTTCTAGCTTTAAATTGTAATCTCATCCTATTAAATTCCGAAAAATCCCCCAATGTCTTTTCTATATAAGGTTTATCACTTATATAGATATAAATAGGAACTTCCACTCCAAAAATCACTTCCAATATTCTATCTTTTACGGGTGTATAGTTTTCCTTTTCAATTGGAGTGTTTAGTGTAAGCATTAATATTAATTCATTTTTATTATTAAAATATAATGAACTTTGTGAAATACTATATTCCTTATTTATTACTTTACCTAGAATTTGTTTAAGTTCTAATGAATTTTTCTTTTCTCCTAATATGCATTTAAATTGAATCTTATTTATCCAATCAATTAATATATCTTTGTTATTTTCATCATACTTAAATTTTAAGTTTCTCCCTCTTGTCATGAGTGGAAATGTTCTTTTATAATTATTTACACTTCGTTCTCCACTTGCTAATCCATTTTTAATAGCAATGCTAAAATCCTTTTTAATCTTTTGAGTTATTAAAGATTTAGTATCTATGCCTGTACCAAAGTTAATTCCATCAAAAAAATTAGCGCTATTAGTAATAGTTCTTTGATGTTCTTTAAATCCTTCACTCTTTAAATCCATGTTATTAGCATAGTATCCCATCATCAAATATCCCATGCATCTATTAAGTCCTTGATATTGAGTATATTGACTATCACGAATAAACTTATATTGATTTTTTCTTATTTCATAAATATCATTATTTACTACTATCTTTATTTTTATAACCCTATTCATATTCCCAATACGCCCCCATCAACTTATATTAACATGTACTATTTATTGTTTATTACTTGTACACTAATTTGTAATGTTATTAATTATATATAAAGCTATAATAGTATACTTGGGTACTATTATAGCTTTATAATATAACTTTAAGATTAATCTATTTATCTAATTTTAAATATTGTTCCTCTGTTATTTCAGTAAAAAAGTTAAGTGCAAAATCTTTATAATGAGCAATTGGCTGTGTTCTTTCCTCTTCTTCCTTTATTTTTATAAAATAATCTACAGGATCAGAATTTATAGCCTTACTCCAATGAATCCTATTACCACTAAGTGTAACCTCTGCACTATAAGTTATAAGATAATATTTCATAATCATCAATCTCCTTTTAAATTATTAATTGCAGTATTGTAAATTAATTTAAAATTTAGATTATATATTTTGCACAAAACTTCTATTTAATTATGATCATTTTCTTTTTGTATTTCTGATTTTGATTTTGGGTTGGCTTTTTGTTACCATTAGATAATAGCTTTATGTTATGATGTCTCTGTAATTCTGTATAAAACAGTACTGACACTAAGTGTAACTAGCAATATTTTAAATATTACCAACATCTTTTTGCGATATATTATAAGTTTTTTCTTTCTCACAATAATAGCTAATATAACAGCTTGTAACTCAATTCCTATCACTGAAAAGAAAAATAACATCAATGCAAAATCATTCACAGTCCCACCTCATATCCTTACTCTAATTATTACACAGCATAATTGCAAATACTTAACATTAATAACTATAGTATCCTAATTACTTTAATTATTGAATTTCTGTATTCTTGTTATAGTTAAAATACTTTCTTCCCCAATACAATGCTACATTTACTAATGCAATCATTACTGGTACTTCTATTAATGGACCTATTACTGCTGCAAAGGCTACTTTTGACTCAATCCCAAATACAGCTACTGCAACAGCTATTGCTAATTCAAAGTTATTACTTGCAGCTGTAAATGATAAAGTAGTCGTTTGATGATAATTTATACCTGATTTGTAGCTTATATAGAATGATACAGAAAACATTGCTATAAAATATATTACAAGTGGTATTGCTACTTTAATAACATCTAAAGGCAGTTCTACAATATATTTTCCTTTAAACATAAACATTACTACAATAGTGAATAATAAAGCTATTAAAGCTAATGGACTAATTTTAGGAACAAACTTTTTTACATACCATTCGGTTCCCTTCATAGGTTCTAGTATAAGTCTAGTAAACATTCCTAATAAGAAAGGAATGCCAAGATAAATTGCAACAGACGCTGCCACTTCCCCCATAGAAATATGAATTTCATATCCTGCAAGACCAAATATAGGTGGTAACACTGTAATAAACAAATACGCAAATACAGAATAAAATACTACCTGAAATATAGAATTAAATGCAACTAATGCTGCTGCATATTCGCTATCTCCATCTGCTAAACTGTTCCAAAGAATTACCATAGCTATACATCTAGCTAGTCCTATAAGAATAAGTCCAGTCATTAATGCGGAATCGGATTTTAAAAATACGAATGCTAAAATAAACATTAAAACAGGCCCAATAACCCAATTTTGTACTAATGATAATCCAAGAACTCTTGGATTTTTAAATACTTTTCCAAGCTCCTTATAATTTACTTTTGCAAGTGGTGGATACATCATAACAATTAATCCTATAGCTATTGGTATTGATGTTGTTCCAACAGATAATTTTGCTAAGCCTGCTGACAGTGATGGCACTCCCCATCCTAATAATATTCCAAGTGCCATTGCTGCAAATATCCATAGCGTTAAATATCTGTCTAAAAATGACAGTCTTGATGATTTGTTACTCATCATAATTCCCCTCTTTCTATTTTTATTTATAATAAAATAATAGTAACCAGTTTTATCATTGTATTTAATTCAAAATATATAATTAAGTATCTATAATTTCATCTTCTGGATTACTATTAAGTTATTCATTAATTAATCTTTATTTTTTACTTCCTTTATAGAACTTGTGTCCCCCTGAAAGGTTATACACTTTTTTATATCCATAATTTATAAATATATTTTGAGCTGCATTACCTGTAACTCCCTTATTACAATAAGTTACTACTACTGCATTCTTATCCAAGTTTTCCATTTCAATTCTTAAATTTTTGTGAGGTATATTTACAGCATTGTCTACATGAGCCTCATCATATTGTTTGCTTACTCTTGCATCTACTATTTGAACTTTTTCGCCACTTTCTACAAGGTTCTTAAGTTCATTTGATGTTATAATTGGTCTATTATTATTTAATGCATTATCTAAAATCATTCCTGTATAATGAACTGGATCCTTAGTAGTTGAAAATGGTGGTGCGTAAGCAAGATCTAAGTGAAATAATTCATCTACTTTTGCTCCATAAGTTATTAATGTAACAAATACATCTATTCTTTTATCTACTCCCTCATAACCTATTATTTGAACACCTAGTATTTTTTCTGTATTTTTATCTGCTATAGCTTTTATAACCATTTCTTTCCCATGAAAATATGATGGTTTATCTGGCTTTATATTATGACATATTTGAATATCATAACCTTCTTCTAATGCTTCTTTTTCAGATAATCCAGTATTTGCAATAGTCATATCAAATAATTTAAAAATTCCTGTGCTTAAATTCCCTCTATATTCAAGTTTTCCGCCTGTTGCATTTTCTCCAGCAATTCTACCTGTTTTGTTTGCTGTTGATCCAAGAGGTCTATATACTGCCTTTCCTGTTATAGTTGAAAAAGTTTCAATGCAGTCACCACAAGCATAAATATCAGGTATATTTGTTTCCATCTTGTTATTAACCTTAATTGCTTTAGTTACACCAACCTCAATCCCTGCTTCTCTTGCTATTTCAGTATTTGGTCTAACTCCAGTCGCCATTATTACCATATCACTCTTAATTACAGTATTATCATTTAATGTAACACTTTCATCATCTATTTTAGTAATAACTGAATTTTTAATGATATTTATATTTTTCTTCTTTAATGTATTTTCTAAAAATGCTGCCATATCTTCATCAAGATTTGGAGTTATTTTGCTTTGCATTTCAACTATAGTTACATTTACTCCATCGCCCATTAGGTTTTCTAACATTTCAAACCCAATAAAGCCTGTACCTGCAATTACTGCATGTTTTGGTTTTTTAATATCTATAAAGTTTCTTATATTTCTAGCACTTTGAACATTTCTTAAAAAGAATACATTATTGTTATTTACACCTTCTATTTGTGGAATGAATGGTGTAGCTCCAGTTGCTATAATTAATTTATCATAACTATCTTTAAAAACTTCATCTGTATTAAGATTTTTCACTTCTACTTCTTTTGAGTCTGAATTTATACTTAATACTTCATATCCTGTAAAAACATCAATATTATATTTCTTCTTAAAAAATGCTGGATCTCTTGGAGTCAACTCATCTATATCCTCTATCTCTTTACCTATATAATAAGGTAATCCGCAACCTGAATAAGATATATCTCTGTCTTTTTCATAAATTACTATCTCTGCATTATCATCATTTCTTCTTGCTTTTGCTGCTGCCGATGTACCTGCTGCAACTGCTCCTATAACTATTAATCTCATGCTTTCATCCTCCTCATTTTTTATAAAAAACTCTGTTAGTCCCCATCCTATAAGCATATTCTTAAGAATATATATTCTAATATGGTAATATTCCTAAGAATATATATGTTTTAGAATATTACCATATTGGATTTTTACTAATTTATTAACTCACTAAGTTTTTCACCTTTAACTTCATCAGCTTTCCATTCAATAACTGCAAAGTTTCCATTTGAAATTTCATCAACTTTATTTATCCATTGAATTTCGTTACTTGCCTTTGCTTTTAAAACTTCATTAGTTGTATTAGTTGCATAAAGGCTTGAATTTATAACCCACCATTTGCTATGAATTTTTGCTCTATCTAAATCCTTTTGAAGTCTCATTGCTTCATATACTGGAGTCGTTTCTGCTAAAGTTACTATAACAACTTCCGTTTCTTTTTCATTTCTTAATCTAGGTAATAACTTTATAACCGATTCTGGTATATCACCTTCTGATCTAGAAATTTCTTTATTATAGCTTTCTGTTGAATCTAGAAGTAATAAAGTATGGCCTGTTGGCGCTGTATCTATTACTACGACTTCATTTTCTGACCTTTCAACAATTTCAGCAAAAGCTCTAAATACAGCTATTTCTTGGGTACAAGGTGATCTTAAATCTTCTTCAATATACTCGATATCTTCATCGCTCATATTGTTTTCTCTCGCTTTGCCTAATACCTCTTGCCTATATTTTTCAAGTTCTTCTTTTTCATCAATATTGCTTAAAGAAATTCCATAACTTTCATCTAATACAAACTTTAAATGTGCAGCTGGATCAGTAGTTGTTAAGTGAACTTTCTTGCCTTTTTTAGCTAAACCTAATGCTATAGCTGATGCTATAGTTGTCTTACCAACTCCACCTTTACCCATTGTAAAAATAACTTTTTTATTGCTATTATAAAGATCTTCGATAACACTATTAAGCTTTGGTATTGATGTTGTGTTTAGAGTATCATTGCTAACTTTAATATGATTTTCTTTAAGCAGCGCTCTTACATTTTCAAGTCCTGTTATATTATAAGGTCTTAAAGGGATTTCAAAAGTTTCTATATCTTTAAATTTAGCTGGCATATTTTGAAGCGCCTTTTGTTGTTTCTCATAAATAGCAGTTGAAAGTTCATCATTATGATTTTGAAGTACACCATTTATAATTAATATCTGATTTTTTACTCCTATTTCTTGAAGTTCACTAGAAGCCCTTTCAGCTTCCTTTAGTGGAGAATTTTCAGGACGAGATACAAGTACAAGGGTTGTTTTATCTTTATCAGTTAAAGTTTCTACTGCATTTTTATAAACTTCTTTCTTTTCTTCCAATCCTGCAAGTTGACCTAAACATGATGCTCCATGAGTACTTTCACTAATAAAATTACTCCAAGCAGAAGGTAATTGCAGCATTCTTAAAGTATGACCTGTTGGAGCTGTATCAAATATAATATGATCATATTCATTAAATACTTTTTCGTCAGTTATCATACCAGAAAATTCATTAAAGGCTGCAATCTCTACAGTACATGAACCTGATAATTGTTCTTCCATATTATCTATTACTGATTGTGGCAACTTTCCCCTATAAGGTGCAATTACACTTTCCTTATATTCAGCTGCAGCCGCTTCTGGTTCAAAATTTGCAACAGTTAAGTTTGGAACTTCTTTTATTTGAACACCTTTATTATTTAACTCTGTATTAAATACATCTTGAAGATTCGAAGCAGGGTCAGTACTTACAAGCATAATTCTTTTACCTTCATCTGCTAAATTTAATGCTACAGCGCAGGCAGTTGAAGTTTTGCCAACTCCGCCTTTTCCAGTAAAAAATAGATACTTAGTTAAGTTCAATTCTTTTATATCAAATGCTTTAAACATATTTTTCTCTTCCCTTCTACGTCAATATATTCACTTTTTCTTATGAGTCTGAACCTTTTCTTAGCAGCATCCACCTTTACATCCACAACTTTTAGCAGGCTTCTTTACATTAGGTTTCTTTATAGTAAGTTTTAAAGTATCTGCTGGTATTTCTAATAAACTGCAAAATTCTTCATTAGTCGGATATTTGCCTTCTTTAACTACAACCCCATCTACCATTGTCACTGGTAATGCATCTACTCCTTTAGTATTTAAAATTTCATTTATTACTTTATTATCTACAAATATTTGAGGGTTATTTGTTAAATTGTATCTCTCAACTAATATACCTTTATTTTTTAAAGTATTTAGAACTGTTGAAACTCTTAATAGCTCTTTATCTACAGATGGTCCACAAACTCCTGTTGAACAACACATTGCCGGGTCAAATATTATCATTTTTTTCATTTTTATAACTCCTTCATATTATAAATTTTATAATTTAATTCTTATTTACAAGTACAATTAGCTTTATCTTTGCAAATGCAATCTTTTGTCTCTGTTACAAGATTCATCATGAATAATGTTAGCTTGTTACAATTATTAATATTTAAACTATAATAATTCCAAAGCCCCTCTTTTCTTACTTCTACAAGTCCACAATCGCTTAATACCTTCATATGATGCGAAAGTGTTGGTTGAGTAAAATCAAAATACTCCAAAATATCACATGCACACTTTTCACCACAAGATAATATATCAATTATTTTCAACCTGCTTGGATCACACATAGCTTTAAATACTTTTGCATTTTCTTCATAATCCATCTTCATTCATACCTTTCCTATATAGATACATGTCTATATATCTAATATAGAACATTATCTATATACTGTCAATATAACTTATATATTTAATTTATTTTTAACACAACTAAATATATAACAATCTATATAGTTATATTATTCAACAACTAAATTACTGTTACAAAATAGTATTATGAATTTTTTTTAATAACTATACATTATTTCAAAATTTCCTAAACAAAAAAACAAACTACCAAGTTAAAGTAGCTTGCTTTTTCTTTTATTCTATCTCTAGGTATATTTTTTCGTCCTTAATATATATTGGGAGAATTACTGCACAAAACTAAAGATATTTTATACTATCCAAATGAGCAACAGCATTAAGTGCCGCAACCTGACCTTCTCCTGCAGCTTTAATATATTGATATGGCTTGCCTGTACAATCTCCAGCTGCATAACATCCTTTAATGTTTGTTTTCATGGAACGATCTGTAACTATATGTCCATTTATTATTTCCAGACCTAGAACAAGTTGTGCTGGAGGTAAGCTCTCCTTTAAAATAAATACTCCATCCGTTAATATTTCTCTATTTTTAAATTGAATACGCTCTACCCTCTCAGATCCTTTAATTTCAACTGGAATATCATTTATAATCTCAATATCAGCCCTAAGTTTCCCTGAAATATTTTTCATCGGTACATAATAAAGTTTTTTAGCGAGCTCACTTAAATAATTTGCTTCCTCTTCAGCCTCCTCATTATATCCTATTATTACTACAATTTTATCTCTATAAAGTGGCGCATCACAAGTGGCACAATAACCCACTCCTGACCCTAAAAACTCCGACTCACCTTTTATATGTTTTGTAAATTCAATACCTGTAGCAAGAATAACTGTTGAAGCAGCATATTCTTTTTTATTTACCATAATTGAAAAAGAACTACCCATTGCATAAATAGCATTAACCTTTTCTTCTGTTATTTTTATATCCATATTTCCTATATGCTTTTTAAAGTGTTCTCCAAGTTCAGAACCAGATATACCATAAAATCCAAGATAATTATTTATTTCCGGTGCTTTTTGAAGTTTGGTTGTAAGCTTATCATTACCAAATAATATAATGTTTTTATTTCTTATTGCTCCATTGATAGCTGCGGAAAGTCCTGCTGGTCCTGTTCCAATTATTGCAATATCATATGTTTTTTCCATAAATTACACCTCATGATTTTTTCCTAATATGTTGATTAATCGCTATTTATACACATCCAATAACTGTAATAATAGCTATCCCAAATTTTATTTTAGGCATTTCCTGTTCTAATAATATCTGCAAATTCTTTTGGTAATTCATTTTCCTCAATAGCACTTGCTATTTTTTCAAAGTTATATGCAACCTCAATTATTTCTACTTTGATATCATCCAAAACTTCCATAATCACATAGTTTGCCTTTGGATTTCCTGTTTTTGGTTTACCTACACTACCTGAGTTTATCAGTAACTTGTTATCATACATCTTATAATATGGCTTATGAGTATGAGCGCATACAAGTACATCTTCTTCAATGCTCTCCATAACCTCTCTTGCTTCTTCTGAGTTCTCCTTTAAATATTCATTTATTTTTCTTGGACTTCCATGAACAAAAGTAATATTCTTTCCTTTGAACTTTAATTTAAACTCTCCGGGTAACTCCCCAAGAAATTTTTTATTTTCTTCAGTTACATTATCAATTGTCCAGTTTAATGATAAACCTGCATTTTCCGCATCCTTAGGAGCTGGATAGTCACATCCACACACTAACATTTCATTTCCTACAGCTTCATCATAATTCCCCATAATAGTTGTTATATTTCTTTGTCTTATTAAATTTATAACTTCATTAGGAAAAGTACAATATCCCACTAAATCTCCTAAACATACTATTAAGTCAACCTGCTTGAGTTTTATATCTTCTAGTACACTTTCAAGTGCCAATATATTGCTATGTATATCTGAAATTACTGCTATTCTCATTATTATTCCCTTCCTTCTCATCAATATTGAATTTTAATTTCTTCTTTATATATTTAACTTTTTATTTTCTTTCGTCCACCTTAATTATCAGCCAATATTACTGCCTATGATACTTTCTATATCTGCTACTTCATTACTTACATTTGAAATACACTCATTTAATTGACCTGCGCTATCTAATATTTCGTTAAATGTTATTTCTGTAGTTTTTACATCTTTTGATTGTTCTTCAAATTTTAGATTAAGTTCTTCCATTTCTTTTTTTATCAGCACTGTTTGCTCGTCTAACTTTCCTATTGTTTCAGATATATTCTTGATAGACACTGATACTCCTTCTGCAAGCTTTCTTATCTCCTGTGCCACAACCCCAAAACCTTTCCCATGTTCCCCTGCTCTTGCGGCTTCTATGGCTGCATTCAACGAAAGCATATTAGTTTGTCGAGATATTTTACTAATTGAATCTACAATTTCATTTATTTTCTTATAATCTTCTGTAAATGATGAAAATGTTTTATTAACTTCCTGTAGATGCTTGCTATATTTACTATTACTATCATTGAATCTTTTTATTATCTCAATACCTTGGTTAACCTTAACTTCAGTTTCATGAGAATAAGTTCCCATTTTCATGCAGATATCAAATGCATTTCCTACATGCTCTTTTGCACTGTTAAATATCTCTTTACTCAAATTAATTCACCTCATCTATAAATTATACCGATTATATATACTTTGATAATAATTGTTCTATTTCTTGTTTAGGTTTAAAACCGTTGATTTTTTCAACCATTATACCGTTCTTAAATATTAAAAATGTAGGCAAACTTAGTATTCTATACTCTCTGCTTAATGCTTTATTCCCCTCTGTATTAATTTTATAAAATTTTACTTTTGAATTTTCCTTAGCCGCAACCTCCAACACTTCTATCAGTTGTTTACAAACATTGCACCAATCAGCGTAAAACTCAACAAGTACTACCTCCTGTGATTCTACCTTACTTTTAAAATTATCATTGTTTAACTCTGTAATAGCCATTTTCTCTAAAATCCTCCTTAATTTTTATTTACAATTACACTAATTGCACTCTCCTAAATCAGAGCAGTTTTTACCACTTGATTTATATTCTTGAAGCATTTCTTTATCTTTAATATATAAATCTAACTTAGTTAATTCGCTTTCAATTAGAATACGAATAAAAGGATGTTTTTCTAAAACATTATTATTAATACTATAAAAAATCCATTGTGCATTTTTTTCAAAAGTTATTATTGAAGCATTCTTCAGTGTACTCAAATGCCTAGAAGCATTAGATTGATTGATATTTAATAAATACTCAATCTCACCCACGCATAATTCACTCTGCATTAATAGATTTAATATTCTAACCCTTGTTTCATCACTTAGTGCCTTCATAATCTGAATAAGTTCTATTCTACTCACCTTCCTATTTATGTTTATTCCCTTATGCGGATATAATCATATTGTCTTTACAATAACTTAGTCATTTAGTTCAAAAATGATTAAGCCTAATAATGCCTATAATTTCATTAATAATATAAATACTAAGTTTAAATATGCATATTTATTGCGATAATTTCACTAAATCTTCAATCTCCTGAAGCTTTGTTTCTAAAGCTAATTTGTCTAGCTTTTCTATAGGAAGAGATAAAAAAACATTTATTCTTGTGAAAATTTCTTTTCTGATTTTTATATAAAATTTTAGTTTTTCTTCATCTGTACCTTTAAAATTGATTGGGTCAGTTATTCCCCAATGGGCTGTAATAGTGTCGATAGAACAACTTGGACATTCATTTATTGCTTTGTCGCACAGCGTAATAATGAAGTCAAATTTAACATTTCCAAATTCCATAATTGATTTTGGAACTTTGCATGAAATATCAATATCATCTTTTTTCATAGCTTCAATGGCAAAAGAATCAATTTTTGAAGCTGGGTTAAGTCCAGCGCTATATGCTACAAACCTTCCCTTACCTTTAATATTTAATATAGCTTCAGCCATTTGACTTCTCGCTGCATTTTGTGAACATAAGAATAATACTTTCTTTTCCATTAACCACCCCTCCTAATTAAATTACTACTACATTCTGAAAATTGTATATTAATATATGATTATTTATTCATATACTACTTAAGTTTTAATATAGTTTAAACACTGTTTTTGTTAATTTTTTTGTATTTTTATGTTAATTTGGTTTAATTTAATAATGCAAAATCAGAAGTTTTAAAAAAATCACCCCTTTAGGCTCTGGCTCTATATTCTCCATTTAATAGTTTAAGAAAATCATCTTCAAAAAATAAACAAACCATTCTTTCAATAGATATTATAGAAAGAATGGTTTATCTATACTTAATTATTAACAACAATTTCCTGAGTCATCTCCACTGCAACAGCACCCACAATCACTTTTTTCCCCTACATCTCCAACATACTTAATAGCTCCACTTGGACAGAGTTTTCCACAACCTTGACATCCTTGTATGCATCCATCACCATCTATTACTTTGGGAGATGGATATTTGCTTTTATCATATACTCCATGACTACACTTGCCCACACATGCTCCGCATTCTACACACAATTCATAGTCTATTACTGGATACCAACTTTTTGACATATACATCACTCCTCAAAATTAAATATTATATAGTTAATCATATTTATTACCCATTTATATCAAGGCTCTTTTAAGCCAAGATTTCTTTATTATCCAAGTTAATAATTAGTTCTAACAATGTTATTGCTCCAACTAACGCTGCAATTATAACTCCAAACCAACCAGAATTATTTCCAATAATTTTTGATATTACCTCTGCATCTAATACAGCCAATAATACGCCTACAAGCATTATAACTACTAAAAATTCAGGCAAAATATTTTCAAAGGACTTCCAAGCTTTTTTAAGTGCCATCTTAGTTTTTTTCTTATCTTTGTAATATGAAATAATCAATAAAATTATAGTCATTCCATATAAAATATAATTACTCATTGCATATCCCCTCTCCCTTTACTCATTTTTAACTATTCCAGTATTATTGCAACCGTTATATTCAAATTGAATTGTAATATGCTTAATGCCAAAATGTTCTTTTAATTCATGTTCAATATTTTCATAGGTTTTTACCGTTTCACTTACTAATATATCTTGTTTTAAGTTAACATGGCCCTCAAAGAATATATTACTTTCGTTTAATCCCCATATATGCACATGATGAACATTTTTTACTCCTTCTATTTCTTCAAGTTCCTCAACAAGTTCATTTATATTAATATTTTCTGGAACTCCTTGCATCAAAATATTAATTGCCTGTTTTAGTATTTCATAACTTTCTTTAAGCACATATATTCCTATAATTATAGTAAGAAGTGGATCGACCCAGTAAATATTAAAATAATAAATAATTATTCCGCCTATAACTACCCCTATTGAAGATAATGCGTCACTTATAAGGTGAAGATATGTAGATTTCATATTTATATCTTCCTTTGAACCTTTGCTAAGTAAATATGCTCCTAAAGCATTTGCAATAAGACCTATTAACGCCACCCATATAACTATTGCACCATTTATTTTTTCTGGATTTATAAATTTAAAATATGCCTCTTTAAAAAGAAATAACGATATAACAATTAAAACTGTAGAATTAACTACTGCTGCAATTATTGTAGAACGTTTATAACCAAAAGTCCTTTTTTCATCATTGCTTTTTTGTGATATTTTAATTGCAAAATAACTTACAACTATAGATAACATATCACTTAAATTATGCAGTGCATCAGACAGTAACGACAAACTTCCTGAATATATTCCACCTATAACTTCTGCTACTGTTATAGCAAGATTTAATAGCATCGTTATAAGAAGATTAATTCCTTTTACATTGCTTACGTCATGTGCATGTGTATGATTATGTGAATGACTATGTTCATGATTATGATTTGACATAATTTTTTCTCCTCCTCCTTTATAGTAAAAATCAAATTTATTTTACTTTTTATTATTTCGAATAGCCGATATTACAGCTCCAATGAAACTCAAAACCGCTGCTATATAATAAACATTTCTTGTACTTTGTAAAAATCTTATGTTATATTCTGTTGTTTCTTTACCTAAAAATGCTGTAAACAATGCTACTGAGAAGGCTATTCCTATAACCATACCCAAATTTTTAACAAGCTGAGTTATTCCATTTGCAGCTCCAAGCTTATTTTTAGGAACGCTACCCATTATACAACTATTGTTAGGTGATTGAAATAAACCTAAAGATAATCCCATTAAGAACATATAAAATAACACTAAATATATAGGAGTATTCATACTTATATTAGCGAGCAATATAAGTGCTATTCCATTTATCACCAAACCAGTTGATGTTAAAACTACTGCTCCGATTTTATCAGATAATGCTCCACTAAAAGGTGATATGATTGCCATTGCAATCGGAAATGCCATCATATATAAACCAGACTGTTGTGTGCTTATTCCTAAAACTTTCTGATAATAAAAAGGCATTAACACTGTAGGTGAATACATAGTTAAAAAAGATATTAGCGAAGCAATTATAGATGACGTAAATACCCAATCTTTAAATAAACTTAAATGTACTACTGGATGACTAACCTTCTTTTCCCAAAATATAAAAATTATAAATGCAATTAAAAATACTAATAAACTACTATATATGATTGGATTGCTTAACCCCATTTTATTTATATTTGAAAAACTATAAATAAAGGATACAATAATAATTATTAATAATGAAGAACCTAAATAATCGAATTTAAAATCTTTATTCTTTTCTTTATTATCAGCAGGGATTGTATGATATGATGCAATGAATCCTAGAATAGAAACTACAAATGTCAAATAGAAAACACTTCTCCAACCTAATAAACCTATTATTATCCCCCCTAATGGTGGACCAGCAATACTTCCAATTGCCATAACAGTAGCAAGTACTCCGATATTTTTTCCTCTTTCAGATGGAGGATAATTTTCCGTTACTATAGCAAGACCATTTGCCATAACCATTGCTCCTCCAACCGCTTGTAATATTCTCATAATAATAAGCATATAAAAACTTGTAGAAAATCCACATAATAACGTAAAAATAGATATTACCAAAAAGCCCATATTATAAATTTTTCTTCTACCAAAATTATCTGCTAAAGTTCCTAAAATAGGCAATAGTGCCGACATTATAAGTAGATATATAGACGTTACCCATTGAACCAAATCAATGTCAATCTTTAGTTGTTCTGCAATAACAGGTAATCCTACATTCACAACACCACTATCAAACATTGATAAGAATGCACCAATCATAACTGTATATAATATAAATTTAGACTTTGAATACTCCTTATTTTCACTCATTTTTAACTCCCCTTTTTGCTATTAAAGTGCTTACAAATAAATGTAAACACTTTAATATTATTAGTTATTTATCATATACTTTATTAATTTTTTCAACTACTGCATCTTTTATCATTTCCAAATTAGTTGAAGAATTTAAGTCGAAATTCTTTTGAATATTTAAATCCTTAGTAATAATAATATGTTCATCTGGGTTAAAATCTGCTTTTTCAAGGGTTCTCTTTGCACAACTCATTGGACATCCATCTACGGCTACAATACCTTTAGCATTTTTAGCACCGTTTGTTATATTTGGAAGACCAGCAGATATACTTGCAAGGCATAAAAGTGCTGCTTTATCATAACCCACTTCATTTGCAGCCTTCACAGAAGAAAGCATAGTAGATTGACCTACATTTGAAGCTCCAGCACAATAAAATACTGCTACTGGACTTTTCTTCTCCTCAACTTCAATACCCTTTGTCTTTTTATCCATATAAGGTAAATACCAATTATCTTTTGGCTTTTGTACATCTACCTTTTCACCAGCGCAACCGCAGCTCACATTATTTGCAGTTTCTACTTTCTTTGGTTCTTCATTAACGGAACCACATCCGCATCCTAAATTTTTTTCCATAGTTCTCTACCTCCATATATTAAAATTATTATTTGTTATTTATTTTCTAGAAGCCACTCAAACGCAGGAGCTGCATTTGATATTGCAGTAGCCGCTTTAGCAAATTTAGCTAAAGCAAATACTTCCATTATTTCTTCAACAGTTGCTCCACTTTTCTTTGCAGATTTAGTATTCATCATTATACAAGCTTGTGAATCTAATGCTATTGCCGCAGATAAAAGCATTAATGCTTTATATTTTTCTGGTATTGCATCCTTTGACATGATAAACTTCTTATCCATCATGTGATTTACAACAAGACTTTCATCTAAATTTCCTAATGCTTGTATTGGTTTTGGCACTTCACCATTTTCTTTTTTGATATTTTCAATTATTGATTGATAATCCATTTCTTATATTTTCTCCTTTCAAAATCATATATTATTATTAAATACTTGGTATCTTGCACGAATTTAACCTTATCTTATATGTCACGTATTAATAAAAAATTTAATACAAGCGTTACAATTAGTGCAAGTCCATATATTATAAACAAATTATTTAAAGAATAGGATGCAATGATTTTTCCACCAATGGCAGTTCCAACACCACCGCCACCCATAAAACAAAATGCAACTAATGACATTGCTGCTCCTCTTGCTTTTTGTGCAAATCCTGTTGCTCTTGTAAGTAAAGTTGAATGTGTTAAAATAAATCCTAACCCAAGTAGTGCTACCCCTAAAATAAGTAAGTAAATATTGCTACCAAAATAGAAAATTATCATATCTGCAATTGATGCACATATAAGTCCTGAACTTAAAACTTTTTTCTGACCAAGCTTATTAGCTAATTTTCCACTTAACCTTCCTCCTATAACAGACATTATTCCAAAAGCAGTTAATATCATACCTATGCTAAAATAATTAAAATTATAAGTTTTAGCTATATATGAACCTGTATATGAAAAACTTCCTACTATAAATATTCCTTCAAGTAAAACTATAAAATAAGTAAATAAGCTATTTGAATTAGATAAAAGTCTAAAGTATGGTTTTAATATTTCACTATTAGGATTTTTTTCTGATGGCAGTTTTTTATAATTAGCTATTAAAAGTACTGTTGGTATTAAAGAAAGTACTGCATATGCTATAAATACACCTCTCCAGTTCAAAAAGAATGCCATAGTTCCTCCCATTGCCATGCTTAAGCCTTGCCCTAAAAATGATATTCCCATAAATGTTCCAATTGCTTGTTGCCTTTTTTCCATAGGAAATATATCTCCTATAAGTGCAAGTGAAATTGGCATTACTGATGCTGCAAAAATTCCTGTAAGTGCTCTGTAAATTGCTAGATTAGTTAGTGAGGATCCTAATGCACATAGACCAGTTGCAATTGTAAACATAATTATAGAAAAAGTTATAACTTGTTTTTTACCATATCTATCTGCTATTGGTCCAAATATTATTTGAAATATTCCAAATGGAATCATGTATGCAGTAATAAGCAGACCTGCTTTTGCTATATCAATGTTTAAATTTTTAGCTACGGCAGGTAGTATAGGTGATACTACCCAGTTATCTGCCATAACTATAAATCCTGCTAAACCTAATAACAAAATAATGCTATTTTTATTTATATTCTCATTTTCCATGTTAAAATTCCCTCCATTATATCTTAGTAAAGTCATGTTTTAAAAAATAGCAAGTCAGTATTTTTATCTATTTAACCTTAAAACAAGGTTCAGCTTAAATTAATAATAAGCTATAAATAAAATTTACTGCCTTGCCTGACTTTAAATATATAGTATATTTTTCATTTGCAATTTTACTTTATATTGATATTTTGAATAAATTATACAATTAAAAAGTTAAACATATACCCTGTAAATACAATTCCAAGCCCAACTATAGACACAAATATTGCAAGTAGTTTAGGTTTTAATACTCTTCTTAATAGAATCATTTCAGGTAAACTTAATGCAGTAACAGCCATCATAAATGCAAGTGCTGTTCCTGTAGCTACTCCTGCTCTTGTAAGTTCACTAACAAGTGGAATAACCCCTGCTGCATTTGAATAAAGTGGTACTCCTATTGCTACTGCAACAAATACTGCAAATGGATTATCTTTACCAGCATACTGTGCAAGCGCTCCTGCTGGAATCCAGCCATGCATTACGCCACCTATTGCAATACCTATTATTACATATATCCATATTTTCTTAATCAAATCTCTTGTAAAAGTCCAAGAATCCATTAGTCTTTCCTTCATTGTTGGATCTGGTAAATCTAAATCGGAATTTACCTTTATTTCATAAACATAACCTTCAACATACTTTTCAAGTTTCATCTTTCCTAAAATGATTCCACTTACTATTGCTATGATTTCTCCTGATGCTATATATATAAGAGCTATTTTCCATCCAAACAAGCCATATAACATTCCAAGTGCAACTTCATTTACCATTGGAGCTGCTATTAAATATGAAAATGTTACCCCAAGCGGCACTCCTGCTTCCACAAATCCTATAAAAAGTGGAACTGCTGAGCAAGAACAAAAAGGTGTTACTATTCCAAGAAGTGCTGCAAGAACATGTCCAACAAAAGCGCTCCCCTTATTTTTAGCAAGTATTTTTCTCGTTTTTTCAGGTGGAAAGAAACTTCTTATAAACGTGATTGCATAAATTATTATTAATAACAATATAAATATCTTTATACTATCAAATACAAAGAAATTCAAAGCACTTCCAAGACTACTATCTTTAGCAATACCGAAAACATTATAGACAAGCCAATCTGCAAACATTTGTACTGGTGTAAACATAAAATCCCTCCTTAACTGTATCTTTATGTATTATTTGCAATTATTGGACTTGAACCTAATAATTTAGGTTTAAGTCCAATTTTAATATATCTTTTTATCTTTCGTCATTTATATATTTTTTGATTTCATCAACTGTACAAATCTTGCCATACATTTTAACTTTTTCATTAATTACTATGGCTGGTGTTCTCATAACTCCATATCCCATAATATCTTTCATATCAGTGACTTTCTCAATAGCAGCATCTGCTCCTAATTCTTCTGCTGCCTTTATAGCATTTGCCTCTAATTTCTTACAATTTGGACATCCTGTTCCTAAAATTTTAATTATCATTTTAATCCAACTCCTTTTAATTTCTTATATTTTTATATTTCTCTAGATTTATATAAACATATATCCAAAGAAATTAAATCCCAACCAGCAATTCTGTACCTCTTTATTTTTTTATTTCACACATTTTTCGTTCCATAATTTCATCGGCATATTTTAATCTTCCTAAATCATCTTTAATTACTTCATACTCATTAGAATTCTCTATTATATCTTTCAAAATATCCTTTAGCACTTGATTATCAGTTAAATAGTAAAATATAAATTTTTCTTTTCTCTCATCTTTTACAAAACCCATATCTCTAAGTTTTGCTAAGTGCTTTGAAATCTTAGGTTGTGAGTCCTCTTCTAATATACCTTGTAATTGACAAACACATAGTTCTTTATTATACAACAGTACTAAGATTCGTAACCTTGTTTCATCTGATAGTACTTTAAATAAATCCGTTAGTTTATACATTTTTCCACTTCCTTTTGTTAATATACATTTTAATCCAATACTTATATACTCATATGGTTATATGAGTATATTATTCCTTTTTATTCGATTTGTCAATCTATAATATATATGTTGCAATAATAAAATTACATCCAAGAAGTTTATATACAAAGCAAATACATAGAAATAGAACGTAGAATACCAATCGCAACATATATATTATTTTCTTTTTATCTTTTTTATAAAAAATGTTTTTATCATAATATCTGCTCCTTTAAACATTTATAAATAAGATGATATTTTTCTGCTAAGAAAATTTCTTATGCAAGTCCATCAGAATTCTTATATGAACATATACATTGAAATATTTCAAACTGTTCTTGGGCTAAATTAGTATTATTCTCTAATAATTCATTTTCACGAAGTTTTATTCTGTAAAGTTCAACTGTTCCTATTTTTTTATTTGTTAACTTAATCATAATCTATATTTAACCCCATAAAATCATTGTGAAACCATTTTAATACTTCCAAATTTTTCATCTAATTATGCGCTAATCACATTTTTATATCGACTCAAATCTTATCATGAATAAAAAAGAAGAATCCTAATTTCCATAGAATTCTTCTTTTTCGATGTTATATTTATTTTGAGTTCCATTAAAATCAACGCTTTTAATATTTCATATATTTAAATCATTATTAAATTTTAGATACTTTTATATATTTTATTATCTCTAATTTCATATCAATTCTTTTGATAAAAATGAATTAATCTATCTCTATGCTTCTTCAAATCATTAGGAGACAAATCCCCTTTAATATGTTTTACGTTATTCTCGACTATTATTTCTTCTAAATATTTCAGATCCTACTTATTAAATTTATTAATTATCACTATCTATATTATTAATAAACAATATAGATTTCCTTAAGTTTATTTATTTCTTAAAATTATCTTTTATAAACCATTTTAATATAGTTTACTATCTTACAAAGTTACTTCATCCAAAGTTAAATTTATATATCTCTCTATTTCATCATTGCTATCTTTCATTCTATAGTTACATTCTTCAAACAACTCATGCATTGTACTATAGTCTCCACTCTTTCCTAAGTGTTTAAACCAAACTATTAACAACACTTTTGTTACTTTCCTTGGAGCGTCTGACCAAAAGTAGATTGTACGCTCTCCATTATTAATATCTACCTTATAATGATTCATACCTTCACATTTAACAAAACGTTTTGGACCTTTTAACATACTTATCTCTCCTAAAAAAATATTTTTATAAACTATTTGTTCTTTTTAATACAATAAAAGTGTATCTTGAAATTAATATTATTTAAGAAAATTTATAAAAAAATTATACATTTTTTTATTCACCTATTTTTTTTAAATTTATAGGTAAACTTTGTTTTCGTTCATGCAATCTTTATTATTTTTAGTTAATCATTCTTTTACTTCGTCCAATCTTTTTTATCTAATGGTCAATCTATTTTTTACAATATTTAAGCTTTCTTTTGCGATATTTATTCTATATTTTGCTATAATCAATCTTTTTTATTTTATACTTCTCACTTCCAAATAATAACTCCATCTATTTGATGATATAAAAACTCCTACATCCCTTATATCAACAGTTCTCAGCACTATTTATGGAAATAAATATTTTTCTCTTATTCACTCTTCATTATCTCTAATCATTTTTTAATTCATAATTTAAATTCTAACTATGTTCCTGTAAAAAAAAGATTGCATAAAGCAAGGAATTGGTAATAAGCCTCTGAAGTCTCACCATTACTACTACAAGGACAGTAGCCAGGAAAGAGCCGTTAAAAAAAGTATGACTATATATAATGAAGGAAAATTGAATAAAAACTAAAAAGAGCCTGTAAAATGAACGAAAAAAAGAGCATAAATTCGAATTAAGAAAACCGACCCGAAGGCTGTGTTCTTCTCGCTTTTATGCTCTCTCTTTTATTCTCTTTTTGTTCTCTTTTTTACTGCTCCGCCACGTAGTCAATCTTTTTTATTTCTTAGTTAATCTTTTTTTGACGGAGACAATTATTTTAATTTATGAACAAATAATCCACTTCTAAGCTTTGGTTCGAACCAAGTTGATTTTGGTGGCATTACTTCTCCAATATCGGCAACACTCATTATGTCACTAACTTCAGTAGGATACATTGAAAATGCTATCTTCATATCAGTATGAACTCTTCTTTCAAGCTCCTTAAGCCCTCTAATTCCACCAATAAAATCTATTCTATCTGAAGTTCTTACATCTTCAATTCCTAAAATAGGAGTTAAAACGTTGTTTTGAAGTATTGCAACATCAAGACTATCTATTGGATCTTCAGCATTATAGATCCCGTCCTTAGCTTCTAGTAAATACCACTTTTCCTCTACATACATTCCAAATGTATGCTTTTTAGCTGGTTTTACCGGCTCTTCACTAGTTGATTCTTTCACGATAAATTTTTCCTTAAGCTCTTCGATTAATTCATCTTTAGTTAAACCATTTAAGTCTTTAACTACTCTATTATAATCCATAACCATTAAATCATTATCTGGGAATGCAACCGCTAGGAAATAGTTAAATTCTTCGTCTCCAGTATAATTAGGATTCTCAGCTCTTCTCTTTAACCCAACCTTTACTGCAGATGCTGATCTATGGTGACCATCAGCAATATATAGATAATCTATTTCTTTAAATAAATCTATTAATTCACTTATAATAATATCATTATCTATAACCCAAACAATATGAGTGATTCCATCTTCAGCCACAAAATTATATACTGGCTTTCTTTTACTTTCATTTTGAATCCAAGCATCAATTATTTCAGAAGCAATTTGATCTTCCTTATATGTTAAGAAGATAGGTCCAGTATTTGCATCACAATAATCAACATGGTTAATTCTATCCTGTTCCTTATCTGCTCTAGTAAATTCATGCTTTTTTATAACATTATTCATATAATCATCAATTGATGCACAAAATACTATCCCTGTTTGAGATCTTCCATTCATTATTTGTCTATATATGTAAAGACAAGGCTTTTCATCTTGAATGAATTCTCCATCCGCTATCATTCTATCAAGATTTTCTCTAGCCTTTTCATATACCTTAGGATCATGTATATCTATTGATGGGTCTAAATCTATTTCTGGTCTATCAACATGAAGAAATGAGTGTGAATTTCCAACTACCATTTCTCTTGCTTCATCACTATTCATTACATCATAAGGTAAAGCAGCTATTTTTGAAGCTAATTCCTTAACCGGCCTTATTCCCTTAAATGCCTTAACTACTGCCATTGAAAAATTCCTCCTAAATAATTATAACTTAAAGAATTCTTTAATTATTGAAACTACTTCCTCACCTATTCTTGTTTGAGCTTCTGCAGTTGCAGCTCCAATATGTGGTGTAGCACTAACTTTTGGATGATTAACTAACTTTTCATTTTTAGTTGGTTCTTCCTCGAATACGTCAATACCTGCTCCAGCAATTTCTCCATTATCAAGAGCTTCTATTAATGCTGCCTCATCAACAACTTTACCTCTAGCACAGTTAATAAGATATGCTGTATTCTTCATTAATTCTAATTCTTTCTTTCCTATTAATGAACCAGCTGCTTTATCGTATGGAACGTGAAGAGAGATAAAATCTGAAGTCTTCAATACTTCTTCTAATGAAACAAAATCATAAGCTAAATCATCATGCTTTCCTTCAATTGTATAATATACAACCTTCATGCCTAAAGCTGTAGCCTTTTTAGCTAAAGATTGACCTATTCTGCCCATACCAACAATTCCAAGTGTTTTACCTGCAATTTCAGTTCCTTCATATTTCTTTTTATTCCATTCACCATTTCTCATAGTATAGTTAGATATAGCAATAAATCTTGCAAGTGCAAACATATGACCAATTGCAAGTTCTGCAACTGAATCTGAACTAGCAGCTGGAGTATTTCTTACTGTAACCCCTGCAGCTTCCCCAGCAGGAATATCTATATTATCTATTCCTACACCAGCTCTTATAGCTAATTTTAAGTTTCCACCTTTTTCTACTGCAAATACGTCAGAAGTAAGCTTAGTAGCTGATCTTATAACTATTGCATCAAAATCCTTTAATTTTTCTCCTAATACATCTTGATCAATATGTTCGTTAACAACTTCTGCTCCTAATGCTCTTAATGATTCAATCGCTGCACTTTCTAATCCATCGTTTGTTAATACTCTAATCATTTTATAAATCCCCCTTAAATTAAATCTGCTTATTACTTATTATTTTTTATCTTTTATTAGAGTTAAATGCATATTTCTCTATTTCCATAATAAATATTACGATGCATACAAAATATATATCCTATTAAAACCATCTGAATTATAGACCTAAAAAAAAGCATAAATCTAAACTTTACTATATTTTCAAATAACTTTTAAATTTTGCAATACCTTATAACAATTATAACTTTTTTATTTCTTAATTTGCAATATATATTATATATGCTTAAAACTCATTTGTTTTATTCTACTACTTATTTAGTCTCAATTCAAGACTTTATTGCTCTGAATTAAATTTTTTATATAATGTCCTATATATATCATAAACTTGATCCCTATCTAATTCTATATAATTGTTAACCATTAATCTTTGCTGTTTTTCAATTACACTATCTGTAAACACTGATAATTCTCCTTTGCTAACCCCATATTCAGATAGAGACTTCTTTGTAATTAAATTATTTAATAAATTTTCTATATATTCATAAACCCTATCCTCAGTACATTTCAGTAGGGAAGCTAAGAATTTATTCAGTTCTTTAATTTCCCCATCTGGATTAATTTTTTGATACACTTTAAATATTTCTGTAAACATAACATAGTTAGCTTCTCCATGGGGTACATGATATGCTGCACTTAACGGATAACTCATTGCATGAACTGCTGCACATCCTGCATTTCCAAATGCAATTCCAGCATAATTACTCGCTAAAAGAAAATCATCTAATATCTCTTTACTTGCATCCTTTCCTTCTTCTTTAATCTTTGTGTAACCTTTAAGTATTATCTCCATTGCTTTTATAGAAAAAAGCTTTGTATGTGCGGTTGCTTTAGGCGATAAATATGATTCTATTGCGTGAATAAATGCATCTATTGAACTAGTTGCAAACACATCAAATGGCAAACACTGTAGTAATTCTGGTATCATAACAGCACTATCAGCATACAATTCGTCTGTCGCTAGTCCCATTTTAGTATTTCTTTTCTTTAATTCTAAGATTGAAATATTTGTAACTTCGCTTCCAGTACCGCATGTAGTTGGCACTAAAATCAGTTCTTTTTCCTTTATAATTTCTACCTTATGATCAAACAAATCTATAGCTGGTGAAATATTTTTTAAAGCAAATAATTTTCCTATATCGAGAATAGACCCTCCCCCAATGGCGATAACCCTCTCATAAGATATCCTCTTAATATTTTCATACATAGCCTCAACCATCTCATCTGAAGGCTCACCACTTCCATAGTTTTCTCTGAACAAAACAGCAGCTTCATTTACATTAGATTTCAGGTAATCATCATAAATCCTTTTATTTGTAATTACCAAATCATCTTTTCCAATACGGAATTCCTTACAAAAAGTTTTGCAGTCATCATATTTGTATATTGTAGGGTTCAGAATTAGTTGTTTCATAAATATATATCCCCTCCTCATTAAAAAAAGATGCTATACATAGGTATATAGCATCTTTGCTTTTATAAATTAAATTCTTTTCTAGTATCTTCTAGTGCTGCATCCATTCTTTCAATTACATTATCCATGTCCTCTTTTGAAATAACAGCCGCTGGCTCAAAACGAACACACTTAGCATTAACTAAAGTTCCTGCAGTCATAACGCCTCTTTTAAACAAGCCTTTAGCAACTGAGTATCCTATATCACTTTCACAAAATTCCACTGCAAGCATCAATCCAGTACCTCTTACTTCATTAATAACTGTAGGATACTTTTTCCATAAGCTCTCTAACTCAGCTTTTAAATATTCCCCTTTTTCTTTACATTGTCCAGGGACATCATTTTCTAACATGTATTTTATTGTTGCAAGTGCTGCCGAGCAGCAAACTGGGTTTCCACCAAAAGTTGGTGATCCTAATAACCATGGATTGTCTATTAATTCTTGTGTCCACATTTTAGGTCTGCATATGATTCCTGTTATTGGCATTATTCCACCGCCAAAAGCTTTACCAAAAGTCATAATATCAGGCGTTACCCCTTCTGCTTCACATCTCCACATTGTTCCAGTTCTACCCATACCAGTTTGAATTTCATCAAATATTAATGCTACTCCATATTCATCACATATTTCACGTACTTCTTGTAGATACCCTTCCGGTGGAATAATAATTCCAGCTTCACCTTGTATTGGTTCTAATATAACAGCTGCAACTTTTTCCCCAACTGCGTAAAGATTTCTTATTGCCTTTCTCATATCTTCTGCATTACCATATTCAACATGCTGCACTTGTTGCACCATTGGTGTATAAGGTACTCTATATGTGTTCTTACCACCCATTGAAACAGCGCCCATTGATTTACCATGAAAAGCTCCTACTGTTGAAATATACCATCTTCCGCCTGTAGCTATTCTTGCAAGTTTTAATGCCATTTCTACAGCTTCTGCTCCTCCATTAGTAAAGAAACAGTATTCTAAATCTCCAGGAGTAATATCAGCAACTGCTTTTGCAAGATACCCTCTTAATGGATCTAATAATTCTTGCGAATGCAATGCTTGGTGATCTAGTTGCGCCTTTACAACATCGAGTATCTCCTCGTTTCTATGTCCACATGTATAAATTCCAAATCCACCTAAACAATCGATAAACTTTTCTCCATATAAACCTGTACAGTAAGATCCCTCATCTGTCCATTCTACAACTGCTGCATTAGTTGATACCGATTTTCTGTATTTAAGCCAGCCTGGACTTACATAATTATCAAAATAATTTATTGTATCCTTTGTAATTTGTTCCTTATCATCATTTGTTAATTCATCACTTTTAATATATCCTATGACTTTCTTTAAATCTTCAATAACTTTTGCTTTTTCTCCCATAATAGTATACTTCCTTTCTAAAATTAAAACGACGCATTACATTGATTCCTAAATCAGTAATACGCCGTCGTATTTAATCTATTTCTTTTATTGATTCTATTATAAGATAAATCAGCCAATGAAGACAATTCTCTTAACGTATGGTTATTGCATTATTTTAGGAGTACTAATACTACTTTATAAGTACCTTTTTTCTTATATAGTGCCTACAACTCCTAATATTTAAGCATTGATGCAAATATATACAATCTAATTGGTTTATGATACACTGTTCTTAATGAACATCATTGTTCATATCAAGTGACATATTTATTTTAACATAATATATAATTATAGAGAGGTATTTATATGCAAAATAATGAATTTCTCTTAATAAACAATATAATTTATCAGATATATAACATTCCTGATTTTGATACCATGAAAATTACGTTCTTAAATCTGCTAAAAATGCTAATTCCTAACACAGCTTCGAGCATCTTAATGGCCGATCATACAGCTTCTAAAAACTTACTTTGTGATCCTATTTGTGTACCCGAGGTCTATTCACAAACCGAAAAGAATTATCTTTTGAATGAGGATGAAGACTATACCCGTTGGATAATGCTTAGCGGTCAATGTCTTCTTATTCGTGAAAGCGATTTGATGCCTGAAGAAGAACGAGTGAAAACAGCGCTTTATAAAAAGTGCTACGAACCATTCGGGCTCCATTACTCGCTGCAATTAAACCTTGTATATAATGATTTGTTCTTAGGAGTGGTTACAATTTATCGTAAAAAAGAAGAAGGAGATTTTAATTCTGATGAAATGTTTATTGTAAAAGCTTTTAGTGACCATCTAAATCTTCGTTTTTACGATTATTATACAAAGGATTCAAAAAATTCTTCTAGCAAATCCTATTCAATAGCAAATCTTGCTGCACAATATAATCTTACAAACCGTGAAGTGGAAGTTTTGCAATTAATTTTTCAGGATATGGACAATGATCAAATTGCAGACAAGCTTTGTATAAGTGGATATACCCTAAAAAAACATATTCAGAATTTATATCGCAAATTTGATGTATCTACTAAATGGAACTTGTTAAAATTTAGAGAATAAACACACTTGTAAGGTATTGTGAAGAACAGTTACTCTTTATATAGGTATCTTTAAAAAAACTTAGAGTAACAACAAAACAAAGAAATAGAATACATATATGTGGAGCAGGCATTGAAAAATGAGCTGCTGTATATCTTAACGGGAAGTTGTTCCACTTTTGCTTGTCCTGTGCTTGCCACAGGAACATGCAGAAGTGGGCGCAACTTTCAGTTTAGATATGCTAAGCGAAATTTTTCATAGTCCTGAGGAACATATATGTATTCTATTTCGGTTGTTTATTGCTTTACTTTAAGTTCTTCACAATACCTTTATTTAGTGTTCGTACCAGCCAATTGGACCTGGTGTCAAATTAATATTTATTTGTTTTATTTCTTGATATTCTTCTAATCCATGCACTCCCAATTCTCTTCCATACCCACTCATTTTATAACCACCCCATGGTGCTTCATTAAAGGTTGGGTTGTAACAGTTAACCCATGTAATTCCTGCGCGAATCTCTTTTATCACTTTTAGTGCTCTTGTTCCATTAGATGTGAAGACTGCACCCGCCAAACCATATACTGTATCATTAGCTAAAGCTATAGCCTCTTCTTCTGTATTAAATGTTTGAATTGTTACAACAGGTCCAAAGATTTCTTCTTTTACAATAGTCATATCTGAAGTACAGTTATCAAATATAGTTGGTCTCACATAATAGCCTTCTGCACATTCTCCTTCTGTATATCTTTCGCCACCACAAACTAGGGTTGCGCCTTCTTTTTTACCTATCTCTATATATCTTAATACTGTTTCCATATGCTCCTTTGAAACTAATGGCCCCATATCAGGATTATTTACTGGGTTACCTATAGTCATAGCATTTGCTTTTTCTGCAAGACGTGCCACAAATTTATCCTTAATTGATTCCTCGATAATAATACGTGAACCTGCTGAGCAAACTTCACCTTGATTAAAGAAAATACCAACCATTGCCCATTCTACAGCACCTTCAAAATCTGCATCCGCAAAAATAATATTAGGCGATTTTCCACCAAGCTCTAATCCAACCTTCTTAAGATTGCCTACCGCTGCTTTAGCAATACCTTGTCCTACTTCTGTGCTTCCTGTGAAAGTAACCATATCTACATCTTTACTTTCAGCTATTTCCTGTCCTACAGTTCCACCTGATCCTAATACTAAATTTACGCACCCTTTTGGAAGGCCTATTTCATCAAATACTTCAAATAATGCAATAGTTGATAGTGGTGTATTTGAACTTGGCTTGAATACAACACTGTTTCCTGCTGCTATTGCTGGTGCCAACTTCCATACAGCCATTAAAAATGGGTAATTCCATGGAGTAATTTGTCCGCATACACCTACTGCTTCATGAACAGTATATGAATGCATTTCTCCAAATCCATCATTTACATCATAAACTCCTCCATATGGCTTTGTGATTAACCCTGCATAATATCTAAAACAATGAATTCCATCATCGATATCCCCTTCTGCCTCACGAAGTGGTTTACCATTATCTATAGTATCAAGCATTGCAAACTTATCTCTCTTTTCTGCTATCTTATCTGCAATCTGCAAAAGTATATCTGCACGAGCCTGCGCATTCATTCTTCTCCATTCGCCTTTTCTATAAAATGATTCTTTTGCCGCTGCTATTGCTAGTTTAGTATCTTCAATTCCACCTTCAGTTGTTTTTGCAATCACTTGTCCATTAGCCGGATTTATAACGTCTCTTGTTTTCTTAGAAATTGCTTCTACCCACTCTCCATTAATATACATTTTTTTAATTTCCATAATATCTCTTCCTCTCAATTTATTTAGTTAACATTTAACTTCTATTCCCATCTCCATAACTCACATTTATCTTTAATAGTTCTTCCTGCGTTTACATCCAATATTTCTTTTCCTTTCACAGTCATAACTCCATTGACAAATACATATTCAATTCCCTCCGGCCTTGCATCTGTAGCTCCAAAGCAAGGATAATCCGCCTTGTCTTCTATAATTTTTGCATCGAAAATTAAGATATCTGCATCTGCTCCTACTTCGATTGTACCTTTATTGTTTAACCCTAAACGTTTTGCTGGCATATAAGTGCAGCGTATAATGGCTTCCATTAATGTGATTCTATGCTGTTCTCTTACCATAGTTCTAAAAAATTTAGGATATGTGCCTGCATCCTGAGGATGACCTGGTATTCCGCTATCATATAATGTGCCTGCATCTGTACAAACCATTACATAAGGTTTTTCTAAAATTTCAAATACTTCATACTCTTCGCCTACCATACCTATTCCTGTATCATCAGGATAATCTCGTCTAAGCTCTTCATACATTTCTTTTGTTAATCTCTGACCTCTATATTTACCAGTTCCAGCTATTAAACTGCTATAATCACATCCCCATTTTTCCACGCAGCCTTCATCGTAAACGGCACTTCCAATGGCTGTTGCAAAGCCGCTATATAATCCACTATCTACTGATATATCCAACCCTTCTGCTAAGGCTTCATCAATCATATGCAGTGCCTCTGTAGCCATTCCCATTCCAAATTGATAAGTTAAATGTGAGATATTTACTGCTGAACCAGTTCTTCTAGTTATATCAATTGCTTCTCTTAAGGATGAAAGACCACCATAGCAATCTGATCTCGTATGAATAGATACTAATTTCCCATATTTAGCTGCAACTTTGGATAGTTCTAGAACCTCTTTTAATGAGCTTCCTGGTACATATTCAAGCCCAAATGATAGTCCGCTTACTCCAAAATTAAATACCTTTTCAAGGATAACTTTCATTTTTTCAATTTCTTCATCGCTTGACGCTTTGTATCGATCAGTAACTCCAACTTGTTCTCTTAGAGACGTATGTCCAACTTGTTCAATCTGATTAATTAAAAAATTATCATATTTCTTATAGAATTCCTCCATGTTTTCTGGAGACATTCCACAATTTCCATTGTATACTGTAGTGACTCCCATAGCAGCCATTACCTTTGCACAATCTAAATTGCCTTCTACATGAGCATGAATATCTATAATTCCTGGACATACTATTTTCCCTCTAACATCTATTTCACTATTTCCCTCTATATCCTCTCTTGTTATAACGCTTATTTTTCCATTTAGAATTCCAAGACTGGCCACAGTACTCCTTTTACTTTTAGGATCTATTATAGTACCCTTCTTAATAACAACATCATATTTCATTATTAATTCATCCTTTTCTTGCAATTACAAAGCCTTTATATTTTATTAGCTTTTAGTTTTTTAACTTGAAATGCAGTATTTATAATTATAATTATTATGGTTACAAGCATTATTACTGTAGATAAAGCATTTACCTCAGGTGTTACTCCTGTCTTTACCATTGAGAAAATCTTGAGCGGTAAAGTGGTACTTCCTGGTCCAGTTGTAAAGAAGCTGATTACAACATCATCAATAGATAACGAGAATGCTAACATTGCCCCAGATAAAACTCCTGGCATTATAATTGGAAGAGTTACTCTCCAAAAGGTAACTACACGGTTTGCACCCAAATCCATGGCTGCTTCTTCTAAAAATCTATCAAATCCAGCAAGTCTGGCTCTAACTGTTATTACAACAAAAGGAATACTAAAGGTAATATGAGATAAGGTAATGCTTATAATTCCTAAAGGAATGCTTAAAACTGAGTATACAGAAAGTAATGCAATACCAAGTACAACTTCTGGAATTACTATAGGAATATATAGTAGTTTATCTATTAAATTTCTTCCCCTAAATCTATATTTACTTAATCCAATGGCACCAACGGTTCCTATAACAGTTGAAACAACAGTACTTAAGGCGCCGATAATTAAAGTATTTGTAAGTGCTTCCATGAGGGTTCTATTCTTAAAGAAACTTCCATACCACTGAAAAGTAAAACTTTCGAAAGTAATATTTAACTTTGAAGTATTGAATGAAAAAATAATTACATAGAAGATAGGAAGATATAAAAATAAGAAAACAAGATAAATATAAATATTTTTAAATATTTCAGATATATTTTTTTTCCGTGCCTTTGTCATTTTACATCCCTCCTAAATCATCCATATTACCACCAGATTTTTGATACAGCCATACAAGTATTAGGGTAATTATAATTAAGAAAATCGAAATTGCTGAACCTAATGGCCAATTTCTAGCTGTTATAAATTGAGTTCTAATAATATTACCAATTACCTGTGTTTTACTTCCACCAAGTAAATCAGTAACAAAGAAATATCCTAGTGCCGGAATAAATACTAAAATACTCCCTGCAAAGATTCCTGGCATTGTAAGTGGCAAAGTAACTTTTAAAAACGCAGTAGTAGGTTTTGCACCTAAATCATTACAAGCTTCTAAAAGAGACTTGTCTAATTTTTCTATTGAACTATATAATGGTAAAATCATAAACGGTAACAACATATATACAAGACCTATCATAACTCCTGTGGTATTGTATACCAGTTGAAGCGGTTCATGAATTATTCCAAACTTCAATAACGCTGAATTAATTATTCCATCTTTACGAAGCAAATTAATCCATCCAAAAAGTCTAATTAGAGAACTTACCAAGAATGGTACTATTACCATAGCCATAAATACTGTCTTTTTTATAGTTGGTTTTTGAGCTATAAAATAGGTAAATGGGTAGGCTATAAATATACATATTATAGTTGTAAAAGCTGAAATCAAAAGAGATTCACCAAAAACTTTTAAATATAGTGGATCAAATACTTGTATAAAGTTGTTTAAAGTAAATCCAATTACAACTCCTCCATAAGCCCCTTTATTCATAAAACTCATAATAAATACATAAACAAAAGGAATAGCTACCAATAAAATCATCCATGCTGAGACTGGTCCTACTGTCGTAATAAGAGGTAAGTTTATTTTCTTTTTGTTGCTCATCTAAATACCTCCTTATTTCACTTGTTCTTCTGCTGTAAATACAGGGTTATCTATAACATTGAAGACTTCCTGGCTTTGCGATTTAATGACCACTGAATCTTCTTTTTCCCAATACACACATACTTCTGTGCCTACTGGCAATAATTCCACTTTTGGATTAGTATTCATTTTAACTTCCATACCTGTTGGAAGAACAATAATTGTTTTATTCACATTTCCAATATAAACATGTTCTTTTACTTTCCCCACAAGTGTAAATCCTTCCATCGGCTCTTTAGATAGCTTTATATTTTCTGGTCTTACCAAAACATAAATTATTTCATTATCTTCTATTTGTGAATCTAATGCCAACGCATCTCCAGTTTCTAATTTCACTTTTAACACGTCATTTTCTAACTTATTTGCAACTCCGTAAAAAATATTCGATTCTCCAATAAAATCTGCAACAAATTTAGATTTTGGTTTTTCATAAATTTCTTTTGGTGTTCCTATTTGTTCTAGGTCACCTCCATACATAATTGCAATTCTATCACTCATTGTAAGTGCCTCTTCTTGGTCGTGAGTAACATAAACAAATGTAATACCTAATTTCTTTTGGAGGCGTTTTAATTCAAATTGCATTTGCTTTCTTAACTTTAAGTCTAAAGCTCCTAATGGTTCATCTAATAATAATACCTTCGGCCTATTTATAAGAGCTCTTCCTATTGCAACTCTTTGCTTTTGACCACCTGATAATTGATCAGGCTTTCTATTTTCAAAACCTACTAATTGTACTAGCTCAAGGATTTCAGTAACACGTTTTTTAATTTCTGCTTTGTTGACCTTCTTTACTGTTAATCCAAAAGCTAAATTATCATAAATAGTCATGTGAGGAAACAAAGCATAGTTTTGAAAAACTGTATTTACTTCACGCTCATATGGTTCATTATTTTGAACTTCTTCACCTTCAATATAAATATTTCCGCTTGTAGGTGTTTCAAAACCTGCTATCATCCTCAAGGTCGTGGTTTTCCCACAACCTGAGGGGCCAAGCATAGTTAAAAACTCACCTTGCTTTATTTCAATGAATAGGTCTCGAACTACATGATTATCCCCATATTTTTTATTTACATTCTCTATTTTTACGATGACCTCAGACATTTCATCCCCTCCAAAGTTTTTAAATTTTGTAATCTAGCCTTTAAATCTAGTCCATAAATCAGTTATTTTAGATACATTCTCTCCTATATCTTGTAGCCCTTGACTCTTTTTCATTTCTGCTTCTGGTATATTCACAATATTATTGTTTTTAAATTCATCTCCTAAAACATCTCTAGCTGCCTTATTAGGATTAACATATGGGAAAGTCTTTGAAATAGTAGCACTTACTTCTGGATCTAAAATATAGTTCATTAATAAATCTGCGTTTTCAGAATTCTTAGCTCCATTTGTTTTCATCATCATATCAAATGTAAAGTAAATACCTTCTTCTGGATATACTACTTTAATTGCTGGATTTTCTTTTGCTGCTAACGCACATTCACCACCATAAACAAGGCCTAATGAGCATTCACCATTTAACAATAATGTTTTTGGACTATCACCATTAAATGCATGAATATTTGGTTTTAATTGTGTTAGATAATCTTCTGCTTTCTTTAAACCCTCATCACTTGTATCATTTATCTTATATCCATTTGCCATTAATCCAATACCGACAATTGGTCTTGCATCTTCAACAACAACCATTGTATCTTTATATTTAGGATTTAATAAATCTTTGTACGATTTAATATTATCTTTAATTTTATCTGTATTAACTGCAATGAGAATGCTTGTACCTAAATAAGGAATACTATATTCATTTTTAGGATCATTAGCTTCATGCAGATATTGTTCATCAATGTTTTTGAAATTCTCTATTTTACTTGTATCTAATTTTTGAATCAAATCTTGTGATTTTAATATTTGAATATCTTGTGCTGGACCTATGATCATATCATATGTGCCTTTACTACCTGATTTAACCTTTGCAAGCATTTCATCTGGATCAGTAAATGTAGTCATATTCACAGTGACTCCGTACTTTTCTTCAAATCCCTTTAATACCTCATCTGGCAAATATTCTGACCAGCATATAACATTTAATTCTTTGCTTCCACTAGAGTTTGCGCTTGAACTTCCATTAGAAGCAGTTTGAGTACTTGAGCCGCAACCTGCCAAACTCATTGTAGCTATTGCTCCTATCATTATAATTGACATAAATTTTTTTAAACTTCCTTTAATCATATTACTCACTCCTCTTAATAAATATCATTTTCATGATCTTGATGTTTCTCTAAAAAACTAAAGTAAAAAAGTGCATAAAGATTAATCCTATCTTCATGCACCTTTGCATTTTAATATTTATACTTATAAAGCCTTGCTTCCTCTTTCTCCTGTTCTAATACGAACAGCTTGTTCAATATTTCGTACAAAAATTTTACCATCTCCGACATTGCCAGTACCTACTTTATCTATTACAGCTAAAAATATATCTTCCAATACATCATCTTCTACTACTGCTTCAACCTTAATTTTGGGTAATAAATTTATAGTAGTTTTTAATCCCTTAATTTCATTTACACCTTCTGTAGAACCTCTTTGAGTTCCACATCCCATTGCTGTCGAAATTGTCATACCACCACAGTGATACTCATCTAAAATACTTTTAACAATTTCTAACTTTTCAGGTCTTATGATTAATACTATTTCTTTCATAAAATCTCTCCTTTCCTAGTTAATAAACTATTTAGCCTAATTGCTACTTCTTGTGAATAATATACTATCAAATTCTTTTTATAACAATTGACCAAAAACACCATTTTAATTATCCTTTTTAATATATAAATACTTATAAAGGAGTATATTTATTCTTTTTCTCTAACCATTTTAAATAGTTGGACTCTATTTTTAATATCTAATTTCCTATATATATTTAATACATGCTTTTTCAATGTATTATTAGTAATGCATAATTTATTACTAATTTCATTATTTTCTAAACCATTCATAAGTTCATGCAAAACAGATTCTTCTCTTTTAGTTAACCCAAAAATTTCTGCACATTTGGAAACAGATAGTTTTTCATCTTCCATTGAATTATTTTTTAAGTCTTGATATAACCTAAATGCCATGTGTTCTTTTATCATATCCAGTACAAAAGAATCTTCATATGAAAAATCTTCTTTTCCCTTTAATCTAAAGAAACATACTACACCAACAAATTGATTCTTATGCGCTAATATAACATTTAATGTATGATGCCAGTTATTAGGCAAAAAATATTTCTTATAATACTCTGTTTCCACTCTCTTTTGTTCTGAAATAATATCACTTTCTCTATATACTTTACTTTTTCCGCCAAACATAAGACCTCTGCTATAATCTATGCTATCATATTTATCCATATAATCCTCATCTGCTTTAGGTTTGTAGTTATAAAATACTGGACTTGTTAAGGTATGACTATTTAATTCTGATGCAATGTAAAAATCAGCACTATCAAAATCTAAAATCAATGCCATTTGAGTAAGAAAATTTTTCCTCATAGTAATAGAATCCTCTATAGAATTAATTTGATATACAATATTGTTAATTACCATCCAATCGTTGGTTTCCAAACTACGCATAATTAAACTTCCTTTCCCCTTAAGATCTACTAAAATAAAAAAGCACATGTAACCCTCTCAAACAGAGTATTACACATGCTTCGTTGCACATCTATGATTTGTATTAATTACATTTTACTCCCTCATAGTGTGCCTTTCAATATTATCATTTGACTATTTTTTGTGTTAATATACTCCTTTAGGAGTATATTAATAGTATTTTATACTACATTTTATAGGAAAGGTTCTACATTAACTTTAAAGTTAATTATCTTCATCAAAATATAGTACTGACTCAGTTTCTCTGCAATACTTAACACACATGCACTGTGCTAATTTTCTTGGACATTTATAACATAGACAAGCTAAATCCCTGCCATCACATTTCCCTTGTTTTAATTCTATGCAATCCCCGCAATTTACTCCATTTCCGGCTGGCATAATAATATCACTACTCCTTTAGTTTTAGGCACAATCAAAAAATAACAAGTCCATTTGCCAACCTATTTTCCATCATGCTGCGTCGGCAAATTGACCTAATAGGCCCGCTATGAGGCCAACTTGCCTCCTTGCCTGATAAAAAATATCCATGGCAACTTTGGAACTTATTATTTATTTTCATGTGCCTTATACTTATTATATTATCAACTCAAAGCTAGTGAATGTCAAATTAAAGATACATCTACCATATTCCAATTCTATCTTCTGGCTTAACATACATTCTATCCTTATCTGTTATTCCATATGTGTCATAGAACTTTTGAAACTGTGATAAAACTGCATTTACTCTAATTTTATTAGGTGAGTGAACATCTGATTCCAGTGCATACTCTGCATACTCTTTTGTTGTTATTTGACGCCAAGTAACCGCATAGCTTTCAAAAAACGCCTTATAATCTGGCTTGTCCATCGTATTTAATATATCTAAAAGACAAGACATTCCTCCAATATCAGCAATATTCTCACCTACAGTAAGATTACCATTTAAATTTTTCCCCGGCATTGCTTCTATTTGACTATAAAAATCTTTTACTTTTTCAGTCCTCTTTGTAAATTCATCGTAATCTTCCTGACTCCACCAATTATTAAGATTTCCATCTGCATCATATCTAGCACCTGTATCATCAAATGCGTGACTGATTTCGTGTCCAAGAATAACGCCAATTCCACCTAGATTTTTTTCTTTACTTTCATTTGGATTATAAAAATGTCCCTGTATGATTCCTCCTGGTATAATAATCGAATTCTCAGTTGCACTATAAAATGCATTAACTGTTTGAGGAATAAATCCATCTTTTTTCTTATCCACAGGCTTATTTATTCTTCCAAATACCTTATTCATGGCAAAAGTTCTAAGTGCCACTGCATTGTCAAAAAGCGAACCTCCCTCTTCAAAAGATTTAAGTTCTACATTTGAATAATCCAGCCATTCTTCAGGATAACCTATCTTTATTTTTAATTTATCTAACTTATCAATAGCATTTTTCTTAGTTGAATTACTCATCCAATCAAGGTTGCTAATACGCTTTTTATAAACATCTATAATTTCCTTAGTAATTTGTTCTACATCATCCTTAGTTTTTTGAGGAACATATTGCTCTGCATAAATCTTTCCTATTGCCATGCCCATCATAGAATTAACTGAATCAATGGCCTCTTCTTCTTTTGAAACAGAGCCGGTTACTCCAAGCAAATTACTAGCATATTCTTTATTTGCCTTCTCAAAGGCTTCACTTAAATAGTTTGATGCATAAGTCAAATTCACTATTTCAATATAGTTCTTTATAAGAGGTAGATTTTCTTGAGTATAGATTTTATTTAAACCTTTCAGCCACTTAGGGTCCTCTAAAATAATTTTATTGGCTTTATCTATACCTAAATAACCCATAATAGTTGACAGATTTAGATTTGGTGCTAAATCATTAAGCTCATCCAAGGTATATATGTTGTACATATCATCAATTACATTTGATGATTGTGCCCTCTCATGTTTGCCCACCATATTTTGTGCTACCATATTTTCAAACTTAAACATATTATCTACCTTGATTTTTGCTTCAGCTTGAGTATATCCACTTAGTACCAAAATTTTATTATAATAATCTTCTGTTAATTTCTTATTTTTAAGAGTTTCCTGAGTTGGATTAGTGTATTCATCTGCATCACCTAGACTTAAGCCTGTGGGGCTTATATATAATATATTAGTGGTTACATCTTTAATATCTCTCTCAACAGAAAATTTTATCGTTGAATTTATTATATTTTTATTACTCCATAGTTTTGTAACATCATCTATTGTTTGTATATTCTTAATATTATCTAAAATTCCTTGAACTGGTTTTATGCCTTCCTCATTTCTTGCTTGTACATTTACTATGTTGTTATATACATTTATTATTTTCTTCTCATCACTATTTTCTGGGTATTTATCTTTACTCTTTAATAAATTACCGATAATAGTTTTTATCTGATTTGTCACATTTTCTTCAACATCATCAAATGTAGAGGTTGATGATTCTCCTTCTTTAATTTTTGCTGTGTTAAGCCAATCAGCATTTATAGCATCATAAAAATCATCTTGCAGTCTTACTTCTTGGTTGTTATTTTTCGAGTTTACTTCTTCTGCGGCTGCCATAGTATATGATGCCGGAGACATAACCAACATAAATACTAGCAAGCTTATTATAGAACCCAATCTTTTAAATTTTTTCATTCTTTGACCTCTCTTCCAGTATAGCTTTTAATAGCAATAGGTAATATATAAAGTTATTAGATTTAATACGCTTCCCTCTGCATTTCAACGAATTTACTAAAAAGACCTCTATTTTAAATTTTATTATCTAATAGCCTATACATTATGTATAAAAAGTTTTTCTTGTATGTGATGTTAGTAAAAGCTATTCCTTTCCTTACCTAAATCAGTAGGTAAAGCCTACCCTTATTTTTTAGAAATTAGGTTTGTCCAAATATATATATCCATATAAATAATCAGTTTCATATATCTCTCTATATCTGAAAACTTCTCCATTCCAAGTTGATTCTGAAATATATATCTTGCCATTACTTATTTTTTCCACAATCGCTACATGCCCACTTCCCCCAGAATTCGGCAAATCAGATTTCCATACTGCAATAGCTCCAACTCTAGGCTCTGAACCATATTGGTACTTTCCACTTTTTTTATTGTCATTCCACCACTCATATGCATTGCCGATAAATCCTGCATCATCTGGCTTTTTACCAGTGAGTTCCCAAGCTCGTCCCCAAGCATACCATGTACAATTACCTTTAATCACCTTCCCTCCATTAGAAAATGGTGGTGATAATTTAATTTTATAAAAAAGGTTATCATCTGAATAGTAATGCTTATTGTCTAAACTTGGCGCTGTATCTCTTATGACGCCTTTAACTAATGAATCATCCTTTAAATCTGTCTCCTTATCACTATCTGTGTCATTCTTATTGTCAGTATTGTCCTTATTATCATTATCACTAATTGGTGGAGGCACTAAATTATTATTACTATCGGAACTAGAGCCTGTGCTCGTATTAGTATTAGTATTTTCAGCTTTATCAAAGCTAACCCATTTAGAGCTTACCCATCCTTCTTGTCCATTCATAACTATAGGGTAAAATCCATTTGTTTCACTATCAAGGATTTTAACTTCTGTTCCTTTATCTAAAGTCCCTATTGTATCTGAAGTTAAGGATGCCTTTGATCTAATGTTTAATGGTCCATCATTAGTTGAAACATAAGCAGTTCGTAAATTATCTTTACTCTGTACATTACTTATATCCGGTGATTCAGTTTGATTTTGTGTTCCTTCAGATATATCTTTACTATTTATTACTGCCCCTGAATCCGAAAACGTATATACTTTTCCGTTAATTGTAACAGAGCCTGTCTTCATTTCTCCACTAGAATTTGTGAAGTACCATGTGCCATTATCATTAATCCAGCCAACACTCATTTTGCCATCTTCATTAAGATAATACCATTTTCCATCAATGTTTTTCCAGCCAACACTCATTTCTCCGCTGTCAGATAAGTAGTACCAATCTCCATTATAGTTAATCCAGCCTATACTCATTACTCCATCTGTATCAAAATAATACCACTTATTATCAATGCTTTTCCATCCAGTAGCTTTAACGCCATTCTCCATCCAGTTCCAATTACTTTTTGCATCATTAATCCATTTTGCAGAAGCTGATACATAATACATGTTTGTTATTGTTAATGTTACTATTCCTGTTAGTATTACTTTTTTAATAAACTCCCTTTTCATACTTTGTTATCCTCTCTTTACAAGTTAATCATCTAATCGATGTCATCATAAGCAGCTTGCTATTAACTAATTTTTCATTATGTAATATCTAACTTATTTCTAACTTTAAGTACTAAATGTAAATAAATCCTTATACATTAAATATTAACTCAAAATTAAGCAATTAACAAATAAATTATAACCTAAATATTCAAAAATAATAAAGCCTGTCCACTAATAATATAATTAAATATTTCTTAGCAGACAGGCCATACTAAACTTATAAATATTAAATTTTGCAACACTATAAATTCCTCTAATCCCAAATCATAAATTTTATTATAGAAACAATCCAATCATAATTAATACAATAACACCTGGAACTCCAAAAAAACCTGCTATTAGGGCTGTAATCGGGTTAATTGCTAATGAGAAGTTAACATTTATACCTATAAGACTAAGATTTGCAAGTATGAAATTTACTGCATATAATATAATAACCCCTATTATCCCATTTATAATTATTTTTATTGGCCATTTTAATAATTTTGCTACTAAGAATAGTGCTACTATTCCTACCAATCCATATATCAAATACTGTCCATCCATGTTTAACTTCCCCCTCTTTAGTTATTCCGCAATCTCTATATTTTTTTCTATAATATAACTATTGCCTACACTTATCCCCTTTTCCCTTGCTATTGATAATAAATAGTCATATCTTTTTCTCGCAACATTTTCTGAATAAATTGCTACCTCTATTAACTTGTCATCGTTGACATTATTAAACATGCTACGTGCTACATTTATTTCCATCTTTGCAATTTCCATATCTTCTATTAATTTTGCATACATTTTTGAATCATCAGCCTTATTCATCAGGTATTCTACAATATTTTTTTTATTCATGTAAATCCCTCCAAAAACTTCTTATTACCATTTTATCCATACAGAGGGTAAAATATACATACTTTTTACTCAATATTTTCCAATCTATTAGGAACATTATTTAATTTATTTTATATACTATATTATATAAGAAGCTTTTCACTCATGTCAGACAGAGACTTCTAACTCCCATCTATGTAACACTTTTTCTAGGAACCTAATACTTATTTTAGGTTCCTTATTTTTTAATTTTGTCTTATAGTTCTTTTCTTCCCTCTAATGCTTTAGACAATGTAACTTCATCTGCATAGTCCAAATCACCGCCTACTGGTATTCCAGCTGCAATCCTAGTAACTTTAACATCTAAAGGCTTAAGCACTTTAGATATATACATTGCTGTAGCTTCTCCCTCAATATTAGGATTAGTAGCAAGTATTACTTCCTTTATATCTTCATTCATTCTTGTAACAAGCTCTCTAATTCTAATATCTTGAGGTCCTCTTCCTTGCATTGGTGATATATTTCCATGCAATACATGGTATACTCCGTTATATTCTTTGACTTTTTCCATTGTCATAATATCCTTAGGTTGTTCTACGACACAAATAGTACCTTTATCTCTGTTTGGATTATCACATAACGGACAAGGATCTTTATCTGTAAAATTACCACATACAGAACAGTACTTTATTGTTCCTCTTGCCTTAACTAATGCATCTGCAAATTCTTTTACCTCCTCATCTGGAAGGTTTAGAATATGTAAAGTAAGTCTTTGCGCTGTCTTTTGTCCTATACTAGGTAATTTAGCAAATTCCTCCATCAATTTCTCTATGGCTACCGGATAAAATTCCATCATGATTTATACTTCTCCTTTTATGCTTGTATTTCATTAAATATCCACGCTCAATAAATATTATAAAAAGCATACAGACTGAGGATAACCAACAACTCTGTATGCTATAATCGTTATAGTTCTTTAAATCTATTAGAATAATCCGCCTGGCATTCCCATTCCGCCTGTTAGCTTACCCATCTTACTTGAAGTTTCTTCTTCTGCTTTTCTTAATGCTTCATTAACGGCACTCATCACTAAGTCTTCAAGCATTTCTACATCATCTGCATCTACAACTTCTGGCTTTATATTAATTGCTGTTACTTCTTTCTTACCAGTTACTTTTACCACTACGGCACCACCGCCTGCAGAAGCCTCAAATTCTTTTGTTTCAAGCTCTTTTTGCATATCCTCCATTTGCTTTTGAAGTTTCTGTGCTTGTTTCATAAGATTATTCATATTTCCGCCGCCGAAACCCCCTGGAAATCCACCTTTTGCCATAAAAAAATCCTCCTCTTTCTTGAATCTCATTTTTTAATTATAAAACATCTTTTTGTAATACTCAAGTTAAACTAGCGATTGACAATGTAAAGCTAACAATTTGTAATAAAAATTTTTACTCATCGTATACTTGAAATGGTACCCCGTTTATTGCTTCTTTCAACAACTCTTCTTTACCTTTATTCTCATTATCTTTTTTCACGATATAATCTACCATAACCTTTTCTTTCAATACTTCAGAAAATACGGCATTTACAATATCCCTATACTCTAACTTTTGTAATCTCTCTTTATTAAATGCGTACATTGAGTCATACTCTAAAGTAACTACTCCATTTTTAAAGCTATATGGTTTAGCTGTAACTATTGAGGCATAAACAATCATTGCTCTCTTCGATTTAAATTTTTCTAGTATTTCAGTCCATGCTCTACCAACATCATCTATAGTTAATGATGAATTAGGATTAACCTCTATTTTTTCTTCGCGATTAATATTTGCACTATTATTAATTATATTTTTCTTAGAATTTGTATTATTATGTGCATATTTTAAATCTTCATTAGTTTTTTCTACTTGAACCATTTGTATTTTTCCACTTTGTAACGATTCCTCAAGCTGATTTATTCTTGATACTATAACTTCATTCGAAGTATCATACTCTATCTTACACATTTTTATAATAGCTAGTTCTAAATATAATCTGCTTTGCTTACTTGCCTTTGAATTAATTTCTGCCTCCTGAAGTATTCTAATAGCTCTCATTATTTCTTCTACCCTAATTCTTCGTCCCTGCTCTTTAACCAAATATATATTTTCTAGGGACATATCCAAAACTTCTTCCGGATTGTTTGTAACCTTTACCATGAGTAAATTTCTAAAATGAGCTATTAAATCCTTAATAAATAATTGCATATCCTTCCCTGAATATACAAGCTTATCCGTTATGACCATTGCTTTTTCAACGTTTCTATCTATAATTGCATCAGTTATATCAAACAAGTATTCATTAGTCACAAGCCCCAATATATTTACTAAATCCTCATATTTAATTTGATTATCTCCCATTGCAATTGCCTGATCTAATATGCTTAAAGCATCTCTCATTGCACCATCGCATATTCTTGATATTAAATCTAAGCTTTTCTGTTCATAACTTATATTTTGTGATTCAACAATCCTTTTGAGTCTATTAGAAATCTCCTTTTGGATTATTCTTTTGAAATCAAATCTCTGACATCTAGATAAAATCGTAATAGGCAATTTTTGGGGATCTGTAGTTGCTAATATAAAAACTACATTTTTTGGGGGTTCTTCTAGGGTTTTTAAGAAAGCGTTAACGGCTCCAACAGATAACATGTGAACTTCATCCATTATATATATTTTATATTTTGCTTCTTGTGGCGGGTACTTAGTATCATCTATAATATCTCTGATCTTATCAATACCATTATTAGATGCTGCGTCAAGTTCTGTTACATCAATTGCCAAACCTTCATTTATCTTTCTACACATTTCACACTCATTACATGGCTCTCCATCATGCAAATCAAGGCAATTCAATGCCTTTGCCATTACCTTTGCAGTAGATGTCTTACCTGTTCCTCTCGTGCCGCAAAAAAGGTAAGCATGAGCGATTCTATCATTTATGATTTCATTTTTTAATGTCGTAGTTATATGTTCCTGGCCTACTATATCATCAAAACTTTTAGGTCTCCACTCTCTATATAATGCTGTATAACCCAATGGGTTTCACCTCGCTATTTCTCTTAAATATACCCTTATTATACACCATTGAATGAGCAATGCAAATTGTACAATTGTTTGAATTTCATATAAAATTCTGGATACTAAGTGACTTGTTAAATAGTTTAGGTTAAAATGTATATTGAACAATTTTATAAGAAATATTAGGAGGAGTGCTTACAATGAGTTTATATGACGATAAATACTTGTCCATCGCTAATGATATCTTAGAGAATGGATACTTTGATAATAATAGAACTGGAGTTAAAACTTATAAATTACCTCATCAAATAATGCAATTTAATTTAGAAAAAGAGTTTCCTATACTAACAACAAAATTCGTAGCTTTTAAAACTGCAGTAAAAGAACTGTTATGGATATTCAAGGATCAATCAAATGATGTCAAAGCATTGCAAGCCCAAAACGTAAAAATTTGGGATGAATGGATAATGGAAGATGGAACTATTGGTACTTCCTATGGATGGGTAGTCAAAAAGTTCAATCAAATGGATAAATTAATTGATGCACTAAAAAATAACCCACAAGATAGAAGAATGATGCTTAATTTATGGCAAATACCTTACTTAGATGATGGTGCATTATATCCTTGCTGCTTTCTTACTATGTGGGACGTAACTGATGGAAAGCTTAACTGTATGCTTGTTCAAAGAAGTGGTGACTGGGGGCTCGGAGTTCCATTTAATACATCGCAATATGCCGTGCTAGTTCACCTATTAGCACAAGTTACAGGACATAAACCTGGTTTATTTACTCATGTTATAAATAATGCTCATATATATGAAAATCAAGTTGAAGGGTTAAAGCTTCAATTAACAAGAAGAAATGACACATATTCTGCTCCAAAACTTTGGATTAATCCTGAAATTAAAGATTTCTATGACTTTACTCCAGATGATATAAAGCTTGAAGATTACAAATATCATGAGGCTATAAAAATGGATGTTTCAGTATAATCAAAGTTTATTGCTTAACTTTAGAACCTAAGGAGGAATAATAAATGATATCAATAATTGTAGCTATCGCACAAAATGACGTTATTGGAAAAGATAATAAACTGTTATGTCATATTTCAAATGATTTAAAAAGATTCAAAGAAATTACCTCTAATAAAAAAATGATTATGGGGAGAAAAACTTTCGAATCATTACCTGGTATTCTGCCAAATCGGGAACATATAGTTGTAACAAGAGATGAAAATTTTAGAATTGATTCTGATCAGGTAACTATAGTTCATGATTTAAATTCGTTACTGGAAAAATACTCAAAAGGTAACGAAGAAATCTTTGTAATTGGTGGCGCTGAAATTTATAAACAATCTCTTCCTTATGCGAAAAAATTGTATTTAACTAAGATTGGTAAAGCCTTTGAAGGTGATACATACTTTCCTGAAATAAACTATAATGATTATAAAACAGAGTATATTTCAGAGCAATTTATAGATGAAAAAAATGAGCTTAGTTATACTTTTTTAAACTTAATAAAAATATAATAAAAAAATTAATCTATAAGTGATCCTGAAAGAAAATGAAGAATTAAAGCTGATGCTTTATACTTCAGCGCTTCTTTCAATATTAATATAATTTCGTAACTGTTAACTGTTAATTGTTAACTATAAACTGATTCAAATTGGGGGCTTTTATTATGAAATTTGTAACATTTAAATATAATAATATAGAACAAGTTGGTATTTTCACAAAGGATGCACAAGGTGTTTATCCACTAAAGACTCTTGGAGTAAATTATGAAAATATGAACGATTTGATAGAAAATATTAGTGTTCAAGAATTACAAACACTGCAGGCATCGCTTGAAAAAAATACAAATGAATTTATACCGACTAGTGATGTTTGCAAAATGGCTCCAATACCTAACCCTAAGCAAGATATTATTTGCTTAGGTATCAATTATATGGAGCACGCAATAGAATCTGCCAGATATAAAAAAGAAGCTTTTGGCGGGGATAGACCTTATGCAGTATATTTTTCTAAAAGAGTAGTAATGGCAACTGGAGATGAGGACTATATACCTAGTTACCCTGAACTAGTTGATAGTTTAGATTACGAAGCTGAGCTGGCTGTAATAATAAAAAAAGACGCTAAAAATGTAGCCAAGGAAGAAGCTTTTGACTATGTATTTGGCTATACGATAATAAATGATGTAAGCGCTAGAAATCTGCAGACAAGGCATAAGCAGTGGTATTTTGGTAAAAGCTTGGACGGTTTTACACCAATGGGACCTTGCATTGTTTCTAAAGATGAATTTATAAATCCTCCTATATTAAAGATTAGCTCTAGGGTTAACGGTGAAGTACGACAAAATAGTACTACTGACCTTATGATTACTTCTATAGAAGATGTAATTCATGAATTATCGCAAGGTATTACATTAAAAGCTGGAACTATTATTGCAATGGGTACTCCGGCAGGTGTAGGTATGGGCTTTGAACCTCCTAAATTCCTAAAAACTGGCGATGTAGTAGAATGTGAAATCGAAGGCATAGGATGCCTTAAAAATACAGTAAGATAATAATTATAATAAAATAAGAAAATGAGGGTATTTCATATAAATGAAATGCCCTCACTTTCTTATCCTATTGTGTCCTATGTTAATCCTATTGAAGAATAACCTAATTAATATTCCAAATTATAATTAAACATTAAAATAAACCATGCACCTCGCTTCGTTATTAGTTCTCTATACGTTACTAATGCAGTTAGCTCAGACCAGATTGATCCACGGCACATGAAAGGAACCACTTATCGCTGCTTCCTTCCAGACCTGACGAGGTTCATGGGCTTCCATTGCGTGGGACCCAGTCATCAACACCACTTACAAAAGTCAGACTATAAATTGCTAATACCTAAGCGAGGGATTCAACCCTGCTGTAGCGGATTGCAGGTTACAGGGCACCGCTAACTCCCCATCTAGCATGGCAATGGTGGGATGTCGAGGGTTTGAACCTCAGAAATTCCTCTCAAGAGAAAATCCCCGTCCCCTATGGACGCCAAACCATGTTAATCATTGCTCTTTTCGTCAAAAACCTTCATTTAAAAATTATTTAAACAATCTTTTTGACACTTGTTAATGATAACATATAAAATATTTAAATTCAAGGATATTATTTTTGTCTTTGCATAAAATTTATCCCATTCTTGGTATATTCGCATTGGAACCATATAAATAACTTACTCTCTAATTACTCTTCAACAAGAATAATATGCTCCTTTTCTACATTCGCTAAAGCCTCAAAAACTTCAAACAGATTATCATTATTAATTTCATTCTTATATTTTTCATAGTAACTTACAGCGTGCTCTTCCTTTTGCTTTGCTAACGCTAAAAGAGCATTGTCACTATTATATTTATCGTAATTTATTTTATTTAAATTAGGAGTATTATTTAATCCCCCCAACTTCTGATGTACTCTAGAGTGAACTATCTCTATCTTTGATAGGGCTTCAAATATTTTTCTCACCTTATCACTCTTTGCCCTACTTGCTGCTATATTATAAAAATCACCATTAAATAGCTCAAGTTTAACAGCATGGTCAATAATTTTTAAAGTATGTTCATCTAATAACTTACTCTCTATATTAATTATTTCGTTATCTTCGCTTAAATATTTTTTATCTACGCCACAAAATGGACAATATAGGATGTTATCTATAGCATTCTTATTAACAAAAGCTGCCTCATTGAAATTATAATTTTTTTCATTTATCTCCATCCCACATATTTTACACTTCAAATAATTCACCGCCTTTAATTTTATAACATATTAATTTAACTTTTTAATTGCACCTAAGCAACTATTCTGCATAAAAACCTAGCTAACGCAACTCCTCCTATACTTAGGAATACATTAAGAAGAATATTGACAATACCTAAAAAATATTTCCCATCACCTATCAAATTAACTGTTTCATAACTGAATGTAGAAAAAGTTGTTAGCCCCCCCATAATTCCTGTTGTTAAAAACAATCTCAAATTTGGTGGCACAAAATCTGTAGATATACTTAATTCCATTATTATTCCTATTAAAAAACCACCAACAACATTTACTATTAATGTTCCCATTGGAATATTAGAATTAATAAATTTTGCTGATTGTAATGTAACCATATATCTAGTTGCTGCTCCTATAAACCCCCCGATACCTACATAAATTACTTCTTGCAAATTAATCCCTCCACTCATTAATGATAAAAAAACTCCTGCTTAAAAAGCAGGAGTCATTAACATTTACGCAATTATAGCGAACTCCATCACCTATTAATTATTAACTACACTAAATAATATTATATTCCTTTACATATTAAAAGTAAATTACCTCTTTCTTCTAATTAAAGATATATTTCTATAATTTAACAATTTAACAAAGAATGTAAATATCACTAATAGAGCTACTACTAATATTAATTCAGTCATAAAGAATTCTTCTGGCAGAGCATTTATTATTGGATCTGTTGCTGGGTCAAAAATCCAGTAATTATTCCTGAAGAATATTTTATGAAAGAAATAGAATGTCTTAGAAAAGTCTATCGTTGCCGCAATAGAAACAAATATAAATATTAATGCTGCTATGTTTACACTACCATTAAAATCTTCTATAATCCTTTTTCCTAAATCTTTATTTTTATTGGTTATTAATTTAAAGATCATTATAAGAATAAAAACAATACTAATAATATATAAAGCTACAAATATCCGTTTTACTTCAAAAAAATGAATTCTTCCAAACTCACTCATAGGCACGTTATTAAGCACTAGTTCTTTATTAAATGGGTTTTGAACATAATTTATCACTCTTTTATAATTATCCATTAATGCTTCTGTTGATAAACCAGTATATTTGCTTAAGTCATATTTTTCTATTGCATATTTATAGACAATAGTAGTATTTAAAACAGCTAAAACTGAAATCGATATTATGGATAGAGCATAAAATATATTTCTAATAAGTCTAAAAATTATCTTTGAAATTTCCTCGTAAATAGTATTTATAATAATTCACTTCCTTAAAACAAAATCCCAAATAAAACCATTTATAATCTAAAAATCATAAATGGTTTTTTCTCATTTTACATTTTAAATTGTATTTTTCTCCATTGAAATATTAACATCGATAAGCATGTCTCCAACTGCCATTTGCACACAAACAACTTTATCTGAACTTGCATTTGCAGTGAATTTTCCATGAACAAGGGTTGGTGTAGATATATTGATATTGATATTTTCTTTTGAAAAATTAGTTGCCACTGTTGCAGTTATCATATTTGTAAGTTCTGATATTGCACTTTGAGCTAGTTCATCAAAATTTTCTACCGGCATCCCCATCATCATTGTTGATGCGATTTTTTTCGCATCTTCTAAACTTAATCCATAAATTACATTACCTCTAATATCTCCAATAATACCAACGATAATTACAACTCCTGGACTTTCTATAAATCTACCTTTTAAGCTTATTTCCTTTTTTTCAACGTTTGGCAGCCCCAATTGAGGCATTACACTTGAAAAGGAACTTAATATAGGATTTAAATAATTGACATCCATTCCCCTTCACCTCTTCCAAAGCCTATACTTATTGATAAATCTCCGAATTGCGTTTTTGCATTAGCAGAGTATGTAATTTCTAATTCCGCTTTTGATATATTAATTGATTCCCCATGAAATGTAGTTGGCGGCGCAACCCTTAACCCAAACACCTTGTTCTTCTTATTAATCATTGAACATGCGTTTCCTGCTGCCATATTAGATAGCTCGGACATTACATTTAGAATTTCCTCATTGTTTTTAGGTTCTCTTTTAAGCAATGATTTAGCCATGTTTTGTGCAGTTTCAAAGGATACATCAAAAATTATTCTACCTGAATACTTTCCTATAATACCCATAACAATTGAGATACCATGACTAACTTTCTCTACATTCTCGTTACTTTCATTTGTAATTTCTGGCACCGTTTTAGTGAGTTTATTAAAAACATCCAATAACGCTTCTTTAAAGACTGCTGAATACAATTCCTCTAGTTCAGAAAATAACTGTTCATCTGCCATAACCCTATTAATTAATAGTGTTAATTCCTCAGGATCAACTGGCTTTTGAGCATATCCACTTACATGTGTCTTTTTAGCTTTCCTCACAATTTCATCGTCCATCATAGAACTTACAATTATCACTTTAATATTAGGATTTATTTTATGAATTTCTCTAGTGCATTCAAAGCCATCTGTGCCTGGAATTGTCATATCCATTGTAACTAGGTCTGGTTTGGTTCTACTAACTACCTCAATTGTTTCTTCCAGGGAACCCGCTTCACCTACAACATTAAACCCATTCTCTGTTAACAAATCCCTTAGTAAAGCGATTTGAAAAGGAGAATCATCAACTATAACAATATTTACATTCTTCATAAATCCACCTACCCTTTTGTTAATAAACTCCCAATTAACCCACATATCATTAGTATATATAGCCTTCAAATCTAAACTTATAAAATATAACTATAAAAAGCCAATTTATATATCTTTTGTGAATTAACCTTATTATCATTATATTTTAAAATTCAGCAATACTCAATAAAATTCAGAATATTGTGTAATAAATTCTTACTTAAATCCTAAATAAAATATAAAAAATTCAATCTCATTCTTCCTTTTTCTCTTTTGTTATTATGTCAACATACGGAACCTCGATTATATCTAGTATAAACATAAAAACTGGAATACCAATAATTAATCCTAAAACACCAGCAAGATGCTCAGCTACTAAAAGTACGCTCAAAGTAAAAAATATAGGTAACTTTGTTTTTGAAGACATTAATTTTGGATTTAAAATGTATGCCTCAAATGCATGTAATAATACTATCATTATAAGAACATATACTACCTTCACTAGTCCACCGTCATTAAAAGCAACTATACTCAAAGGCACCAATGATATTATTACTCCAGCTACGGGAATGAGTCCAAGAAGCATTACCATAACTCCAAACCCTAATAAATGCGAAAATCCAATTATCCCTAATCCAATAATAGAAAGTAATCCGTTAATTGTTGCAATAAGAATCTGAACTTCAATAACCTTACCAAAAGAAGATATAAACTTTCCCCAAAAGAATTCAAGTTCACTACAAATACCTGATATTTTACTTTGTTTAAACTTATATGCAAAATTAATTATTTTTCCTTTTTCCAAAAGGAAAAATATACTCAAAATTAAAGCAATTAAAATATTAATTCCTATTCTTCCTATATTTGAAATAGATTGCATTATATAATTAATTCCTTCTGTAGAAAAAACTGTAGCATAAATTCTATCAAGTCTTTCTTTTATTAAATTAATAAATTGGTTATTTTGTGTCGATCCATATATATCATTTATTTGTCTAACAACTTGCCTAAATTCATGTATAACTAAAGGTAAAAAATCAATTATTATTATAAACAACATTGCTGTTACAAATAAAGAAACTGCTAATATCATCAATTTATAATTTATTTTTACCTTTCCCTCAAATCTCCTTATAAGGAAATTAGAAACATTATCAATTAAATACGTAAATACAAAGGTTAACAGCATTAAACTAATCATACTTTTCATTACATATAGGAACAAGAATACTATTAATAATGCTATAAATCTCTTAAAACCCTGACTTCTTAATATCTGCATCATATTTGGCATAAGTAACTACTACTCCTTACATGTTTTATGCTTTTTGACTTGGGTAATCTTCGTAAATATTACAAATTAATATAAAAATACCCTCATATTTATAGTAACAGTTTTACTTTTCTATGTAAATGACTTTGGGGATATAAGTACATTTAAAATTGAGACCTTAATTTATAAAAATTATATTTCCTATAAAAAACATAGCGCATACTACCTATATGTAATATGCGCTGATATTTTATTATTTAAAGCAAATCCCGCAATGAAAATTTCAATTCTTATTATACCTTAAACTCCCGAACCTCTTTTAAAAGTCTATTTGAACTTTCTTTTGTAAGTTCTGCCTGCATTACTATTTCTCTTACACTGTTAGCTATATCTATAGTTTTTCCTGCTATATTAGTTGACCCATTTGCACCTTCACTAGCAGCACTGCTTATTTCATTTATCATATGTACGATATTGTTTATAGACTCACTTAGATTCTCTGCTGTATTCGAAAAATCAGAAACCAATCTATCAACAAATGTTGCATCATTGCTGTATTGTTCTCCAGTTTCAACAAGAGTCTCATAATCTTTCAATACATTAACATCAATAAACTGTAGCATATTTTTTGATTCTAAAACTAAGCCATCCACAGATTCAATCACCATTTTAGTCATACTTTGTATTTCACCTGCTGCTTCTTTTGAATTTTCTGCCAGCTTACGTACTTCCTCCGCAACTACAGTAAAGCCTTTTCCGGCCTCCCCTGCTCTAGCTGCTTCAATGGCTGCATTTAATGCTAACAAGTTTGTTTGTTCAGATATACTTAATATTGCATCTGATAATATCTTAATTTTCTCTATAGCCTTTGTTTTCTCTATAGATTCCATCATACTCTCATGAGTTCTATTATATACGCTTTTTGCTTTTTCGTTTGAAGATAAAGCTTTTACTTTCAATTCTTCGGCTCTCTGTTTAATCTTTTGGGCCGCTTCTTTTCCTTCTTTAGCCTTCACAGTTGTTTCTTCAATATAGGCTTCAATATCAGTAGCTGTTTCATTCATTTCGTGAGTTGAGGCTGATGTTTCTTCTAATCCTGCTGATAGTTGCTGCGTTGTTGCAGAAATATTTTCTATGTCTATTTGTAATTTATTTAATTGAACATTAGTATTACTTATTTTCTCTTCAATTACATCAGTTTCTTTTAATACATCACCAATAATTGATTTTATTCCACTTTGCATTGACGCTATAGCTTTACCGATGTATCCTATTTCATCTTTTCTCCTCAATGCTTTTTGATTTAGCTCTATGCTAAAATCACCCTTGGCAAAAAAATTAATATCTTTTTTAACCGTTTCTAAATCTTTAGTAATATATTTAGCAATAGTGATAGATATTAAAACCCCGATTATAAGCATTATAACACTTATAATAGCAATATTTATAGCTAAATTTCTAGTCTCATTTAATACTTGTTCAAATGATACACCAACAAAATACATTCCAATAACCTGGCTCTTTGCATCTTTTATGGGTATATAATATCCTTGTACATCTATTCCAGTTATATTAACCTTACCTTCATAAGTTTTCCCATTTTTTAATACTGTTTCAATAACTTGATCACTGGCTTTTGTTCCTATGCTTCTCTTTCCACTCTTATCAATAATATTAGTTGTTATTCTTGTGTCATTCATAAAAATAGTTGCATACATATTCGTTTTCTTTTTAATCTCATCAACTACTTTAAAATCATTATTTATTTTTATATTTCCCTTATATAAGTCTTCACCTTTTAATTCCCAATCACCAGGGTATTTTTCATCGAAAACTATTGTAAGCATACTCATACTAGAATCAAGTTCTTTTTCTATATTCATGTTCAATATATTTATTACTTTATTATAAACGGCAAATCCCAATGCTGTTGAGAAAGTAACAAGTACTATTGAAATTATTATTGATATCTTCCATTTTAATTTCACAATACCCCTCCTAAAATTCAAAATTATAACTGAACTCCGTAACTAATACCTAGAGTAGATTCAAGAAATAATTTTGCGCCTTTTTCTAAACATTTAAAGCGTGTTATTTAATTTAATTATAACATACCTTAAACATTCCCTATTATGTAACCCCATAATTTTATGATACCGTATTTTTCTCCATCCTTCAATATAACATTGTATATTTTGTAGAATATTGAAATTCTTATAGTCCAGCCTTTAGATGTCCATAACATAGCTAAGATTTTTCATAGCATTACATAATTATAAAAAAATAAAGGTACAAAATACATTCCAACTCAAATACGCTAATGTATTTTGCACCTTTTACTTCAAATAAATGTCAAATTTATTATTTTATTTTTACTAATAATTCACCAGTTTTAACTTGTTGACCTTCAGCTACTAATACTGACTCAACAGTTCCTGTAGCAGATGCAACAATATTTGTCTCCATCTTCATTGCTTCTATTACAAGTAAGCTATCTCCTTCTTTAACGCTATCTCCCTCTTTAGCAAGTACTTTAATAATAGTTCCAGGAATACTTGCTCCGATTTCTAACTTATTATCAGGATCAGCCATTTTAGATTCGCTATCTGCACCTTGACTACTAATAATTCTCTCCGTTTTATCTTTTATTTTAATCTCTCTTCTATTTCCATTAATTTCAAAATCCAATGCTCTATTTCCTTCAGAATCAAGGTCTCCAATTTTAATTAATTGGACAATCATAGTCTTACCTTCTGCAATTTCAATTTCACTAGTTTCTCCTTCAGCAAGTCCGTGGAAGAACACATCACTACCCATACGACTAACATCACCATACTCTAAAATAGATTTAATATATGCTTCAAATACATCTGGATATAACGCATAGCTTATTATATCTTTTTTACATGGAGTAAATCTATACTTTTCTTTTAAGTATGCTTCAATCTTATCAAAATCTTCTGGTGGTAATAATTCTCCTGGTCTAACAGTTATAGGTTCTTCTCCCTTTAATACAATTTCTTGTAACGCTTCAGGAAATCCACCTTCTGGTTGACCCATCATTCCTTTAAAATATGAAACCACAGAATCTGGGAATGCCATATTTTTAGCTTTTTCAACTATGTTTTCATTAGTTAAATCATTTTGAACCATAAATATCGCCAAATCTCCAACCATTTTTGATGATGGAGTAACCTTGATAATATCACCAAGCATATTATTTACTTCTTTATACATATTTTTTACATCATTGAATCTGTGACCAAGTCCAAAGCTTTCAACTTGTGGTTTTAAGTTTGAGTATTGTCCACCAGGAATCTCGAACTTATAAATTTCAGCACTTCCTGATTTTAAGTCTGATTCAAATTGACTGTAAACTGGTCTTACAGTATCCCAGTAGTCAGATATCTTTTGAATTCCACTTAAATCTATACCTGTATTTCTACTTGTATTCCCAAGAGCTGCTACTATTGAGTTTAGAGCAGGTTGGCTTGTAAGTCCTGACATACTATTGAAAGTTGTATCAACTATATCAACTCCAGCATCTGCTGCCATTAATACTGTAGCAACACCATTACCTGTAGTATCATGAGTATGAAGATGTATTGGAATTGAAATTTCATCCTTTAATGCAGTTATAAGCTTTTTAGCTGCATAAGGTTTAAGTAATGCTGACATATCCTTTATTGCAAGTATATGTGCACCCATCTTTTCAATTTCCTTAGCCTTATCTACATAATACTTTAAGCTATATTTATCTCTTGTTTCATCTAAAATATCACCAGTATAACATAATGCAACTTCAGCTACTTTGTTACACTTTAAAACTTCATCTAAAGATACTTCTATACCTTTTAACCAGTTAAGTGAGTCAAAAATTCTGAACACATCTATTCCACTGTCAGCTGATTCTTTTATGAATTCTCTTATAACATTATCAGGATAATTCTTATATCCTACAGCATTTGCTCCCCTAATAAGCATTTGGAACATTACATTTGGAATCCTCTTTCTTAAAGATTCAAGTCTCTTCCATGGAGATTCCTTCAAGAATCTGTAAGCAGTATCAAAAGTAGCTCCTCCCCACATTTCAAGAGAGAATAAATCATTTCCATATACGGCTGTTGCTTTTGCAATGTTCTTCATGTCTTGAGTTCTAACACGAGTTGCCATTAATGATTGTTGAGCATCTCTCATTGTTGTATCGGTAAGAAGTAGTTTCTTTTGATTTTTTATCCATTTAACTACTCCCTCTGGACCTTCAGCATCTAAGATTTGCTTAGTACCACTTAATCCATCTAAAGAAGTTATAGCCGGAATATCTGGCACATCATATTCCTTTTTATTTCCTTTAGTTTCATTTACAACTTTTTCACCAATGAATTTTAATATTCTAGATTCTTCATCAGTTCTTGCTGTTATATCAAACAATTGTGGATTATCAGCTATAAAGTTAGTATCGCATTCACCTTTTTTAAACTTTTCATTGTTTAAAACGTTAATTAAGAAATCTACATTAGTCTTAACTCCTGTAATAGTTAATTCTTTAATTGCACGAACAGATTTCCTAACCGCATCCTCAAAAGTTCTTGAATATGCAGTACTTTTTACAAGTAAACTATCATAATATGGACTAATTACAGCTCCACTATATCCGTTTCCTCCATCAAGTCTTATACCAAAACCAGATCCAGTTCTATAAACATCAATCTTTCCTGTGTCTGGAGAGAAGTTGTTCGAAGGATCTTCAGTAGTTACCCTACATTGAATTGCATATCCTCTTGGTTTTATATCATCTTGAGAATGTATACCTATTTCTTCAGAATCTAATTTAAAGCCTTCTGCTATTAAAATTTGACTTTGAACTATATCTATTCCCGTAGTCATTTCAGTTATAGTATGTTCAACTTGAACTCTAGGATTCATTTCTATGAAGTAATGATTACCGTGCATATCAACTAAGAATTCTAAAGTTCCTGCACTTCTATAACTTACAGATTTAGCTATTTTTAATGCATCCGCACATATCTCTTCTCTTTTCTCTTGAGTTAAAGATAATGCTGGAGCAATTTCTATAACCTTTTGATGTCTTCTTTGAATAGAACAATCTCTTTCATAAAGATGCACTATATTACCATATTTATCTCCCAATACTTGGATTTCAATATGCTTAGGCCCTTCTATGTATTTTTCGATGAACATATCATCTATACCAAAAGCTTTTTTAGCTTCATTTTTAGCACTTCTAAAAGCTGTAAGAAGTTCATCTTCACCTCTTACTATTCTCATACCTCTACCGCCACCACCAGCAGCAGCTTTTACCATAACAGGATATCCACACATTTTGGCAACTTCAACTGCTTCCTCTTCTGACGATATTGCTTTATCTAAACCTGGTATTACTGGAACACCAGCTTTTTTTGCAGCTATTTTTGATTGAATCTTATCCCCTAGACTTTCCATCATTTCTGATTTTGGTCCTATAAATTCAATTCCTACTTCTTCACATCTTCTCGCAAAATCAGCATTTTCAGATAAAAATCCATATCCTGGATGTATAGCATCCACATGCTTTTTCAATGCAAGATTTATTATTTCGTCAATGTTCAAATAAGCTTCAACCGGCCCCTTATTCTTTCCGATTTGATATGCTTCATGAGCCTTTGTTCTGAAAAGTGCGAACTTATCTTCTTCAGTATATATAGCCACTGTTCTTATACCAAGTTCATGACAAGCCCTAAAAATTCTTATTGCTATTTCGCCTCTGTTTGCAACTAGTACTCTTTTAAATTTTTTCCCCAATTAAAACACAACTCCTTTGTTTTATTAAATTTTTATTTATATATGAATTATATTTTAGCAAACCAAATTACTATGAGATAGATTATTGCAATTTTCACAACTCATATTTTGTCATAATGAAGTTTTCCTTATTTGAAATCAATACAATAGATTATAACACATTTCTTGCTATTTAACACATACTATTTATATTTTCTATTAATTTTTACATGATTTTTAACATAATTACAAGTTATTTTTTCTGATAAATATGAAATTATTTTTTTTTTTTCTTTCATTTTTCTGCATTTGTTAAGATTATTATTATCTGTAATTTATTTAAGTTCTGATGTACAATTAGGACATTTTGTTGCTTTTTGATCTATTTCTGTGAAGCAATATTTACATTTTTTCTTATCAGAAAGCATATTTCCCCCTTTCTTTTTTGATAATTTGCTTATTTGCTGAACAATAATAAAAATCGAAAAAGCTACAATTAAAAAATCTATTATATTATTTATAAAAATACCGTAATTCAAAGTTGGAACACCTGCATCTTTGGCTTCTTGTAAAGTTTTATAATTTCCGCCTCCCAGCGCAATAAACAAATTAGAGAAATCAACTTTCCCCATAAGTAATCCTGCTAACGGCATTATAATATCATTAACTAAAGAAGTTACAATTTTACTAAAAGCTCCACCTATAACAACACCAACTGCTAGATCAACTATATTCCCTTTCATTGCAAATTCCTTAAACTCCTTAAACATACTAGAATCTCCTCCCTGTTATTTTATTATCTGTCATCTTGATTTTTTTATTCTTAGGACTTATTCTATTTTAAATTCTGAATAATACTATTCATCTCCACTCAGTTATGAGGATCCTACTTACTTTATAATTATTTTATTCATTCCACATGTATATAAAAAGGTATATATCTAACTCAACTTTATTAGATATATACCTTAAATTATTTGATCTGTACAACTTCCTTATTCAATTATTTTAAATACTCTAAACCCCATAGATTCTAGATATATTTTATTATCAATAAGCAACAGCTCAGACGTAAATATATCTTCAACCTTAGCACTCATAGGTAAATGAATTAGGTTGTCCTTATAATCATTATTAATTGCTACAATTATTTTTTCATTATTATGTTCTCTTTCGAAAACCAATGTATTTCCTTCACAATATAATGTCCTATATGTTCCATACACTAGAATCTGATTATTTTTTCTAATTGAAATAAGCTTTTTATAGAAATTAAGCAATTCTTTATTTTGATTTTTCTCTTCCCATATCATACATTTTCTTGATTGAGGCTCCTCACCTCCATTCAGTCCCACTTCATCTCCATAATATATATACGGAACTCCTATGTATGTGAATTGAAATGCAATTGCTAATTTCATCCGCTCAATTTTTTCATCGCATTCTGTTAGAAATCTTTGTGTATCATGACTCCCAATTAAATTCCACATTTGCCTTGTTATACTATCCATATATATATTTCTATTTATAGACAATATCTCATCAAATAGCTCTGCATCTATTGTTCTATTACCAAAAAAGTCTATTAACGCACCTTTAAAAGGATAATTCATAATTCCGTCAAGTTGATCTCCCTTTAAGAATGAACTGGCTTCATGCATAATTTCTCCGATAATTATAGCTTCTCTCTTATGTGCCTTTACAACTTTTTTAAATTCTCTCCAAAAACTATGGTCTACTTCATCGCATACATCAAGTCTCCAGCCATCTATTCCAATTTCATCTATCCAATATTTAGCCACATCCAATAAATACTTTTTTACCTCTTCATTATCTGTATTAAACTTTGGCATTGTTGAAACATCTTCAGCAAAGGTATAATAATTTACTTTCTGTAAGTCTACTGGAAAGCTATCAATAAAGTACCAATCTTTATATTTAGATTTTTCTTGATTTATAAGTACATCTTTAAAAGCAAAAAAGTCAGCCCCTGAATGATTAAATACCGCATCTAAAATTATCTTTATCTTTCTTTCATGACATTTCTTAACTAATTCCTTTACTTTTTCTACATCGCCAAATTGAGCATCAATCTTATAGTAATCAGCAGTATTATATTTATGATTTGAAGAAGATTTGAATATTGGTGTTAAATATATTAAATTTACTCCTAAATCTTCTAAATAATCTAACTTGTCAATAATTCCTTGTAAGTCACCTCCAAACATTGATGTTACTGTTACATCCTCACCCCATTCTAGAGTATTTGGGGGATCATTACTTTCATCGCCGTTACAGAAGCGATCTACAAAAATTTGATAGACTACTGATTCTTGAAGCCACTTTTCTTCACAATATACATCTGGTTTTGCTATATACGGATACTGAAAAGCCGTTGATTCCTTTCTTTTGATTTCATTTGTTCTAAGCCCTCTTTCATCCAAAAAGAACCTGTTACCTTCATTGTCAACTAGTTCAAAGAAATATCTGTATCTATTTCTCTTAATAGATACATCAGCTGCAAAAAAATCAAATAAACTATTTGTATCTTTAATTTTCATTTCTTCTATATTAAAATTATTTTCCCAATCATATCGGTTTTTATAGTGTATTCTGCATATTTTTATATCATCTTTAGCAGCTCTCAATGTAACTGATAACGTATTGATATCTTTTGCATATGCGTATGGTGTATCTAATATATGGTATATTGCATGTTTATTCAATTTAAAATTCCTCCTCCATTATGCAATTCCTAAAACATATTATTCTTTTACAGCTCCTGAAACTAAACCTTTAGATATAAACTTTTGAATAGCTACAAAAAGTATTGCGAGCGGAACAGAAACCATTATTGAACAAGCTGAATACATAGGCCAATCTGTTAATTTTCCTGCTGTAAATGACCTTAACCCTATTACCAGTGTTTTAAGATCTTTATCCTTTAGTAATGACGCTGAAAATACAAATTCTCCGTATACTGCAATGAACGAAAAGAAAAAGATTACTACTGCCATAGATTTAGTTAATGGCAGTATTATTTTGGTAAATACTTTCCACATACTAGCACCATCAACTCTAGCAGCTTCATCTAATTCTTTAGGAAGACCGTCAATATATCCTTTCATTAGCCAAATATTATACGCACTGCCAGCAGAAAGTATTAATGATAAAAATATCAAATTATCCATTCCAAAAGAAACTTTATATGCTACTGCGAGTATTGCAGGTACACTCATTACAGTTGGAAACATTTGAAGTATTAGTAGCAGCATTAATCCTTTTCTTCTACCTTTAAATTTCAATCTTGAAAAGGCAAATGCTGCTGGTAATGTCATCGCCAATTGGATAGTCGATACTAGTACTGCTACAAAAGTAGTATTAGCCATCCACTTAATAAATCCAACATTATCATCTAAAGCCTTTTTGTAATTTTCAAAAGTTATAGTCGATGGAATAAGGTTTTTTTGCATGAAGCTTGTTCCGGTGGAAAGCGATGCTGATATAATTGCAAACACAGGAAATATTATTATTGCTATAGATGCTATTAAAAATATGCGCTTCCCCCATAACTCTATTCTTTCTGTACTAGTAATTCTCTTCTTATATACTAATTTTTCTTCCAATAATATAGATTGTTTATCTTTATTTACATTAACTTTTTCCATCAGTTTTCCACCTCCTTAAATTGTCCTGAAATCTTCATATTAATAAGTGATAATGTACCTATTATTACAAATAATAGTATAGACATAGCTGCTCCAAGGCCAAAATTCCCTTTATCTACTGACATTTTAAAAGTTGCAGAGCCTATAATATCAGTCCATCCAGCGAAAGATGAACCTGCTTTTGCCGGTCCTCCCTCAGTTAACAAATAAGCAGCATTAAAATTGTTAAAATTAAATGCAAAATTTGATATCAAAAGTGGATATGAGACACTTGCTAGTGATGGTAATGTTATCTTTTTAAATTTTTGCCATCTGCTTGCTCCATCAATATTTGCCGCTTCATAATAAGTATCTGGTATTGCTGTTAACGCACCAATACAAATATTCATCATATAAGGAAAACCTAACCACAAGTTTACTATAATAACAGCCACTCTTGCTGCCGCTGGAGTAGTTAACCATAAAATAGGATCATTAATTAAGTGAAATTGCATTAAAATACTATTAATGGCTCCATATTGACTATTAAATAATCCTTTAAATGAAATTATTGTTATTGCCCCAGGCAATGCCCATGGAATTACTAAAAATCCTTTATAAATGAAAGCTTCTTTCATATTTTTGTCTGACAATGCCATAGCAAAAATTAGTCCTATAGCAAATGCGCCCAATGTAGACACTATTGTAAAAATCAATGTCCATCCAAGCAGTGGAAAAAATTCGTCTTTCAAGGGACCCACCAATACCTGTTGAAACTGGTAAAGCCCAACCATTTTCCATCCACTAGCAGTGCCATAACCATAATTCTGGTTTCTTAATGTATAATTAGTAAATGCTATGAATACTGTATATAACATTGGTAATACACTTAATATAGCTATACTTATTATAGCTGGTGAAAGATATCTATAACCTTGCATGCTACTTCTTAATGTAATACTCTTTCTTGCTTTAGCCATATTCTCACCCTCTCTTAATGTTTTGATTTATTATTCCAAGCTTAGTTTAAAAAATAATTTACTCATATAATTCAGAACTAAGGCTTGGAATTGTTTAAATATTCTAATTGTTACTGGCTTTAATATTATCCTGAACTGCTTTTTCTATATCTTTAGCCACCATAGCTGGATCTTCTCCATTTAATATCCTTGACATGTTATCCATAGGCTTCCATATAGCTTCAATTTCTGGTATATTAGGAATTGGTATCGCTGAATTTGTTTGCGATATAAACCCTTGTGTAAATTCATTATTCTTTATCTCATCTTTATTTAATTCTGCCTTAAGCACTGGTATTCTATTTCCTATCTTATATAGTCTTTCTCCTGAATTATTAGCTAAATACTTCATTAACTTCCAAGCCTCATCTTGTATTGGTGATTTGCTGCTTACAAATCCTGCTTGCACTCCCATTAGTGTTTTTGCTTCTACTCCATTTATCTTTGGAAGCTTGACTACCCCAAAGTTTATACCTGCATCTTTAAATCCACTAATATCCCAAGGTCCCCCTATATAAAATATTGCATTTCCTGATTTAAATGAACTATTAGCTATATCAGCAGTTATATCTGCTGGCATGAATTTATCCTTTTGTACTAAATCCTGTAAAAATTTATAAGCTTTAATTGCTCCATCATTTGCAAGTCCTATATCATCAACTTTTAAATTTCCTTTATCTCCACCAAATATATACCCGCCATAAGATTGAACAAAAGCTGCACCATAATAAAACTCATTCATCGAAAATTGAAACCCAGATGGACCATAAGCTTTTGCTTGACTTACTAAATCTTCAATTGTTTTCGGAACTTCTTTAACCTTATCTTTGTTGTAGAATAAAGCATAAGTTTCCATAGATAGTGGAACACCATATGCCTTTCCATCATAAGATACAGCATCCCAAACAGCACTATTTACATAATCATCTCTGTTTGCAAAATCTTGTGGAACTTCTGCGAGTAATCCAGCTTGATGAAATGTTCCTAAGTTGTTATGAGTTAATCCAAAAACTAAATCTGGGCCTTTTGAAGAATTTGCAGCTTGCAAAAAAGATTGAAATGGTGAATTATCTTTAATTACTTTTACTTTTTTTCCATTTTCTTTCGCCCATTCTTGAGCAATATTATTTAATTCTTCAACTTCATTATCCATTAAGTATGACCAAACCACTATTTCTTTACTATCCTTTTCAGACGAGCCTTGAGATGATTTTCCACATCCGCCAAGCATTGATGTAAAACAAATACCTGTAACTAACATAGCCATAATCTTCAATTTTTTACGCATCTTAACCCCTCCAATTATTATTATAAATAGAATCCCTTCGTTAAACGATTGCAATCATTACAGCTTAATTATAACAACTTTACATTTATTAATTTATCTTAAATTAACTTTTTTTATTTTTAAATGCCCAAAGTTCTATATTTTCGGTTATAATTTATTTATAATTTAATCATCTTTTATTTTGGGGGTATTCGCTATGTATGATGCCTATGATTCTGATAGCTATTTTTTTAGCAATGAAATTACTTTTTTAATGGAACAAAAAGATAAACAAGCAATTCTCAACATTATCGAACAAAAGCATAAGGATGAAAATAAAGAATTCATTCCTATTACTACTAAGAGAAATGATTTAATGATATGGAATGTAATATTTGCTAGGGAAATAATTAAGCAGGGAACATCAAAGCAGTTTATTCATACTTTATATAATAAATATTATAGAACAATTCAGACCTTAAATAGTTTAGAACTCCTTCAAAAATTAGAAATCAATATTGCTACCTCTTATCTTGATATATTGATTAATTTTGTTGAAGTTACTGATAACTTTATAATAAACAAAATTATTGGTTTTTTATATATACGTTTGGAAGATCATTTGAGCCTTAAAGAAATATCTGATGAACTAAAAGTTTCTGTAGGATACATATCTAGATGCTTTAAGAAAAATATGGGTGTATCAATAATGACCTATTTTAAAAATATAAAAATAGACAGAGCTAAAACTTTGCTAAAAAACACAGATAAAACTATCCTTGAAATTTCTGCGCAGCTCAGCTTTTGCGATCAAGGAAATTTTTCCAAGGCCTTTAAAGGTATAGTAGGAATGACTCCAATGGAATATAGAAATACCTATCATCTAAAAGAGCAAAAGTAGACATAAAATGAAGACAGATATATGAGGTATTATATCTGCCTTTCAAAATATATTATTTAATTATAGCTTGAGTTATTTAGGTAATTCTACTTTTTGAATAGTACCATCATCATTGTATTTTAATTTTTATTTATAAGTTAGATATTTATACTAATTCAACATTTGCTTCTAAAGGCGCTACTGATGTAAGTTCAAAACTTCTCTTATCTGGTTGTGATATGCCAACAAATAATTTAAAACTCCTACTATCAAGTAGTCTTTCTCCATCATTATTTACAACTTCAAAGGATCTTTTATTCAATTTTATAGTTACAGTTTTACTTTCACCTTTTTTCAATGAAACACGTTTAAATCCAGTCAAACTGTGGTTTAATACAGCATATTTTGATTCTAGATCTTTTATATAACATTGAACTACTTCTTCAGTATCATAGTTACCTGTGTTTCTAATATCTATGCTAATATCAAAACTTTCAAAATCAGCTTCAATAAAAGGTACTTGTAAATTAGATAATTCTACTGTTGAATAAGTTAAACCATATCCAAATGGATACAAGCTTTCATGCTCTAAATACCTATAGGTTCTTCCCTTCATTGAGTAGTCAGTAAATTCAGGAATATTAGCAGTATCTTTATAAAAAGTTACTGGCAACTTACCACTTGGAGAACATTTTCCAAATAATATATCTGCCACAGCAGTACCTCCATGACTGCCTGGATACCATGCATTTAAAATAGCCGCACATTTTTCTTCTGCTCCATTAAATGTCAAGGCACTTCCAGCGCCAAGAACAACTATAACTGGCTTTCCTACTTCAAGTACTTTTTCTAATAAATTTTGTTGTCTTCCTGGTAAGCTTAGACTTTCTTTATCTCCTGCACCATAGCTATTACCAGCATCTCCTTGCTCACCTTCAATAGTAGAGTCCAATCCTAAACATAATACAACTACATCAGACCTTTCAGTCATTGAAATCGCTTCAGATAATCTATCGTCTGGTCTTGCTAAGTCTTCCACCTTATCCTTAAATAAGTGGCATCCTTCAGAATAATACACTCTTATATCGTCACCAACTGCATCATGAATACCTTCTAAGATTGTAGTATACTTAGATGCTGTTCCAGAGTAATTCCCCTTTAGCATAATTTCACTATTTGCGTTAGGACCAATTACTGCTATCGACTTTAGACTTGATTTATCTAATGGAAGAGTTCCATCATTTTTTAGCAATACCATTGATTTTCTAGAAGCTCTTAAAGCAATTTCATTATGCTCTTTACAATCGTTTACCTCATACGGTATCTTGTTATATTCACATTTTTCATCAAACATACCTAATTTGAATCTTGTTGTCATTAATCTTTCTGCTGCTGTAGTTATTTGTTCTTCAGTTACTAAACCTTCTTTATACGCTAATAACAAATTAAGATACATATTTCCACAGTTAAGATCACAGCCATTTTCAATTGCTAATGCAACAGATTCAGTTGCTGTACTGGTAATCATATGATGCATATGAAAATCTGCAAGAGCCCAACAGTCAGATACTACATGCCCCTTAAATCCCCATTTACCTCTTAAAATATCCCTTAATAAAGTCTTACTACCGCAACATGGTTCTCCATTTGTACGATTATATGCTCCCATTACGCTTTCAACATTTGCTTCTTTTACACATGCTTCAAATGCTGGTAAATATGTTTCATATAGATCTTTCTTATCTACAACAGCATTAAATTCATGTCTTAACCCTTCTGGTCCGCTATGTACTGCAAAATGTTTAGCACAAGCAGCTAGCTTCAAGTACTTTCCTTCTCCTTGCAATCCTTTTATGAATGCAACTCCCAACCTGGAGGTTAAATATGGATCTTCTCCATAAGTTTCATGTCCGCGTCCCCATCTAGGATCTCTAAAAATATTTACATTTGGAGACCAATAGGTTAATCCCTTATATATGCCTCGATCATCTTTTTTGCTATATTCATTGTATTTTGCACGTCCCTCTGTAGAAATTATATCTGCAATTTCCCCTAGAAATTCTTCATCAAATATAGCCGCTAAACCAATTGCTTGTGGAAACACAGTAGCTGTCCCAGCTCTTGCTACTCCATGAAGTCCTTCATTCCACCAATTGTATTCTGGTACATTTAAATGTTTTATTGCTGGTGATTGGTACGTTAACTGCTCCGCTCTTTCTTGTAACGTCATCTTTGATACTAATTCTTTTGCTGCATTTACAGCAAATTCATGAATATTTTCTTGTTCGCTATTCATATATATCCCTCTATTCTTTAAATATTTATGGAGCCTAAAATTTATATTAAATTGTTTACTTGATAATTTAATAATATAAAATTTATAGTTGACGTAACAAGAAAGTATTTATATAATTATAGACAAAATTTACTCTCTTGGAGGCATTCTATGTTAAAATACGAGTCGTATCATTTTGGTGAAAATACTCTTTTTTCTCACTACAATCCAGTTAGCCTTAATTACCCTATTCATCTACATCGAAGCTTTGAGTTTATATATATTATGGATGGAAGTTTACAGGTTTCTGTTAATAATAGAAACTTTGATCTAAAAAAAGGTGATTGTATATTGATTTTACCTTATGAAATCCACTCTCTTTCAACTGAGAAATATTCTGACGCTCGTATTTGCATATTTTCTCCTGAATATGTGAAAACATTTGATAGCATGATTTATGGTAAATTTCTAGAAACCCCTGTGTTTAATTTATCATATAATGCTCAAGGCCTTATACTAGACAAAATTTTCAGAGATAATGTTAATGTTCTCCAAATGAAATCCTGTCTATATTTATTATGCTCTGAAGTTATGGAGCATACAAAATTACTTGTAAGCGTAAAAAATGATTATGAACTATTACATAAAATTCTTAACTATATACAAGAAAATTTCACTAAAGATATCTCATTAAAAAGTGTTGCCGATGAGTTTTGCTATAGTTACAACTATCTTTCTAAATACCTAAATAACGTACTAGGAATATCCTTCGTGGATTTTATTAATCAGAACAGAGTTAACTATGCTGCTTATTTATTAAAGAATACAGAAGATTCAATTACAGATATTACTTATAGATGTGGTTACTCTAGTATACGTTCATTTAATAGAAACTTTTTAAAGATAATGAATAAGACTCCTAAAAGTTATAGAAATTCTTAATTCACGGTTAATCTTGATTTAAATACGTATGGAAATAAAAAGTACCTGAAATCTCAATAATCATAAGATTTCAAGTACTTTTAGCTTTTAGATGGTAGATTATAATCTCCTGTTAAATTTATTCATTTTAATATACTTTATTTAACTTGAAAGGCATCAACTGCTTCTCTAAGTTTTTCTGCAAGTCGATTTAGATCTTGAGTATGTTTAGCTATTTGACTAACATTCGCCAATTGCTGCTCACTTGTAGCTGAAATTTGTTCAGTAGCAGCAGAGTTTTCTTCAGTTGAAGCTGAAAGAGTTTCCAAAACATCAACAATTTCATTTTTTTCATTTTCCATTTCAAGACTGTAAGTTTTTAAGTTTTTCATATCATCTGTAATTTTTTCTACAGACCTTAATATTTCAATAAATATATTTTTAGCTTCTAGCACTGACTCACTTTGTTCTTTTGCTATAATCTTTCCATCTTCTATGGCCTTTACAGCTGCTTTTGATTTATCCTGTATTCCAACAATTAATTCTTTAACCTTTGCAGCAGATATTGAAGATTGTGAAGCTAATTTTCTAACTTCTTCAGCAACTACAGCAAAACCTTTTCCTTGTTCACCAGCTCTGGCAGCTTCTATAGCAGCATTTAAAGACAATAAGTTTGTTTGTTCTGAGATTTGGCTTATTGCCTCAGTAATAGCTCCAATTTCAACAGAACTTTTATCAACTTCCATTATTATATCACTTGTCTTTTCAGTAGCTTTGCTGTTTTCATCTGATTTTTTTGAAAGTACTTCAATCGCTTTCAAACCTCTGTTGCTTATATTAGTTGTTTTAGCTGCAACATCGTTGGTTTTTATAGTTAGTTTTGTAACTAAATCTATTTTTTCTGATAAATTTTTAACTTTAATAACTCCATTTTCAGTTTCTCTTGCCTGTTGATTTGAACCTTTAGCAATCTCCTCAACTGATGCTGAAACTTCATTAATAGAAGCTGTATTTTCAGCTACAATTTCATCTAATAATCTAGAAGAGTCAAAAACAACATTAACAGAACTTTTAACTGAACTTATGAATTCATTGACGTTCTTGACCATTATATTGAAGGAATCACTCAAGTTGCCAATTTCATCTTTATTTTTTATTTTTACAGTTTTAATATTCAAATTACCTGAAGCTACAATATCTACAGCATTACTAATTTCTTTAATTGGAGTCGATATATGTTTTGCAAACAACATAATTACCGCAGAACCTAAAATGAGTATTGCCAAGAGTATGATAAGAGTAGTAATAAGAATATTATTTGACCCAACATTAAAATCATCCATGTAAGTTCCAGCACAAACTACCCATCCCCAATTAGGATCAGTCTTTTGATAAGTTATTTTATCTGCAACTTTATCTGAATTAGGAAGTGTCCACCAATAGGTCAAATATCCTCCACCATCATTAGCTATCTTGATTTGATCCTTAACAAATAAGGAACCATCTTTTTTATCTTTAGAATCTAATACATTTTTACCTTCTAAAGTTGGATGAACTGCTTCAACTCCTTCTTGAGTATAAGCTAATAAATAACCACTCTTTCCCAAACTTAAATTCTTATTAATTGATCTCGTGCCATCCGCCTGTTTTTTGCCAAGCATATATTCCCTTACTTTCTCTTGAGCTTCATCAACGGTAAGTTTTCCTTGATCTACGAGTTTTTGATTTTCATCAATTACTTGTAATGTCATTTCTACGCTATTTTTTAATAAAACCTTTCCACTGTTTTCAAGCTCAGCTTTGGCTACATAGTAACTTACTAATCCTAATACAAGCACAGGTATACTTAATAATAGTATCATTACTAAAATAAGCTTCATTTTAATTGGTAATCCTCTAGTTTTTTTAACTGTATTTTTCCTCGTTTGCATTCCTCCAATATATGTTTATTTTTATTATCGGAATGTGGCTTATTAACTTAAACAAGGGTTGTTTTATAAATATTAAGAAGTAATAATGAGCTAATCTTCTATAAACATACTTTATAGTATTATTTCCATTATTATATATAAAAAATAAACAATCGTTGTATTACGCCTTACTTTTTCCTGTACATATTTATATATTCTTTTTAAGCGCTTTTGTATGGTGTTTATACTTTTGCGCTCTTATAAAATCACGCTTTAATTTTAATATTCGTTTATATATTTTTTATATGGAATTTATACTCCCATTACCTTATAGCAAATAATATTAATACTCTTAATAATTGTATATATTGTATTGCTTGTATATAAGGCATCTATAAAATTTTATGTATAAAAATGTAGCATAACAAAAGAACCCTATTTCTAGGATTCAATTTTAATATTAAACTATTTACTTTAATTTTTTTCAATCTTCCTTATAATGTCATCTGTTGAAGGTTGTTTAGAATCATCAGGTTTATCAACCTTTACTACTACTTGTTCTGAATTATTATTTAAATTTTCTGTAGCTTGATCTTCCGAAAGCTGTACCTTTGTATTAACATCACTTTGAGAAATTAACTTTCCATCAGCACCTAAAAAATATCCATCAATTACTCCATTCTCAACCATTGAACCGTTATTATCGAAATAATACCATGAGCCATTAATTGCTTGCCATCCAGTTTTCATGTATCCACTTAAATCGAAATAATACCATTTACTACCTATTAATTGCCACCCAGTTAGGTAAGAGTTTCCTTGAGCATACCACCAGCCAACAGAATTTTGTTTCCATTCAGCATTTGCTCCTATAGGTGCGGAAACAACTACTATCATAGATGCTAATAAGCCAACAGATAATTTTTTTAATATTTTCATCATCATCCCCCCTAAAATCACTTATACCTAATTATACAATATTATCACATAATTTACAAATTATGAAGTTTATTTTGTTACTGTAAAAGAAATGTAGGCAAAAATATTTACTTTTTTTACATAATATAGAACTTGCTTTTTTACGCAAAGAATCCCAATTTTTCAAATAAATTTTTTAAATTTATTTGTTTAATTTTATAATA
>JAJXWH010000013.1 GCA_021781745.1 Bacillota bacterium | reverse complement strand
GATGAGATTTCCCATAGCATAAGCTAGTAAGACCCCTTGAAGACTACAAGGTTGATAGGTCAGAGGTGTAAGTATGGTAACATATTTAGCTGACTGATACTAATAGGTCGAGGGCTTGACCAATAAAAATCAAGTTGTAATATACATTATAGAGAATATTGAATTTCTGATTGAATGTAAATGAGAAAAGTTTTTTAAAGGAAACTCGACTCACATACGTTCGCTGAGTAAGTTCGATTAACAAAATCATAGATTTTGAATCTCACTTATGTGCAATTTTGAAAGAACAAAGGAATACAAATCCCTAAAGTGATTTGCATAAGTTCTTTCGACCAAATCATAGATTTGGGGAATCCTTAGCGTTCCGCGATAGCTCAATGGTGGAGCACTCGGCTGTTAACCGATAGGTTGGAGGTTCGAGTCCTCTTCGCGGAGCCAATATCTCGTGGTGATGGCATAGAGGTAACACTCCTTCCCATTCCGAACAGGAAAGTTAAGGTCTATAGCGCCGATGGTACTGCATGGGAGACTGTGTGGAAGAGTAGGACATTGCGAGGTAAGATGGCTCGATAGCTCAGTCGGTAGAGCAGAGGACTGAAAATCCTCGTGTCACTGGTTCGATTCCAGTTCGAGCCACCATAAAATGGCTCAGTAGCTCAGTTGGTTAGAGTGCCGGCCTGTCACGCCGGAGGTCGAGGGTTCGAGCCCCTTCTGAGTCGCCATTTAAAATATGCTGGCATGGCTCAACGGTAGAGCAGCTGACTTGTAATCAGCAGGTTGTAGGTTCGATTCCTATTGCCAGCTCCATATTTTAAATAAAGTATAAATTAAATACGGCTCCTTGGTCAAGCGGTTAAGACACCACCCTTTCACGGTGGTAACAGGGGTTCGATTCCCCTAGGAGTCACCAATAAAAGATAAGTTCTAGCATAAGCTAGGGCTTATTTTTTATTATATATTTTAGGTAATATTGTTATTATAAGCATATTCAGGATTTAGATATAAAGTTTTTCCAATATATAAGAAATAAAAGTTAATGGATTGAATTCTATATTGTTTATACCAACTATTAAATTCAGCAATAGATGATTTTGAGCTTCGCACTGTTTTGATCAAAAAAAACACCCTATTAAATAGATAAACACTAGCTATTAAGGCTATATCTATTTAATGGGGTGTTTTTCTCGTAAACTACTTATTTTCTTTAAATGGTATATTTTACATTATAATTGCACAATATATTTACTGTTTAAAAGAAAATTAAACACTGGATAAATTGTTCAAACACTAAATATTAGGATAAAAACACTAAACATATAATTATAAAAATAATGTTATATTTATAAAATGTATTTCGAAATAAATATAAAAGATATAACGTTTAATATAAAATGTAATTAGATTTATTCTATTCAAATACCTACTATATAAGAATAATTGTAGTTTATCGTAATAAAAAATAATAAAATATTCAAATTTTCAACAGTGTTTGGCACAGTTATTGCTATATATAATAGCGTAAAGAAATAAAGTACAAATTGGAGGAGTAGAAATGGATCAATTAGAAATGGCAATAATGAATATTATAATTAATGCAGGAGATTGCAAAAATCATGCTTATATGGCACTTGGGATGGTGAATGAGGGTAAGTATGAAGAAGCTGACAAAGAGATGGATTTAGCTAACGAAGCTTTAGCTAAGGCACACGATGCACAAACAGAAATGCTTCAAAAGGAAGCAGCAGGAGAAAAAATTGAATTATCAGTTTTATTTGTTCATGCACAAGATCATTTAATGACAGCTATATCAGAGAAAACTTTAATAGCTCATATACTAGAATTAAGAAAAGTGGTAAATACTTTACTTAAATAGGGATTTGAAAATATGATACATAGGTAATTTACATATGTACATAATAATAACGCGACAATATAAATACAATTTAGTATTTAATATATAATTTTAGTTTATAGAAAGATTTTAAGGAGGAAAATTATATGATTACAATTAAATTATTCTGTGCGTCAGGAATGTCAACAAGTGTTTTAGTTAATAAAATGAAGGAGGCAGCTAAAGTTAAAGGTGTAGATGCAGAAATTATTGCATACCCAGAATCTCAAATGGATAGACACTTAGATAGTATGGATGTTGCGCTTTTAGGACCACAAGTTGGATATACTCTAGGTAAAGCAAAGAGTCTTTGTGAACCAAAAGGAGTTCCAGTAGAAGTAATACCTATGGTTGACTATGGAATGATGAATGGAGCTAAAGTTTTAGATCTAGCATTAAGCTTGATTAAGAAATAATAATATAAATTTATTTATATTATTATTAACATTACTTGTTAATACTAATATAGTAAAAAATATATGAAACATATGTAATGTTACTTAAGTAATATTAAGTTTGAAAACCATTAAAATAATAAGAACTTAACAAGGTAATAATAGCAAATTTATATTTGTAATTATTCATATTATATTTTTAATTCTAAGGAGGAATAATTATGTCATTTAATCAAACACTTAATGAAAAAGTAGTTCCAGTAATTATGAAATTCGTTAATCTTAAAGGTGTCCAAGCGTTAAAAGATGGTATGATGTTTACTTTACCATTAAACATTATTGGATCAATATTCTTATTAATAGCAGCTTTTCCAGTAAAAGCATTTACAGATTTTATGGTTGCAACATTTGGAGCTGGTTGGAATGATCCGTTATACAAAGTACAAGGATCAACAATGGGTATTATGGCATTAGTAGGAGTTATAGGTATGACTTACTCTTACTGTAAAAATGAAGGAATAGAGCCATTTTCACCATCAGTAATTGCTTTAAGCGTATTTGTTATTGTTACTAATAACTTTGTTATTTATCAACCAACACCAGATGCGGCTCCTATTCAAGTAGGTGGAGCTATTCCTACAGCTTGGGTTGGTGGAGCAGGTATGATTACAGCAATTATAGTAAGTTTAATTGTTTCATTTGTTTATAGTGCAATGGTCAAGAGAAATATTACAATCAAAATGCCAGAAGGTGTTCCTCAAGGTGTTGTAAACGCATTCTCGGCTTTAATTCCAGCTGCTATTATATTTACAGGAGCAGCTATTGTATATGCAACATGTAAATTTGGATTCCAAACTTCTTTTGTAGAAATTATTTATAAAGTTGTTCAAACACCATTACAAGCTGCATCAGATTCATTACCTGGAGCTATGTTAATTGCTTTTGCTGTTCCATTCTTATGGTTCTTCGGAATTCATGGAGGTATTACAGTTGGAGGTATGGTAGGTCCATTATTAACTGCTAATACTGCATTCAATGCAGAATTACAAAAAGCAGGAACTTTAGATCTTGCTCATGGTGCTCATATAGTAACTCAGCAATTCTATGATAACTTTGTTAATTTAACAGGTAGTGGTCAAACACTTGGACTAACATTATTACTATTATTCCTTGCAAAATCAGCTCAATATAAACAATTAGGTAAGTTAGCTCTTCCTCCAAATTTATTTAATATTAATGAACCAATATTGTTTGGTATTCCAGTAGTAATGAATCCAATCATGGGTGTACCATTTATACTTGGACCAGTAATAAATGCAATGTTACTTTACTTTGCAATTGCATCAGGATTACTTGCACCAATGGGTGCGCAATTACCACCTTGGACAATTCCAACTGTTATTTCAGGATTTATAATTGGTGGTCCTAGCTACGCTTTAGCACAATTTGTATTCTTAATAGTTTCTACTGTAATTTACTTCCCATTCTTTAAGAAAGCAGATGCTATGGCTTATGCAGACGAGTTAGCAGCTCAACAAAATCATTAAAATAAAATATAAGCTAAATTTAAAATGTACCTTATAAGATAGACGATCTGATTAAAGTCTATTTTATAGGGTACTTTTATGTTTAAGGTTTGGTATTTTATGACAAAATAAAATGAGGTAAATTAGTTATGATTTATTTTTTGTTAAATAAAACAAAGGTCTAAAATACTGAATTTTTAAGGAGAATCTTATGAAAAAAATATTAAAAGAATTATTAGTATTAAATTATGAAAAAGTATTCGTTACTAAATAAAAATTATATTAGGAACGAGTACTTTTTTATTTTAAATGACATTAAATTAAAATAAATTTTTTCTTTTAATGAACTGCTAGACCAAGCAAAGAAAACATATTATGTTAGTACTTGACAAAACTAAGCATATATATTATAAGTATTATTATAATATATATGCTTATAATAATTACATTTACTAAAAGGAGGATAAAAAAATGGAATTAAGATTTAAAGTTGAGGTAAATGCTGCGAAGGAAACAATTTGGCCTTATTATGCTGACCCTTCAAAAAGACATATTTGGGAAGAGGATTTAGAAAGTCTTACGTTTGACGGAGAATTAAAAACAGGAACTACGGGGAAAATGAAACTGAAGGAAATGCCAGAAATGTCTTTTACACTGATTAATATTGTTCCTAATGAGTCTTACTGTGATAGAACTGAGGTGCCTAGTATTGGAGGTATTGTGTTTGAACATGACATTTTGAGTGAAGACGGTAAGATATATATTCAGCACACTGTTATCTTAGATAAAGAAGATCCATCAGAGGAAGATTTTAATTTTCTTTGTGGTGTATTTTCAGATGTTCCAGCTTCTGTTATGAAAATTAAAAAGGAGGTTGAAAAATAAATTGGAATTTCCATCTACTCGCTTTAAAGATGATGCAGAAGCATCTACTGGACTTTTGTTCATACGTGTATATAATAAGTGGCACACAATAATTACAAGAGAACTTAGAAAATTAGGGATAACTCATCCTCAGTTTGTAGTACTTACTACATTAAACTTTCTCAGTCAATCAGACGAAAATGTTACGCAAGCAAGTATTGCTAAGATGGCTGATATGGATGTAATGTCAGTATCACAAATTATTAAGGGATTAGAAAAAAATGAATTCATAGAACGAACAACTAACCCAAATGATAGCAGGGCAAATTCAGTTACACTGTTACCAAAGGGACAAGAAATGGTAAGAGTAGCTCTCCCAATAGTTGAAAGAACAGATGATGATTTCTTTGGGGTTTTAAAGGAAAAAGAAAGTATTTTTCGTCAATATCTCAAGCAAATGGAGTAAGACTTATAAAGCATCAGTATTATTATTTATTAACTGTTGCTTTATTTTTGTGTGTCCTGATAGAATTTGAATAATAAACCTGCAGTAGTAGCTTGAGCCATTGTTAAAACTAGTGAAGTAATTTTTTGATATCTAATATCTCTATCTTTTTCGCGAGAATATTTCTTGCATGCTCTAATTGCTCCCTTGCTATTAAAATAAATATAGTTGTTTAAGGACTTAAAGTATATCCCTCCTTCTTCTAGCTTGAATCCAGCATAATGAAGGTGAGTTCTAATTACCCAATTTTCATAACTTCTATGGTTATTTAATAAGTGAACATTAGCATGCTGAGGAACAGTTAAGTCTTGAATTAAATGACAAGCTGCACCTAAATAAAACATTGCAGTTTTAATATTATTAGCTGAATATTCCTTGAGCGCTTTAGAATAATAAGAAATACATTCTGTTTTTGCATTGCTGCTACCGTACAGTCCCTTGTTTTTATAAGGGTTATAAAAATGATTATTACTTTTTAAATCTTGATCCGCCCAGACTACTCCTGCATTTAAATCCTTTATGTATGACTCCATAAACTTATAAACTTCCATATGTCCATCATTTTTTAATATTGTTATAGACTGGTTGTTTATAAATTTATGAACTTTACATTCAGTTTTAATTATTTTTTTCTTTATTGGATTTACAGCCTTTAATAAACTTTTAAATGCAAATGAATAAGATTTTTCTAAAGTATTCATAATTATCATTCCTATCAATATATTTATACTCTTCTTATTATAAACATAAGTTAAATTATTATCCTTAAAGTATCAATTTAGAAGTACATATTTTGACAGTTTTATTACTTGTAAGTTTTGGAAAATAAACAAGTATAAAGGTATATTGTATTGCAAGTTGTAAGTACGAAGATTTATAATTTATATGTAAGTAATTGAAGTTTCAAAATATAGTTGAGATAGAGGTGTGAATTTTGAATAAAATCAATAGAAAAATAGGTTTAGGGATAATTTCTATGCTATTATTAACTTTAGGAACATTATTTGGTGTTTCATTTGGAGGAAAGCCAGCTTATGGAGATCTTATACTAAATTTTATAGGTCTAAAACCGTGGTCAGGTAATAATACAGGATTACATTACACTGCAATTATAGCTTTAATATTTTTAATACCAGGCGTAGGCTTAGGGTATGTGTTTTTAAAAGAAACTCTGGAATTAGAAAATATAAATAATAGGAGAAGAATAGAAACTTGGGAATGTAAATTAAGTATATTAATTATTTTAATAAGTTCCTTTATCTTACCAGGAGAAATAATACAATCTGGAAATTCAAGGGTTGAATATGCATTCGGATTTCCACTCAAATATTGGTTCATATATCAAGAGAAAGTAGCAAGTTTTCATTTGTTTAATAATTTATTTGATGGAAATAAAGGAATTAATATTAATATAGTTATTTTATTTATTAATATAGTTATTCTATATTATATATTGTTAATAATAAAGATAATGTGGTCAAAATTATATAGCACTATAAAAAATGGCAAGAAGTAAATTTCATCAGTGCAATATAAGCATAGTGGAGATTTTTTTAGGCAATCTGAATCCCTATTATATAAAAAACAAGTAAAAACTAAAAGGAGTTTTTAGAACTTTATATGTGTAAATTGAGAATGCAATCAATATCTTCAGGATTTAGAAAAGTATTTGAAATTTGGTACAAGAAAAATAATCAGAGTCTTTGGTGATAAAATGGCAGATGTATATAATGAGGTGGTTACAATAATGGAATTTGTGGAAAAGACTTCAGAAATGAAGTATAGAAAAGATAAAAAGGGAAATAAAATATCTATATTAGGCTATGGCTGCATGCGTTTTACTAAAAGAAATGGCAGTACTGATATTGATAAGGCAGAAAAAGAAGTTATGGAAGCAATAAATAGTGGAGTGAATTATTTCGATACCGCTTACGTTTATCCAGGAAATGAAGCAACACTCGGTGAAATTCTAAAAAGAAATAACTGCCGGGATAAGATATATATAGCAACTAAGCTTCCGCATTACTTGATTAAGTCAAGAAAAAGTTTAGAAAAATATTTTAATGAACAATTAAGAAGACTCAATACAAATTATATTGATTATTATCTTATGCATATGCTTACTGATGTTAAGACATGGGAGCGCTTAAAAGCATTAGGCGCACTGGAATGGTTAAAGGAAAAAGTAGAAAAGGGGGAAATTCGTAATGTTGGTTTTTCTTATCATGGAAATACAGAAACTTTTCTTCAGCTTTTAGACGCCTACGATTGGGAATTTTGTCAGATTCAATATAATTATTTAGATGAACATAGCCAGGCAGGAAGAAGAGGCCTTGAAGCCGCAAGCAAAAAGGGACTTCCTGTAATTATAATGGAGCCCTTAAGAGGTGGAAGGCTGGTTAATTTATTGCCGGAGAAAGCTAAGAATATAATTAAGGAAAATTCAAGAAAGCGTACACCAGCAGAATGGGCATTCCGTTGGCTTTGGAATCAACCCGAAGTTACCTGTGTACTATCTGGAATGAATTCTCTTGAAATGGTCCAGGAGAATATAAATGTTGCAAAGTATGTAACAGCCGATGAATTTACAGAAGAAGATTTTGATCTTATAGAACAAGTTAAAAATGAAATTAAAAGAAACATTAAGGTAGGATGTACAGGCTGTGCCTACTGCATGCCATGTCCTAAGGGAGTAGATATCCCGGGTACTTTTCACTCCTATAATATGATGTATGCTGAAAATAAGAAAAATGGCAGAAGAGAATATCTTATGTGTACTGCTCTGCGAAAAAATACAAGCAGTGCTTCACAGTGTGTTGAATGTGGTAAATGCGAAAAACATTGTCCACAGCTTATCGAAATTCGAAAGGAATTAAAGAACGCCAGCAGGGAACTTGAAACACCTATATATAAAATTGCCAAAACGGCTGTGAGATTATTTAAGATATATTAGCTAAATTAGAACTGAATCCAATGATAATTCATCGGATTCAGCCATTTTATCTATTGAATTACTGTTGCTGGAATTGTAATTGTAACTGTTGCACCTGGAGCAATATTACCAACATTAACTATAATATTTGAAGGGGTTGAACTTAAATCAACAGACCCTTGAGTTGTTGTTACTCCATTAGGAGTAAATAAAATATGATTTGGAGCAGCATCAGTCATTACTACTCCGATAGCTGTATTTGGACCAAGGTTAGTAATATTTATAGTGTAGGTAAATGTATCACCTACATATACAGTTGAGGCACTAGCTGTTTTAGTAACTCTTAAATTTGCACGACGATTTCCTCCAAAATTAATACAGTTTTGCCCATTAGCAGTATTAGTATTTTCGCCTTGAGCTTGAGCAGTATTAACTATGGTGGAAATAAGGGCAGGCCTTAATGAATCATCAGTAGAATCAGGAAGAGAACGTAATAAATCATTAGCAAAAGTGATCATAGTCATAGATATTTCCTCCCCTTTATCATTTGAAGAATAATTGTTACTTTATAGATATAATATTCCTTAAATTTGATTATGTTACTAAAATTAATAGTTATTTGATTTCTTTAATTAATAATGTTATATTGTAATGGAAACATATATAAGATAATAATAAAATATGGGTTTGATCAAGAACTATTTTGATTAATTAAAAGGGAATCAGGTGAAATTCCTGAACTATCCCGTAGCTGTATTAGAGGAGTTTAAGTACTTTAGATGTCACTTGGAAACAGGGAAGGCGTACTTAAATGATGATTCTTAAGTCAGAAGACCTGCCTATATTTTGCACCAATAACTCTACGAGTGATGGAGGGGGCGTTTTTATGAAGATTTACTTACACATTTTATATGAGTGAGTATATTTAGTTAATGTGTCCTTTTAACATGTAAGTTAAAAGGACTTTTATTTTATTAGGGTATATTTAAAAAAATAATAAGTGAATATGCCTAAGAAAAAATCATATAAAATTAAAGTGAAATATTAATAGGAGTGATCATATGACAAAAAAATATCAGGTTGCAGTAGGAGTATTTCTAGGACTGCTGTTTATTCCTAAAACTGCATTTGCGATGCACATAATGGAAGGATTTCTTCCGCCAGCGTGGTGTATTGCATGGGGTGCTATATGTATACCATTTGTTTTTAGAGGATTATTTTCAATAAGAGAGAAGATAAAGGTGAATCCAAAGATTAAGATGCTAATAGCAATGGCAGGAGCATTTGCCTTTGTTCTTTCTGCACTTAAAATACCATCGGTTACAGGAAGTTGTTCACATCCAACAGGGGTAGGCTTTGGAGCTATACTTTTTGGACCTACAGTTATGAGTGTTTTAGGACTTATAGTCCTTATTTTTCAGGCATTACTTCTTGCACATGGTGGAATAACAACTCTTGGTGCTAATACTTTTTCAATGGCTATTGTCGGACCATTAGTATCATACTTTATGTACAAGCTTTTAAAGAAAATGAATGTATCACAATCTGTTGCAATTTTTACTGCTGCAATGCTAGGTGATTTAATGACTTATGTTACAACTTCAATTCAACTTTCATTAGCTTTTCCTGATGCAACTGGTGGAATTATGGTTTCAATTATAAAGTTTATGAGTATTTTCGCGGTAACGCAAGTTCCACTTGCAATAAGTGAGGGACTATTAACAGTTATAATTTTTAATCTATTAATAAATTATAATAAGGAAGAACTTAAAGAGTTAAGTGTTATATCAGAGGAGGAGTAAGGAATATGAAAAATAAAGGCAATAATTTACTAAAAAAGAATTTAGTGCTTGCTATTCTTGTTATAGCTATAGCTGTTCTTCCCCTATTATTTTTAAAAAATGCTGAATTTGCAGGTTCAGATGATAAAGCAAAAGAAGCAATCACACAAATTAATAGTGATTATAAACCTTGGTTTTCGCCAATTTGGGAACCACCAAGTGCAGAAATAGAAAGTCTTTTGTTTTCGTTACAAGCTGCTATTGGTTCAGGTATTATATGTTATTATTTAGGATACTTAAAAGGAAAATCAAAAAGAGATGAAGGTAAAAAATAAATGATTTCAATAGATAAATTAGCATATATTTCAAAACTTAAAAGAGTAAACCCTGTCGAAAAATTTGCTTTTGCAATTATTACTTTGATAATATGCATAGCATTAAACAATATATTAGACTCTATAGTAATATTATTTCTTATGACTTTTATAATTGTTGCTATGGGGAAAATACCTTTAAAAACTTATGTTCAATTAATGTCATTGCCTTTAGTATTTTTAATAATTGGAGTTATAACAATAGCAGTAAATGTAGTTGGAAACGATAATAATCTAATATTCAGTTTTAAAATTTTTGAAATTAAATTAGGATGCACTTATGAAAGTATTTTAATTTCAGCGAGGTTGTTTTTTAAGTCACTTGGATCCGTTTCATGTTTATATTTTTTAACTTTAACAACTCCTGTTTTTGAAATTCTACATGTACTTAGAAAGCTTAGAGTGCCTAAGTTATTTGTGGAGCTAATGGGTCTTATATATAGATTTATTTTTGTATTATTAGATACAGCTAATATGATTTATATATCTCAAGATTCTCGACTAGGATATTCAACATTTAAGACTAGTTTTAATTCGTTAGGGCAATTAATTACTTCTTTATTTATAAGTTCATATAAGCGTTCACAAGATATTTACACTGCTATGGAATCTCGATGTTATGATGGTGATATAAATCTGCTAGAAAATAAGTATACATATTCATATAAAAATATAACATTAGTCATTGTTGTAGAAGTTGTTTTGATAGTTATTAGTTTTAGTAAAAATATTTTTGGGGGAATTTATTAAATGAGTAGATACATACTAGAGACAAAAGATTTAAGTTACAAATATCCAGATGGAACTAGAGCATTAAAAAATATATACTTAAGAATACCACAGGGTAAGAAAATATCAGTTGTTGGTGTTAATGGTTCAGGCAAATCTACATTGTTTTTAAATTTAAATGGCGTTTTAAAAGCAACAAAAGGGACATTGTTCTATAAAGGAAATGAAGTAAAGTATGATCATAAATCTTTAATGGAATTAAGAAAAAATATAGGAATAGTTTTTCAAGACCCAGAAAATCAACTTTTTTCTGCAAGTGTATATCAAGAAGTTTCATTTGGAGCAATAAATTTAAAACTTAGTGAGGCTGAAGTGAGAAATAGGGTAGATGAAGCTCTTAAAAGTGTAGGAATGTATGAATATAGAGATAAAGCTGTACATTTTTTGAGTTATGGACAGAAAAAAAGAGTGTCAATTGCAGATATACTTGTTATGCGGCCAGAAGTAATTGTATTTGATGAACCTACATCAAGTCTTGATCCTAAACACTCAAAACAAATAGTAAAAATTTTTGACGAACTTAATGAAAAAGGCATAACTGTTATTTTATCTACTCACGATGTCGAACTAGCTTATTCATGGTCAGACTATATTATAGTAATGAAGGATGGAGAAATAGTTAAAGATGGGACACCATATGAGGTTTTTTCTGATGATAAATTAATACATGAGTGTTATCTTGAAAAACCATTAATTCTTGATGTGTTTCAGCACTTATGTGACTATAATAAAATTAAAGCTGAAAACAATATGCCAAGAAACAAAGAAGAACTCTATAAATTTATAGAAGAATAACAGTATTAGTGCTTTTAAAAAGTAAAGAGAATAGAAGCTAAAAAATAGGGAAATTACAATTAATTATACTCACAAAAGCATTTGTCTTAGAATATATTAAAAACAAAAATATATATAATAATGGATACAAATGACTATTACTCTAAAATTTATATGAACAAAGGAGTTGTATTAAATGGGTAGATACGCAGGCTATTCTAAGAAATGCACTAAAGAGAACTGTGAGTTATGTAGTTGTATAAATGCTTGCCCGGTTGATATAGAGAGACATGGATCTAAATTATTAACCGTAAAAATAAAGGTGAATAATGTATGTCCAGGTAAAAAAGTAGCTATTGCATGCATCGTATATGATGATAATAATAGAATAGTTGCTTTTAAAGGTTTTACAACAATGGCACATGGATATGAATGTGATAGTGATTCTTGTGGAACTATTGAAAAAAAGATAGTATTTGTGCTTCCTGAAGGCGAAGCATGTAATCCAGATGAATTAAGAGTTCGTACAATAGGTAATTATGTATATCCATGTAGTTAAATCAACTATATAAATATAAAAAAACACTTGCTGAAAGGATAATTTTTACTCAGCAAGTGCTTTTTGTATAAAAATATATTATTAAAGTGCAACAATTGATAATTTCTTATCAAAACTCTTTTTAAAACTATCATCCATTTCAACTGGTAAACTATCTTTCATATATTTAACACTAGATTCAGGTAGAGCTAAATTAAAGCTGTCTTTTTCATTTAAGATTACAACTTCAGCTAAACTGTTATAAAAATATTTATCAATCTTGTGTGCAAGACATAGAATTATAGAAAGTCTTTTACAAATAAAAACGTCATCTTTACTTAATAGATCTCTATATTCATCAACAATCTTATAATCAAATTTTCCGCTTAAAGCAACTGTATATGCAGCCATTAAGATTTCTTTATGAGTGAGCCCAGCAATAAGGGAATTAATAATAATATAAAAACCGTGCTTATAAGCATGTTTTACAGATATGCTGACACCAACATCATGTAATTTAGCAGCTACTTTCAAGATTTTATTTTCTAACTCTAAAAATTTATTGTTAGAATTTTCTAGATATTCTAATAATACATTAGATAAATCTTGTATTTTTTCGGCATGAGGTAAATTTAAATCATTATTAATTAGTATATTATTTAGCGAAAAATCTAAAATATCTGTAGTATCGATATTTTGTCCTAAAAGTCGTTCATATAAAACTCCTTCACGAATTCCATATTGGCTGATTTTAAGAAGTGGACAGCTGCAATAATTCATAAGCGCCACAAGGGCAGAGAATGGTGCTGTGAATATATCAGCTCTTTCCTTTGGAAGTCCCTTCAATTTAGTTTTTTGATTCATATCAAGGCTGAGAACATAATCATAAATAGCTTTAATTTCATCAATACCAATAGAATAATTATGTAGCAAATCTAAAGGATAATTAATAAATTTTTTGTGGATTTTGCCGATTGAACGAGCAGTTCCGCCAATCCCTATTAAAGGGAGATTTTTAGCATCTTTTAACCATGGTAATTTATCAAATTCTTTATCCATAAAATTTTTAAATTCTGATATGATATATTTGTCTGCAGCTCCATCAAAAGGAAAAAGCTTAGTTAGGGGAATTGAGCCTAAAGGTAAGCTTATACCTTGAACAATTTTCTTATCTTTAACTAATGTTATTTCCATACTTGAACCACCAATGTCAATTAGGAGAGCATTATTAATATCCATGGTAGATTTAATTGTAAGATAGCCATAAGCTGATTCTTCTATTCCGCTTAAAATTCTAATATCTAAATCTAATTTTTCCTTTACCAAAGATAAAATTTCATTCTTATTATCTGCTCGTCTAATTGCTTCAGTTGCAACTACAATTATTTCTACAACATTGTTCTTTTCACAAAGAATTTTGAAAAATTCTAGAGTAACTATTAATTTTTGAATTCCTTCCTTAGACAAATTATTAGATTTATTAATAAACTGACCCAATCTTGTCATTCTTTTTTCTTCATCAATTATTTTAAAGGAATTATTTTCATATAATTCATAAACTAAAACTCTCATAGAGTTAGAACCAATATCAATAACAGCAATGTTTTTCATTTTCTTCCTCCTACTCACAAAATATAACAAAAAGGTTAACTTATATATAATAATTTGTTAACATAGAATTAACAAAAATATTAGATTATATTAGTATACATTTAAATATATTACATTATTTATGAATTAATTTAAATACTATAATAACAAATAATTTAATTAATTTAAAAATTGCTTTTAGGGTGAGGAGAATAATTATGAATCAAACTTACACATATGATAATTATGAGAATTTTTTTAACAGGGAGCTTAGTTGGTTAGAATTTAATCAAAGGGTCTTAGATGAAGCCAAAGATAACACAAATCCACTTTTAGAAAGACTTAAATTTCTAGCAATATCAGGCTCTAATCTTGATGAATTTTTTATGGTAAGAATTGGATCACTCTATAGTCAGATCCAAGCAGGATTTGAAGAGAGAGAGGTATCAGGTTTAACTCCTAGTGAACAAGTCGAAAAGATACTACATAAAGTAAGAGGAATGGTAAGAGATCAATATAAGACATATGAGCATTTGTATGACCATTTGGGATCACAAAATATTAAAATATTTACATACGATATGCTAAATGAAGAGCAGTTGAATTTTGTAAATGCATATTACAGAAATATTATTTATCCAGTTTTAACCCCTATGGTTATAGATTCAGGAAGACCTTTTCCGTTATTATTGAATAAAACATTAAATATAGGAATGCTGTTAAAGGCCAATAAGAGCGATCAAGAAGTATTTGCGACCATTCAAGTACCATCTGTATTGGAAAGATTAGTGCCTATTCCAGGAGGAGAAGGAGACAATTTTATATTATTAGAAGATGTAATAAAGAATCATTTGAGTGAGTTATTCGGATTTAAAGTTTTAACAACTGCTTGCTATAGGATCACAAAAAATGCAGATTTAAGTTTAAATGAAGAAGGAGCAGAGGATTTACTAGAAACTATAGAAGAGTCTCTTAAACAAAGAAGATGGGGATTAGCTGTAAGGCTAGAGATTGAAGATACTAGTGATAATAGGATTATAAGTAAATTAGAACAGGAATTTGAAATATCTGACAATCAAATTTTTTCTATAAAAGGACCAATAGATTTAACATTTATAAATAAACTATACAGTATTAAGGGATATAATGAACTGAAATTTGAACCATTAAAAAGCATACCAGTTAAAGAATTGCAAGAATGCGATTTGTTCCAAGCTATAAGTAAAAAAGATATATTTATTCATCATCCATATGAAAGTTTTTCAGCGGTTGTTAAATTAGTTGAGGCAGCAGCACAAGATGAAAAAGTATTAGCCATAAAACAAACATTATACAGAGTGAGTGGTAATTCACCTATTATTGCTGCACTTTCAAAGGCAGCAGAAAATGGTAAGCAAGTTACGGTTTTAGTTGAACTTAAAGCTAGATTTGATGAAGAAAATAATATTCATTGGGCAAGACAGCTTGAAAAAGCAGGCTGCCACGTAATATACGGAGTAATAGGACTTAAAACTCATAGTAAAATATTACTGATTGTAAGACAAGAAAAGAAAGGTATTAAAAGATATGTACATTTAGGAACAGGAAATTATAATGATGTTACTGCAAGATTCTATACTGATATAGGTCTTCTTACTGCAAAGCCAGAATATGGCGAGGATGCTTCTGTTATTTTTAATATGCTTTCGGGGTACTTTAAGCCAGAAAACATGAGTAAAATAACTATTGCACCATATGGATTAAGAAAAAAATTAGAATATTTAATCGAAAGAGAAACAGAATATGCAAAACGTGGAAAGCCAGCAAAAATAATTGCTAAAATGAATTCTCTAGTTGATAAGAAGTTAATGATTGCTTTATATAAAGCGTCGCAAGCAGGCGTGAAAGTTGAACTTATAGTTAGAGGAATATGTTCTTTAAGGCCTGGAGTAAAAGGATTAAGTGATAACATTACAGTAAGAAGTATAGTAGGAAGATATTTAGAGCATAGCAGAATATACTATTTCCTTAACGCAGGTAATGAGGATATTTATATTTCAAGTGCTGACTGGATGTATAGAAATTTAGATAAAAGAGTTGAGACAATGACAGTAATTGAAGAACACAGTATTAAAAAAGAACTTAAAGAAATGCTTGAATTATATTTAAAAGATAATGTTAAGAGCAGACTTTTAAATTCTGATGGATCTTATACAAAAATAGTTTCAGAAGGTAAAACAATTAATTCACAAGAAGAAATGGTTGAGCTTTGTAAAAAATTTAATAATAAGAATTAGATAAAGAAAAAGTGAGTTTCAATATATTTAGAAGTTTTATTGAAACTCACTTTTTGTTTTTTGGCTTTTTAAGGAATTTCATAAAAAGGTTATACTAATTAGAAATTTAATTATAAAAATCCTTAAGTATGTAAAAATATAATCGAAAATTATACATAAGAATATAAATTTGGTTGACATTATTAATTTACATAAAATATTCTAGGAGATGAGAAGGATGAAAAGCAATAAATTAAAAATTTTATCTTTAGCTATAATAACTGTTTTGACACAAGGAGCTTGTACTGTTTATGCAGCAAGTTCAAGTACTACTTATTCTAAGGATGATTTAAATAATTTAGAACCAGGATTTGAATATAAGGATATAGATAAAAGTAATTATAAGGTTAATTCATATGTAAATTCATTTTCAAGTGCTATAACTCCAGAGGAAGCTGCTAAAAATGATACGAATTCTAGCAGTACATCTACAGCTACAACTGCTACTAGCAGTACAACAGATTCAAATACTGGAAATATTATTGTAAGTACTGTTCCTAGTACAGGAATGAAAGGTGACTTTTGGGGAAAAACTAAAGATGGAAAATGGATATTAATTGAACAAGGTGTTCCTGTAAGTGGATGGAAAAATGTAAAAGGCAAGTGGTACTATATGGATGCAGATGGTGTAATGCAAACGGGCTGGATTAATGATGGTGAAACATGGTATTACTTGAACTCTGATGGAAGTATGGCATACAATACATATGTAGATGGTTATTACTTAAATTGGGATGGTGCAATGCAATAACTCAAAATAATTAGTAAATAGCCTTTAATTTATATAACATATTGAGCAGAAAAAGATTATTCCCTAAGAGGTTGTTTCTAGAGAATGGGGTTGCACAATTTCTATTATTAGAAGTTGTACAGCCTTATTCTTTTTTTTGTATATGCATATGGAAATTATATTAATAGCAGGATTTTTATATTATTAGCCTCTATTTTGCAAGAAATTTGAATTTTATGGCTATATAATAACATTATAATCTTATTAAAAATTTTAGGCTCAGTTTTATTATTTGAATACCCCGTCAACTGGGCCTAAAAAATAAATTATAGTGTTTTAAATTTTATTGTTTCAAGTGGAGGAATTAACTATGGAGAAATGTAATCAAGATAAAAAAATATTTGGAAAATTATTAAACTATGAAGTAGAGGATAATGAAATTAATATTAGATTCCAAGAAAAAAATGTATTTGTAAAAGTAGTAAACTCATATATCATTAATTTTTTTGTGCCTTTGTTTAGGAAAGAGAGAAATTCTAAAGCAGTAGAAAATATTATAGATAGTCATTGCGATTTTGAAGCTGAAAAGATAATCGATGGAATGCAAATAACTACAGAGAAACTGTTAGTTAAAATTTATGATGATTTTAAAGTAGATATTTATGATAAAAATGGAGCATTATTATGCGAAGATTATAGAGGGGAAAGTAAACCTTTTAATAGAAGATATGGCGATTATATTCTAGCTGAGGCTGAAGGACATACTTTAAATGGAGCAGCAAATTATAAAGTATATGTTTCAAAAAAGATGGAAGACGATATGTATTTCTATGGTCTTGGGGAAAGAAGTGGCCATCTAAATAAAAGAGGCTATCATTATGTAAACTGGAATACTGATAATCCAGCACCTCATGGAGAAACTTTTGATAGACTTTATAAATCAATTCCATTCCTAATTGGCTTAAATAAGGGAAATGCTTTCGGTATATTTTTTGATAATCACTTTGAAACCCACTTTGATATGGGAAGAGATAATTCTAAATATTATTATTTTGCAGGTATAGATGGGAATCTAGATTATTATTTTATTTATGGTCCAACAATTAGAAAAGTTGTTGAAGGATATACTAAAATTACTGGAACTATGCCTTTACCTCAAATGTGGACACTTGGTTATCAGCAATGCAGATGGTCTTATGATAGTAAAGAAAGACTTATGGAAGTGGCAAATAGTTTTAGGGAAAAAGGAATACCTTGTGATACATTATATTTAGATATAGATTATATGGATGGATATAGAGTATTTACTTGGAACAATGAGAGATTTGAAGATCCCGAACAAATGATTAAAGCGTTAAATAACATGGGCTTTAAAGTCGTAACAATAATAGATCCAGGTGTCAAGGTTGATAAAGGATACAAGATCTATGATGAAGGGCTTAAAAATGGATATTTTGCAACAGATAATCAAGGAATAGTTTATAGAAATGAGGTTTGGCCAGGGGATTCTGTTTATCCAGATTTTCTAAATTCTAGTGTTAGAAAGTGGTGGGGAGAAAATCAAAAAATAATGACTGAGACAGGTGTAAGCGGTATTTGGAATGATATGAACGAGCCTGCAAGCTTTAAAGGACCTCTGCCTGATGATGTTATGTTTGATAATGATGGAATTCCAGTAACTCATAAAGAAGCTCATAATGTATATGGACATATGATGTCAAAAGCAACATATGAAGGTTTAAAAAAGGCAACTGGAAAAAGGCCATTTATAGTAACAAGGGCTTGTTATGCTGGAACTCAAAAATATTCAACAATATGGACTGGAGATAACCAAAGTACATGGGAACATTTAAGAATGTCAATTCCAATGCTAATGAATCTAGGACTTAGCGGAATGGCTTTTTGTGGAACTGATGTAGGTGGTTTTGGACATGATTGTAGTGCTGAACTTTTAAGCAGATGGGTTCAAGTAGGAGCATTTACTCCATTATTTAGAAACCATTCAGCAATGGGGACAAGAGATCAAGAACCTTGGGCATTTGATGAAATTACAGAAGAAATTAATAGAAAATATATAAAATTACGATATAAATTACTTCCTTATATTTATAATTCAATGTGGAATGCTAGTAAAAATGGAGCACCACTTATAAGACCTTTAATATTTAATTATCAAAATGATAAGAAGACTTATGAGGTTAATGATGAATTTCTTTGTGGAGAAAATATATTAGTTGCACCAGTAGTTGAACAAGGAGCAAAAGCAAGAATGGTATATCTTCCAGAGGGTGAAATCTGGATAGATTATTGGACAAAAGAAGAATATGAAGGTGGACAATATATAGTAAGAGAAACTCCATTAGATATTTGCCCTATATTTATTAAGGGAGGAACTGTACTTCCTGTTGCGGAAGAGCAAAATTATGTTGGTGAGAGACAAAGCAATAAATTAACAGTAGAAGTTTTCTTATGTAATGAAAATACAGAAACACGATATCACCACTTTGCTGATGATGGAGAAAGTTTTAGATATCAAGCTGGGGAATTTAATGACTACAAAATAAAGGTAACAAATAGCGATAGTGTAGAAATAAAAGTTAAAGTAATTAATAATGAATATGATGATAATTATGCACATATTGAATTCATTTTTTATAATTTAAATGGAAAAATTGTAGCCATAAATGGAGAGACTAAAGAAGTTAAAGAAAATAAAGTGACTATTACTAATCCTGCAAAATGTTTGTAGTAGTTCTCAATTAAAGAATTATTTGATTGTTTATATTTAATGTTAAGTAGTTAAATGCTATATAAATTAAAGTTATTATATAGCATTTAACTACAATTTATTTGGATATATAATTAAGGAAGGATGCGTTTGATTTTATGAAGAAAGAAGGAATAAAGTTTGAAAATAATTTATTTAAGATAACTTGGCCTATCTTTGCTGAGACATTACTATTAATGCTGCTAGGAAGTATGGATATATTTATGCTTGGAAAGTACAGTGATGATGCTGTTGGAGCCGTTGGAATTGTTAATCAAATAATTAACATGCTGAATCTTTTATTTGTTATTATTACTTCAGGAACTACAATTATTTGTTCACAATATATTGGAGCTAAGAAAAAAGACGAAGATATTATGAAGTTAGTAGGAACATCTCTTGTAATTAATACTTTTTTTGGAGGGCTAATTAGTTTACTAATTTTACTATTTTCGAATTTTATTTTAAAATGCATGAATGTGGCACCTGAGTTTATGTTATACAGTTCTCAATATATAAGAATAGTTGGAGGATTTATAATTGTTCAAGCTATAACAGCAACATTTACATCGGTTTTAAGGTCTTTTGGATTTACAAGAATATGCATGTATACAACTCTTGTAATGAATATATTCAATATTATTTTAAATTATATATTAATATTTGGTAAGTTTGGAGCACCAAGTCTTGGAGTTCAAGGGTCTGCAACTGGAACTACTATAAGTAAGATACTCGGAACTGTTTTTCTTGGATATTATTTATTTAAGAAAATATTGCCTAACTTCTCAGTAAAATATCTAAAGAAAATCGAAAAAAAGGAAGTTAAAAATATATTACATATGGGGGTGCCATCAGCAGGTGAAAATATATCGTATTCTTTGGCAAAATTAGTAGCAACAGTTATATTAACTCACATTAGCATTGCAGCGGTTACGACTAATAGTTATATAAATAATATTTGTATATTTATTTTTGTATTTTCGGTTTCCATAGGTCAGGGATCAGCAATAATTGTTGGAAGGTTAGTTGGGAAAGGAAATCCTAAGGAAGCATATGATTTATGTTTCTCTTCACTTAAAAAAGCGTTTATAACATCAACCATTTTAGGGATAATAGTTGCTATTTTGGCACGAAAAATATTTGGAATATTCACGAATAATGAAGAAATAATTGCTCTAGGAGCATCAGTTCTACTTGTAAATGCATTTCTTGAACCAGGAAGAACTTTTAATCTTGTAATAATAAATTGTTTAAGAGCATGTGGTGATGTAAGATTCCCAGTATATGTTGGAATTTGTTCAATGTGGGCAATTGGGGTTGGTTTAGCTTACATATTGAGCATAACTTTAAATTTGGGAATGCCTGGCATGTGGATAGCTTTATCTTTAGATGAATGGGTAAGAGGAATAATAATGTATTTTAGATGGAAAAGTAAGAAATGGCATGGTAAGGCAATAGTTAGTAATGAAAAATCATTAGCATTTTAATATTTATTAGGAGAGAATATATTATGAAATTATTAGACTATGGTGAAAGAGTTGGAATAGTTGCTTGTTCTAATGGTTTAGATGAAAGCAGCGTAGTAAAAATGAAAGAATTAGAAGTTGTTTTAAATTCATTAGGGCTTAAGGCCATATTTAGCGATAAAATTTATAAAAAATTCTCTGATTTTAATGGTACAGAAAAAGAAAGAGCGGAAGTTTTAATAAATTTTTTTAAAGATAATGATATTAAAGCTATATTTGATGTATCTGGCGGGGATTTAGCAAATGGAATTCTAGATTATTTGGACTTCGAGGTTATAAAAAGTAATCCCAAACCTTTCTTTGGGTATAGTGATTTATCTGTAATCATAAATTCAATATACTCCCAGTCAGACATAAGGACTTTCCTATATCAAATAAGAAATTTAGTGGAAAGCCATAAAGATAAACAAGTAAAGGATTTTAAAAGAACATTTATGGAGAGTGGAAGTGAACTCATAACATTTAATTATGAATGGATACAAGGAAGGTCAATGAATGGTATAGTTGTTGGAGGAAATATTCGTTGTTTATTAAAACTGTCAGGTACAAAATTTATGCCAGATTTCAAAGATAAAATTATTTTTTTAGAAAGTTTAAGTGGAGATGTTCCTAAAATGGTTACTTATTTAACTCAATATAAGCAGATGGGAGTATTTGATAAGATCAAAGGCATAATTCTTGGCAGTTTTACTGAAATGGAAAGAAAAAACTATTCTCCTAGTATAGACGAAATAATTAAATATATAGTGAATAATCCTAATATGCCAATAGCAAAAACTAATGAAATTGGGCATGGAAAAGATTCAAAATGTATAATAATTGGAGAGAATATAAGCTTATAAGAAATATAAGTACCTATTAAGGTATTATTAAGGTTAATAAAGTAGAATGATATGTGTTCAGAGGAAAATATTCCTTGTGATTCCAGGTTGATAATATATTAAATTAATTTGGTTATTAATGAAGATTTCTTATTTTATAAAATCTTAATATTAACTTATAGGAGGAATACATATGAAGTTTATGAGAAATTTATCTATTAAAGTGAAATTACTAGCGGGGTTTATGATTATTGCGTTATTAATTGGTATCACTGGATTTTTTGGAAAGTTCGGAATGTCAAAAATGGAGAATAGTGCACAAGAAATATATTCAACTAATTTACAAAATGTAGATAAAATACATTTTATTAAAGAAAATTTTTTAAGCGAAGTTGGACTTGTTAATGATGCTGTATTGGAAGAAGATGATTCTAAAACTAAAGCGGATTTACAAAAAATTGATGCAATTAAAGCTAAGAATACTACATATATTGAAGGTTTTAGTCAAAGTATTATGTCTGATGATGAGAAAAAAGAATTCAGCGATTTTACGTCACTTTTAGATAAATATTCAACTGAAAAAGATAAGCTCTTTGAACTGCTTAATGCTGGAAATTATAGAGAAGCAAAAATTAAGCAAGCCGATATTATTCAAATTACAGACGGTATGTCCAAAAAACTTGATAATTTAATTGAAATGAATCAAACTTCTGCAAAACAAGCTTTTGATAATAATGCAGAAGATTATAAAATAACAACTAATATAATGCATGCTATTTTAGGTTCTGGAATTATTTTGGCAATTATAATTGGAACTGCATTGTCAATGTATATATCAAATATGATAAAAAAGGGATTGCTATTTGCTGAGGCTTTAGGAAATGGTGATTTAACATATTCTTTGCAAAGTAAAAATAATGATGAGCTTGGAAAACTTATAAAAGCATTAAGTAATGCAAAAGAAAAAATGAAATCTGTTATTGAAAATATAATCGATCAAGCTCAAAGGGTAACATCTTCAAGTGAAGAATTGTCAGCTACATTAGAGGAAATGTCCAGTAATTTTAATAACATTGATAAGAGTACATCCCATATAGTCAATAATATTCAAGATATAAATATTATTACAGAAGAGTTATCCATAACTATGGATCAGGTTAATTCTGGAGTAAATCAATTGGCTTCAAATTCAACTGAAAGTAGTCAGCAATCTATACAAATTAAGGAAAGAGCAAGTAATATTAAAGAAAAAGGGTCAAATTCTAAAAATCTCGCTGATAAGTTATATGAAGAAAAACAACATAACATTTTAAATGCCATTGAACAAGGAAAAGTGGTTAACGAAATTGGTTTAATTGCTAAGTCTATTGCATCAATAGCTGAGCAAACGAATTTACTTGCATTAAATGCCAATATTGAGGCGGCTAGAGCAGGAGAAAATGGAAAAGGATTTGCAGTTGTTGCTAATGAAGTAAGGATACTTGCTGAACAATCAGCAGAATATGTAAAAAATATTCAAGATATTATATCTAATGTTCATGTTTCTTTTGATAATTTATCAAATAACTCAAAAGATATATTAAATTTTGTGGATAATAGTGTAAGAAAAGATTATGATTTATTAATTGATACAGGAGTTCAATATGAAGAGGATGCTGCTTTTATTAGTGATTTATCTCAGAATATTGCATCTATGACTGAAGAATTAAATGCGTCAACAGAAGAAATTTCAAGTGTTATTCAAACTATTGCTGGAAATATGGGAAATACCAAAGAAAATTCTGAGGAAATATTAGTTGGTATAGAAGAAACAAATAAAGCAATGGAACAGGTAGCTTTAGTAGCTCAAGATCAAACAGTAACAGCAGAAAAACTTACACAATTAGTTTTAAGCTTTAAGATATAAATAAGCAATTAGTAAACCAAAAAGTAAATATAGCTAGCCGAAATGGGTTACATACTTTTGTTGCAGTTTCTAAGGAATTTTAATGAAACTTTAATAAATATGTGACTCATTTTTTGTTGAGATTTATTTTTCAATATAAATACTATATTTACACAATTAAATATGTATTACTAAGAATTTGAAATTATTATATGGAATTTAGATGAATTTTAACCTATAATTAGAGTTAATGAATAGTTATGTATAAATTCGGGGGTTTAGATGTTTATAAAATTTAATAAGTGGGTTAAAATAGTTTCCGTATTATTAATTTGCATTACTACTTTTGCTGAATGTGGAAGAAGCACTAGTAGTAAGTATGGTTTAGATAAAGAAAAACCAGTGGCAGTTGAAATTTGGCATTATTATAATGGAGTTCAAAAAATAGAATTTGATAAAATGGTTGATGAATTTAACAGGACTGTAGGAAAAAATGAGGGAATAATCGTTGAGGCTTTTAATCAGGGGAGTATAAGTGAGCTTACAGATAAGATTATAAATACTGCGAATAAGAAAGTTGGTACAGGAAAGATGCCTGACGCTTTTTTGGCATATCCTGATACTGCTTACAAAGTGGAAAAGTTAGATTTATTATCTGACTTTAGTAAATATTTATCTAGTAATGAAATAAATCAATACATAGATGGATATATTGATGAAGGTAAACTAGGCAATGAAAATAAGTTGAGAATATTTCCAATAGCAAAATCTACTGAAATTCTTATGGTTAACAAAACAGATTGGGATAAGTTTTCGCAAGAGACTGGTGCAGATATAAAAGATTTTGAGACTTGGGAAGGAATTGCAAAATTAGCAAAACAATATTATGAATGGACAGATAGCAAAACAGAGACTAAAAACGATGGAAAAGCTTTTTTTGGCAGAGATGCTATGGCTAATTATATGATTATTGGAAGTAAGCAATTGGGAGAAGAAATATTTAAAGAGGATAATGGGAGCGTGACTTTTAATCTAAATAAAGAAGTAATGAGAAAACTCTGGGATAATTTTTATGTTCCGTATATTAATGGATACTACGCTGCTTATGGTAGATTTCGTTCTGATGATGCTAAAACAGGAGATATAATTTCTTTTGTTGGATCAACTAGTGGAGCAGAGTATTTTCCAGAGTCAGTGATAACAGGTGAGGAAACAAGTTATAAAATTGAGCCAATGATTTTACCGCTCCCTAAATTTAAAGGTGGAAAAGGCTATATGCCTCAGCAAGGAGCAGGAATGGTAGTAACAAAGTCGGATACTAAGCATGAGTACGCAGTAACTGAGTTTTTAAAATGGTTTACTGATGTTGACAGAAACATAGAATTTTCAGTAAAGTCAGGTTATTTACCTGTTAAAAAAGAAGCTAATAATACTGAACTTATTAAAAATAAAATTGAAAAAAATAAAAATTTAGATTTATTAAAAAAATCACAAGAAGCAATTTTTACAGCAATGAACCAAGAGAAAGGCTATGATTTTTATACAAGTGAAGCTTTTGATGGTGGAGACAAGGCAAGAGATATTTTAGAAAAATCAATGATAGACAAAGCGAAAAATGATAGAGAGCAAATAAAAGCACAATTAAATCGCGGAGGTTCAAAAGACGAAATATTAAAAAAGTATGATAATGATGAAAATTTTGAGAAGTGGTTTAATGAATTAAGAGAAAACATACGAAAAGTCACATAGTATTTTTTAGAATTTATAAAAGGAAATCCGACTCACAGTCGTTCGCTGGATGCTCACAGAGTAAGCGACCATCATCAAATCAAATAGATTTGGATGTCTGCTTAAGTTCGATTAGCAAAATCATAGATTTTGATTCTCACTTATCCGACTCACATCCGTTCGCTGGATAAGTTCGATTGACAAAATCATAGATTTTGATTCTCACTTATATGAGTTCAACTTTGTATTAAATGAGGTGAAGTAATGAGTTTTATTAAAAATAGGAATTCAATAATCAAAAAATTATTGATTCCAATGATAATTATTATGATTGTACAAGTGCTTTTATACTTAAGTGCAATTTCATTTAGTGGAATAATTGAAATACTTAGAGATAACTCATTTAATATACTAAATCAAAAAATTGAGTCAAGGAAAAATTATTTGCAAAATGAAATGATACAACATTGGAGCAATGTTGGTGAATCTGAAAGTGTAATTAATACAGCTATTTTAAGTAAATTAGAAAACAAAGGTCTCACTGTAAAGGATTTGAAAAATAATCCCAAGCTAAGTACTGAATTATTAAATGATATTTCTAGTGATATAATATTTATGCTAAGGAAAAATTACGTTACTGGTGCTTTCATAATACTTGATAATGATTCTGAAGAAAAAACAGGATTGTATTTTAGAGATTTGGATCCCAATTCAAATCCAAATGATAATTCTGATTTACTTATGGAGAGGGGGCCGGCATCCATTGCTCAGAAATTAGGAATTCCATTAGATACTTGGTGGAATAATAGATTTATTTTTAATCTTAATAATGGAGAACTAGCATCTCCTAATGATTTTTTTACGAAACCACTAGACGCAGCTAAGGGAAATAAAGATTTATCATATAGGGATTTAGGTTATTGGAGTAAGCCTTTTTCGCTAAGTGAGAAGGATATAAAGGTAATAACATATTCAGTTCCCTTAATAGATAATAACAACCAACCATATGGAGTAATGGGAATAGCGCTTTCTTTAAACTATTTAAATACTCTGCTTAATTATGAAGAAATAGATTCAAATGGGAATGGTGTTTATTTATTGGGATCAAGTGGTAATAATAGCCTTAATTTTCAAAAAATGATGAGCACAGGACCCATGGTTAATAGGATCCTTGGAGAAGAACAGAATATTCAATTAAATAATAAGGAAGTTTATAATTCTATTTATGAAATAAAAGAGCCTGAGTCAAATAAAATTGCATATGCATGTACAAAATATTTGAATTTATATAATAGTAATACTCCTTTTGAAAATGAGAAATGGGCCTTAATTGGAATTGTTGAAAAAGACAATCTTCTATACTATTCCACTAGATTTAAAAATTTACTAATTGTTTCATTGATAATATCCAGTATAATTGGAATAATGCTTGTTATTATTACAGGAGGAAGGATAACTAGGCCAATAAGAAATTTAGCCAAAGATGTTAGAGCAAGTAATCCACGAAAACCTCTAAAATTAAGAAAAATAAATATATCTGAAATTGATGAATTATCAAGTGCAATTATGACATTAAGTACAAATGTTGCAGATTCAGCTTCAAAGTTATCTCAAATAATAAAACTCTTTAATATGCCAATAGGAGCCTTTGAATACAAAAAAGGAGAAAGCACTGTTCTATGCACTGAAACGTTTCTTGAAGTAGTTGGCATAGAAGAGCCTAATAGGTTCGATAAATATATAGATATAAACTCTTTTGAGAAAATAATAGATGAGATAACAATGAACAAAGAACCTAGAGTAGAAGATACTTATTGGATTGAAGGGGAAAATAGGAAAACTAAGTGGATTAAACTAAAATTGCTTCAAGAAGATTCAAGAACTTTTGGAGTCATAAGTGATGTCTCCCAGGAAATACTTGAAAAGCAAAAAATAGAATATGAACGCGATTATGATATTCTTACGAATATACTAAATAGACGTGCATTTTACAATAATGTAAAAGAAAAGATAAAAAATGAGGATTTAAATATTGGGGCTTTTATAATGTGGGACTTGGATAACTTGAAATATGTGAATGATACTTATGGACATGATTATGGTGATGAATATATTAGAAAAGCTTCTATTCAACTAAAGAAATTTGAGGAGTATGGTGGTATAATAGGGAGGAGATCAGGTGACGAATTTTATACATTTTTGTATGGCTATGAAAATAAAAAGGAAGTTAGAAAAATTATAAAGGAAGTTCATAAAAATATAGAAAACTCAGTTCTTAAATTACCTAATAATAGAGAAATTAAAATAAGAATATCAACAGGAATAGCATGGTATCCAGACGATGCAACTACTTTTGAAGAGCTTGCTAAGTATTCAGATTTTGCTATGTACAAGATTAAGAGAACTGTAAAGGGAAATATAAGTGAGTTTAACAAAGATGAATATAGCGAAGATTCATTTTTATTAAGCAGTCAAGAGGATTTAAATAAACTACTTGATGAAGAACTTATAGAATATGCATTTCAACCGATAATAGATGCTAGAAATGGAAGGATATTTGCTTATGAAGCGCTCATGAGATCGCAATTAGAATCTTTAAGAAGTCCTTTACATATTATAAAACTTGCAACTGCAGATTTTAGATTATATGAAATAGAAAGAATTACATTTTTTAAAGCACTTGAAGGATTTGTTAAGAATATTGAAAAATTTAAAGAAGCAAAACTTTTTATAAATTCTATACCAAATCAAGCATTATCTAGTGAAGATTGTGAAAAATTTGAGCAGCTTTATGGGGACTATCTAGATAGATTAGTTGTTGAGCTTCTTGAAAACGAAAGATCTAATGGGGAATTTATCACTAAAAAAAGAAGATCTATTGAAAAATGGAATGCTAAGCTTGCTATTGATGATTTTGGTTCTGGGTACAATAATGAAGCTGTTTTACTAGCTATTACACCTGAATTTGTGAAAATAGATATGGGAATTGTTCGTGGAATTAATAAAGATATAAATAGGCAAATTATTTCTAAAAATCTTATATCATATGCTAAACAAAGAGGAATTAAAGTTGTAGCAGAAGGTGTTGAAACAAGTGAGGAATTAGAAAAGTTAATAGAACTCGGAGTAGATTATCTGCAAGGTTATCATTTTAGTAAACCAGAGTTTATTCCACCTGAGATAAGCGATGATTTAATTAATGAAATCCTTAAGATAAACGAGAAATTTAATTAGATAAATTTATACTGTTTATAATTTTGGGGGATGGTTATGGAAAAAGAAGTGGGTGCAAAGGTTGTTAATGGGGAAATAATAGTAATTGATGGAGCAAATGAGGAAATCATAACTATAAAATCGCGTAAAAATGTAAATTTATTTATTAATGACGTTGCTTGTGAGCCGTTTAAGGAATATGAGGTGACTTCAAAAGATAAAATAACTTATTCTTGTGAAAAAACTCAATCTACCAAAGAGGTAGAAGTAATTATTTCAGAGGATAAAATGAAAGCATATATTATTATAAAGTACACGCCAGAAATCGAGTATAAGCTGAAGGATCGGGATATATTTTTAAATTTAGCTGTTTCTGCTGAGAAAATTTATGAGAAGGAGCCTGAACATTTTACAGTTGAGGAAATTAAAAAGATTCTAAAGAGTAAAGGCATAGTATATGGTTTTAAAGAAGAAGAACTTCAGTTAGCATCAAAAGGGAATACTGAAGAAATTCTAGTTGCAGAGGGTAAAAAACCAATTAATGATAAGCCTAGTGAAGTAAAATTATTTTTTACGCCAACTCAAATGCAATTTCCAGAACCAGATTCGAATGAAAAAGTTGATTTTAAAAATCTGTTTAGAATTTCAAATGTAACTGCAGGAGATAAAATCGCAGAAATAATTCCAGAGGCTACAGGAGAAGATGGGGTAAATGTTATTGGACAGACAATAAAACGAGAGTATATTCGAAGTATGCCTATTAATGCTACTAATGGATGCAAAATTGATGGGAATAATATAATTGCGCTTATTGATGGAAAGGCTCATATAGCTAATAGAAATGTTAGTGTTAATCCAATCTACACTGTTGAATCTGTCAATATGGAGACTTGTAATATTAAATTTTTCGGAGATATTGAAGTTTATAACAGTGTTGAAGATAATATGTTTGTTAGCGCCGGAGGATCTTTAGATGTAAGTCATAATGTAAATACTGCCAATGTTGTTACTGGTGGAGAAATAACTATCTTAGGAAATGCAATTAATTCAAAAATATTATCAGGTCAGATTGATATAAGGAAAAAAGAATATTGTGATGTATTAAATGATTTTAAAGACATGATTGTTAAAATGATTGAGTATATTAATGGATTGAAGCTTGAAAACACAGATTTTAAAAATAGTAATTTTATAAGAGCTCTTACTGAAAAAAGTTTTGGTGATTTTCAAAAAGTTGCCTTAAATATAGTGTCTTTAAATATAAAAAATAAAACAAAACGAAGCATACTTGTAGATTTTATAAAGGAAAAGGTATTGGGTCTTAAAATTTTAGAAATGAAATCCTTAAAAGATTTAACAAAGCTTCTTAGTATATTAGAAAATGAAATAGATTATTATGATAAAAATATTGTAGTTCCATTAGATATAAGAATAGGATATTGTCAGGAATCTGAAATTAAATCTACAGGAAATATTATAATAGGTGGCGCTGGTGAGTATACCTCAAAGTTAACTGCAATGAAAGATATATTATTTACAAAAGCTAATTCTGTTGCAAGAGGTGGTATATTGAGTGCGGGAGAAAATATTAGTGCTGGAATTGTAGGAAGTAAAGCTGATATTCAAACTACTTTAGTGGTGCCTCAGTTTGGAAGAATTACTGCTGCACGAGCATATAGGAATACTATACTATGTTTTGGAAAAACCAAGATGGTTTTAGAAGAAACTTTTGAAAATTTAAATGCAAATTTTAACGGAGAAACTAGAAGAATTGAAATCGGCAGATCTTCAATGTAAAAATAATTACATTATTTCATTAATATCTATATATTTATTTAAATTAAAAATATTAGGGAATTTATAATAATTATTTGTCTAAAAAGTGCATGTGTGATATAATAAAAAAATAATTTATACAAAAGACTCGTATATTTCCGATATTATGGTTGGAAAGTTTCTACCTGCTATCCGTAAATTAGCAGACTACGAGGTAGTGTTTTTATTTTAAATATTAGTTACTATATTTATTTAAAAAAGACAGCACCTCATATTTATCATTGAGGTGTTTTTTTTGTCTTGATAAATTTTATTAAAGTAAGAAGAAAAGGATGGAGTTAAATGGAAAGTTTACATAAGCGCATATTAGAAGATGGGCAAGCGTTATCAGAAAATGTATTAAAGGTTGATTCATTTCTTAATCACCAAGTTGACCCTGAACTAATGTATGAAATGGGGACATATTTTAAAAAGTATTATGAAAATCATGGAATAACTAGAATATTTACAATTGAAAGCTCAGGGATTGCACCAGCAGTGATGACTGCAATGCAAATGAATTTACCTATGGTTACGTTAAAAAAACAAAATTCAAGAACTTTAAATGGTGATGTTTATCAGACAAAAGTACATTCATTTACTAAGAATATGAATTATGAATTAACATTATCAAAAAAATATATAGATAGCAGCGATAGAATATTAGTTATTGATGACTTTTTGGCTAATGGGGAAGCTGCGCTAGGTGCTGCACGTTTGATTGAAGAGGCAGGAGCAAAAGTTGCTGGAATAGGAATTGTCATTGAAAAATCATTCCAAAAGGGCGCAGAAATGTTAAAGAGTAAAGGCTATGATGTTTATTCACTAGCAAGAATAGCAAAACTCTCAAAGGGAACTATAGAATTTATAAAATAATATAGATAAACAACATGTATACTAGACTTACGTGTATATCAACCGAAATTAGGTACATGTGTGTTCCATAGGACTATGAAAATATCGCTGGAATGTTCTAAATAGGAGATTGCCGCTATCCATACTTGCTCCAATTATTCATTGGACAAGTATGGATAGAACAATCTTCTATTAAGAACATTCAACAGCTTATTTTCAAATGCCTATTCCACACACATGTACCTAATTTCTCTGTTTGGATATACGCCTAAGTCTAATAAAGATTGTATAAATTTCTTCATATATAAATCAAAATTTCGATTCTGGCCTATAGAAACATTATTTATTCATTAAAATAAGCATGAAATATATTGGTTTATTTAGTATTAATAAAGTGTGAAACTTTGGAGAATAATATTTGTATATAAGGATATATCTATTAAGGCATCATGTTAATTTATATGATTATTTTATGTGCAAGCGTTTATTGATTTGTAGAAAGATAATAAGTAAAATGGGAGTATAAATGATTTCCAATTAGTGAAAAACTTAATAGGAAAATATATTGATTAATGATTAAGGAGACAAATTATGAAAGCTTATGAACGTTTATTGAAATATGTTAAGGTGTATACTACATCAGATGAAAATTCAGATACTCATCCAACAACATTAAGGCAATTTGATTTAGCTCATATATTAGTAGAGGAAATGAAGGAGCTTGGACTTGAAGGCTGCAAAGTTGATGAAAGTTGTTATGTGTATGGATTTATTCCTGCTACAAAGGGATATGAAAATAAGCCTAGTATAGGATTAATTGCCCATATGGATACTGCGCCTGCCGCAAATGGAGAAAATGTTAAACCTCAGATAATCGAGAATTATGATGGTGGCGAGGTTGTCTTAAAAGGAAATAATAGTATTCTATCTCCTGAAAAATTTCCACACTTAAAAGACTTAAAGGGAAGAACGCTTATAACTACTGATGGAACATCATTGCTTGGAGCGGATGATAAGGCAGGTATAGCTGAAATATTAACTGCTTGTGAAACAATTATTAAAGAAAACATACCTCATGGAAAAATATGTGTAGGATTTACTCCAGATGAAGAAGTAGGTCTTGGAGCACATTTATTTGACGTAAAAAACTTTGGAGCAGATTTTGCATATACCATTGATGGAGGAATTGAAGGAGAAATTTCATACGAGAACTTTAATGCTGCTGCAGCAGATGTAGAAATTAAGGGAGTATCAGTTCATCCAGGTTCCGCAAAAAATACAATGATTAATGCAGCAAATGTTGCAATCGAATTTAACTCAATGCTTCCAGCATGTGAAAAACCAGAATATACAGAAGGATATGAAGGTTTCTATTACTTAGAAAGCCTCAACGGATGTACAGACAAAGCATCAATGAAATATATTTTAAGGGATCACGACAGTGCAAAATTTGAAAACAAAAAATCAATAATGTTGTTAGCTGAAAAATTGTTAAATGAAAAATATGGAGAAGGAACAGTAAAAGTTACTTTAAGAGACCAATATAAAAATATGCTTGAGCTTATAAAGCCTTGCATGCATCTAGTTGATAATGCAATTGATGCTATGAAAGCTTTAAATGTAAAACCAATAATAGAACCAATTCGAGGAGGCACTGATGGCGCAACTCTGAGCTATATGGGATTACCTTGCCCAAACCTTGGAACAGGGGGATTTGCTTATCATGGAGAATTTGAACATATAACAGCAGAAGGTATGGATATCTGCACAAATATTATTATAGAAATATTAAAAAGATACGCACATTAGAAAAAAGCAGCCGATAGGCTGCCTAAATTCATATCACATTAGAAAGAAGGTAGTTTACGAAGTAAACTACCTAAGAACAATTCACCTTAGAAAATAGTATCCGACAAAGGAGGCGGCTTAAAATTTAATACTTAAACTATCCATTATAACACCAGACTTATAAGGTGCATTATGATAAGGTAAAATGGAGGTGAAACTGTAATGGAAAACAAGTATAAGACAGCACAAGTAGCAAAAATTATTGGGATACATCCGAATACAGTTCGATTGTATGAAGAACTAGGACTGATACCTAAACCTCAAAGATTATCCAATGGATATCGAGTTTTTACAGATTTTCATATTGAACAATTTAAACTGGCAAGGACAGCACTTAAAGTTGAGGTATTACAAAGTGGTTTAAGGAAAGCGATAATTAATATTATCAAATTATCTGCCAAAGGTGAGTTTCGAAAGGCAATTATATACACCAATAACTATATAAATCAAATCAAAATAGAGCAGAAAAATGCAGAAGAAGCTATTGAAATTACGAAAAAATTGCTTTCAGGTATAGAGGAGGAAGAAAAAGATATATTTTTGACAAGAAAACAAACTGCAGACTATCTGCAAGTCACTATAGATACATTGAGAAATTGGGAAATGAATGGGCTGCTTTCTGTAAAAAGAAAACAGAATGGATATCGGGTATATACTAAAAATGATATTCAATTATTGAAGATAATACGTTCCTTACGTTGTGCAAACTATTCTCTTACAGCAATTTTACGTATGATAAATGCTATATCAAATAACTCAGAAATTGATATACGAGAAGTTATTAATACGCCAAAAACTGATGAAGATATAGTAACAGTTTGTGATAAACTTCTTACATCATTAAGTAGTGCAGAAGCAAATGCAGGCTGCATATTAGAACAGTTAAAAGTTATGAAAGAAAAATTCCATATGAACCCTACAGTTTAACACCAGACTTTATTCTGGTGTTATTATCTTTTATATATTAAAGAAGAGGAGGTTCTATATATGGACACAATTAAAATTCATGCCTTGAGCAAAGCGTATGGAAATATAAAAGCTGTAAATAATATTAGCCTATCAGTTAAAGGTGGTGAAGTGTTTGGACTGCTTGGTGCTAATGGAGCAGGAAAAAGTACAACTATTGAATGTGTTTTAGGCACAAAGAAATTTGATAGCGGCTCAGTTTCAATTTTAGGAATGAATCCAGAAACAGATAGGAAGAAATTGTTTGAGCGTGTTGGAGTTCAATTTCAAGAATCAAATTATCAAGACAAATTATCAGTAGCAGAACTTTGTAAAGTTACGAGAGCCCTTTACAAACAGCCATCAGATTATGTGGAATTGTTAAAGCAATTTAATCTTTTGGATAAATGCAAAAGTCAAGTGAGTGAGCTTTCAGGAGGGGAAAAGCAACGATTATTTATTATACTTGCTTTAATTCCAAATCCTGAAGTTGTATTCTTAGATGAACTGACAACTGGGCTTGATGTAAGAGCTAGGAGAGAAGTATGGAAAGGGCTTTTAGAACTAAAGAATAAAGGACTTACTATATTTTTAACTTCCCATTTTATGGATGAAGTAGAAGCATTGTGCGATAGAATTTGTATTCTTAAAAAAGGAACAAGCATTTTCTATGGAACCGTACAAGAAGCAATTTTGAAAAGCCCTTTTGAAAAATTTGAAGAGGCTTATTTGTGGTATACAGATGAGGAGGAAATTAGTAATGAGAGTATTTAGAGCAATGTTTATAACAGAACTGAAATTGTCTTTGAGAGGAATGGATATGCTCATATTTGCAATTTGTATGCCCATAGTGGCAACAATTATTCTTGGGATTATATACGGAAATAAAGCAGCCTTTGATGGTGCAGGCTATACATTTTTAGAACAATCTTTTGGAGCTATTACTACAATTGCAATATGTGCTGGTGGTGTAATGGGGTTGCCGCTGGTTGTATCAGACTATCGTCATAAAAAAATTCTAAAAAGGTTTAAAGTAACACCTATAAGTCCAGCAATGATTTTAGCGGTACAGGTAGTAATTTATGCATTATATTCTATTGCTTCGCTTATACTTGTTTATGCCACAGCTTCGATTTTCTTTGATTTTAGATTCAGTGGTTCATGGCTTCAGTTTTTGGGTGCTTATTTCTTGGTAATGATATCTATGTTTAGCATAGGCATGATGGTATGAGGGATTGCTCCAAATCTAAAGACAGCAAGTATTATGGCAAGTATATTATATTTCCCTATGTTGATCTTTTCAGGGGCAACGCTGCCATATGAAATTATGCCAACAGCACTTCAAAAAGCCGTTAATATATTACCATTAACACAAGGAATAAAACTTTTAAAAGCGGCTTCTCTTGGTTTAAACATAGATATAGTGTTGATTCCTATTATTGTAATAATTACTTTTACGGTAATATGCATTGCTGTAGCTCTTAGATTTTTTAAATGGGAATAATATTAATATAATGAGAAATATTATACTTGATTAAAGGTCTCCTATTTTAATAATATTATTAAATATAACATAAAAAGTTAACGGGATACTTAGAGCAATAAAAGCTTTGAGTATTCCATTTTTTCATCTAAAGGATTCAATGGACGGTTGTGCTAAAATTATATTGAGATAATTTTTTAAAGTGTGTCAAAAAATTTTTGCCTGTGGTGTTATACAAGTGTGGGGTGGTGATTATTATTTTTGGGATCCCAAGACTTAAAAATAAAAGGAAACAATTTGAGGAAATTTACATGAAATATTACCCTATTGTATCAAAACAGATAAGTTACCTTCTTGGAAATCATATGATTGCAGAGGATTTAGCACAAGAAGTATTTATAAAGTATTATTACTTAGAAAATCAAGAAATAGAATTTTTAGGGGCTTGGTTTTCGAAAGTAGCTACCAATATAGCACTTAATCATATGCGTGGCGAAAATAGAAGAATGCAAAGGGAAGAAAATGTTTATAAGGAATTAGAAGAGATATTTATTATGGAAGATGATTTCATTAGAAATGAAGAAATAAAAAGAGTAAGAAAAGCACTTTCTATACTAAATGAAAATCAAAAAATTTGTTTGCTACTTAAGTTTTCAGGATATTCCTATGATGAAATTCACCAGATTACTAATATACCTAAGAATAATATCGGCCAATGTATTGCAAGAGGAAAAGAGAAATTCAAAGAAATTTACGAAAAAGAAGGTGAAGAGTATGTGTTATGATGAAGGGATTTTTCAGCAAATCATTGATGGTGAATATGAAGGGAATATTGAAAAGGTAAAAGATCATATAGCAAATTGTGAAGAATGCAAAAGAAAATTTGAAGAATTACAAAGTACAGAGATATTTATGAATGAAAAATTAAATAAGGAGTTTAGAATAGCTGAAACGAGAAAAATCGATTTAGAGTATCAATTATTGAAATTTTATAAAAAAGAGAAAGGAAGAAGTAATATGAATCCAAAAGTAAGAAAATTAGCAGCTGCGGCAGCTGCATTAACAATTGTTATAGGAACTATGAGTTATCAACCAGTAAGGATAAAAGCAGCTGAACTTTTAAATGTATTTAGAGTAAATAATGTAACAGGAATTTCTATTACAGAAAACAATATTAATAAAATAGAACGTGCACTTGAGAAAGGAGAAGGAAATGTAGATTTAAAAGATTTTATATCTGCTGATGTAAAATCAGAAGAAAAACCTATAAACTTATCAGAAACAGAAATATCAAAAGAAACTGTAAAAAAATATAAGGAAGATGCAGAGCTTATTCCAATTAATGATTCATTGAAATATAGCTATATGACCATTAGACCAGAATGTGATTTGACATTGAAATTTAATGTTCCAAAAGTAAATGATTTTCTAGAATATTTAGGAGAAAATACAAAGCTTCCTAAAGAAATAGACCAAAAAGAATTTATTATTCATTGTGGTAAATCCGTTTCATATGGAATTAACTCTAAAAATTCTGAAAAGGAAGGTAAGCATATAAATGTTACACAGGTTGGAACACCTACTCTTACACTTCCAGAGGGGGTAGACCAAAAACAAATGATAAATATACTCTTATCTTTAAATTTATTACCACAAAATGTGAAAGAACAATTGGCAAGTATAGGAGATTTATCTACAACTTTACCAGTTCCTTACTTGGAAGATAAAAGCACAAAAACAGATATTACAATTAAAGGGCAAAAAGCTGTTTTAATTGAATCTAAAGATGCGGAAATAAAAGATTCTAATGTTATATTTAAAAAGGGTGATTCCTTGTTTGTTGTTTCTGCAGAAGGATATTCTTCAGATGAATTAACTAAATTATTAGAAACTATGGAGTAAATAGATTATGATTGAAACTTCACATTTAACTAAACAATTTAATGGGAAGGGAGGCTTTAAGGATATTTCCCTCTCTATAAAAGAGGGGGAAGTGTTTAGCTTCCTTGGAAAAAATGGAGCAGGAAAAAGTACGTTTATAAAAACCTTATTAGGACTTTTAAAGCTTACAGATGGAAAAGCTGAGGTTTTGGGAAAGCCTATAGGTGATGTTGATGCAAGGAAAAAGATAGGGTATCTTCCAGAACTATTTCAATATCATTCTTGGCTTACAGGATATGAGCTTTTGACTTTTCATGGTAAACTTTATAAAATGTCATCATTAGAAATTAAAAAAAGGATTCCTGAAGTTCTACAAATTGTAGGACTTTCAGGTCATGAAAATAAAAAAATAAAGGAATATAGTAAGGGGATGCAGCAGAGGATAGGACTTGGATGTGCTATTATATCAGACCCGCTACTTTTGTTTTTAGATGAACCTACAAGTGCACTAGATCCAGTAGGCCGCAAACAAGTAAGAGATATTATTTTGAATTTGAAGAAGCAGGGAAAAACAATTTTTCTAAATACTCATTTGTTAAGTGAAGTGGAATTAATATCTGATAGAATAGCAATTTTAGATAAAGGAAAAATTCAAAAAATAGGCACAATTAAGGAATTATTGCATTCTCCGCTATTAATAACGTTAATGAAGAATTGGTTAAGGCCTTGGAATTTTATGATCCGAAATTAAAGAGAACTTCTAATGGTTTTGAAATTAATGTAGAAGATGATATTATACCTAATATTGCAGAAAAAATTATACAAAATAAAGGTCGCTTATATGAATTAAAAAGAAAAGAAAATGCATTAGAGAGTTTATTCATTGATGTTGTAGGGGAGGAAGATGTACGATGAATGCAATTATTAAACTTACTTTTTTAGAGATGTTTAAGAAAAAGATTATCATTTGCATTGCTATGACAATTGGTTTTTTGGCGTTATATGGAATAGCATTGCATTATGTATATAACTCCTTAGGACAAATGAATGTAATGATGAGAGCAGCTATATCAAGTCAGTTTATTTCTCTTGGAATGTATGTAAGTGGATTTATAATTGCCTTCCTATCCATATTTGCAAGCGTAGGTGCGATTTCTTATGAAATTGAACAAGGAAATTATTTAGCAGTACTTTCAAAGCCTATTCATCGTTTTGAGATGGTCTTAGGAAGATGGTTAGGAATAATACTTATGTTACTTTTATATGTAACAATACTCTTTGGCTGCATTATAGGATTAAATGTAATTATGGGAAAAGGATTCACTTTTCAGTTTACATTTTTAGCTTTAATAAAATCTCTGCTTATGCTATATCTTCTTCCATTAACTTTATCATCATTGGGAATTTTTTTAAGCACATGCATGTCTACTGTAGGAGCTGGGATATTAATAGTTATATTATATTTTTGCGGTATGATAGGTGGCATTATAGAACAAATAGGAAAGGTGATTGAAGTTTCAAGCTTAAAAGAAATACTTACAAACATAGGGATTATCACAAGTTTAGTTATGCCATCGGATACAGTATATAGAAAAGCATCTTCCTTGTTATTTACTACTTCTTCAGGTTTAAATTTAAACTTGGAAATGGCAATAGGAAAATCAGTAGAACCGAGCAATATTATGATATTTTACATTGTGGTGTATACTTTAGTTTTTCTTATTATAGCAATTAGAAAATTTAATAAAAGAGATTTATAGAAATAGAATGCTATTAATAATTTATATAAAGACCAGATGGAAAGCCATCTGGTCTTTTTAAATAAAAAAGGGCTTTACTCTATAGATAAACTGAATTATAAATTAATAATATTTAATTATTGTTATTTAGAAATATAAGAGTATGGTATAATTTTCATGTAACTATATAAAATATACATATATTTAACTAGATTTGACTCTAATTTTTGGAGCATAGTTTTATATCTTATAATTTATTTTTTGTAAATACTAAAAAAATTTTAACATCAACTGTTAACTTCAAAAGAATGGAGTGAGATTAATGAAAAATAACGCAGCTCAAAGAGAATTTAAAAAATATAAAAGTCAAATAAATCAAATAGAAGAAATAGTAGAGCATTCAAAACCAGGAGCACTTTTAGAACATGAAAGTTCAATACGAAAGAAGCTTAGGCACCTTAAAGAATTAGAAGATCAAAGTTTAAAAGATTTTAAGGAAGTTTATGAAAGGTATGAAGAACTATTAGAAAATGTATCAAAGAGAATGATTGATAGTTATAATAAAAAGAATAATACAGAATTTGATTTCTATGAAGTTGTACGTGGAAATTATAATAATTATTTAAACCAAGGTTTAATGACCATACTTACAAAACAGCATATTCCAAGATTAGTAGCAGAGGAATTTGAAGAAACTTTTCCAAAGAATCCTAAAGATGAATACCCAGCTGCTAGAAGTATGAAAAGAAAATTTTATATACATTTGGGTGATACAAATACAGGTAAAACATATAACGCACTAGAGCGCTTAAAAAGTGCAAAAAAAGGTGTATATTTATCACCACTTAGAATTCTTGCACTAGAAAATTTTGAAAAGCTAAATAAGGAAGGCGTAATATGCGATCTTCAAACTGGAGAGGAAGAAATAATAAATGTGGGTGCTACTCATACATCTTGTACAATAGAAAAAGTGAATTTAAAAGAGCATTATGATATAGCTGTAATAGATGAAATTCAAATGATTTCTGATACTTTCAGAGGAATGGCATGGAGTAAAGCAGTGCTTGGGCTTCAGTGTGATGAAATACATATTTGCGGGGCTGCAAATGCAAGAGTTATCTTAGAAACAATGATAAATGATTGTAAAGATGAATTTGAAATTAAAGAATATAAAAGGGCAATACCACTAGAAGTTGAATTTAAAAACTTTAATTATGGCGATATCCAAGAAGGAGATGCTATTGTAGTATTTTCAAAAAAGAGGGTATTAGAAATTGCTGAGGAATATTCAAGTAGAGGTATTAAAGCAAGCATAATATATGGTGATTTACCACCAGAAGTTAGAAAGATGCAGTATGAGCAATTTGTTAATAAAGAAACCAAAATACTTGTAACCACTGATGCTATAGGAATGGGAGTTAATTTGCCGATCAGAAGGATCATTTTTATAAGCATAAGAAAGTTTGATGGAGAAGAAGTAAGAGAGTTAACTTCACAAGAAGTAAAGCAAGTTGGCGGACGTGCCGGAAGACTGGGTATTTACGATGTAGGATATATTGCAAGTATTGGAGGAAATGCAGGTATAATTAAATCAAAACTAGATACTAAAGATGAAATTATTAGGCAAGCTGTTATTGGACCATCAGAGGCAATATTAAGGATTAGAAGTCTGCCTTTAGATGAAAAACTAGCATTATGGAGTACTAGAGAGGAAAAATTAGATTATTATACTAAAATGGATGTAAGTGAATACATTTTGATTTTAGATAGAATAAAGAAGTATAAACTTAGAGAAGAAATACAATGGGATTTACTAAAAGTTCCCTTTGATGTTTCCAGCGATGAATTAATGGAGACATTTTTAAACTATGTAGATGAGTTATTTATTAATAAACAAGATGAGCTGTTTAAACCACAATGCTTTAGAGGTGGATTAGATGATTTAGAAATTTATTATCAAAAAGTAAATATGTATTATTCATTTTCAAAGATATTTAACTTGAAATTAGATGTAAAATGGGTTTACGAAGAAAGAATGAAGATTAGTGAAGAAATAAATGAGATATTATTAAGGATTTAGTTTAGTATTAAAGATAAAAAATTTATTATATTTTATTAGTGATAGTAAAGTAAATAGAAAATAAACAGTTTCTACAATATATTATATTTTAGCTACAAGCTTATCAATATAATATATTGTTTTTTTATAATTACCTAAATATAATAAGATGATGTGAAAAAGTTTACATTGAATTGAGATCTGTTTGGTGATAATATTAATATAAGGAAGAAATTATAAAAAGTAATTATAAGATTAGCAACCTAAGATAGTTTCAAAATTAGTCACAAACTATTATTTTAAACAATAATATACAATAGAGAATTAGTGTATAGTACTTATAAATGTGTAGATGTTGTTTGTGTTTTGAGATTATATGGGAGGGAAGTTAATTGGGTAATAATATTATTGAAATGAAAAATATTACAAAGAGTTTTTTTATTGGAAAGCCGAACCAGTTAGATATTCTTAAAAATATTAATATAAACATCAGAGCTGGCGAATTTGTGGCTATTGTAGGTGCATCAGGATCAGGGAAAAGTACATTAATGAATATAATTGGAGTTCTAGATAGGCAAACTTCAGGTGATTATTACTTGGACAATATTGATATAAACAAAATCAATGATAATAAGTTAGCTGAAATAAGAAATAAAAAGATAGGATTTGTATTTCAAACTGCAAACTTAATAGCGAGAACAAATTCATTAAAAAACGTAGAATTACCAATGTTGTATTATGGTTTGGAGCGAAAAGAAAGAATAAATAAAGCTAAGGAACTATTAGAATTGGTTGGAATGGATGATAGGCTCAATCATCTGCCTAATGAATTATCTGGAGGGCAAAGACAAAGAGTTGCAATTGCAAGAGCTCTAGCGAACGACCCAGATATCATACTTGCAGATGAGCCGACAGGAGCTCTTGATTCTGAAACCGGAAGAACAGTTATGAATTTATTTCATAAGATTCACGAGAAACAAGGAAGAACCATAGTACTAATAACCCATGATAGAGATCTTGCGAATGAAACTCAAAGGATAATTACTATAAGAGATGGAGAAATAATAGGGGAAAAAAATAATTCTTATAAAAGAATTTATACTCTAAATTGACTATAAAATATTGTTGGCTTTAAATGGGTTATATTTATGCACTAATTTGCAAAAATATAGCCCCTTTTATATTTGCTTTGAAAATATAAATTACAAAAATAAAATAAAATTCTTATAATTTTTTCTGAAATTTGTAATAATATATTTATATATATAAAAATTTAGGGTATACTTTAATTGTTTGAGTTTTTTTATAACAATAAGCACTATACTAGAAAAATATTAAAAAAAGGGGAACGCAAATGAGTGAATTAAATCATGAACTTGGAATTATAGCATTAGAAAGCTGTGCGGAATTAGGTAATGCTATAAACAAGTATATCCAAAACAACAGAAATTGTACTGAATCATTCTTAATACCAGTTGAAGAAATTAGATTTTCTAATGGAGAAGGAAAAGTTAAAATTTCTGAGACTGTTAGAGCAAAAGATATCTACATTTTATGTGATGTCGGAAATTATAGCTGCACATACAAAATGTTTGGAATCGAAAACCATAAAGGCCCAGATGAACATTTTCAAGATATAAAAAGAACTGTTGCAGCAATACGAGGTAAAGCAGCACGAATAACTGTAATAATGCCTCTATTATATGAATCAAGACAACATAGACGTAAAGGAAGAGAGTCTTTAGACTGTGCTTTAGCGCTTCAAGAACTTGAAAGATTAGGTGTTGATGAAATTATTACTTTTGATGTTCATGACCCTAATATTCAAAATGCTATTCCTTTATTATCTTTTGAAAATATATATCCAACTTATGATATTGTTAAAGCTATTGTATCTAATGAAAAAACATTAGAATTAGATAAGGAAAAATTACTTGTAATAAGTCCTGATACTGGAGCGATGGATAGAGCTATTTATTATTCAAGTGTTCTAGGTGTAGATGTTGGTTTATTCTACAAGAGAAGAGATCATTCTACAATTGTAAACGGAAAAAATCCAATTGTTCAACATGAATATGTTGGAAGAGAGGTTTCTGGAAAAGATGTACTAATTGTTGATGATATGATAGCATCTGGTGAATCTGTTCTTGATATTGCAAAAGAATTAAAGAAAAGAAATGCTAGAAATGTTTATGTAGCAGCTACTTTTGCTTTCTTTACTGAGGGACTTGAAAAGTTTGCAAAGGCATATGATGATGGATTAATCTCAAGAATATATTCTACTAACTTGACATATATACCACCAAGTTTACAAGGTGAAGTATGGTTTAAAGGTGTTGACCTGTCAGAGTTGTCAGCTAGAATTATAAGCCGATTAAATCATGGTAGATCAATAGCTAAGTATATGGATGCAACAAGAATAATACAAAGTTTATTAAATAAATAATATTCGTTCTTAAAAATACATAGATAATAATATAGAAATATAAAGAGAAAATGAGTTATTAAGGTTTTTAAATATGGTGTCATGTTTAAAATGCTATTAATAACTCATTTTTTTTTGAAGCACAGGGTATTTTGTTATTTTTAGTGTATGGAAAAAAGTGGAATAAGTATGGGTAGCGTGATATAATTAAGTGAGTTACTTGTAAATATTTTGGCTTATAATAAGATTATTTTTAGTCATAATTTTTTTTCATTAGCAATATATATAATTTTAAATGGATATGTAACTTATGAACTATTTGTTTAATAACCTAATGTAACATAATGTATTTACTCTTTTACACTTTGCATATATTATGTTGAATTTGCATAATGATTATAAAATAAAATAAGTGACTAAAGGAGGATAAAATGAAAAGAAATTATAGAATTAAACCAAGAATAGCTTTACTATTCTTTATTATGGTAATGAGTAACTTTTTGCCAGCTTATGCGGAACCAAATCCATCATCACTCCAAGAAGCAATAGAGAATGTACAAGATTGTGATAGAAAAATTGAAAGTAATATGGACAACCTAAATAAATTAAAAGAGCAAATATCTGAAAAGGAAAATGAGATAAAAGAAAATAGTGATTTATTAAAATTAGCGCAAGAAAAAGTTGATAAAAGCAATAAACAACTATCAGAGAGATTAAAGGGAATACAATTAAATGGAGGTCTAGAAGTTACTTCTATGCAATACATAGATGCACTGTTTTCTTCAGGAAATGTTTTAGATGCACTTCACAAAGTATCATTAATATCTCAAATATGTACAAGTGATAAGAATCTTATTTTAGAAGCCAAGGAATCAAAGAAGAAGCTTTTAGTGATGCAGGATAATATAGATAAAGAACGTAAGGATTTAGAAATAAATAAAGAAGATGTTGAAAATAAAATTAAAGAATTGGAAGATCAAAAAGGAAATCTTTTAAAATATATTCAGGAAAATGGCGTGATTTTTGCAGGTGATGAAGGTATTACTGTACCTATAACTTTACCTTCGGATATTACAGGACAAGCTAAGGCGGTAATTGAAGAGGCTGAAAGGTATCTAAAAGTACCTTATGTGTGGGGAGGAGAATCACCTGAGGGCTTCGATTGTTCTGGACTTATACAATATGTATTTAAATCTCAAGGAATAGATGTACCTAGAATATCAGAGGATCAACAGAAATTTACATCTACAGTTGACATGGCAGAAATTAAACCAGGAGATTTGGTGTTTAATAGGCCTTCAGATTCTACACATGTGGGAATGTATATAGGGGATGATATGTATATTCAAGCACCTCATACAGGAGATGTAGTAAAAATTTCTAAGCTTTCAACTTCAAATATGAAATACGTTGGAAGAGTGTTAAATTAAGCATTTAAGGACTTAATATAACTTTTTAAGGGAAAATAATTTGATTTTCAGGACTCACATCTAAAATAAAAAAATGTGATTTTAGCGAATATCGAAATTGGGTGATAATTAATTTCTTTTTTGATGTTTAGCAAAATAATAAATTAAAATTCACTTCAATTAAAAAGCAATGTTATATTCTCATAGTTATATGCTGTAATGGCATATTTAAAAAAAGTTCCAGCAGGAATTTTTGTCAACTAAACTTTTTCGTACGTTAGCCTTGCTATAATAACAGTTTCGTCTAACAAAGCCTATTATAAATGTGATATAATAAAAGTAGTGAATTTTAGTACAAAAGAATATAGAAATAAACTATAAGGAGGATTATTTATGGAGAAAGGTATAATAAAGATAGCAATTATAGTAATGATCATAACAATGGCGTTATTACTTGTTGCTGAGTGTTTAGCAATGCGCTCTGGAGGTTTATTTATGAAATCTGTGAGTACATCAGAGCAAACAAATTAAGATAACGTAACAAAATAACAATATTAGTTAGTCAATAATTGAATAATCTTATAGTTTTATAACTTATGAAATTCCACAGACAATACTTCAAACAAAAGGAGTGTGTCAGAGTGGTAAATCTTTATTGTTTTTTAAGGTTCTATTACTTTTTACGCTTACAATTTAAGTATGATATAAATAAGTATAAATAAATTTTTTACATATACTATATTTAATAATTATGTTTAAATTGGAGGGAAATATGGATACTAAAGAGAATTTTTTATGTGATATGAAAAGTGGAGAGAGCTTAAAATTATCATTAATGGTTATGAGAATTTTATTTAGAGATTCTAGTAAAATTGTATGTATATTAGCAGATAGAAGTGGCGAAATAAAAGCTAATTTGCCTAATAAAAAAGATGATATTAGGGAAGGCAGAGTAATAGAAATAGAAGGTATTAGAGATGGTAACTTAGATGTAAAAGCATATGAATTTGTTGAAAGTTATAATATTCCAGATTATTTACCTACGATAAGCAGGCCTATTGATGATATTATGGAAGAAATAGAGCGATATACAGAAAAGTATGTTATTTCTGAGGAAGCTAAAGTTTTGAATGATTATTTCTTTAGAGATGAAGAATTTTTAGATAAATTTAAGCGAGGTATAGGTGGTGTGTCTATGCATCATAATTATATAGGGGGACTTGCAGAACATACTCTAAATGTTATGGATTTAACTATAATGCTTTGTGAAAAATATAATTGTAGAAGAACAGAAATTGCGGTTTTAGCAGCGAAACTTCATGATATAGGCAAAATTTACGAATTATATTATGATGGTCCATTTAAATATACCCTAAGAGGCGAAATGGAAGGTCATATAGTCATTGGCATAGAAATGATAGACAAAGCTATTAAAGATAAACCAGACTTATTTGCAGAGGATTTCATTGCAAGAATAAAGGGGTGCGTTGTTCAGCATCATGGGAAGCTTGAATATGGTTCACCACGGGAAATGAGAATGGAAGAATCATTTATAATAAATTATGCTGATTCTATAGATGCAACTATGAATAAAATTTCACAAATAAAAAATACAACGCAATCTGGCACTTGGTCAGAATACGATAGAAGAGTTGAAACTAAACTGTATTTATAAAATAAAAGAAACGTGAGGAATATATGAATATTTTATTTATGAGAGTTACCTTAAGGGCATCTTGGGTACATTCATTAAAAGAAAAAAGAATGATTGTAAGAAGCATAACTCAAAGATTAAAAAATAAATTTAATATATCTGTATCAGAAGCAGATGAACAAGATGTACATAAAACTTTAGTAATAGGTATTGTAGGTATATGCGCAAATTCAGCACAATGTGATTCCACAATGGAGAATATTATTAATTTTATAGAATGTAATACAGATGCAGAAATAATGAATATTGAAAAAGAAGACATTAGAAGATAAGGAGTGAATAATTATAATATCACTCCATTTATTTTTCTATTGCTATAAGTAAATACATATTTAAATTCTAAGTCTTTAAGAAGATCGTATGCGTAGTTTATTTTTTGCCCAATTTTATCATTAGTATGAGCATCAGAACCTACAGTTATTATTTTACCGTTTAAATCTTTGTACATTTTTAGTATTTCTAATTTAGGGAAAAGCAAATTATTATTTAATCCAGAAGTATTCACTTCAATACCCTTTCCACTAGAAATTATTATTTTTAAAATTTCATATATATATTCCTTGAAATCTTCAAAGTTATAAACCCCACATTCTTTAAAAGCATAACGCTGAACGATATCTAGATGACCAAGAACATCAAAGTCACCAACTTTTACAAATTCTAAAACTTCTTTAAAGTAGGTTTCATAAGTGTAGTTAACTCCGTGTTCTGAAATATTAGCCCTTAAACCTTGTCCATTAAGATTATGTATTGAGCCTATTATAAAATCTATATTATTTGTTTTAAAGTATTTATCAAAATCATCTTTAAACAGATGATATTCTCCAATTTCTAATCCTTTTTTTATTCTAATCCTTTTATGATATTTTTGTGAAAGATCCAGGATTTCATTTTCATAATCATTATAATTAAAAAAATTATAACTATTATCCTCAGGGTCAAAGCTAATATGTTCTGTTAAACATATTTCATTTATGTTCATAGAAATAGCTTTTACTACAATTTCCTCAATATTTTGATTAGAATCAAAAGAAAATTTTGAATGCAAATGGTAATCGCTTAAGTATTTCATTTTAATTAATCATCTCCATAATTTAAGTATAAATTGCATTAACATAAGTTTTGGAGAAATCACTAAAGGCTCTAAATATTCTTTTAGAAAATCCTATAGAGATTTCTCCAATACCAATTGTTGTTATATTAACTATTAACTGAATTAAACTTGTTCGGCAATATAATAAAGTAACTGTTCAGTAGCTTCCCAGCCGAGGCATGGATCGGTAATTGATTTACCATAGATATGTTCATCGATTTTTTGACAGCCTTCTTCTATGTAGCTTTCAATCATAACTCCTTTAACTAGCTTCTTAAGGTCACTATTGTAATTTCTGCTATAAAGTATTTCTTTTACTATACGAGGTTGTTCTGCAAATTTTTTCATAGAATTTGCATGATTTGCATCAACAATTACTGCTGGATTTGGGAAATTATATTCGTTATATGCTTGAGCAACTCGCATTAAATCTTCATAGTGATAATTAGGAATATTGTTGCCATGTTCATCTACAGAACCACGCATAATTGCATGAGAATATGGATTACCAGTAGTATTTACTTCATTATGTCTGTATAAGAAGTTATGTTTTGCATGTGCTGCCTGTATGGAATTAAACATTACTGTCATGTCACCACCTGTAGGATTTTTCATTCCAACAGGAACATCGATTCCACTAGCTGTAAGTCTATGTTGTTGATTTTCAACACTTCTTGCCCCAACTGCAACGTATGATAATAAATCATCACAATACATATAGTTTGAAGGATAAAGCATTTCATCAGCAGGAGTAAGATGTGACTCTTCAATTGCTCGAATAAACATCTTTCTAATTGAAATTAATCCTTCAAGAATATTAGGAGATTTTTCAGGATCAGGTTGATGAAACATGCCTTTATATCCTTCACCAGTAGTTCTAGGTTTATTTGTATAGATTCTAGGAACAATAAACAACTTATCCTTAACCTTTTCGTTTACTTTTGCTAGTCTGCTAACATAGTCACAAACTGAGTTTTCATCATCAGCTGAACAAGGTCCAATAATAACAAGAAATTTATTACTTTTTCCAGTGAATATTTCTTTAATTTCTGCATCTCTTTCAGCTTTTATCTTTTGCAGATTATCTGCGAGAGGAGTTAATTCTTTAATCTCCTCTGGAGATGGTATTTTTCTTACAGTTATAAAACTCATTTATAAAGCCCCCTTGATAATTAATATATACTCAAATAGAAAAATCTAAATAAATTATATACAACTTTAGAATAAGTATATAATTATTAACATTATTTAAGATGAAAAGTATATTGGAATTCAAATTTGAGTACTTATATAAATATATAATTATTGAAAATTTTAGTCAAGTTACATTATATGTTGAATTCAATAAAATGATACTTTATTTATGAAAAAAATAGTTAAATAAAATAAGAAAATCAAGGGAGCTATACATTAGAATCTTTACCAATTTAGGCATAAAAGCGCTTGACTCTATTCTAGGAAGTTCATTTATAGGAATATTTCAAAATATTCCATTGATTTAAAAAAGAAAAATATTTAATGCATCTTTTTATTATTCAAATCATAAATTTTATAGGTAGAAATATTTGAGAGGTATTTATGTCTATCTATTTTGATTTCAAAACTATTAATGAACTTACGGGAGACAATTATTATAGACAGCCAAAAGAATTTACTTTAGATGAATTAGCACAGTACAATGGAAATAATGGAAATCCTGCCTATGTTGCAATTGAAGGTATAGTATACGATGTAACTAGACAGGTAAACTTTGGGGGAGGAACAAATTTTGAACTTGTTCCAGGTCAAGATATAACAGATCAGTTTAATTCTTACTATGGAACAATGGATATTCTTACAAATGCTCCTAAAGTTGGTGTGCTTACAGATGACTATATGAATTATAGATATGATTCATATATGAATAGGCAGACAGGACAAGGAAAGCAAGATACATCTAAATTTACTCCTGATGATTGGGTTAGATATATCACACCAATAGTTACTTTTGGTTTGAGAGAACCTAGTCAAGGATCAAGTCCACAACGCATATACCAAAAGGTTGCTATATTAGGAGTGCTTGTGGGTTTAGGAAAAACCCCTCAAGAAGCTATTAGTCAGCTTCAAGATTGGCAAAGTACAGGCGCTTCTAAGTTATTAAAGGGTGGAACTACAACTGGAACTAGTACAGGAGCCGGAAGCGGAACAAGCGGAGGAATGGGAACCGGAGGAAGTGGAACAGGAACTGGAATAGGCGGAGGCTTTGGAACCGGAGGAAGTGGAACAGGAACAAGCGGAGGCTTTGGAACTGGAGGAATCGGAGCAGGAACTGGAACAAGTGGAGGAATGGGAACCGGAGGAAGTGGAACAGGAACTGGAACAAGTGGAGGAATGGGAACCGGAGGAAGTGGAACAGGAACTGGAATAGGCGGAGGCTTTGGAACCGGAGGAAGTGGAACAGGAACTGGAACAAGCGGAGGCTTTGGAACTGGAGGAAGCGGAGCAGGAACTGGAACAAGTGGAGGCATGGGAACTGGAGGAAGCGGAGCAGGAACAGGAACAAGCGGAGGCTTTGGAACTGGAGGAAGCGGAGCAGGAACTGGAACAGGCGGAGGCTTTGGAACTGGAGGAATCGGAATAGGAACAGGTGGAGGAATGGGAACCGGAGGGACAAGTACAGGAACTGGAACAGCGGGTAGCTCAGGGACTGGTGGTATTAGCGGTATGAGAGATAGATTATATTTTGATTAAATTAATATTAAATACTATAAAAGGATATGAGTTAACTATCATGTCCTTTTATTAAGTAATTATAAAAACTATACTCTTTTTTTAAAAGTACTAGTTACAATTAAAAAGTAACTAGTTTATTTTTATTTTGGTATACTTAAATTGCAAAGAGATTTAATAAGGAAGTGTAAAAATATGAACTGGATAGATACAATTAAAAAATATAAACCTTATAATGAGCAGGAAAAAAATGATAAAGAAATTATAATAAAATATTCCAATATATTTAATGATATTTTAACTAGAGAGAATGATATTATTCACATTACAAGTTCTGCATTTATAATAAATAAAAGCAGAGATAAAACTTTGATGATACATCATAATATATACAATTCATGGGCTTGGACAGGTGGGCATGCCGATGGAGAGGATAACTTATTACTTGTAGCAATTAATGAAGCAAAAGAAGAAACAGGGGTCAAAAATTTTATTCCAATTTGTAATGAGATTATATCAATAGATATTTTACCTGTTTTTGGACATATAAAGGGAGAAAAATATGTATCGTCACATTTACATGCATCAATAGCTTACTTAATGGAGGCAGATGAAAATGAAACACTAACTGTTAAACCTGATGAAAATAGTGGTGTGAAATGGATACCTATAGATGAAATAAATTTATATTCTAGTGAACCGCATATGATTAAGGTTTATGAGAAAATAATAGATAAATTTAAAAATAAAAGTTTATAATTTTATAATACCTGCTATGTTACTGTTTTTTTGTATAAAGTAGGATAATATCATTGACTGCATTAAAAATAAAATTTTGTGAAGGAGGAAGTAATGAGTGGTTTATTAGTAGAAGCTTTAAGTAATTATGAAATTTTACAGCCTGAAGTTGAATTTATAAGGCACAATGAAAATAAGACATATAAAATTACAGACAAATTATCAAATAAGAAATATGTCACTAGAATACATAGATCAAGCAGAGATTTCTCTCTTGATATATTCGGAGAAAATAAGCATAATGTAGATTTTTTAAGTGGTGAAATAAACATTTTAAAGGCTATTAGTGTAAGTACTGAAATACCAGCTCAAATTCCAGTGAAAAATAGATATGGGAACTATGTAACAATACTAAGGGATGGTACACCAGTGACATTGTTGACTTGGATAAATGGAAATACTATTGATAAGATAGAACTAACTTATGAAATTCTATTCAAACTTGGAAAAATGATTGGAAGGTTTCATAATTTTTCGAAGAATTTTTCTGAGGTTAGCAATTTAAAGCGTTGTTCGTATGATAAAATATTTTTAAAAAAGATGTCTCTTAAGATGATAGAAGGAGTAGAATTAAAAGTTCTGTCCATCGAGCAATTCAAAATAATTGATAAAGCGATAAATCAAATAAATTATTTTATGGATGAATTGAATTATGAAAAAAATTTAAAAGTTTTAGTTCATTGCGATCTTGCAAAATCCAATTTAATTGTTACTGAAAATAGGGAAGTTGTTCCTATAGATTTTGGGTTAAGCGGTTATAGTTCATGTTACATGGATTTAGGTTCATTATTTAGTCATTTTAATGATGAAAAGCAGCAACGTTGTATAATAATGGGTTATAAAAGTGTTATTCATGAACCAATGCAAGCAAAATACATTGAAGCTTTTATGGTGTTTCAAATTATTCTATTTATTTGCACCCATATAGAAAATGCTCATAAAGTCCATTACTTTCATAATGCAATTAATAGATGGAGCAAAGAATTTTTTATACCCTTTGTAAACAAGAAAAGAATTATTTTTGATTTTTAAATAAAATATTTTATGTTAAGGAACAATTATGTAATATCTTGAATATAGTATACTATACAAAAGATAAAATAGATGGTTAAAGTATCGTGATGTTGTATCACAGATGTTCTCTATATTATAGTGTTGCATCTATTGCAATAAAAGTTTACAAAAAAGCTGTCTAGAATTAACTCACGATAAATTAATTGCTTATGGAGCTTAGCATATACTGTATTATTTTTCTGATAATAAAAGATAAATAATACAGTATTTTTGTTTATTAATATTAATTTTTCTGCTAGCATCAGAGATGATAATTTTATAGATATGAGATATTTTTATTAGCTTATGTTAATAATATAATAAAAATAAACAATAAAAGAAATTAAAAATAATATATTGTCAAGTTAATAGTAAAAGGAAAGGAGTATTTAGTGGGATTTATTGCGTGAAGTCGCACTCCCATTATGGATGTACTATGAAATATGTAATAGTTTGTGTGGTTAATGGAGAGGCTGGAGACTTTAATAATAATTTAAGAAGAGAGATATATACGAAATTTAAGGCAAAGTCATCTAAACTACCAGCGCATTTTACAATAAAAGCACCTTTTGAATATGATCAAGAAATTACGGATTTAAATTATGCCCTTGAAGAATTTTGTAAAGTGGAAAAAGCAGAACATTATTCAATTGATGGCTATGATCATTTTGATGATAGGGTAATTTATATGAAGGTAAATATGTCTAAAGAGGGAAAAGAACTGCACGATAGACTGATTGATAAAATGAGTGCAATATCATACATTGAATTTGACAAAAAAGATGGTAAAAATAAAACCTTTCATGTAACGTTAGCATCAAAAAAGTTAAAGCCATTGTATAGCAATGTATGGGATTATGTTAATCAATATTCTTGTGAGTTTAAGTGTTTATTCGATAATATTACTATATATAAATGGGAAGAAGGAACTTGGAAATTATATAAAGAATTCATTATATAAATATAATTTTGTAACATAATTGATTTACTTTTGTGACAAAATTGTAACACTATTTTAATATACTTTAGTTAAAGAAAATCATATGAATGGTTTTAATAATATTTGGTTTACGATAAGATGAGGTTTACAAATGAAAAAATATATGTAGAGGGGAGTAATAAAGCTAGAAATAATTACAATGCAATTGAATTATAAATAAAGGAACACTCAATTTATGTGGAGTTCTTTTATTTTTTCAAGGAGTTTTTTTATATTTTAATATGAATAAATGATTATCTACTGCAAATAATACTCATGTTAGTTAATTTAAGGAGGGAGAAAGATAATGAATCAAATTTATTATCCAGGAGAAAAGTTGAGTCTTTGGATTGAAGATGAAGAAACTAGATGGGAAATAATAAGTGTAGATAATACTAGAAGTATTGTTAAATGTAAAAGAATTGGTGGTTTGGAAACAATAATTAAAAATTTTGAAATAGAGAGTATAGCTGAATTAGCAGTATCAAAAGTATTTATTAAAAACAAATAGGTATAGAAAAGACTATAAGTTAACTTAAATAAAAAGCCGCCACTAAAAGCAATTAGTAACGGTAAAGTATAAATTAATTTAATTGATCTCTTTTTTGGGAGTTAATAGATCACTAATATTTTTTTCTAAGGAAGTTAAGTTGAATGAAATTTTCAAAATAGCACATTGAGGTTTAGATTCTGAGCCAGCATTCCAAGCACAATTAGAAACACATTCATTTTCATTAGATGCAAATTTTAATGGACAAACTAATTTCTCTATCATAACAAATATCACCTCAAACTTATTAAGCAGTTGATATAGAAAAAAATATCTATATAATAATTTATTCAGGTATTTGTTTTTTTAGTTGTAATTTAAAAAAGAATATTCTAGAAGCTAAAAATGCAGTAATAGGTATAATAAGAATGATTCCTATTCCGCAACTTATAATTTGGAAAACTTCTGAGCAGAAGATTTTTTGGTTAAAAATAGTTGAAAGTGAATAATTAAGTTCGCTATAATATATTATTAAGGTCATAAATCCGCTTATATATGCAAAAAGTAATGTGTTAGTCATGGTTCCTAAAATATCCTTACCTATATTCATGCCAGATTTAAATAAGTTATTTCTTGAGATTTGAGGATCATTTTTATAAATTTCATTCATTGATGAAGATATGGAGATAGATACATCTATTATAGCACCCAATAATCCAATCAAAATTTCACATATAACTATTTTAGAAAAATTCAATTGAACATATAAAGATAAGTATGCAACTGTTTCTGTTTGTTCATTGCTGAAGCCTTGTATTTCTGCATTTATACTCATGCTATAGGTTATAAGCATAACTAAAAATATAACAATTATTACAGAAAATAAAGATGAAAGTGTTTTCTTATTAAATCCATTTATAAAGAACAGGCTAAAGAAGCTAATAAAAAGCGCACCAATAAAAGTAACTTTAATAGGGTCGATTTTAGCACCAATTAAAATTAGCATAATAAATAAAGTAAAGAAGTTTAGAATTAAAGTGAAATAAGCTTTTATTCCACGAGAACCTCCTACAATTGTCATAAGAATTAATAATATTATTAATAATATAAATATAATATTCATGCTTTTACTGTTCTCCAATCCTATGATTTTTAAGAACTATAATAGAAGTAAAAATTGTAATAGGAATACTTAAGACTATTCCTATACTTCCAATAAGAGCTCTCATGAATTCCAAAGAAAGATTAATATTTATTATATAAGTAATTGGAATTTCATTTCTAAGAAGAAGCAATATGGTTGGAATGCTGCCACTAAGATATGCAAAGACCAATGTATTAGCCATAGTACCCATAATATCCTGTCCTATTTCTCTTGCTGAATTAATAATAACTTTTTTTTCAATGTAAGGATTTTTATCATACAATTCCTCAATAGCTGACGAGATAGAAATTGCAATATCCATTATTCCTCCTAATGTTCCTATCATTAATTCAATAAAAAATATGTTTTCGGCAGGATGAGTAAGAAATTCCATTTCCTCAAAATGAATTCCACTCCAATTATTTAATTTAATAACTATACCTGCAATTAGCATTGATATGAAAGTTCCTATCAAGGTGCCTGCTATGGCAGAAACAGCTTTTTTATTTTTGCCAGAAACAATCAATATGGAAAAGGTAACGAAAAGTATGCTGGCTATTATTGAAAGTACCATTAAATTATAACCCTTTGAAAATAGTTCAATTACTGCAAATAAAATAATAATATTAGCAACCACACTGGCTAAAGATTTTAAGCCTTTGTTTTCACCTATAAGTAATATTAGAAAAATAAAGATAATTGCTATATATGCAATATATTTATCTCTCTTAAGTTCAAGTATATTCGCTGAAGTTATTTCTTGCTTGTCATTGACTTGAACAGATATGAAAACTTCATCGCTAATTTTTAAATCTAAATCATTTGTCTGAGAAAATGATGTTATATTATTGAAATTAATAGTCTCGCCCCTATGGTTACCATTCATAATAATAGCTTCAATTTTTTGAGTTTTAATAGGTTCAATCTTGCCGTTAGTAGTTTCTTCTTTGGTCTCCTCCTCATTTATAGAAATAACTTTAGCTATTGTTTTACTATATAAACCTTCGTTATTGTTCACAAAATATAAACTAAATAGAGACATAATTATTAGTCCAAGTAAAATAAAAATATTAATTATAGTAACTTTTCCTTTTTTGACATTTATAAATTTTGAAATATTTTTAGATATTATGTTATTAGCCATTATACTTTAGACTCCTCGTTTGCATATTATTATGTTTATCATAAAAAAGGTTTGATTTACATTCTAATTATTATACTCTGATAAATTAATTAAAGCAATAATTTGGGTAAACAAGTTCCAACATATAGTAAATGGACTAATTGGCATAAAAATGAATTCTTTATAATTGTAACAATATTGTCTAGATTTTGTGACAAAACTGTAATATTACTTACTTATAATTAAGACAAGTAAAAAGTAAAAAAACAAAATTATTGACAAATAAAAATTAGGAAGGAAGTAATTTAAATGAAAACTAAAAGTATTAAAAGCAAAGTAATGACAGGGATTATATTGGCAAGTTTGATGGCTGGGGCAAGCACAGGAGTATTTGCAGCTGATTCTACTAGTGCAACAAGTAGTACTTCAGCAGTTCAGCATCAAGGAAGAAATAATGGATTTCAAACTAAACTTGATGCTTTAGTAACAGCAGGGACATTAACAGCAGATCAAGAAACAGCTATAAAAACAGCCCTTACTCCACAAGGTGGATTTAAAGCTGGAGATCATAAAGACATGTTCAAAACTAAACTTGCAGACTTAGTAATAGCAGGAACAATAACCGCAGATGAACAAGCAGCAATAGAAAATGCGCTTGCAAATACAAAAGGAAATTTTAAAACAGTTTTAGATAGTTTAGTAACAGCAGGGACAATAACAGCAGACAAAGAAACAGCAATAGAGAATGCATTAAAGCCACAAGGTGGATTTAAAGGTGGAGATCATAAAGATATGTTCAAAACTAAACTTGCAGATCTAGTAACAGCAGGAACAATAACTGCAGATGAACAAACAGCAATAGAAAATGCGCTTACAAATGCAAAAGGAGATTTTAAAACAGTTTTAGATAGTTTAGTAACATCAGGGACTATAACAGCAGACAAAGAAACAGCAATAGAGAATGCACTAAAGCCACAAGGTGGAGCTCATAAAGATATGTTCAAAACTAAACTTGCAGATCTAGTAACAGCAGGAACAATAACAGCAGATGAACAAACAGCAATAGAAAATGCTCTTACAAATGCAAAAGGAGATTTTAAAACAGTTTTAGATAGTTTAGTAACAGCAGGAACTATAACATCAGACAAGGAAACAGCAATAGAGAATGCATTAAAACCTCAAGGTGGTAAAGATGGCGAACATAAGAATTTCTTAAAAACTAAACTTGATGCTTTAGTAACAGCAGGAACTATAACAGCAGATCAAGAAACTGCTGTATTAGGGGTTTTTACTCCATCAAAATAGAGCCATATATAAATGAATTACTTACAATCTAAAAAAACATAGTGCTAATAATAAATTTAAGTAATAAACAGAAAAGACTGGTTACAAGTACAAGTACAAGTAGCTGGTCTTTTTGATTTTATATTTAGACAGTAGGATATTAAATTGTTATAATCTAAATATATTAATTTAATGAAAAAATTTGTTTGAGTCGTAATTGAATTAAAATAAATTGAATAGGAAAAGTAGTTGTATAATAATACTGTTTGTTGTATAATTATGCAAGAAGCATTTACTAAAATGGTTATTTAATGTAAGAATATTAATATTATGAATTAATATAAAAGTTTTTGAATAATTAGGTTCCTAAAAAATAAATACTATATCTAAAATAAAATTATTCAATTTTTAAAATATTAATAAAAAAGGAGATTAGTTATGGCAGTTAATTTAAGGGGAAGAAGTTTTTTAAAGTTATTAGATTTTACACCACAAGAAATTAGATATTTATTAGATTTGTCAAAGGAATTAAAAACTTTAAAAAGAACAGGAATTTTACACGATAGATTAAGAGGTAAGAATATAGTCTTATTATTTGAAAAAACATCAACTAGAACTAGATGTTCATTTGAAGTGGCAGGAAGAGATTTGGGAATGGGCGTTACATATTTAGATTCTGCAGGATCTCAAATGGGTAAAAAAGAAAGTATTGCAGATACTGCAAGAGTACTTGGAAGAATGTATGATGGAATAGAATATAGAGGTTTTAGTCAAGAAATAGTTGAAGAATTAGCTAAATATGCTGGAGTTCCTGTTTGGAATGGATTAACTGATGAATTTCATCCAACTCAAATGATTGCAGACCTTTTAACAATCGAAGAAAAATTAGGAAAACTAAAGGGTGTTAACTTTGTTTACATGGGTGATGCAAGAAATAATATGGGAAATTCATTAATGGTTGCATGTGCAAAAATGGGACTTAATTTTACTGCTTGTGCACCTAAAGAATTATTCCCAGCTGAAGATTTAGTAGAAAAATGCAGAGAAATTGCAAAAGAAAGTGGAGCTAAACTTACATTAACAGAAGATGTTAAAGAAGGCACTAAAAATGCAGATGTAATTTATACAGATGTATGGGTATCTATGGGAGAACCAGATGAAGTTTGGGAAAGTAGGTTAAAGCTATTACTTCCATATCAAGTTAATAAGGAAGTTATGTACAATGCAAATGAACAAGCAATCTTTATGCATTGTTTACCTGCTTACCATGATTTAAAAACAAAAGTAGGAAAAGAAGTTGGAGAAAAATTTGGATTAACTGCTTTAGAAGTTACAGATGAAGTATTTGAAGGTAAACAATCAGTAGTATTTGATGAGGCTGAAAATAGAATGCATTCAATTAAAGCAATAATGTTGGCTACAATTGGAGCGTAGATTTAAAAAATTAAATATTGAAGAACCTCACTTATAATAGTGGAAAGGATTAAATAATTAATGGCTGCGGAAAGTATTTAGGTTACCGAATAAAAGTATGAACCTATTTATTACCGGAGCCCTTTTATCTTATATAAAATATTAAGGAGAGACTACAAATTAATCAAAAAAAATTAGTATGCCTATACACTTTATTTTTTTGTAATAATATATTAAGAAAACATTAACATACCTGACAATGAACTGACAAAAAACAATATTAATATAGTATATAGAGGAGCTGATATTATGATAAAAGAAATTGAAGAATTAGAAATAAGAAATACAATTACAGTAGAGGATAAACAAATATTAAGAATAGCTTTGGATGGAATAAAAGGTTGGAAGTTTAATCCTATAGCAGTAGTAATTAAAGGAACAGATGACTACTATTTTATATGTAAAGTGAAAACAATAATTAAAGATTTACAAATGAAAATGGCAAAAGTATATATTAAAATTCAAGAAGGAAATAATCCAAGATTGTTAGCTATAGAAGGAATATAGTAAAAAATTAAGGATTGAATTAGATTTTTTGCATGTTAATTAAAGTACAAATTTTAATTATATCATTTTAAAAGGAGTAATATAAATTGGGTAATATAATTAAAGTTAATATGTACATAAAGATGAAGAGAGAAAAGAATACTAAGTTGAATTTAAAGACAATAGAAGAAGTTATTCAAAAGTATAATAGTTGGTTAAAGAAGACCAATAGAGAGGATAAAATAGAAACTTATGAGGAATTCTTACAAGCTCAATAATTATTTTTAAAGGGTAGTAAACAATAGAGATATTGCTTGTACCCTTTATTTTATTTATCAGTATATTTTATCCATAACTTTTGGAAGTAATGGAAGATACAAAGAGGGAAGAATAATTACTAAACCAAATTTGTTAGGAGTTGATAAGCCAATGCATTTATATAGAGTGTTATAATTCTAGTATTGAAGGAGATAATTTAAAAAATAATGATGTTAAATACAGTGTTTAAAAGCAGTAGTTAGGAGCAAACCAACTACTGCTTTTTTTATCGATTAAATATTTACAAACCTAACTCAAAAGAATTACAATCAGTACATTCCTTTTGTTTAGGATTTGATTCGTGAGTTCCTACATTAATTTTGTCTAATGTACAATAATTATCTTCTTTATTGTGCCATTTACAAGGTTTCACTGTACAACCTATACTTTTATTGCATGACATAAAAACCACTCCTTTAATTAATAATTCTATAATAGTATTTGATTAAACTTTTATTTTATACTTTATAAAATGCATTTTAATCAGAAATATAAAATTTTTTATTAGAGACCTCCTTCATTAATAAAAAAGCCTCTGCATTTAAACAGAGGTTTTCAATGATTTCATGTATTATTTATATAGTACATCCTGGTATTCTTTATGAGCGTTAAATTCATCTTCAGCAAACCAGCACTGAGGTATTACCTTTTTATTATTTTCACGTGCAAAATCTACTACTCTTTTTACTAACTGTGCACCAATATTTTGACCTCTTAATTCTTTAGATACATATGTATGATTGAGGACAATTGTATTTTTTTCACCATCAACATAAGTGACCACAGCTTTCATATTTTCTTCGTTATCTCCTAAGTAAAATTTATGATTACCTTCCTTTAAGTTAGCCAAAATAACCACTCCTATCTAAGTAAACTTTAGTTTTTTAACTAATTTGCTTAAGTACCTTAATAGTATTCCAAAAAAATAAAATAACTTACGGTATTTTTGATTTAAATATGATTGGGGTTTATTTATTACTTAAGTTACAAGTAATAAATTATATGAACATACTTACATATTTACTAAATCCTTATGTGGATATCTTCACCAGAAATCATAAATATTTTTGTGTAGAAAACATTTGAAAATGAGCTGTTAAAGGCTCTTAGTTGTAGGTTGTCTCACTTTAGCTTGTCACGCTGAAAGCGGGAGCATGCTAAAGTGAGTGCAACTTGCAACTTAGAGCCTTCAGCGATATTTTCATAGTTTTCGTAACAAAAATATTTATGATTTCGGTAAGTTACCACATAAGTAGAGTTTGAATGTTGTTATCTATGATAATATTTCGCTTTCCTTTATTGCTTTTATTGCTTCATTAATTTCAGAAACTGGCAATACTAAAGCAAATCTTACGTAACCTTCACCAAGAGTTCCAAAAGCACTTCCAGGAGTACAAATTACTCCTGTCTTTTTCATAAGAGTCATACAAAATTCATAAGAGTTTGAAAAGTTAGGTGGAATAGGAGCCCATGCAAACATAGTACCTTGACTGTCAGGCACATTCCAGCCTATACTTGTAAGACCTCTGCATAAAGCATTTCTTCTTTCCTCATATTCTCTGCAGTGATTTATAACACTGTCTTGTGGTCCAGTTAAGGCTGCAATAGCAGCATATTGAATAGGTAAGAAAATGCCATAATCAATTTGTGAACGAAGCATTTTAAAATGCTTTATAATTTCAGAATTACCTATTACAAAAGATATTCTTGAACCAGTTATATTAAAGGATTTAGATAAAGAATAAAATTCAACTCCAACGTCTTTAGCACCTTCATGTGCTAAAAATGAACCACCTATTTTTCCATCATATACAATATCTGAATAAGCATTATCATGGATTATTATAATATTATATTTTTTAGCAAAGGAAATTAATTCACCATAAAACTCAGGAGTTGCACATGCACAAACAGGATTTAATGGATAAGAAACCACCATAAATTTAGCTTTATGTAATATATCTTCTGAGATTGAGTTTAAATCTGGTAAATAATTATTTTCTGGTAAAAGAGAATAATATGCTATTTCTGCTCCAGAAAGATAAGGCCCAATTTCAAAAATGGGATATCCTGGATTAGGAACTAGAACAATATCTTCATTATTGCATAATGCAAGTCCAATATGAGATAAGCCTTCTTGAGATCCATAAATAGACATAACTTCATGTGCTTTAATTTCTACATTAAATCTTTTTTTATAATATGTGCAAATAGCATCTATAAGTTCCGGTAAATCACCTAAAGAATATTTCCAATTATCAGCGTTTTTTGAAGCATCAATTAATGAATCCATTACATGTTTATCAGGTTCAAAGTCAGGTGTTCCAACAGATAAATTGAATACTTTTCTGCCACTAGCAATAAGTTCGGCTTTTTTTTCATCTAGTACATTAAAAATACCAGTTTGAAAATAGTTTAGGTTATTAGAAAATTTTATATTCATTTATAAAGTCCCCCAAATGTTTCGAAAATAATATTTTTTTACATTAATATTATAGCACTAGAAAATTATAGAGTATATATAAAGTATGTATTGTGGAAAAAGGATTTTATATGGGAAAAATATTACAAAGTTTGCCCTTTAAAATAATAAATCAAAGGATTATAATAAAACCGTAATACCAAAACATTACAATTAATATAATATATTACAAAAATAAAAAGGAATTTGATAAGTCAAAGCAATTCTAAGGAGTATGATAAAAATGAAAACTGAACAAGGTTTTATAATTGAGGTGATTGATGATGTTGCAAAAATTAGAGTAGGCAGACACAGTGATTGTAAAAATTGCGGTGCATGCCCCGGTAATGAGAGTATTATTATAACTGCAAATAATCAAATAGGAGCAAAACCTGGGCAAAGGGTAGTTTTTGAGGTAAAGGAGGCTAATGTTTTACGGGCTGCCTTTATTGTTTTTATTTTACCGCTAATTATTATATTTGTTGGAGCAATACTTGGAGGATTTTTAGGAGAATACATTGGGCAGGGCATAATTAGGAGCAGGGTAATAGGAGGTATAGCAGCTGCAATTGTATCATTTATACTAGTAAAGAAATTCGATAAAGTTACTGAAGAAAGTGGTAAATCACAACCGATAATCATTAAGATTTTATAATTTGTGATGTTATTATTAATTAGTTTTTAAACATGATATAAGTAATTGATTTTTAAATTGGTTTGTGAGGCGAGTGTTAATGTTAAAGAGTTTTCTAGGAGGAATTCATCCTAAAGATAGTAAAAAGTATACTTTTGATAAAGCTATTGAATTTCCGCCATTGCCTAATAAGGTGGTCATCCCATTGAGTCAGCATATAGGGGCTCCTTGTACACCTTTAGTAAAAGTCGGAGATAAAGTTAAGAAGGGCCAAATAATAGGAAAAAGTGATGCATTTATGCATAGTCCAATACATGCATCTATTTCAGGAAAAGTTATCGATATATCAGAAAAGCCACATGTTTCCAAGGGGAAATGCTTATCTATTGTTATTGAAAGTGATGGGTTAGATGAATGGGTCGAAGGAATTCCACTTGAACGGGAATGGGACAAACTAGGGATTCAAGAAATACAAAACATTATTAAGGAAGCTGGAATAGTAGGTCTTGGAGGTGCGACATTTCCGACACATATTAAACTTAACCCAAGTAAGGATAAAAAAATTGATTTTTTTATTTTAAATGCAGCTGAATGTGAACCTTATTTAACAGCAGATTATAGAATGATGCTTGAATACACCGAACGTATTGTTACTGGTGTCAAAATTGTTATGAAGGTACTTGGAGTTAATAAGGGTTTTGTAGGGATAGAAGATAATAAGCCAGATGCTGTAAAGGTTATGAAAGAGGCATTTAAAGGAACATCTGTTGAAGTCGTAGCTTTACCTACAAAATACCCTCAAGGTGCAGAAAAAATGCTGATAAAAGTACTTACTAATCGTGAAGTGCCATCTGGAGGATTACCAATGGATGTTGGTGTAGTAGTGCAAAATGTTGGGACAACTATTGCAATTTATGATGCAGTAGTTAATGGAATCCCATTAATTCAAAGGGTTACTACAGTTTCTGGAGATGCAGTTAAGGAACCTAAAAATCTATTACTAAGAATAGGAACAAGTTTTCACGATGTAATTGAGTATTGCAATGGATTTAGCAAGACTCCTGAAAAGATAATCATGGGAGGACCTATGATGGGAATTGCTCAATTTTCATTAGAAGCACAAGTAATTAAAGGGGTGTCTGGTATATTGGCACTAAGCACTGAAATTGTAAACTCAGGAGAAGAATCACCATGCATCAGATGTGGAAGATGTGTTAAAGCATGTCCAATGGGTTTGATTCCAAGTATGCTTAGTATATTAGGTGAACGTCAGAAATTTAAAGAGGCAAAGGAAGAGTTTGGTTTATTAAATTGTATTGAATGTGGTAGTTGTACTTATACGTGTCCTGCAAAACGAAATATTGTGCAGTATGTAAAATATTTAAAAGCGCAAAATTTAGCACAACAAGTTAATAAGTAGGAAGAAGGGATAAAATGAGTTCTGATATTGAAGCAAAGGAAATAGAAGTTCAAGGCAGCAATGAAAAACAGCTGAAAACAAAAAGAGATAAAAACAAAATGTATGAGTTTGAAACTAAAGAAATTGAGATAAAGGAAAACGAACTTGTAGTTTCAGCGTCACCTCATATTAGATGTGATGAATCTATTACTAAAATAATGTGGAATGTAAATTTAGCTTTAACTCCAGCGGCTATTTTCTCAATATTTTATTTTGGGATTCCAGCTTTAACAAATATGATTATTGGTGCATCATCAGCAGTATTATTTGAATATTTAGTGGAAAAGTACCGTAAAAAGAAAATAACTGCCTTTGATGGAAGTGCATTCTTAACTGGTCTTTTACTTGCTATGTCAGTTTCACCAAGTATGCCTCCTTATATGGTTGTAGCAGGTTCATTTATAGCTATTGTAATAGCAAAACATTCAATGGGTGGACTTGGATTTAATATCTTTAACCCAGCCCATATTGGAAGAGCAGCTTTAATGGTTTCTTGGCCAGTTGCAATGACTACTTGGACTAAGATGACTACACCAATTGATGTTGTTAGCAGTGCAACACCTTTAAATATATTAAAGCAACAAGGATATGAAAAATTAATTGAAACATTTGGAAATCAAACAGCAATGTATAAAGCTATGCTTCTAGGAACAAGAAATGGGTGCATTGGAGAAACTTCAACTATATTACTCATAATTGGAGGCGTATACCTTATATATAAAGGATATATAAGTTGGCAGGTTCCAGTTTGTATGATTGGTACAGTAGGTGTACTTACTTGGACTTTTGCATCAACAGGTTTGTTTACTGGAGATCCGCTTTTTAATATGATGGCTGGAGGATTGATTCTTGGAGCATTTTTTATGGCAACTGATATGGTAACTATTCCAATAACTATAAAGGGTCAAGTAATTTTCGCAGTAGGCGCAGGTTTAATAACTTCTTTAATTAGGTTAATAGGTGGGTATCCAGAAGGAGTATGCTACTCAATTTTGCTAATGAATGCAGTAACACCGCTTATTGATCGTTTTGTTAAGCCAAAGGAATTTGGGGTAAGGGGGTAGTGAAATGTCAAATGCACATGTTAGCAATAAAGAGTATTCTATTTTTGAAATAGCTATAAATTTAATAATTACTTGCCTGGCTTCCGGATTAATAATAGGGTTAGTGAATTATGTCACTGCACCAATTGCAGCTGAGAAAAGGGAAATATCTAAACAAGAATCAATGAAGGCATTAGTTAGCGATGCAGATAGTTTTAAAGCGGTACCAGATAAAGACCAATGGTTTACAGCTGAAAAAGGAGGCAAAATAATTGCTTATGTTGTTCCAGGGGAAAGCAGAGGATATGGTGGGGAAATTAAAATGCTTGTGGCTGTTACTCCAGCAGGAGAAGTAATAGATTATAAGATTTTATCGCACAATGAAACACCGGGACTTGGAGACAATGCGTCCAAGGAACCTTTTAGAAGTGAATTTAAAGGGAAAAAGGAAGCAAATTTAACAGTAACAAAAGATGCTTCTGATAAAGATGATATTCAAGCTATGACAGGTGCAACAATTTCATCTAAGGCCGTAACATTGGCTGTTAAAAATGCTGTACATGAAGTGACAGAGTTTACAGGAGGTAAATAATATGAAGGAAAAATGGAAGATTTTTAGCAAAGGGTTATATGATGAAAATCCAATATTTATGTTATGCTTAAGTCTTTGTCCGGCATTAGCTGTTACATCTTCAGTAATTAATGGGTTAACTATGGGGTTGTGTGTAACCTTTGTTATCACTAGTAATAATGTAGTGGTGTCTCTTACAAGAAAATTAGTAAATCCAAAGGTTAGAGTGCCTGTTTATATTACATTTATAGCAACTATAGTAACAGTTGTAGAGCTTGTATTGCAGGCCATTTCTCCAGCGTTATACAGCGCTCTTGGAATTTATCTAGATTTGGTAGTTGTTTTTGCTATTATTTTAGCAAGAGCTGAAGTGTTTGCATCTAAAAACAAAGTATTTCCATCATTTTTAGATGGGTTTGGTATGGGATGTGGTTTCACACTAGCCATGCTATCAATATCTGTAATTAGAGAATTTTTTGGAAGTGGATCGATACTTGGTTTTAAAATTTTAGGATCGTGGTATAATGCACCTTTAATTATGATTTTACCTGCTGGAGCATTTATATTAATTGGCTATATGATTGGGGCAATTAAGCTTCATAATGCACATAAGGAAGCCAAAAAAATAGAAGGAAGTGAAGTATTATGAGTATTCTCAAGGAATATTTTACACTATTTATAGGTGCTGTACTTGTAAATAATTTTGTATTAACAAAGTTTGTTGGTCTTTGTATATTTTTTGGAGTTTCTAAAAGCTTAGATGCTTCAATAGGAATGGGAATGGCAGTTACTTCAGTTATAACTCTCAGTTCAATGCTAGCTTGGGTAGTCTATAATTTTATACTGGTACCATTTCATTTAACTTTTTTAACTACAATAATCTTTGTAATACTTATTGCAAGTTTTGTACAATTACTAGAATTAATCATAAAAAAACAAGCACCTACGTTATATAGTATGTGGGGAATATATCTTCTTTTAATAGCAACAAATTGTATTGTACTTTCAGTTCCGCTATTAAGTGTTGAATCAAATTATTCATTTATTAAAAGCATAGTATTTTCAATAGGTTCTGGAATAGGTTTTGCTCTGGCGTTAATACTTATGGCCAGTTTAAGAGAAAAATTAGCTTATGCAGATGTACCAAAACCATTAGAAGGAACGGGTATTGCTTTTATTTTAGCAGGAATGTTAGCATTGTCATTTCTAGGATTTTCGGGAATGATATAAAGGAGATGAGAATAAAGTATGTTTACTATAATAATGGTTTTAGTAGTACTAGGGGGAATTGGAGCAGTTTTTGGCTTTATATTAGCATTTGCAAATAGAAAGTTCGCTATGGAAGTAAATCCACTTATTCATGAAGTGGAAGATATTCTTCCTAAAGGACAATGCGGTGCATGCGGTTATGCTGGATGCGCAGCTTATGCAGAAGCAGTGGTAATAAATTCAGAAGTTCCTCCGAATTTATGTGTTCCTGGAAAAGACGCTGTAGCAAAACTTGTAGCAGAGATTACCGGAAAAAAAGCTGAAGAGGTGGAGCCCAAAGTAGCCCACGTTAGATGTAAAGGTTCAGTTGATAAGGCAAAACAAAGTTATAGATATAAAGGAATAAAAGATTGCAAAGCTGCAAGTTTACTTCAAGGAGGTCCTAAGGAATGCAAACATGGATGTATTGGTTTTGGAACCTGCGTGAGTAATTGTCCTTTCGGAGCTTTGACTATAGGCAAAGATAGTTTGCCGGTTGTAGAAGTTTCAAAGTGTACAGGATGTGGAAAATGCGAATCATCATGTCCTAAAAATGTTATTGAGTTAATACCTGTAAATTCAATTGTAGAAGTTAATTGTAATTCCAAAGATAAGGGAGCAATTGCAAGGAAAATCTGCAGTGCAGGAGCTTGTTTAGGATGTGGTATTTGTGCTAAAAATTGCAACTATGGGGCGATTGAGATTAAAAATAATCTTGCAGTAGTAAATACACAAATATGTTTAGAAAAGTGTAAAGAAGCAACTTGTATAGCAAAATGTCCAACAGGAGCTATAAAGGCTACTAATGATTTAAAGGCAAAAAATAATTCAATTAATATAAAAGCTACAATATAAGAAATATAGGAGTAAGCTTATGAAGAAAATTATATGTACTTTATTAGTTTGCATTATAACTTCATTGAATTTGAGTTCATGTACAACTATAAGTAATCAATACTATGAAAAAAGTAATATTGTAATGGATACAGTAGTAACACTAAGTGCATTTGGTAAAAATTCAAAGGAAGCAGTTGAGGAAAGTTTTAGCAGATTAAAAGAACTTGAGGACATGGCAAGTACCAACATTAATACTAGTGATGTTTATAAAATAAATAGTGCTAGTGGAAAAGATTTTGTAAAAGTTCATCCAGAAATAATAAAAATGATTGAAACATCAATAAAATATTCCAACCTAAGTGATGGAGCTTTTGATATTACATTAGGACCAATAATAAATTTATGGGGTATAGGAACAGATAATGAAAAATTACCAGCTGATGAGGATATCAAAGATAAATTACATTTGCTGGGATATAAAAAAATCGATGTAAATGAAAAAGATAGCAGTGTTATGCTTAAGGAATCAGGAATGGCAATAGACCTAGGAGGTGTTGCTAAAGGATTTGCAGCTGATGAAGTATTAAAAATATATAAGAAATATAACATAGAAAATGGTCTTATAAATTTAGGTTCAAGTTCCATTTATGCTGTAGGTAAAAATAAAGATAATAATAAATGGACTGTTGGAATTAAACATCCCAGAAGTGAAGATGCAAACAAATATTTAGGAGTAATAAAGTTATCAAATGAATCTTTATCTACATCAGGTGATTATGAGAGATACTTCATAAAAGATAATAAAAGGTATCATCATATTATGAATACTAATACTGGATATCCAATAGATAATGGGGTTATGAGCGATACAATAGTTGTAAGTGGTGATACTGAAGATGGTGGAATGATTGCAGATATTCTAACTACAACAGTATTTGCCCTAGGACCTGAAAAAGGATTAGAATTAATAAACAACATGTCTAATGTATCCTGTGAAATTACCACAACAGATTATAAAATATATGCATCTAATGGATTTAAAGATAGAATAAACAACCTAAATAAAGATTTTCAATTTGTACAATAAAAAAGTTCTGAGGAAATAAATAAACAACATTTACTAGACTTAAGTATATAATTTTATTTGATATATAGCTTAAGTCTAGCTTATATGTTGTTTATTTACATGGTCAAAGTAATGTAGTTTTGATAAATGTTTAACAACAAAATTTGAGGTTATTCCAATAAAAACTCCAGTACCAATACCCGCTAGAGATAATATAGGTAAATAAAGCATAATGGTTATGTTTTGAAGTACAGCTGAAGCTACAATTAGCTGGCCAACATTATGAAAGAAAGCTCCAGTAGCACTAACGCCTATTATGCTGATTTTATCTTTTCCAATATTTCTTACGAAAATCATTATTAAATAACTTAAAAGTGCACCTGAAGTGCTATACATAAATGTTGCAAGATTTCCGCTAAACATGGTTGATAATAGGAGCCGTAATATAATAATTAATAAAACATCATGTTTATTATTTATTGAATATAATGCTATAACTGTAATTAAGTTTGTTAATCCAAGTTTTGCACCAGGTGCGATAAATGGGATTGGAATCATACTTTCAATCGTATAAAGGGCTAATGCTTGAGAAACTAAAATACTTATAAAAACTATTCGAAATGTTTTACCCATTTTTAGCACCTCAAACTATCAGGTATAACATCTGTACTTCTAATTTCGATTATAAGTTTATGAGGAAGGCAGACTATCATTTGTCCAGGTTCTGATATATATTCCGATCTCATACAAATTTTATCTTTACAATCAGCATCAATTATTTTAATCGATTTATCCTTAACTTCAATTGTATTATAACCATATGGAGTTATTATATTTATTTGTTCATCTCCTCTATGTTCAGATAAGGATATTGTTCCATATAATTTGCCGTCTATAGTTACTTCTGCACAGACTCCATTATAATGCTTATTCATAACTACTCCAAAAACAAGTTCAGGAATGAAAGACAAACATATTAAAAAAATTATTGTAATTATATCCCATTTTTTAAGCATATAAGTTCCTTCTTTAATTTAAATTAAATATTCCAAATATTTGAAATGTGTTTATGGATAATATTGTATAATAATATGTAAATTATTACAATACTTAAGTGATAAAAAATGTTTTAAAAGTAAAATACTCTGAGTTTAAGGATAATTAGAGTTATATTTAATATTATAATAATTTATGGAAGTATAATATTAATATGACTTTTGGTAATATATCCATTTGAATATAGAGCTCATTAAATTGAGGAAGTGTTGAAAAATGTTGAAAGGTTGTATGATTAATGGTAAAATATATAATATATGACCTTATTTTTTTAGAAAAATATATTCTAATTTAACACAGATTTATTGGGTATTTAAGGGGTATTTAATATGAGACTTACTTTTAGATTAAAATTATTTTTATGCTTTGTTGCGATAATACTAATTACTTCTGCTCCAATAGCATTGATTTCGTATAATTATATATACAATTACTTAGAAGAAGAATTGTATACAAGTACTCAGGCGCAAATGGTACAGGTTGATAATAACATTTCGAATTTATTTAAGAATCTTAAGGAAAATGCTAAGTTTCTCGCTACAACTGACGATATGACAAAAGCTGATGAATCAATATCAGCTTTATTTAATATACCGAATGTTGAAGTAAATAAAAAATATTCGAAGAATATACCTGGACTAGAAAGCACTATTTACAATCATTTTGAACAATATGGAATAAGCCATCCGGAAACTACCTATGCATATATCGGTACTAAATGGGGGGGATATATACAATGGCCAGATGGTTTGGGAACGAGTAAATTTGATCCGAGGAAAAGGCCATGGTATTCTTTAGCTTTAGATAATCCTGATGAGGTAATGATAACATCACCTTATATGTCTGCAATTGATGATAGTAGACAAGTAATTGTAAGTGCTTCGACTACAGTAAAAAACACTGACGGAGAAATTGTTGGTGTAGTGGGTATTGATGTGAGTTTGGATAAATTATCTAAGATGATAAGTACGGTTAAGGCTGGAGATACTGGCTATATTTTTCTTTATTTAAAAGATGGTACGATAGTTGCTCATCCTAACACTAACTTAAATTTTAATAATATTTCACAGTTAGATCAGCTAGGATATAAATTCACTGAAGAAGGAGCACCACCAAAGGATATTTCTAACACATATAAGAAATTTATTAATGAAGATAGCGGAAGTTTTGAAATTGCTATTAACGGGGCACCTGTTATCGTCAATGTTTATACTTCTCCAGATACAGGGTGGAAAATAGCTTCCATTATACCTAAAAGTGACCTTTTAAATAAAGCTAATAGAGTTGCTTACATAATATCATTTATTTGCGGTTTGGCGTTAATATTGATTATTATCATTTCTCATATTGTTACTAAAAGAATAGCTAAACCAATAAATAAATTAACTTCTTTGATGGAGTCCGCTGGGAATGGTGATCTTTCAGTTAAAGCTGATTTTAATACTAATGATGAATTTGGTAAATTGGGAAATTCATTTAATCTGATGATTGGTAAATTAAGTGCGAGTTATGAGGAGTTATCTTCAGTATATGAGGAACTTTTAGCAACTGAGGAAGAACTTAGAACACAGTATAATGAATTACAAAGCAGTGAAGAGGCATTAAAAAATAGTGAAGAAAGGTATAAGCTTGCATTAGAGTGCGCTAATGATTCGATTTTTCAATGGGATTTTGTTTCAGGAAAATTTTATGTTTCTGATAAATTAACTGACATTACAGGGTATAATTTAAGAAGAACTTGTAACTTATTAGAATTAATTACGGAATTAATTCATCCAGACGATATTGATAGAGCTAAAGATGATTTTTATAATCACATTGAAAATATAAGTTCAGTTTATAATACAGAATATAGATTAAAAACCAACGATGGCTCTTATGTATGGATATTAGTAAGAGGTAAGGCAATAAGAGATTCAGAAGGCAGAATAATAAAATTTGCGGGCTCAATTAGGGATATTTCAGATATAAAAAAATCTGAGGATAAAATAAAATTTATGGCTTATTATGATTCTCTTACAATGCTTCCTAATAGAACTTTATTTATGGATAGATTAAATGATCAGTTGGAACTTGCAAAATATAAGGTTGCGCAAGGGGCAGTGTTTTTTATAGATTTAGATAATTTTAAAAATATAAATGATACCATAGGTCATGATTATGGAGATAAACTGCTTATGAACATTGCAAAACAATTTGAGAGCGTAGCTGATGAAGAAGATACTGTATGTAGACTTGGAGGAGATGAATTTATTTTACTTCGTTCTAATATTTCAGAATCAGAAGTAAAATCGTATGCTAAAAAGTTATTAAGTTTATTTAAAGGAAATTTTAATATTGATAATAAACAAATGTATATTACGGCAAGCATCGGTGTTGCATTATATCCCAAAGATGGTACAGATGCAAATACAATTTTAAAAAATGCAGATTCAGCAATGTATAAAGCAAAAGAAATGGGTAAAAATAGATATGCTTTATATGATCCGGAAATGTATTACAAGCTTGAGAGAAAGACTACTGTAGAAAGAATTTTAAGATCATCAATAGAAAATAACGAGCTTAGCATTAATTATCAGCCGCAATATGATGCACAAAGCAGAGAAATATTCGGATTTGAAGCTTTAATTAGATTAAACAGTAAAGAATTAGGCTTTATATCTCCTTTAGAGTTTATTCCAATAGCAGAAGAATGCGGATTTATAACTGAACTAGGGAAATGGGTGTTTAGTGAATCTTGTAAACAAAGTGTGAAATGGTTAAATGAAGGTTATAGGTTTCAAAGTATAAGTATTAATATTTCTTCAGTTGATTTACAGCAGCCGGATTTTTTAGATAATGTTACAGAAATATTAAATGATACTGGCATCGATCCAAGTATAGTAGAACTTGAAATTACTGAAACAGTTTTAATGCAGTCTCTTGATTCAAGTATAAAAGTATTAAAGAAGTTAATGGATATGGGTATACGAATTGCACTTGATGATTTTGGAACTGGATATTCCTCATTGAATTATCTAAGAAAGATTCCAATAAGTACCTTAAAAATTGATAAATCCTTTATTGACAATATTACTTCAAGTAAAAAGGAAGAATCAATCATTAAGAATATTATTCAAATGGCTCATAGTATGAACTTAAAGGTTGTGGCCGAAGGTGTAGAAGTGGAAGAACAGCTTTTAGTCCTTAAGGAAAGAAAATGTGATTATATTCAGGGGTACTATTTTAGCAAACCTCTTCCAGCAAATGAACTTGAAAAATTACTATCCAAGGAAGAAAAATAATGATGATATTTAAAGAGATTGATTACAAGTGTAATAAGTAATTAATCTCTTATTCTTTTAGATTAAAATTAATAAAAATTTGTTAAAATACTATAAGCAGGTTAAATTATAAAGAAAAAATAAATTAAAAAAGTGAAAGTATATTATAATTTAAATTAGCTTAAAAGCATTTAGGGAGGTAAAATATGTCCAAACAATATATAAAAAAGTCTAAAGAAGAATTAAGAAAAGAATTAACTAATAGGCAATATAAAGTAACTCAGGAAAATGCAACTGAACCACCTTTCCAAAATGAGTATAATAATTTTTATGAAAAAGGAATTTATGTAGATATTACTACAGGAGAACCTCTGTTTTTATCCTTTAATAAGTTTAATTCGGGTTGTGGATGGCCTGCTTTTTCGAAGCCTATAAGTAGAGAAGTTATTAAAGAAAATAAGGATGAAAGTCATGAAATGGTAAGAACGGAGGTTAGAAGCAGAACAGGCGATGCTCACTTAGGACATGTATTTTGTGATGGGCCAGCGGAATTGGGAGGATTAAGATATTGCATTAATTCTGCATCACTTAAATTTATACCTGTAGATAAAATGGAGGAAGAAGGGTATGAAGAATATTTAGATTTAGTAGAATAAAGAACTATATTAAAAGAGTTATGGCATAGAAATTCATAACTCTTTTGTAAGCTTGCTATACTTATATTTCTACCTTTTCTGAATCCTCTAATATAACTAATTCATCAGGATATGGATTAAAATAAGTTTGCTCTAAAAGATAGGAAATATTAAATCTTACTGCATATGATTTAACCAAAAGCATTGGTGTTATTATTGTCATTTTTTTTATTCTATATTTTTCTAAGGCATTGAGAATTAAATCACGTTCTTTTTTTGTTATATAATCAGAAAAGTACCCCATGGCATGCATTAATACATTTATATTATTTGTGTATCTAGGGAGTTTTTCAAAGGCTAAATTTAAGCATTTTTCATATTCATAAAATATTTCTGAAATATTTTTCTTTTCGCTGTTTGCAGTAATTCTTCCAAGGATTCTCATATATTTTTGGCTATTTGCCATAAGTAATAATTTATTTCTTCGTTGAAAGTGTATTAATTCTTCAAGAGAATTGGATTCTTTTACTTTTCTAAAGTCAGCATTTATAAAAATTCTAGTGAGGAAATTGTCACGAATTCTATAATTATGCAATCTTCCTTCGTCTTCTGCTGGTAAATAGGGGAATATTTCTTTAATCTTAGCACCAAAAATGCCAGAGCCTCTTGTGCTGCCAGTAACTTTAGCTGTTCCATTATATACTTTAACATTTTTATACCCGCAAGAGGGTGAACCGCCTTTTAATAAAAAACCATCAATATCGTGCAAATTGCTTAAGTATGATTCGGAAAATTCATACATTTCTTTAGTAAATTCTTTTTGAGTTTTTGGCTGATATAATTTTAGTTCATCATTTTGAAATACAACTCTAAGAGAATCTCTTGGAACCTCAAGTCCTATAGACATTTCGGGACAGGAAGTTTTTATATTTACAAAGGGTTTTAAATGCTCAACAAAAGCATCAGTTATCATTTGGCCATTATAACGGCAACTATCAAAACCTAAGCATTTACTTATGAAAATATTTGGCTTTGGAAAATCATACATAAATAAATAACACCTCTTTAATGACCTACTGAAAAATGTATTTTTTATAAAGTAATACATTTTCAGAGTTTTTTTATAATTAGTTTATTTATAATGTTATCATATTTTAACAAAGAAATTCACTTAATAAATTAAGTTTTATATAGGTTTAAAGTTATTTTAATAGGATATAATAGGTAATAGAGGTATCAAATTTTCTTAGATACCTTTTTTTGTTTGATTTTATAAGTTAATAAAAATATAATTATAGTAAGAATTATTATTAATAAAATAGTACTTTAGAAAATAGAAGGGTATGTAAATTTAATCTACTATTTTTTGATTGTGCTCTATAACATAATGTTAGAAAGGAATATAGATATGACTAAAATAGATATAATTTCAGGCTTTCTTGGAGCTGGTAAAACTACCTTAATAAAAAAACTTATACAAGAAAAAGCTTTTGAAAATGAAAAGCTTATGATAATTGAAAATGAATTTGGTGAAATAGGAATTGATGGGGGATTTTTAAACAATTCAGGAATAGAGATTACAGAAATGAACTCAGGATGTATTTGTTGTTCGCTAGTTGGTGACTTTGGGGTAGCTCTTAAAGAAGCATTAGCTAAATATTCACCAGATCGTATAATTATCGAACCTTCAGGAGTAGGAAAATTATCTGATGTAATTAAAGCTGTAGAGGGAATAAAGGATGAAGTTAATATTAGACTTAATAGCTTTGCAGCTGTTGTTGATGCTGTTAAATGTAAAATGTATATGTCTAATTTTGGAGAGTTTTTCAACAACCAAATTGAAAATGCAAATACTATTGTTTTAAGCCGTACACAAAAGCTTAATGAAGAGAAACTAGAATTATGTGTATCTTTAATAAGAGAACATAACAGCAAAGCTGCAGTAATAACTACAAATTGGGAAGAAATTAGTGCTAAGCAGATACTTTTAGCAATGGAGCAGGATAACTCTCTTGAAAAGGAACTTTTAAATGAAATTAAAGAACATCGTGATTGTAAGCATCACCATCATCATAATGAAAACTGTGAATGCAATCATAAACATGAACATAATAAAGAAGAATGCTCTTGTAGCAATGAGGAGCATAATCATGTTCATGAGTGCAGTTGTGGACATGATCATTCTTCAGATGAGCATCATCATGCAGATGAAGTATTTACAAGCTGGGGAGTAGAAACACCAAAGAAGTATTCAAAGGAAGAAATAAATAATATATTAAAAAATTTAGCTGAATTAGATGAGTATGGAATTATTTTACGTGCAAAAGGAATAATACCATGCAGTGAAGGAGGCTGGATTAATTTTGATTTGGTTCCTGGAGAGTATGAAGTACGCGAAGGATTACCTGATTATACAGGAAGATTATGCGTTATAGGTACAAATTTAGTAAAGAGTAAAATTGAAAAATTATTTCACATATAAATACTATTGGGGAAAATGAAACTAACTAATCTAAAGGAAGAAGGAATGAAGAAATGACAGATATACCAGTTTTTATTGTTACTGGTTTTTTAGAAGGCGGGAAAACTACATTTGTTAAAGAAATTTTTAATGATCCTGATTTTGTAAAAGGAGAAAAAATTACTTTAATTGTTTGTGAAAATGGAATAGAAGAATATGAAGAAGAGTTTTTAAATAAAAATAATGTGAAGTTAGTCAGAATTAATAACAAAGAAGAATTAAATGAAATATGCTTAAAAGAAATTAATGAAGAGCAAAAGCCAACAAAGGTCTTAATAGAGTATAATGGCATGTGGGAATTTGATATAATAGAAAAGTTAGAACTGCCAAAAGGATGGGTTATTGCTCAAATATTAACACCAATTGATGCTTCAACTTTTGATACTTATCTGAATAATATGAAGTCCTTATTAGTGGAACAATTTAAGGAATCAAATTTAATTGTTTTTAATCGATGCAATGAAAATACTAGCAAGTTGAAATTTAGAAATAGTGTAAAAGCTATTAATCCAAGGGCTAATATTATTTTTGAGTTAGAAAATGGTGAAATTGATGATAGTCCATTGGAATTGCCTTTTGATATTAATACAAAGGTAATTGAATTCAAAGATTATGATTTCGGCGTTTGGTATTTAGATGTAACTGAAGATCCGGAAAAATACGAGGGTAAAAAAATAAAAACAAAAGGAATAGCATATATAAATCCTAAATATCCTAAAGGCATTTTTGCATTTGGAAGAAATGCAATGACATGTTGTGAAGATGATATTACATTCTTAGGTCTTTTATGCCAAACTACTAAACCACTTAATTTTGATGGCCAGAAGTGGATTGAAATAGAAGGAATAATCCATAGAAAATATATTCAACATGAAGAAAGAGAAATTCCTTTTATATCTATAAGCAATTATAAATTTACAGATACACCTGAAGAGGAATTAGTGTACTTTTAAAAATTATATAAACAAAGATTATGATAAGAAGATAAATAAAAAAATATAGTAATGTTTAAGGGAAGTCATTTGGCTTCCTTTAAATTATGATAATATTTTATATTTTGATAACAACATTAGAAAAAAATAATAAAATAATATAAAGAAAATTTAACATCTTTGATAGAAATATCGCAGAGAAGGTGTAATAATGGAGATAACACAAGGTGTATATATGTTAGATTGCACAAAAAAAAGCCATGCTTATTTAATTCAAGGGGAAGAAAATATTTTAATTGATTCTGGATCACAAGGTTTAGCGCAAAAAATATTGGATGAGATAAATTCTATAGGAATTGATCCGAGTACAATAAATCATATTTTACTAACTCATCATGACGTAGATAATGTTGGAAATGCAAGAATATTACAAGAAAATACAGGAGCTATGCTTTGGGCCTCGAAAGAAGATATGCCATATATCATTAGAAGGAAAAGCAGACGCGGGATAAAAAGAATAATTCAAACTTTTGTAAGATACAAAAAGCCTATTATAAACAAAGTATATAATAAATATGATATTATTGGAGGAATCCAGGTAATTAAAACGCCAGGTCACACTCCAGGACATGTTATCTTTCTTTATAGGAATATATTATTTTCAGGTGATCTATTTAAAATTACTAAAGGAAAAATAAAACTAGTATCTGATGGAGAGAACTGGAATAAATATAATCTTGAAAAATCTCTTGGTTTATTGAAAAATATAGAATTCCACTGGATTTGTCCATCACACGGATCACCTATTGAGAGAAATGAAGTATGGGAGAATTTTATTAATAAATATTAAGGTTATACTTGAGCTGTGATTATTCATAGCTCTTTTATTATAGGTTTTAGTCGCTGTTGAGTTCACAAGCATGTGAAACATAAAATCACCTGCTATAGGGTGGTTCTGACTGAATCTAAATCTATAAGAAATTAAGAGAGTAATTAAAAGTTTGCATATTTTTATGAATCAAAGAAAATCCTTAATAGATAAATGTATCAAAAAGTGATAAAATATAGTAATGTTATTGGAAATTATTTATTAACTCATAACATAGAGATGTTTCTAACTTTAAAGAGGTAAATACGATTTTATATTATTAATTGTAAAATTAATAATATAAATAACTCTAATTTAAAACAAAAATCAATAGTTAATATAAAGGGAGAATGAGAAAATGATAAAAAAAATAGTATGCAGCTTACTTATTGCAACATCTGTAATCATGATAGTACCAATTGGGGTTTCTGCAGAATGGAAACATGATAATACTGGCTGGTGGTATAAAGAAGGCGATTCTTATTCTACTGGTTGGAAACAAATTGGTGATTCATGGTATTATTTTGGGAAAGACGGCTATATGAAGAATGGATGGATTTTAGATGGGGCATGGTGGTATTATTTACAGGAAAATGGTGTAATGGCCACTGGTAAAGTCTTAATAAAAGGCCAGACATATGAATTTAATAGCAATGGAAGATGGATTAATAATGGTCTTCCTAATGGAACAACAACTTCAGACCTAACAGAAGGTATTAATACCAATGCTAGTACAAGCACTTCTAAACCACCTTCAATGGATAAAATGAAAAAATCATCTGACTTTAGTTGGTTCAATGAGAATGGGAATACTTATTTTAAAATAATAGACGATAATTACCTTAGCAATACATGGAATGTAGATGGTGATATATATTTATTTGACGAGAATGGAGTAGTACAAAAGGGAGAATATACTGATACTGATGGAGAAAAATATCTTTTTGGAAGTGATGGTAAATTTATTAAATGTATTAGTGATGAGAATTATAAATTATGGGCTGATTGCGCAATAACAACTAAATCAAGTGCAAATAATTTTGATGTTACAATAGATGACAGCAATATGATGAATATAGTGGATGTTTTATCAGAAGACCCTGCTAAAAATGGAGTAATGATTAAAGGTGATTCAGGTTATGAATTAGATAAAACACAGCCAAAGGCAACAGTGAAGGGAAAAACATTATATTGTAAAACTAATCAATCTATATATTTAGATACTATTAAGGTAAGTGGGACAGACACAGATAAATCATTATTTCCTAACTTAATTGTAATATCAGATAGCAGTGATACGAGTATTGCATATTCAGGAATTGATTTAGGTTTAGAAAATGGTTATTTTAGAAATATTTATCCAAAAATAATGACAAAAAAAACTGGAAAGACTACTATCACAATAAATATCAATGGTACAAAGACTTCATTTGATGTTGTTGTTACAGAATAAATACTTAGACTATAAAGACTAGCTGTTTAATTAGAAACAGGTAGTCTTTTTTCATTAACATAATTAATAAAACATAAAAAATAAAAAAATGAAAAAAATATGTATAAAGTAAAGTAAAAAGGAATGATATTTATGAAGGCATATCAAATTAAAATAACTTTAGAAGGCAGTAGCCCATTAATATGGAGGAGAGTAGTGGTTCCGGCAGAGATTACTTTTAAAAGATTACATGATGTAATTCAATTTTCAATGGGCTGGAAGGATCGTCATTTGTATGATTTTAACCTTGTAGAAGAAAAGCTAAGAATTACTGGTGATGAAGAAGCTATAGCTGAATATGAATTTTATTCTAAAATGAAATTAACTAGAAAAAATGATCCGCATGGATTCATTGAAAATGTGTTGAAAATAAGGCCTAAACTAAGTACAAAAGTTAAGATAGATAAGTACCTGAGCAAGGATAAAAGCATTCAATATATATACGACTTTGGTGACTATTGGAAACATGATATAGTACTAGAAGAAATTATAGATAATTATGAATATGTATATCCAACATGTGTGGATGGTGAAGGGGCTTGTCCTCCAGAAGATGTAGGTGGTATATCTGGATATATGGAATTTTTAAAAATAATGTGCAATAAGAATGATCCAGAATATTTAATATTGAAGGAATGGGTAGATAGTATACATTATAAATTTACCTTTAATATAGAAAACATTAATGAAATTATGAGGCATGTACTTAAACTTAAAAGAATTAAAAAGATATTATAGTATTACACATAAGGTGTTGATTTCTGTGTGGAGACCAATAAAAACCAGAAGGTAACGTATTCATAGGATTTTTCAGTATATGTCCAAATTGACACATTAATTTCATAGTAGTAACATGTACCTATTATATGTCCTTTTGCCATATAATCACATAGAAATTAAATTATAAATTTAAAATTAAGGATGATCTTTATGAAAATTACACAGGAAGAAAAATCACCATTTTGGTCAGTAATGTTTCCAATATTTTTAGGAGTATTTTTAGGTACTTTTAATATGAGTGCAATAAATATTGCATTACCTATATTTATTAAAAGTTTTAATACAGATTTAGATTCTGTAAAGTGGATACTTACGGGATTTATGCTTGCAACAGGGACTGCATGCCCCTTGGCAGGTTATTTAGGAGAAAAATTTAGCTATAAAAAACTATATTCATATGCTCTTATTGGATTTACATTAGCGTCAATTTTATGCGCCATATCTTTTAATATTTTAATGCTTGTAACCTTTAGAGTTATCCAAGGAATATTTAGTGGGCTAATAATCCCCACAACAATGACAATTATTTATCAGGTTATTACAAAAAAGAGACACGCATTTGCTATAAGTTTATGGAGTATGGCTTCAATGCTTGCACCAGCACTTGGTCCAACATTAAGTGGATGGTTAGTTCAATATTATAGCTGGAGAGCGATTTTTATAGTGAATGTACCTATAGGAATTTTGGGTATTATTTTAGTTATATCTTTTATTCCTAAGTACAATTTATCAAAGGTCAATTCATTTGATTTTATAGGATTTAGTGCAGTTATTATCTTAAGTTTGTCTATATTAATTGCTTTTAGTGAAGGCTCAACATGGGGATGGGGGTCTGTTAAGACAATTTCTTTAATCATCATTGGAATTATTTCCTTAATAGTATTCATAAAAAGAGAACTAAGGATAAGCTCACCTGCATTAAATGTAAGGGTATTTAAATTTACTAAGTATACTATAAGTACAATTGCAGTCAGCATAGTTACAATTGGTTTGTATGCGGGAACATTATTAACGCCTTTATTTTTGCAAAATTCACAGCATTTATCAGCTTTAGATACAGGGTTAATATTACTTCCGCCATCATTAGCTATGGCCTTTATGATGCCAATTGTAGGGACGTTGTATAATCGCGTAGATCCAAGAATTTTAATAGTATCAGGAATTTCTCTTATGGCATTAGGGTCATGGAAAATGTCCGATTTAATAGAAAATACCCCTCATTCGTATATAATTCTTTGGATGACAGTTAGATATGTTGGTATTTCTTTTTCAACTATGCCTATAACCAATTCAGGGATGTCTATTATCCCGAGAAAATTATCAGGACACGCATCTTCAATAAATAATTGGCTGCGTCAAGTATCAAGCTCACTTGCTATTGGTATATTTAGTTCATTGCTTTTGACACGGATTCAATTTCATGTAAAAGCACTTGAGAGTAGCAGTATTGCTAATAATTTGATTCAAGAAAAAGCTTATACTATGGGAATAAATGACGTATTCCTAATATCAACAATTGTTATTATAATTGGATTACCACTTAGTTTAATGCTAAAAAGAGGAACAAGTGCAAAAGAATTAAAATTAGATGAGTCTCCATCCTTAGTAAATTAGTATTTGCTTCTTTTAAAATATACTAACCACAATTTTAGCATGGTTAGTATATTTTAAAGAGCTACATTATTTATCAATTAAATTTCTTTCATATGACTCTATCATTTTTTTTGTCATTAGTCCGCCAATTGCTCCACCTATATGTCCATTTGCTCTAGATGTTCTATTTCCTTCATATCTTTCGTTTATTTCTATGCCGACTTCATTTGCGAATTCATTCTTCATTTTTTCAAGTTCTTTTTTTGCCCTAGGAACTAAAGGTCGTCTGCTCATAATTTAACACCTCCATATTAGTATCAATATTAGTTTTATACTTCTGTATAGAAATATACTTAGTAAGTTTAAATGAAATTGTCATTTATAATAAATTTGTACAAATTATTGCTATTTCTCAGTATATTCTAAGGTTTAAGTTGTATTATAAAAAATAATGCATTAACTAATTTAAATTCTTAATTTGGAAAGAAGGTGATTACAAATGAATATATCAGGAATTTTAAATTCAACATACCTTAGTAATATTATTAGTACTAAATCTCAAAGCGTAGATACAGTATCTAGTGCAACTAAAATTCAAAATATAAAGAAACCAGATACTATTTCAAGTGCAACTAAAAGAAATGGTGGAGATCATTATTTTGAAGCAAAAGCCTAATACAAAAAGAAAAGTTATTAATTAATATTGAATACTTTGTAATAAAGTGTTAAAATACGAGTAGACACAATACTATGAATTGCTCAGGAACTTTTCAAACATCTTAAAAATAAGGGTGATGGAGATTAATCTCTATTGTCCTTATTTTTTTGAAAATATGTGATAATAATACATTTTTATAGTTTATATTTAAAAATTCAAAGAATTATATTAATATATAAATAAGAGCAAAATCTAAAATGTAGGATAATTGTTACATAAAAGAAAATAATACAATATACGAGATAGGGAGATGGGCATGCCTAATATTTTTGACGGATTAAGAAGAATTTCAGATGAAGATATGATTGAACAAATCGTACTGCTTGAAACAATGAATGTAACCAATATTTCTAAACCAATTATACAAAAAGTTAAAAAGAAGACTATAGGTTTAATTAATTTCATAGGAAGCAAAATTGGAAAGAATCAAATGATGGAAGAGCCTGAAGTAAAAGAAATATGGACTTTAGTTAATGAGAAGCGAGGCGAACTAAAAAAGTATACAAGAGAAGAATTAGATGAAAGATTACTGAAAATTCTTACTGAGAAGACTAGAAATCATGGAGAAAATCCAACAGAAGATGAAATATCAGTAGAAGTTATAGAGGAAGCAGGAAAGTTATATAAGATTTTCAAGAATTTAACCCCAGGTCAAAAAGCAGATAGTATTTACTTAAAATATAGTGACAAGCTTAGTAATAAGGCAAAAGAGTATTTGAATGAGCAAACTTTTGTTGATTTACAGGAGACAACTGAAGATATAGAAGAAATTATAAATAATATGGATGAAAAGCAAAAGAAAAATTTTCTTCAATCTGTGGATATCGAAAACGTAACATTGCTAAATGTATGGAAAAAACTTGATAGGCAACATTTTGCTAGACTTATATGGTTATGTGTAAAAGCTTATGGAGGAAGATTCACTCCAAAGGAAGAATTACTTCCAAGCTTTATAGAAGAAGAGGAAAAAGAAATTGAAATATTAAAAAAAGACGAAGATTTAAAAAAATCTCAGGAAGAATTATTGGAATTAAAAAAGAATATTGAATTATGTAAAGATAAAATAGATTCAATAGAAAATAACCTGCAAAAAGAAAATCGTTTATTAAATAAGGCTATTAGAGACAAAGAGCATGCAGAAGAAGACATAATTAATTTGGGGAAAATAAATGTTAAGTTAGAAGAAGCAAAAAAAATACATGAAGATGTATTAACTGAAATTAAAGGAAGGATGGAAAATGCATTATTAGAAGAGTTAGATAGTCTAATGGAAGAATTTAAAAAAGTTAAATTTGATACAATTGATATTAACAATGAGCTTTCAGATATTAAAATTGAAGCTGGATATAAAAAAGAGCTAATAGAAGAAAATACTAAGCTAATAGTAATTAAAGAAAAGAATATAAAAGATATTAGCGGTGAATTTGATCAGTTAAAAATTGATACAGATAACTTAATAAAAATATATAATGAAAAGAAACAAGAAGTACATAAAAAAGAGGGTCAAAAAAGAAGTGAGATTTTTGAACGTTGGAGTAAATCCTTTAATAAATTCACTTTTGACTTTAAAAACTTAAGCAACGTTGTTAATTTTTCAAGAAAAGAATTACTTCATATTGAAGAATGTTTGTATGAGTTGCACTATACAAAAGACCCAAATGCAATAAGTGTTGGTTTAATTGAAAGTAAGCAGGAAAAAGAGGAATATCAATATATAGATGTAAGCTTTCCTGACAAATTTAAAATTGAAATACAGTATAAAGTATTAAATAATCAAGAAAAAAATATACGAATAGTAGAACTTACCAATCAATTTTAGTGAATTTAGATTATTAGGCAAGGGAATTAAATAGATGATTATAGTGCAAAGTCATTTAATGCTGAGGAAATTTAATATATTTTTAAATTTTATTTAGAAAAATAAAGTATTAAATAGTGAAAAATATAAGGGTGGTGGAAACTGTGGGAAAGTCGGTATTGGAAGGATTGCCCAAGCATAAAGATACATTATTAATTGAAGAAATATATGGCAAAGGAAAAGATTTTATTGAAAATGCATTTGACATTATTCTTATAGTTAACAAGAAAGGAAAAATTCTATATGGTAATAAAAAGGCCATTGAAGCTTATGGATATACATTTGAAGAATTAATTAATATAAATATTTTCACCCTTAGAAATGAAAGTACTATGGAATTTACTCAAAGACAATTAGAAAAAGCTTTAGATAGAGGCATAAAGTTTAAAACATATCACTATAGAAAAGATGGTTCTAAATTTCCAGTGGAAGTAAGATCTATTTATAGTAATGAAAAAACAAAAAATATGGTAGTGAGCATTATAAGAGACATTTCTGAAGCAGAAGAAGAATATAAAAATGCAAAGTTATTTTCAATGTCCTTGGATATACTTGATGATCCGTTTATAATCTTTACTAAGGAAATGAATATAGCAAATTGGAGCAAAGGTGCTGAAGCAAAGTTTGGTTTTAAAAAGGAAGAAGTAATAGGAAAAAATATGAGTGAATTACTTCCTAATAGTATATTAGATGAATCAAAAAGTATATTATGCATGATTAGCAAAGGTGAGATTGTTAAGGATTATGAAACAGTTAGGTTAGATAAAAGTGGAAAAATGCTTAATGTTTTGGTTTCTGCTTCTCCGATTTATGATGAAGACGGAGGAGTTTCAGGAGTACTAGCAATTTACAAAGATATTACAGATAGAAAGATAATTGAGAATAAATTACAAGAAAAGTGTGAGCAATTAGAATTACTAAAACAAAAAGCAGAAGCTGCTAATAAAGCTAAATCCATCTTCTTAGCAAATATGAGTCATGAAATAAGAACACCAATGAATGGTATTTTAGCAGCCATGCAACTTTTAAGTTCGGAATGTGTTAGTGAGGAACAAAGCAAATATATTAAGATATTAAATGAATCAGCTAATACTATGCTTAGTGTAATTAATAATTTATTGGACATATCAAAAATAGAATCAGGAACATTTAAATTAAATGAGGAACCATTTAACTTAAGAGAAACTATTAATAATATTTATAATAATCTTTTAATTATAGGGAATTCAAAAGGTATTGAAGTAAGTTACTATTTAGATCCTAATATCGATTACGAAATTATTGGAGATGAGTTAAGGCTAAAAGCAATTCTTAATAATTTGATAAGTAATGCTGTTAAATTTACAGATGAAGGATATGTATCATTTAGGGTAAAGATGATATCTAAAGATAATGTTAGTGAGAAAATAGAATTTAGAATAAAAGATTCGGGAATTGGTATAGACGAGGAATTTAAAGAAAAGATCTTTAATGATTATAGCCAAGGAAATTTGTCGACAAGTAAAAAACAAATAGGAACGGGATTAGGATTAGCAATTTCAAAACAGTTTGCTGCTTTAATGAATGGGAATATATGTTTTGAAAGTAAATTAGGAAAAGGATCAACATTTATTTTTACATGTGAATTTAAAAAATCCAAAAAGAAAGAACAAAATTTTGAAATAAGAACTATAGTAAAAAGCCAAGTAGAAATTAATAAGGTAGAACGAAATGAGGTGATTTTATGTGTTGAAGATAATTTAATAAATCAAGAAGTTATGGAAGGTATAATAAAAAATAGAGGTTATAAATATATTGGGGCATATAATGGAAATGAAGCCTTAGAAATATTAAAAAATAACAAAGTAGATCTAATATTAATGGATATACAAATGCCAGAATTAAATGGTTTTGAAACAACTAAAATCATTAGAGCTGAGGAGCTTGAAGGAAAGCATATACCAATCATTGCAATGACAGCATATGCTATGCGTGAAGATAAAGATAAATGTATGCAGGCAGATATGGATGATTATATAGTAAAACCATTTGATGTTGAAAAACTTTATGAAATTATTGAAATTCATTTAAAGAAATAAACAGAAATATTATTTAATATGTGCTTTAAAGAAAGTTAGAGAAGGTTGAAATCTAGATTTTATATAGACTTCGACCTTTAATTATAGTAAATTGCATACATAAGATATGGAGTGTGGAATGGTAAAATGATAAAGGAAACAAATTCATTAAAAAATATGATTATTAGCACTTTTATTATTATTTCTGTATGTATAACAATTATTATAGGGTTTATTGCATTTACAGAGTCTAATAAAGCAGTGGAAAATAACATTAAAGATATAGAAGATGATTCAGCAAAAGAAATAGTAAATAAAGTGGAAGATTTTGTTGATATACCACTATTTATTAATAAATCTAATTATAATTTAATTAAAAATGGTACTGTAGATATATATAATGAGAGAGAACGTGAAATTTATTTTTCCGGAGTAATGTTAGCTAGTCCAAATAATATCTATAGTTTCAGCTATGGTACTGAAAAGGGTGAATATTACGGAGCACGAAGAAATGCAGAAGGTAAAATAGAGATTATGAGAAGCGATGCTGATACAAATGGAGATTCTCGCTATTATTCATTAAAGTCTGATTTAACTGCAGGAGATTTTGTTCAGGATTTTGGAAAGTTTGATCCTAGGACAAGAGACTGGTATATAACTGCTAAGGAAAAAAGGGAGCCTGTATTTTCACCTGTTTATGAACATTTTATTATGAGAGATTTAGCTATTACAGCGGCCTATCCAATTTATGATGATAATGGTAATCTTAAAGGCGTTTTAGGAACTCATTTTATTCTTTCTAAGATAAATTCATATTTAAGTGAAATTGTGAAAGATAAATCGGCCACAGCCTATATAGTGGAAAAAACTTCTGGACAGGTTATTGCAAATTCACTTGGAAAACCTAATTTTACAACTATTTCAGATAATCAAATAAAGGGAATAAAAATAGGAGAAATTGATAATGAATATATAAAAGAAGCATATTCAGATTATAAAAACAGTTTCAGGGATCATTTTATAGTAAAAACAGATAATGATAAGCTTCACATAAGAGTGAATGAATATAAAAAACAAGGCTTGGATTGGTTAATTATAACGTCTTTTCCTGAAAGTCAGTTTTCAAATAAAATGTCAAAATATATTTATACTTTTATATATTCCTGTATAGTTCTGTTAGTTGTTTGCATAATACTTTGGATAAAAAGAACAGAATATATAGTGAAGCCAATAAATGATTTAATAAGAGCTACAGAAAACTTTTCTAAAGGAGATTTATCAGAAAGGGCTCAGGTTGTAAGAAATGATGAGATAGGAAAATTGTCACGTGCTTTTAACAATATGGCAGAAGAATTATGCGCACTAATATCTGATCTTAAACATAGAAAGCTTGAAGTCGAACAAGCTAACATTGATTTACATACAGCAAAAATAGGAGCTGAAGAAGCTAATAAAGCAAAAAGCCAATTTCTAGCGAATATGAGCCATGAGATAAGAACACCCATGAATGGAATTATTGGGATGACTGATTTAGTATTAATGTCTGAATTGAATGATGAGCAAAGAAAGAGGGTTAAATTAGTTAAAGAATCTGCCATGAATTTGCTTCAAATTATTAATAATATACTTGATGTTTCTGAAATAGAATCTGGAAAAGCTGAACTTGTACCTGAATGGATTTATATGGAGAGTTTCATTAATAGAATAGAAAATTTTTATGCACCTTTAACTTATAATAAAAAAATAACTTTTAAAATTCATATTCAAAACAATCTCCCTGAACAGATTTTTGTGGATGTTTTTAGATTAAATCAAATAATTGCAAATCTTTTAGGGAATGCTATTAAATTCACACAGAATGGTGAAATACAGTTAGATATTAAGAAACTAAAATCTTTGGAGAACAAAGTTTTATTAATGTTTTCAATACGCGATACAGGTATAGGAATTAAAAAAGAGGATATTCCAAAGCTGTTTAACTATTTTACTCAGCTAGATGATAGCAACACAAAGAGGTTTCAAGGAACTGGGCTAGGACTTGCTCTGTCAAAAAAACTTATAGAACTTATGGGTGGTGAAATTTTTGTCAATAGTGAATTAGGAAAAGGAAGTACATTTTATTTCACGATTTTGGTTGATACAATTAATTAGGATATAGTAGAATATTTAAATTAAATAAACAATGTAATGAAATGCAGTGTTCGCTAGGAAACACTGTGTTCTTATTTTTGAAATTAATAATTAAATAATAACTATATATAAAATGACAGGTAAATTCCTAGGAACGAGTTAATATTTTAATATGAGGCTTATATATTAACTCATAATTGAGTCGAATTATAGGTAAAAATGCAGTATAAATTAAATTGAATCACTGTAAATACAGTGATATGATTTATGTAACGAACGTTATATACATAATTCTGGTTCAATATGTAAAAATATAAAATTCTAAAAGAAAATATAAATTAAAAATGATTGAAATTTATAGAAGGTGGTAAGTGCTTTGGAAAATATGACGAGCGATAAAATATTTTATACGTCTTTTAAACTTTTCTTAGAAAATGGATATGAAGCAACGAATATTAGAGATATTTGCAGTGAAGTAGGAGTTAAGGCGTCAACAGTATATTTTTATTATAAATCAAAACAGGATTTATTTTTTTATATCTATGATGAGATTTGTAATGATTATATAAAGTACCTTAGTGGTATAGAAGAATTAGATAATGATATTTCAATAAAAGAAAAGTTATACGTGTTATTAAAAAAAAAGATAGAATATTATATCACTGATATGTCAAGAAGGAAGTTTATTTTAAGGTGTCACTTATTTCCTCCAGAAGAAATATCAAATATTATACGAGAAAAATACAAATTTTATTCAAATGAAGAAAATAAAATTCTTTTAGATATTCTTGGTAACCCGCAGCTTGAAAATAAATTTATAAGCGAAAATATAGATAGTTATCTAATTAAATGCAAAAAGTTGGAAAATCACTTAGTACATGAGATGATGACGTACAATACAAAAATAAGCAATGAAGTTATTTCTGAACTATGGGATATATATTTTGGATTAATGTAGTAAGATGGTTTTTATGACTCTATAATACATATGAATTTTGATTAATAAGTTTTTATATTATGCATTGAGTAATTTCTTTATTTAAAGGGAGGGTATATTTATGGACATAATAGAAAAGGTAAAAGAAAGGTTATCAATTTTTAAAAATTTATATGATGTTATTAGAGTTGTAAATCCTATAGAGAAAGAAACTATTATAGTTAAAGATAAGGAAGTGCGAGAATTAAATGGAACTTGCTATGCTTTATGGAAAAAGGATACTTTTTGCGATAATTGTATATCAATGAGGGCATATAATAATAATGATACTTTTGTAAAGATAGAGTATGATAAAGAGAAAATTGTTTTAATAACCGCAACACCAGTAGAGATTGATGGAAAAATATATATTGTTGAAATATTAAAGGATATAACTCAAAATGGGAGTGTATTACATAAATTGACTGAAGGCACGAATTCTGTAGAAGAATTGATTAGTGCTATGAATGAAAAAGCAGTTACGGATGAATTGACAGGTTTATATAATCGAAGGTATATCAATGAAAGGTTGCCTGTAGATATTAACTACAGCAAAATCAGCAAAATGCCATTATCTATAATTATGACAGATATAGATTATTTTAAAAAGGTTAATGATAAATATGGACATGTTATTGGAGATAATATTTTAAATGATTTTTCTAATATAATGCTTAAATCATTGAGAAATAATTCTGACTGGGCAGGAAGATTTGGTGGAGAAGAATTTATTATCGTACTTAATGGCACCGAATTAAAGAATGCGTATGCTATAGCTGAAAAGATAAGAAAACAATTAGAAAATACAACATTTGAATATGGAGAACTTAAAATTAATATAACTGCAAGCTTTGGTGTATATAGTATTACTGATAATGATATAAGTATTTCAGATCTGTTATCAAAAGTAGATAAAAATTTATATAGGGCAAAAATTAGTGGAAGAAATAGGATAATATTAAATCAGGAAAATATAAGTGAAGCTGAATTTGAAAGTCTTGAAGAGAAGACCATTAAGATATCAGAATTAAATAGACATATTAATGAGGTACGGGAAGTTTTAAATGAAGTATGTTGTACCATAAACACAAATGAAACTATAAATGATAGGTTGGTTATTAGTCAATATTTGGATGAATTAATAGTAAGGTACATGAAGGAATTAAATCATAAAAATACTGGCAAAATTTAATTATATCTATTTAAAAGGAGAACAAAGAATTTTTTATGATGATAGAAGAGAATAATTTAAACTATATAGAGGTATTTAAAAAGTATAAACAGGCAGTTGATGAAGTTAATATTGCAGTTTGGGAGTGGGATCTTAAAGAAAATAAACTTTTCCTTTCTACCGCTTGGGAGAAAATTACACAATATGATTTAAATGAATTCAGTAATTTATTTGACTGTATTGAAAAGAGTGTGCTACATGAAGATAAAGATAGTGCTATAAACGATTTGAACTTTTTTATAAATGGGAGATCATCTTTATATAAAAGCGAATTTAGAATTGTTACAAAAACAAATGAAATTAAATGGATTTTATTAAATGGAAAGATGATAAAAAATGAAAATGGAGAATCAGTACGCTTATTTGGCTTAGGAAGAGATATAACTGAAGAAAAGGAAAGCAAGAAAATATTAACTGAAAGTGTATATTATGATTTTCTTACTAAGCTACCTAATAGAGAACTGTTTCTAATGGATTTTAAAACTACTTTAGAAAAGACAAAACAGTTAAATCAAAAAGGAGCAATAGTACTTATAGATTTAGATAATTTCAAGTCTATTAATGATACCTTAGGTCATGATTATGGCGATTTAATGTTAAAGGTATTTTCGCAATTGATAAATGTTTGCGCTAAGAATCACGGTAGTTTGTATAGAGTTGGTGGGGATGAATTTATAATACTTGTAGATGAATTTGATTCTGTAGATAATTTAAAAGAGTTATGTAATTGTATAATAAATTATTGCAAAAAACCATTTGAACTTAGTGATAAACAAGTATATATGACAACAAGTATGGGCGTATCGACTTTTCCGCAAGATAGCACTGATATGAATGATTTGTTGAAATTTGCAGACTTGGCTATGTATAAATCGAAAGCAGTTGGAAAAAATACATATACCTTTTTTGAACTAGATTTAATCAAATTATATGTAAGAAGAATAATAATTGAAAATGAATTAAAAGAATCAATAAAAAACAATGAACTTTCAATTGTATATCAACCTCAAATAGATGCTGCTGAAAATAGAATAGTTGCCTTTGAAGCTTTATTAAGATGGAATAATAAAAAGCTTGGGTTTGTATCTCCGGCTGAATTCATTCCCATAGCTGAAAAAACTGGGATAATTGTTGATATAGGTGATTGGGTGATTGAAGAAGTATGCAAAAAAATTCATAAATTTAAAGAAAAAAAGTACAAATTTAATAATGTAGCAATTAATGTTTCGCCTATTCAAGTTAAAGAAACTGATTTTAAGGATAAGCTTATAAAAGTATGTGAGAAAAATGAAATTCCTTTAAATTTACTTGAAATAGAAATTACAGAAAGTACTTTAATTGAATTAAATGAAGAAAAGATTGCAGATTTATATGATCTTATAAAAAAAGATATAAACATTTCAATTGATGACTTTGGAACAGGATATTCTTCTTTAAGTTATTTAACAGTTTTACCTATAAATACTTTGAAAATTGATAAGTCTTTTGTTGATAATATTGAGGATGAAAAAAATCTAGCTGTAATAGAATGTATTTTAAGTTTATCAAAAAGGCTAAGATATAAGGTCATAGCTGAGGGCGTAGAAGTTAAAGAACAGCTTAAGATATTAATGAATTTAGGCTGCAATATAATTCAAGGGTATTATTTTAGTAAACCAGTAGGTGAAGATGATCTTGAAAAGATGTTAATAAATGACCTGGGAATTTTAAAATAGGCTTTTGTTAAGATAATTTATAGGTTATTAACATTCTAATTTATCTAATTAAAGTTAAGGAGGGTAAGAGGTGAAGGATCAAAAAACAAGTGAAAATAGTTTTAGAAAAAAATATGATGATTTAAAGATATACGAAACTGCACTATATAATGCAAATGATATAATAATTCTATTTTCAAGTGAAGGTGATATTCTAAAAGTTAATAAAAAAGCTATTGATACATATGGTTATAGTGACGAAGAAGTACTTTCAAAGAATATATCTGAATTAAGGAATGCTCAAAATTTGGAATTATTATCGAATCAATTTGCAAAAGCTAAATTAGGCGAGATTGAATTTGAAACTATTCATTATAGAAAAGATGGTTCTAGTTTTCCAGTAGAAGTTAAATCAATAGGAATAGAAATTAATGACGAGAGATTTGTTTTAAGTATAATACGAGACATAACTAATAGAATAAAAAATGATGAGAAAACTCGTGAACTTGCCTCTTTAGTTGAAAATACAGATGATGCAATTATAGGAAAAGATTTAGATGGAATTATAACTAGTTGGAATTTAGGGGCAGAAAAGATTTATGGATATAAAAAAGAAGAAGTAATTGATAAAAATATATCTATAATAATTCCGGAAGACAAAGTTAATGATTTTAATGAAATAATGAAACAAATTAAAAATGGAGAAAAAATTAAAGGGTTTGAATCTAAGAGAATAAAGAAAGATGGTGAGTTAATAGATGTTTCTATTACAGTTACCCCAATTTACGATTTAGAAGGAAAGTTAATAGGAGCCTCTAATATTACAAGGGATATAACAGAGAGCAAAAAAATAGAAAAAGAATTGAGAGATAAATATGAAGAAACATCTGCTTTGTATGAAGAGCTCATAGCAATAGAAGAAGAATTAAGGACCAATTATGAGGAGATAGAAAAAGCAAAGGAAGAGGCAGATAAGGCTAATAATGCTAAAAGTGAGTTTTTAGCAAATATAAGTCATGAAATTAGGACGCCTATGAATGGAATTATAGGTGTAATAGATTTGCTTAAAGTAACTGAACTTAGTAATAGTCAAAAAGAATATCTAGATATGCTTAGTCATTCATCTAGGTTATTACTAGGTATTTTAAACTCAGTATTAGATATTTCTAAAATAGAATCTGGAAAGTTTGAACTTAATCTAAAGCCGTTTAATCTTAAGAAAACTTTAGATAGAATTATTAAAGAATTATCTATTGCTGGGAATAATAAAAATTTAGAAGTCTTTTACTACATTGACCCATATATAAGCTTTGACTTAATAGGGGATGAAATACGATTAAATCAAATATTAATAAATCTACTTAATAATGCTATAAAATTTACTGAAAGCGGCCAAATAATATTTAAAGTTAAAAAGATAGATATTATAAAAAATAAACTAACTTTAGAATTTTCAGTACAAGATACTGGAATTGGCATCAAAGAAGAGTTTAAAAATGATATTTTTAAAAAATTTGTTCAACAAGATATGACTTACACTAAAAAATATGATGGTACAGGGTTGGGACTTGCTATTTCAAGAGATATAGCAAAGTTAATGAATGGAGATATATGGTTTGAAAGCATAGAAAATAAAGGAAGTACTTTCTATTTTAAGGCAGAATTTTTGTTAAATCATGATGCGAAAAAAACTCATGGTAAAAAGCTTAATACATGCGATAAGAAAATGGCTATAAATAAAGCAAAAAAAATACTTATCGTTGAAGATAATGAGATTAATATGAAAATTGTTTGCGAAATGATAAAAGGTTTAGGATATGAATTTGAGTGTGCATTTGATGGTAAACAAGCTTTAGAAAGATTAAAAGAAAATAACTTTGGTTTAATCCTAATGGATATACAAATGCCAGAATTAAATGGATATGACACTACTAAGATAGTAAGGGAAAGTGAATTAGGAACACAAAATCATATTTATATTATTGCCATGACTGCTTATTCTATGAATGGAGATAGAGAAAGATGCATAGAAATGGGGATGGATGATTATATTTCTAAGCCATTTGACATTAGTACATTAAATAATGTTATCTTAAAATATCAGTAATTAGAGTCAGTTCATAATAAGAAAAATAACAAAAGAAGCATTAATTAAAGTTATAAAAGTTATAGTTTTAGATGTGATATTCACAAATATTATTTGAGGTGATTTTATGATAAAATGGAAAGAAGATTACAACTTAGGGGTAAAACATATTGATGAACAACACGAAAAGCTGTTTGAAATAGCGGATCGTGCACTTAATTTATTAAAAAATGAATTTATTGTAGACAAGTATGATAAAATAATTGAAATTCTTGTAGAACTTAAAGAATATACAATTTTTCATTTTAAATCAGAGGAAGATTATATGTCTAGTATAGGGTATAAAAATTTCTTTTCTCATAAGGTAGAGCATGAAAACTTTATTAATGCAGTTAATAATATTGATTTGAATGCTATAGATGCGGATCAAGATGAGTCTGTAAAAAAAATATTAGAATTCGTAGTAGATTGGATAGATAAGCATATTCTAAATCAAGATAAATCTATAGTAGAGAAATAGAAATTGTATTTTGTATAATTTAAATTGACGGCGATAATTTTATCGCCGTTAAAACATTTATGAGGGAAAAAATTATCATAAACAATCATTTCTTACAATCCGATAGTCCGTTTCGTATTCTCCATTAATTGCTATATAACATTATCTCATTATAAAAAATATAACAACTTCTACATTAAGAAACCTCTCACTTGGAGCACAAATATGAGAGTTGTTAATTAAGTGGGTAAACCTTAATTTATAATATGAAGATATTATTACAATATTATGAAATTAAACATACGATTTTAAATAACTTATTACATCTTTACTAGTTATATATATAATAAGTTTATACGATATTAAATTAACTGAAGTAAAAAATGTGCAGGAGGAATGAGTATGGAGAGAATTAAGTATATTATCCAAGCATTGTGGATTGCATTTAGTATGCCTGCTATTATTTTGGGAATTTTGATTCTTGTTCGTCATTTCTTCAGAAAAATGATGAGAAAAAATGTGTTTTTGATTAAAGTATATAAAATAGTTAAAATATTTATGTGTATGGGATTTATAGTTTTTATTACTTTGGAAGCTGCAATAATAAGTTATCACAAAAATAATGAAAAGAAGGATGACTATATCATTGTACTTGGTGCAGGCCTTGATAATGGAAGGACTCCTAATTTAATATTAAGTGAAAGATTAGATGCAGCAATAAAGTGTGAAGAAGAAAATCCCAATCAATATATTGTTTTATCTGGCGGACAAGGCACAGATGAATGTGTGCCAGAGGCTGAAGCTATGAGTCAGTATATTCAAGAAAGAGGAATAGATAAAGATAAAATTATAATAGAAGATAAGTCGAGAGATACAAATGAAAATTTAAAGTTTTCTAAGGAAAAAATAGAGGAACATAGTCATAAGCCAATAGCCGATGTTAATGTAAAAATAGTAACTACAGATTTTCACGCCTTTAGAAGCAGTATATTAGCTAAGAAAAATGGTTATGTTAATTTTGACAATTATTCTAGCTCCACTATTTGGTATTTCGTTCCTTCAACATATATAAGAGAAGCATTTGCAGTCGTTAAGAGTGCCATATTTGATAAATAAATATAGCAGACTTAGAGGTTAGTTCTTAATTTTTAGTGTTTTACTATATTAACTGTCATTATTTGCTATGATAACAAGAGCTCTAGGATATTCCTTTATAAATCGTACATTAAATTTAATCCTGGGTTGAGGAAAAGAATATTCATTAAGTGAAGCTGTGTGAGCAATATTAAAATTCAAGGTTAAACAGTATGTTGAAATAATGAAAGTAATGCATTTAATGTATGCAAAATAGCACAGGGTCTATCTCTGTGCTATTTCATGTATATATTGACATATAAGTTAATGTTATCGAGTTATATACTATAAAGAAATTTGGCTTGAATTATTATTCTTCACTGCTGGTAGGGTCACTATTCATAGTACTATGACGTCTTCCGTATGCGAAGTAAACTATGACTCCTAAGACAAACCAAACTATAAATCTTATTTTAGTTGCAGTTTGAAGCTGCCAAATTAGTCCTAAGCATGCTAATGATGAAATTATTGGTGTAATTGGAACAAGTGGACATTTAAACGGTCTTTGCAAATCTGGTCTCTTCTTTCTTAATGCAATTACTCCAAGAGAAACAATAATAAATGCTGCAAGAGTACCTATGTTAGTTAACTCCGACACTATTCCTATTGGTAAGAATCCTGCAATAATTGCTGTTACAACGCCAACTATTATAGTACTATTTACAGGTGTTTTTGTTTTTTTGTTTATGCCACCAATAACTTCTGGTAAAAGTCCATCTCTTGACATTGCAAAAAATACTCTTGTTTGCCCAAACATCATGACTAAAAGAACAGAAGTTAAACCAAATACTGCTCCAACTGATACTAAAGCCGATCCCCAGTTTATTCCTATTTGTTCAAGAGCAAAGGCAACTGGCGCTGCAGTATTCATATAGTTTAAATACGGAACTACACCTGTTAGAATAGCTGATACAACTATGTATAATAATGTGCATATTAAAAGTGAAGCGATTATTCCTTTGGGTAAATCTTTTTGAGGGTTCTTCACTTCCTCTGCAGCTGTAGATACTGCATCAAAACCTATATAAGCAAAAAACACATATGCAGCACCTTGTAATACTCCATTAAATCCATAAGGCATAAATGGATGCCAGTTTACAGGTTTAACGTGTCCAACCGCCAAAAATATAAACAAGAAAATTATTCCGATTTTAATAGCAACAATAAAATTATTAAATCGTGCACTTTCTTTAACACCTATGATTAATAGAATTGATATAACTCCAATTATAAGCATTGCTGGCAGGTTTACTATTCCACCATCATAAGGAGAATTTACTAAGCTGGCAGGTAGTTTAATACCCATATTTTTGAGAAGGTTTACTATATATCCAGACCATCCTATTGCTACTGCTGCTATTGCTACAGCATATTCTAGTATCAAATCCCATCCTATTATCCAAGCCCATATTTCCCCTAAGGCTGCATAGCCATAAGTATATGCACTTCCAGCTACGGGAATCATTGCAGCAAATTCAGCGTAACAAAGAGCTGCAAATGCACAAGCTAGTCCTGCAACAATAAACGATAATACTAATGCTGGTCCGGAAAACTTTGCGGCAGCAACTCCAGTAAGTACGAAAATACCACTACCTACAATAGCACCAATTCCCAACATTGTAAGTTCAAAAGAGCCTAAAGCTTTCTTTAAAGATTTTTCGCCTTCAGTTTCTTGAAGTAAACTTTTAACCGACTTTTTTCTAAAAATGTCTTTCATAATAATATTTGTCTCCTCTTCTTTTATTATTTTGTGCAGAGATAAAAATAATAAATAAAATGTAATGTTTCTGTGATATTTTAATATTATACTATGAATTTTATAATTCATCAATAAAATTGTCGAATGAATCATATTATGATAATAATGAAGAGGAAAAAATAAGAGATTTATAATTAAAAAATAGTTTTGAAGTATAATTTATCTAATATAAGTTGTTGTTGTTACTTTTACAAATATTTTAATGGATTATAATTAGTGATAATGGTTAATATATTACTGCCAAGCAAAATTAAATTAATTAAGGGAGGTAGATATATATGCCATCAAACAATAGTGGAAGTAACAGAACATTAATACCAGAAGCAAAGCAAGGATTAAATAAATTAAAAACTGAAGTTGCTTCAGAAATAGGATTACAAAACTATGAAACTCAAGATAAAGGAAACCTTTCTTCAAGACAAAATGGAAGCGTTGGCGGCTTTATGGTAAAGCATATGATAGAAAGCTACGAACAAGGCTTGAAATAATTTTTGAGTTTTCAACATAGCTAATTAGTTCTCCGAAATGCCATGAATGATCCCTTTACGGTTAAAAAGCTAACAGAACAAGTATAAATTATTATATTTGTTCTGTTAGTTTTTAATTTTAAAATTTATGTTTTGTTAAATTATTATTTCAATATCTCTTATTAGAAAAATAATATTTAAAAACTATGATATTTTAACATTTTTTTGATAAAATATTACTTGAAAGAATATAAAATATTATAAGTGTCGTTAAAAAATTTAAATTTGTAAAGGGGATTTTGGCAAATGATGAGAAATTTATCTATAAGAACAAAATTGTTAACTGGTTTTATAAGTATTGTTTTATTAGTCGGAGTAACTGGATTTTTTGGAAAATTTGGTCTCTCTAATACTGAAAATAGTGCAGAACAGCTATATTCTGATAATTTAAAAAGTATTGATGAAATACATTCAATCAAAGAAAATTTCTTAAGTGAAATTAAAATTGTTAATGATACTGTTTTTGGACAAGATAGTTCTAAAACGGAAACAGCGTTGCAAAAAATTGATGCAATTAGAACTAAAAATTCTGCAATCATTGAGGCTTTTAGTAGCAGTAATATGTCTGATGATGAAAAGAAGGAGTATAATGATTTTAATTCTCTTTTAAAAGATAAATACACTAGCGAAAAAGATAATCTTTTTGAGCTGATTCAAGAAGGGAATTATGTAGAAGCAAAAAGAAAATTATCCGAGATAAATCAAACTACAGATAATATGTCCAAAGACCTTGATGATCTGGTTGAAATAAACCAAAAACAAGCGGAAGAAGCTTATAATAGTGCTGTAGGAAATTACAAAATAACAATTAATATAATGCATGCTATTTTAGTACTAGGTATTATATTATCAATTTTTATTGGAACAGCGCTATCAACATATATATTAAAGACTATAAAAAAGGTATTACTATTTGCTGAAGCTTTAGGAAATGGAGATTTAACTTATTCAATAAAAAGTAAAAGTAATGATGAGTTAGGAATGCTTATTAAGGCATTAGATATTGCAAAAGAAAGAATGAAATTATTAATTGAAAATATTGTAATTGAGACTAAAGGGGTAACAGCATCAAGTGAAGAACTATCTGCCACATTAGAAGAATTGTCAAGTAATTTTCGAAGCATAGATAAAAATACAAATGGAATAGTGCAAAATATACAAGGTGTTAATTCGTTCACTGAAGAATTAGCTTCAACTATGGAAGAAGTTAACTCAGGAATAACTCAATTAGCTTCGAATTCAACTGAAAGCAGTCAACAGTCCATTGAGATAAAGGAAAGGGCTACTGATGTAAAAGAAAATGGTTTTAATTCAAAGCAAATTGCAGACAAGTTGTATGAAGAAAAGCAAAATAACATACTTAATGCTATAGAACAAGGAAAGGTAGTTAGCGAAATTGGTATGATTGCTCAATCTATAGCATCAATAGCGGAACAGACTAATTTACTTGCCCTAAATGCCAATATTGAAGCTGCAAGAGCAGGAGAACAAGGGAAAGGTTTTGCTGTTGTTGCAAATGAAGTAAGAATACTAGCTGAACAATCAGCAGGTTACGTGGCTAATATCCAAAATGTAATTTCAAGTGTTCAAGCTGCTTTTGACAATTTATCAGGCAATTCAAAGGATATATTATATTTTATTAATAATAATGTTAAAAAAGATTATGACTTGTTAATTGAAACAGGAAAGAAATACGAAAGTGATGCAGTTTATATTAGTGATTTATCACAAAATATTGCATCAATGTCTCAAGAATTAAATGCGTCAACAGAGGAGATTTCTGCAGTTGTACAAACTATTGCAGAAAATATGAGAGATACTAAGAATAATTCTGAAGAAATTCAGATAGGAATAGAGGAAACAAATAAGGCAATAGAACAGGTAGCTAGAGTAGCTCAAGATCAAGCAACAACGGCAGAAAAGTTAACTCAATTAGTTTTAAATTTTAAAATATAGATTAGATTTCTTATAATAAAAGCAGTTACCGAAGTTATCACAAGTTAATTTTGTAAAGTATTTTAGCTTGTATATCGTCAATAATTGAAGGGGAAAATAAAATATTAGAGATAGTATTATGGTGGGGGCAATAAAATACTATCTCTTTTTTGTTTTATAATTATGTCATTATTGTAATTCTATAAACTCAACAAATAAAATATACAATTTAAATTTTAAAATTTTAATGAAATAAATAAAAAACTAAGATTGAAAATGACGTTATACTTACATCAAATTGCAAAATTAGACAAAACCTTAACAACATTTTGAATTATAACATAATTAATGAATTTTGTCTCTACAAAAAATTCATTTTGAAAATTTATAGGGAATATTTCACTAAAGTTAAGTTAATTAAAAACTTTGAAGTTCCATTAACTAAAAAGGAAGGCGATTATTGGAATTTGACAGAATTGAAGAATTTTTAATATATCTTGTGGGTATTTCAAAAACCGCAATTTGATTGGCCTATGAGTAAAAAGAGTTGTCTTATTAAAAAGGCAACTCTTTGAAGTTTATAGTGTTTGTTTTGTTAGGATATTTTTAGATATTATATCGGTTCCTACTCGATTAATAAATTTATTGAAAGTTTCATTTTCTAGTCTATTTTCCTTAAAGAAAAGTATTATTATTTCAAGAACTATATGAATCTCAGCAGCTTTAACACGGCAGTTAAGATTTTTAGCGAAATCCCCGTTATTGCTTAATGTGCCGCCAAGCCAAATAGTAAAGGCTTCATCACAGCTATTTTCAGTTTTTATAAGTGCGCCTTGAAGACTGATATCAGCTATATGCTTTTGACCACAAGAGTTAGGGCAGCCAGTAAAATGAATACGAAGTGGAGTATCTAATTGTATTTTTGAATCTAGATATTCAATTATCTTCCTAGCGCGTTCTTTTGTTTCAACAATAGCTAAATTACAAAATTCCTTACCTGTGCAAGAAACAGTATAACCTAAAAATGTACTTGGGTTTGGTGATAAATGTTTAAATACATCTTTTTTTAATAGAGAAGGCAGATCTTCATCATTTATACCTGTAATAATTAAATTTTGTGATAAGGTAGTTCTAATTTTACTATCCCCATACTTTTCTGAAATATCAACAAGTTCAAAAAGTTCATCAGCACATATTTCGCCTAGTGGTAAATTAATTCCAATATAACTTTTCCCAGTTTGCTTTTGAGAATGTACCCCAAAGTAATAAGAAGCATTCCAAGAAGTTAGTTTACTTTCACCTTTATTGGGCATATCTCCAATTAACTCTAATAATTTATTTTTAAATTTTTCTATGCCCCAATCTGCCACTAAGAATTTTAGTCGAGCATGAGTACGTTTTTCTCTGTAGCCGTAATCTCTAAAAATGGTACATACACCTACCGCAACTTTAAGGACTTCTTGTGGTTTTACGAAAAGATCAAGTTCTTGTGCCAAATGAGGATTGGCTGAAAGTCCTCCTCCAACCCATACATGAAATCCAACTACATCTTTTCCGTCGATATGTTTTATTGCTGGTGTAAAGGCAAGATCATTAATTTGCGCATGAGCTGCATTGTGTACGCTGGCAGATATTGATATTTTAAATTTTCTAGGCAAATTAGAAAAATCTTTATTTAGCAAGAAGAAATTATTAACTTGTTCTATTATTTCACTTGTATCAATAAGTTCATCTTTATCAATTCCAGCAAGAGGATTCCCAACTATTGTCCTAGGGCAATCTCCGCAAGCTTCAAAGGAACTTAAACCACAAGCTTTTAATTTTTCAAAAATTACTGGTAAATCTTTAACTTGAACCCAGTGGAATTGCACTGCACCCCTTGTAGTTACATTTGCAACTCCGCGTCCATAATCTTTAGAAATGCTTGCTAAAACTTTTGCTTGTTCAGAACTCATAATTCCTGAATTAATACGTACTCTCATCATAAAATATCCTTCTTTTGGCTTTTGTTCATAAACTCCAGCCCATTTAAATCTATTCATATCTTCAGAAGTTATTGAATCATAACCTTCTTTAGAATAATTGTCTATTATAGTTTGTATAACATCTAAACCATCTTTTAGCAGTTTAATATGTTCTACATCATTTAATTTTTGATCCTTAGACCAAATTGCTTCATAAGCCATCTAATGTCCTCCTTATCTTATAGTTCATTTTTTATATATCTGTAGCCTTTGTTTATCCCATCTCCGAAATATAAGAGATTATCAAATTTTGAAAAGTTTAATCTATCATCAGTATCTAAATATTCCCTTGAAATAAGTCTACCTTTTATAGTGCCTAGAATATTAGTGATACCTTTGTAAGCATCTCTTTCGATAATGTCAGTTAAAGAACATTCTATGGCAATTGGACATTCTTCAATAATAGGTGCATTAATAATTTTAGATTTAATTGGCGTTAAGCTAGTATCATCGAATTTCTTGATTTCTAAACCTGATTTAGTGCCACAAAAATTAATTTCTTTTCTAAGTGAACTATCAGGAATATTAATAACAAAATCTTTAACTTCTTTAATTTGATTAATTGCATATCCCTTGCTGCTAAAGCCAAGTGCCACCATATCCTTAAGGGTATAAGAAGAAGAAAGAGTTGTGATATTTGGAACTCCATTTTTATCATAAAAACTTATAAGAATTACAGGAAATCCGTAATACATTTTTTCGTAGTTAACATTTATTTTATCCATTTTATTATCCTCCTGAAAAATATATTTTCTAAGTAAATTATTATACTCAACTATTTAACTTTATAATATAAAAGCTTTTAATGCCGTGATATAAATCACTTAGCTATTAAATCAAGAGCTTGTCTTAAATCATCAATTATATCTATAACATCTTCAAGACCAACGGCTAATCTTACAAGACCATCACTAATTCCTGCAGATAATCTTTCCTCCTTTGAACATACAGAATGACTCATAGAAGCTGGATGTTGTATTAAGGTTTCTGCATCGCCTAAGCTTACGGCTAATTTGCAAAGTTTTAAACTATTCATTAAGGTTCTTCCACCTTCTATTCCACTTGTTAATTCAAAAGCAATAATAGCTCCAGGTAAACTCATTTGTTTTTGAGCTAGGTCATATTGCTTAAAGCTTTTAAGTCCTGGATAATATACTTTTTTTACAGCTTCATGTTCTTCTAAAAATTGTGCAACAGTCATAGCATTTTCGCAATGTTTCTCCATTCTAAGTGGAAGAGTTTTTAAACCTCTTATTACTAAATAGGAATCAAAAGGGCTTAAAATAGCACCCGTTAGTTTCTGAACACCAAGCTTAGCTTCTTTTATAAAGTCTTCTGAACCAAGTATAAAGCCGGCGACTACATCACCATGACCATTAAGAAATTTTGTACCAGAATGTAAAACAACATCTGCGCCAAGTTCTAGTGGTCTTTGAATATAAGGTGTACAAAAGGTATTATCTACCATAACAATGCAGTTTTTATTTACATGAGCAATTTTAGCTATAGCTGTTATATCATTAAGCTTCAGGGTGGGGTTAGCTGGCGTTTCAATATAAACAACTTTTGTATTTGGTTTCATAGCTTTAAGTACGGTTACCGGATCAGACATATCTACAAAATCAATTTCTACACCATATTTTTTTAGTCCGTTATTTAAAAATGCGGAGGTATCGCCATAAATTGTAGAAGATGATATTACATGATCCCCATTTTTTAAGGCAGTCCATAATGCAGTAGATATTGCTCCAATGCCAGAAGCAGTTGAAATGCAGCTTTCTGCCCCCTCAAGAATAGCAAGCTTTTCTTCTAAAACTTCATTTGTTGGATTCCCAAATCGAGTGTATCTATATCCAGCTTCATCACCAGAAAATATTCGTCCGCCTTGCTCTGCACAGTCAAAAATGAAGGTGGATGATTGATAAATTGGTGTAGCAGCAGACCCTACGTCATTCTTCCTGTTTCCGCCATGTATTGCTTTTGTTGAAAAGCCTAAATCTTTAAAATTACCTTTATCCAATTTCGATTCACTCCTTATTTTAATTCTGCTGTATATTAAAAATTCAAAGACATGGAATCATATTTTATCTATCAGTACTTAGGTTAGATAAATGAAATGATTATAATCAAAATATAAGTTATTACTTGAATTTTTATTGAGTTTATATTAGCATAAGATAATATATTAGTAAAATTGAATTAATTAAAAAATAAGTTCAATTATTTTGAAGTTAAGAGAGTGAGGTAAAATATGGAGTTTAGACAGCTAATAACATTCTCAAAAATCACACAATTAAAAAGTTTTCTGAAAGCTGCAGAAGAGCTTGGTTATGCACAATCTACAATTACTACTCAAATTCAACTTTTAGAAAAAGAACTTGGAATAAAATTATTCGAGCGAATTGGACGAAATATGGAGCTAACATCCAAAGGAATAATTTTTCTTGAGTACGCAGAAAAAATAATAAATCTTGCTAGTGAAGCTAGGGAAGCAGTTGCTGATAGAGATACTCCTAAAGGAACACTGAAAATTGGTGTTGTTGAATCACTTTGTACAATTAAGCTTCCAGAATTGCTTAGAGATTACCATATGAAGTATCCAGAGGTGGAAGTGATAATTAAAGTTGGTACATGCTCTGACTTGCATAATATGCTGAAGAATAATACTGTTGATTTAATATTAATATTAGGCGAATTAGTTAATGATCCAGATTTAATTCCATGCAGTTGTTACAAAGAAGAAATGGCACTTTTAGCATCTCCATTAAATAAACTTAAGGATAAAAGGAAGCTTGAATTAAAGGATATTGTTAAGGAAGCTTTAATTCTTACAGAGAAAGGATGCAGTTATAGAGGCGTTTTTGAAGAAATGTTCCGCAAAGAAAATTTACAGTTCCACTTAGCTTTAGAAATAGGAAGTATAGAAACTATTAAAACTTTTGTTTTAAATAATCTTGGGATTACTTTACTGCCTATTATGACTGTAGAGAAGGAATTAAATGAGGGGAAATTAGTGAAATTAGATTTAATTGATTATAATTTTAATATGTTGACACAGGTTTTATATCATAGGAATAAGTGGTTAACATCTGCGATGAATGCATTTATAGAAGAAATCAATTTTTTAGACATATTGCCGAAAATTAGATTAGAGTGAGACAAGTTATATCAAAAAAGCGTAGATCTGTTTAAATAGATCTGCGCTTAAATTAACATTTATATTGATTATTATATAACTATGCTTTATAATAAATTGCTCAATAATATTATATTATAACATAAAATAAAATCAATGTCAATATATATTGCGAAAAGCTGATGAAATTATTTTGCAATGTATAGACTACAATTTACTATTCTACTTTTAAGGAGGAAAATAATAAATGAGAATTGAAAATGGAATTTATATGCTAGAAGTGCCGACTAATATAATGGAAATGGGGATGGTTATTAATCTAACATTGATTTTGGATGAGGATTCACTAGTCTTAATTGATACTGGATTTCCCGGTCAATTACATCAGATTCGCGAAGTATGCGAGAAAGAAGGAATACCCTTTAGCAAATTGAACACAGTAATTCTAACTCATCAGGATATTGACCACATTGGAGGTATTTCAGATATATTGAAAGAGATGCCTGGCAGGGTTAAGGTTCTTGCTCATGAGGAAGAAAAAGCATATATTAATGGTGAGAAGAAACCTGTTAAACTTTCTAGACTAGAAGATGGATTAGATCATTTGCCTGCTAATATGAAAATAATATACGAAAAACTAAAAGCAGGCTTTGAGAACAGCAGAGTAAATGTAAATAAAACCTTGATTGATTTGGAGGAATTACCGTATTGTGGAGGAATCACTGTTGTTCACACACCTGGTCATACTCCGGGACATATTTCTTTGTACCTTGAGAAGTGGAAGATACTAATTGCTGGAGATATTCTTTGTGTCAAAGAAGGTTTGCTTGTAAAAGCAGATCAAAATATTAATTTTGATAATGAATTAAATAAAGAGTCTTTGAAGAAGTTAATGAATTATGATATTGAAACAGTAATTTGTTATCATGGAGGTGTCTATAAAGGGAAAGTAAATGAGCGTATAGCAGAATTGGCAATGGGCATATGAAAAGTACAGTATATTGCATTTTTCAATATAAATTCACTATAATCTAAATTTAAAAAAATTAACAATTAAATCCAAGTTATATATTGACATTTTAGATCTACAGATGTAAACTTAAACCGTGGTTTACAACTGTAGATTTACTTTTATAATGAAAGGGAGAATTAAAATGAAAACTGTGTTTATTAAAAAGGTGATAGCGGTAGCATTAACAACTATAACATTATTAGGAGTTTTACCAATGGCAGCTAGTGCTGCAACTAAAACAGGCTGGATACTAAAGAATGAAGACTGGTATTATGTTATAGCAAATGGCTCATATCAAACAGGATGGATGAAAGATAGTAATGGAGTATGGTATTATTTTGATAGTGATGGTGTGATGCAAAAAGATACAGTTATAACTACAAATGGTCATAAGTATAAGTTAGGGTCAGACGGTGCCTGGGATGGTACAACTGAAACAAATGATACTAAAGGAGTATGGCAAAAAGGTTTTGATGGGAGATGGTATTTTTATCAATCAGGAGTTATGTTAAAAAATACTACTGTAATTACAAATGGTATAGAATATAGATTAGGTTCAGATGGTGCGTGGATTCAAAATTATACAAATTCGGCTAAGGGAATAGAGTCTGGAGCGACTTATAAGTTAATAAATGTTGGTAGTGGAAAAGCTCTTGATGTATATTCAGCTGGAGAAAACAATTACGATAATGTTGATATTTATGATGATAATAATTCAGCAGCTCAAAAATGGACTATTTATCAATATCCTGATGGAACTTTCAAATTAATCAATCCTAATAGTATGAAAGCTTTAGATGTATATGCAGCTGAAAAAGATGACTATTCGAATGTTGATATTTATACTGACAATGGAACCAGTGCACAAAAATGGTATATCATTGCTAATTATGATGGTACTTATAAGTTAATTAATGTAGGCAGCAGAAAGGCTTTAGATGTATATGCAGCTGGAAGTGACAATTATACTAATGTTGATGTTTATACTGATAATGGAACAGGTGCTCAAAAGTGGAAGTTGGTTCGTATAGGTTAAGAAATTAAAATTGCAGTTTGCTCAATTGAGTCGACTAATAGCTTCTTATAGTTATAAAAAATAGTAGCTGCTTAATTCACAATATCATTGTGAAATAGTTACTATTTTTTCCGTATTCTAACTAGGCTGAGGATTGACAAGAAAAGATTAGAGGAATAAACTTATAATGATATTTACAAATGTAAACGACAATCGAGAGGAGAGGATGTCATGAAGGAACTTCCTAAGATTTCTGAGGCAGAATGGGAGGTAATGAAACTTCTATGGAAGACAAATTCGTTAACTTCGGAAAAAATAATAGCTTCATTATCAGAATATAATGATTGGTCAGATCAGACTATAAAAACTTTTATTACAAGGCTTATAAAAAAAGGAGCTATAGGCTATGAAAAGACAGGAAGAATTTATAATTATTATCCACTAGTCTCAGAAGATGAATGCGTTAAATCAGAAAATGAATTTTTTCTTAAAAAAGTATATAATGGTGCTTTAAACATACTTTTTACTAAATTTTTAGAAGAAGAAAATTTATCAATAGGTGAAATTGAGGAATTGGAGAATATACTTAAAGATAAAAAGGAAAAGAAATTACCTGACTACAAATAAATATTGTTTTTTAGTTTAGAAAATTTTATGCCATTAGGAGAATATGGGTTATGGAACTTATAGAGAGAATTTTTTTGGGCTTTTTTCAGTCTTCTTTAACAGCAAGCGCTATCATACTAATAGTAATTTTGATTTTAAAAATATTAAATAAGCGTCTTAGCATAAGAGTTAAAAATGCAATATGGATTTTGGTATTAATAAAACTCCTTATACCTGTTATTCCTGAAACAAATATAAGCTTATTTAATATGTTATACGAAAAGTATGGAAGTGTCGTGCAAGAACAGAATGAGGCAACTGATTTGACTAAAACAACTAAAGAATCTCAAGTAAATGAACAAAAGTCTAGTACCATTACTAATAAGAGTGATAATTATAACGAAAATGAGATGAGTTTAAGTAGTAAGCTGGCAGACAATAATAACAGGGAAATAATTTCAGTTGTTTTCAAATTTATTTCTTATATATGGGTAACGGGATTGGTGTTTTTAAGTTTCGTATTACTTAGATTTAGTCTTAAGTTAAATAGAAAAACTAAAGATATAAATGAATATATACATCCTGGAATATTAACTTTACTTAATGAGTGTAAAAATAAGCTTAAGATAAAATCAAGAATTCCATTATATGTGCATGATGAATTTAAAAGTCCGTGCATCATGGGGATTGTAAAACCTAAGATTTATATACCCAAGTATGTATTAAGTATAGAAGATAATAGGAAGCTTTCTCATGTATTTTTACATGAATTAGTGCATTATAAAAGGAAACATTTAATTTATAACTATCTTGGTATAATTGCATTGTTAATACATTGGTTTAATCCATTTGTATGGATTGCAATTAAACAAATGAGATTATACAGAGAATATGACTGTGATGCTTATGTCCTTGAACTTCTAAAGGAAGATGAAAATACAGATTATGGTATGACACTACTCACTCTTTCAAGAATGCTTTTGAATAAGGGGAGTTATTCTCAAGTGCCAGTCTTTTTTGAAACTAATAATCAAATAAAAAATAGAATTTGGATGATCAAAGCATTTAAAAAAGGTTCTTATAAAATGACAGGAAAAACAATAATAGTATTCATAATAGCTGCAAGTATAATACTTACTAATAATATTGCAGTGAAAGCTTTAAATCCAGAAAATATAATTAAAACTCCGGCTAATAGCGCAGAGAAATTGAGTGCTATTAATCCTGGTGAAGCCCAAAATACTAATGGAATATCCTCAGGAGAAACTTATAAACTAATTAATGTTGGTAGTGGAAAAGCTCTAGATGTATATTCTGCTGAAACAAAGGATTATGCTAATGTAGATATTTATGAAGACAATGGAACAGGAGCTCAAGAGTGGAATATTTATCAAAACTCTGATGGGACATATAAATTAATTAATACTAATAGTATGAAGGCTCTGGATGTATACGCAGCCAAAACAGATGATTATACTAATGTTGATATCTTTAGTGATAATGGAACTGATGCGCAAAAGTGGAATATTATTGGAGAAAGTGATGGCGTATATAAATTAATTAATATTGGTAGTCAAAAAGCCCTTGATGTATATTCAGCTGGAACAGATAATTTTTCTAATGTTGATATTTTTAGTGATAATGAAACAAATGCTCAAAAATGGAAATTGATTCGTGTTGAAAAAAACTAAATATGTAAATCTAAGATAATAATATTAATATAAGTAACAAAAATAAGAGATAGTATTTAGAGAATAGTGATAAAATACTATCTCTTATTCATTGAAATATTATGTCATCATTGTAATTCTATACATATTATTGGTAAAATATACAATGAAATTATAAAAAATATCATTATTATAATTGATAAATTATTTTTAATAAAATTAGGTTTCAAATTAACACCTCAGACCTTTTATTTAGTATATTTGACATAAATATGGAATAATATACTTCAGATCTATGGTATAAAAAAATAAAAAGAAATTTTAATAAGAGAGGATTGCCTATGGACAAAAAAGGAATTATTAAATGAAAATCAATTAGAAGGATTAAATGCCTCTGAAATTTGGAAGATATTATTTTCTGATCAAAAAAAAGATATAATAAAGGTAATTGAAAAATTAATTTCTAAAGGTAATGTTAAGTTTATTAATAATGTTAACAGTCTTAAGCAATTTATGGATATTTTAGGAATAAATATTGAAAATGTTGGTAATCAATTTAAAATAAAATACATAAATAATTATTGATTTTTATAATTTAAGATGAGAGTTAAATAATGGTAAGGGTATGTGAAAAATGAATCTAGGAGAATTCCTAGATTTTTTTCACTCTATAGGAATTTATAATAAAGTCAAATCTGTGGATAACTTTTGAGAGTAGCAGAAACACACAATCTACGAAGCAGATTTAAATATGGACAAATAATGAACAAATCATTAATATAAGTATTA